>NZ_QOHO01000020.1 GCF_003432035.1 Lacrimispora amygdalina
ATGATGATTGGATTATACGTGGACAAATGGTTTGAAAACAAAACCAATGACGGACTATTCCTGTATATGACTCCTCTTCAAATGGAAGAAATGGCATTAAGTTTTCATACCAATATTGTTTCACATATCGCTGCAGACGGGATAAACTACTTACTTTCCAGCAAAATTAATAGTGCTGATGAGGAGAATTTTAGCAAGTGGTATCAATTTCATTTGAAAACATGTGAAGATAGGAGTCTGTTAGGATATAGCCTGCATAGTATGATAATCTTGCGAAAGTGAATTTTATTTTCTGAGATTTTCCAAATATAAAAATGTTAAATGGGGGAATGAGAATGAATGTAATTAAAATTGAAGGTATATCGGATTCATATCCAGAACCGATAGAGGGTACCTTTGAGTGGTTTTATTGCAAAGAAAGCAATAACAGCTCTTGTGATTTATACGAGGCAGAGGAAATAGTAAAATCCAAAGAGATGTATTCCGGTACGGTGTGCCACCTGATTCATTATCCCGAGGGTCGGGTTTACAGCCCATTTAAACAAAAGGAGAATGTGTATATTGAACGGCCCGTCTGGGACAAGGGAGCGTTCTATTTTTTAGAGGTTGATTTTTCCAAACAAAAAATACAGATATACAGCTATTTCCCACACAGCCAGAGGCTTGAAATTATAAAAGAATTGCCGTTAGAAATTGTAAAAGATTGCTACAATCTGATGTTAAAAGTGTCCCCTCTTATGCTAACTAGGACTGGCAACGATGGAGTATATGAAATTGTCTGGCCGGAAAATAAAAGAATCGAGATAGGGGATACGGAGAGCCTGCTTTTTCGCGAAGGAAATGATCTTTATTTTTCTGGGTGGTGGGAAGATCCTGAGTATCATGAAAATATTATAATCAGAGATATTGATACGGGTGAGGTAAACGAAAATTATCCCGGTTATCTATGTAAGATGCCTAATGGGGTGTATTGGAGAATTCAATAAATTTTGTTAAAAGGAGCAGAAAAAATGACAAGTATTTATTATCAGGCAAATAGAAGTTATCCTCTTACTCAGTCAGAACAGGAGCAGGTTGCCCAGATTTTAAAGGAATGTGAGAAAAGCTATCCCTTTCCGGAAAGAGGAGAGGCCCTGCGCCAGTATTCCTATGATCCGGCTGATCCAGCATGCATCTTTTCTGGTTCTGCAAAGCTTCCGTATCCATATGATGATGATGATGAAACAATGGAAATGCAGACAGAGGCATTATTTTTTCTCATTGAGTGGCTGACCTCGGTTCGCAGAGTGATTCCCGATGCGCAGTGGGATGCCTCATTAGAGGATGTAGAGCTGATCTGGGATGAAGAAAATGGATATCGGTTGATGACGAATGAAGAATATGAGGATTACTATTAATGTGTATCAGTAAGCGGGAAGAGGTCTTTTATGATTCATATAAGATATGTTCAGGAAGAAGACAGAGCTTTCTGGTTTAAACTGGATAAACATTTGCCGGAGAGTGAATTTGAGAGAAAGATCAGGGACAAAATGGGGTATGTTTTATTTGAAAATGATGTTCCTGCAGGTCTGTTAAGATATAATCTTTTTTGGGACAATACTCCATTTTGCACAATGCTCTATGTGGATTTTGAGAGTCAGGGTAAGGGTTATGGAAGAAAATTAATAGAGTATTGGGAAAAAGATATGAAGACGATGGGGTATGGAATGCTTATGACTTCCACGCAGGTTGATGAAAATGCCCAGCACTTCTATAGAAAAATGGGATATAAAGGCAGCGGGGGATTGATTATTAATATTCCGGGGTATGAGCAGCCCATGGAGATGTTTTTTGTTAAAGAAATCTAGGAAGCGGATTGTGAAAATATGAAGACGGAAATTATTTATTTTTCTGCAACAGGTACAACAAAAGCAATTGTTACGGCAATTTCAAATGGTTTAAACGGTAAAGTTCATTTTACTGATATTACTCTGCCTGATAAACGAAAAGATGTTTTAACAGTTGACAGTGATTTAGTAATTATAGCAATACCGGTTTACGGGGAAAGAATTCCTCATTTTTTGTTTGATTATATAAAACAATTACAGGGGAACGGAACACTCCTTGCAGCCGTCTCAGTTTATGGAAATATGGGATTTGGAATCAGTCTGGAACAATTTAAAAATTTTGCGGAGATGAACAAATTCAGACTGATTGCTGCAGGGGCATTTATTGGTCAGCATACTTATGCCTCCAATGAGGCTCCTGTTGCCTATGGCAGACCGGATGTACAGGATATGCAGCAGGCTGAGCTTTTTGCTGAGAGTATTCAAAAGAAAATTGATATGGGTAATTTTGCGTGTCCTGAAATACCAAAATGTATGCTGCCGGGATTTATAACAGAACTTCCGGATTCGGGGACAAGGTTTCTGGTCAGGCAGCCCCGGATATATAGGACTTCCTGCAATTCCTGTGGAGCTTGTGTGCAGAAATGTCCGGTGGGTGCCATTGACCCCGAAACCTTAAAGATTAGTGAAAATAAATGTCTTCGTTGTTATGCATGTGTGAAAGTCTGCCCGAAAGCCGCCAGAACAGCCAGACTGCGTCTTCCTTTTTTTAGAACCATATTTTACCATGCAGGCATGAAAAGAAAGGAAAATCAGATATTTTTATAAATGCAGGCATGCATTTTATTCCGATTCTCCTGCAAGTCCTGCCAGCTGGTGTATGTTCTTATGAAGTAATTTCATATTCCCAAATGCGAAAACCAGGCCGGCTATGACCCAGAGTGTTATCTCAACTGCTGAGTAATTTAAGATCCTCTGCGCAAGAATCAGGATGTAACAACAGGGAAACAGTGTCAGCCAAGCGGTGACTTCTCCAGGCACGTAATGCCGGTAAGACAGGGGCAGCAGGACAATATGGAATAGAACAAGATGAATAATATTCGCTGTCAGCAGGCCGTACCATAAACCATAAAAGCCAGTGATATTTCCAAGCAAGGTAGCAAGAATCCATAAAATCAGTTCCTCAAATACCCCCACAGCCAGGCCTGATGTGCTTTTGGTGTTGCCGAACGGTGTAATGGGAAGTGGGATAAATTGTTTTAATTCCTTTTTACACCACTGTTTTGCTTTAATAATCTCTTCCATATCATGTACAATAAATAATAACGGGAATAACCAGGTAAACCATCTTAATTCATTCATAATTGCATCTCTCCTTTTTTGATTATTATTTTAATCAAATGGCAGAAAGTTTCAATCAACAGAATTTTATCCGTTATATACATAAGCTACAAAACAATATATAATGTTGCTTATTTATATATAAAAATAATATTGGGAAGGAATATATATGAACCAGAATGATTTACGTGTGAAAAAGACCAGAAAAAATATTGAGAATGCGTTTATTGCCTTGTTGATGGAAAAGGATTTTCATAAAATAACGGTTCAGGATATTCTTGACCGTGCTTTAATTAACCGTTCCACATTTTATAAGCACTATATGGACAAATATCAGCTTGCTGAAACTCTCTGCGATGAAGTATTTGAATTTTTAAAGGCGGCTGTCAGAGAGCGGTTTGACTGCGATACAACAGAACATATCCTTATGGTACTTAAACCAGTGTATCAGATTTTATCTGACAGGAAAGAGGAAATCCTGGCCCTTTTTACCATTCATACAGAATCCATTCATTTATATGAAGATATGTACGATTTCTTACAGAAGAGTTTTTATGAGAGACAGAAAATGACAAACAGAAAGTCGTTGGAGTTGTTGGATTATTTGTCTAATTTATATGCGGCTCTTGTATTGACTGCAATGAAATGGTGCCTGAAAAATGAGGGGTATGAGGAACTGACCAGGCATACGCAGCTCTTTCAGCATCTGAAAAAAGTATTTGATTACCCTGGCGAGTGAGAAAACAGATTGTCAGTTGGTGGTGGTGGAAATAATCAGGCGGCCGGAATTCTCCATTTACTGATAGAAACGGATGAATCCGGCCGCTCATATAATTATCTGCGTTTCATTAATTTTACGATTTCCATAATCGGTATGATTGTGACTGCAATCAGTACAGCTACAGCATATTCCATAAGTGAGATATGCTCGAACGAGAACGCATTTCTTAAAAATGGAATGTAAATAACTGATGTTGTTAAAATGAAGGACATAAACAAAGAACTGTTCAGAAATCTATTCTTTGACTTTAAATGAAAAATGGAACTGTTTCTGGAACGCATATTAAAGGAATGAAACATCTCAAGCAGAGACAATGTAAGAAAAGCCATTGTCATGCCGTCTGCGCTTTTTGCGATTTCCCAGGCTCCGCTTTCCACATAATGCCCCACAAAGTAGGCTGTCAGCGTCAGGAGTGCAATAACAAAGCCCTGAAATGCAATATCAATACCTACCCCATCAGAAAAGATGCTGTCTTCAGGGTTTCTTGGAGCGCGTTTCATGATATCAGCTTCTTCCGTTTCCATGCCCAGTCCGATAGCAGGGAAACCGTCTGTGATCAGGTTGATCCATAGTAAATGGACTGGTTTTAAGATGATAAAGCCCATGAGGCTGGCGGCAAATACTGCAATCACTTCTGCTAAGTTCGAGGAGAGCAGGAACTGAATTGATTTACGTATATTATCATAGATCCGGCGTCCTTCGGCTACTGCTGCAACAATGGTGGCGAAATTGTCATCTGCCAGAACCATATCCGCAACATCCTTTGTGACATCAGTTCCCGTAATACCCATTCCAACACCGATATCCGCTTCTTTGATTGCGGGGGCATCGTTAACTCCGTCTCCAGTCATGGCAGTCACTTTAGAGAGCTTCTTCCATGTTTTCACAATACGGACTTTATGCTCAGGCTGTACTCTGGCATAGACGGAAAAGTTCGTAATCTTTTTCTCCAGTTCCTCATCTGATAATTTTTCCAGTTCCCCTCCTGTAATAGCCATGCTTTCATTTTCCAGAATTCCAAGTTCTTTTGCTATGGCTACGGCAGTGTCTTTATGATCCCCTGTAATCATAATGGGGCGGATACTGGCATTCTGACATTCCCTGATGGCCGCTTTTACTTCTGGACGGACGGGATCGATCATACCGGAAAGTCCAAGATAGATCAGCTCACTCTCCAGTGCTTCTGGTGCGAAAGCAGGCGGGGCGTCTTCCCACTCCCGCATGGAAGCGCATAAAACACGAAGTGCACGGTCAGCCATGGCCTTGTTGGCCTGTACGATATCATAGCGGATATCATCTGTCATGTTTACGATGCTTCCATTCATGTATGCCTTGCTGCAGCATTTTAATACCTCATCAGGGGCGCCCTTTGTAAACTGGATTATGGTACCGTCTTTCTTTTTGTGTACAGTAGACATCATCTTTCTTACGGAATCAAACGGCGCTTCTCCGATTCGCTCATAATCTCTGGCGAGTACCGGCTTTGATAAACTGTTTTTATATGCATCGTTTACCAGGGCGCATTCCGTAGGTTCACCTACTGCCTGAAGGCTGTCCGGGTCAAGAACTGCATCAGAACAGAGTGCCATTGCTGTCATGAGAAGAGGCTCATCTGAAGTGGAATGTTCAACCACAGTCATCTTATTTTGTGTTAGAGTTCCGGTCTTATCCGAACAGATAATCTGAGTGCAGCCCAAGGTTTCTACAGCTGTCAGTTTTCTGACAATTGCATGTTTGTGGGACATTTTTGTTACGCCTATGGACAGAAGTATGGTTACTACAGCTGCCAGGCCTTCCGGAATTGCGGCAACAGCCAGTGAAACAGCAATCATGAAGGTATCAATCAGTTCTTCCAGATGAATGCCGTTTCCGGAAAAACCGGTTCTTAAAATGTTTACAGCAAACATTAAGGCACAAATCCCCAGAACCATGATGGACAATACCCTGGAAAGCTGATTAAGCTTGATCTGAAGGGGAGTTTCTTCATCTTTGGCAGTATTGAGGGCATCCGCAATATGGCCGATCTCCGTTTCCATTCCGGTATAGCAGACGACGGCCTTTCCACGGCCGTAAACGATAGTAGATCCGGTATAGATCATGTTTTTTCTGTCTGCCAGAGCAACTTCCCCATTTTTGGCATTAATTACATCGCTGTGTTTGGAAACGGAGACAGATTCGCCTGTCAGCGCGGCTTCTTCTGCTTTTAAGCTTGCGCTTTCCAAAACCCGGGAATCGGCAGGGACCGAGTCTCCTGCCTCCAGAACTATGATGTCGCCGGGAACGAGCTGCTCTGAGCGGATAATTTCTAGTTTGTCATTTCGGATTACCTTTGACGTAGCTGCCGTCATCTCCTGCAGGGATGCAATGGCAGATTCGGCTTTGGATTCCTGATAAACTCCAAGAATTGCATTAATAACAACTACCAGGAGAATGATAACCGTATCAATTAATCCTTCCCCCTCATAAAAAGAGGTGACTCCGGAGATAACTGCAGCAGCAATCAGGACAATTGTCATAAAGTTGGAAAGTTCTTTTAAAAATTTTTTGAAGAGACTTGCTTTTTTTCCCTCTTTTAATTTGTTTAAACCATATTTCTCCTGGCGTTCTACAACCTGGGCTTCGGTAAGTCCCTGAGGAGATGTCTCAAGCTGGATTATAACTTCATTGGATTCCAATAAGTATTCTTTTTGCATTGTTTTTCTCCTATAAATTATTTGTATGTTGTTTGATCAATGATAGATAGTGTTTCCCTTTTTTTCTTTAATTATCACAATTTATTAATCTCCATCCTGCAATGGAAAGCTTTAACGTGCGCTGATTAAGGCTAAAGAACCCACAGTTTTACTGTTGTAAGGCTGTGGGTTCTTTTTTTACATGTATTTACACACTATAGAAGATCCATAAATTTTTGAAGTCCGTCCCTTGTGTCATCACTGTTTAATTTGGAATAGGATGCAGCCTTCTGGAAGAACTGGAATGATTTCACATCCTCCGACAGAAAATTATGGAACAGCATATCAAAGAGAACCAGTATGAGGATTTCCCTTGTTATGGTGTTGCTGCTTAAAAGCAGATCTGTCTTTGGAATCAGAAGGATGATATTGGCATAGGGAGAGCAGAGGGATTTCTCATAATTGGTAATGAGCAGGACACTGCTGCCGTTTTTCTTAAAATCAGCCAGTATGGAAGCCAGCTGTCTGTGATTTCCGGAGAGAGAGATGGTGATAAAGAGATCAGTCTCCTGAGAAAGACTCTGATATAACTTCAGTGTATCATAGTTGGTAAGCGCCTGCACAGTAAGACCCAGAGTCATAAATTTGTGGGCGATTATTTCCGCTATGTTCTGATTGAAATTCAGTCCGATAATAAAGATCCGCCGTGATTTTAACATCAGCTCTCTGGTATGGCTGATATCCGCAGGGTTGGTTAAGTGAAACAGGCTGTCTAAGAGCATCTTGTAGTCGTTGAGCAGGGCGGAGTAGTCGGAATGATTGACGGAGGAAGAACTTTTGTCGATCTCCTTCTGCATGGTATATTTTAATTCATTCAGGCCTGAGTACCCTACTTTTTGGGCAAAACGTATGATGCTGGCGTCGGAAGTTCCAATTTCCTTTGCCAGTTCCTGGGCACTGAGCTCAATGAATTTCATTGTAGATTTTTTGATGTATTGTACGATTTTCCAGTCCGTTTTGGTGAATTGGTTGGACATGCCGTCAATACGGGCCATTAAGGTAAACAGTTCATAGTTTTCTGTCATTTGAAATACAGCCTTCCTTTCAATCTTCCCGGAAAAGGGAAGCCGTCTTGTTATTTCTGTAGTAGTTATGTAGTGAATTTCAGATTAAGTATATCATATTTCTGATTTATAATTCAATATTCCTTGATTAAAAAAGTTATAATTACAAAAAAGTAGCAAAATACATAAATAAAACTGTGAAAATAATATAGATACAATATTGACATAAAAAATGTAGTATGCTACAATTCGAATTACAAAAGGAAATACAAAATGTTAGATGAGGAGGTACGATATGGAGAAACCGCAGATTTTGCTCTTAACTCACGGAGGCTGGGGAAAGGCGCTGACGGAAAGTCTGAAAATGATTATGGGAAGCGTTGATTTTGTTCATGAGATCCCGCTTCTGCCGGAGGTTACGTTTGCAGAGTATTACGCCAAGGTGGATGAATATGCAGCCGGGATGCCGGAAAAATCCCTGATTTTTACGGATGTATTTGGCGGAACAACCACCAATGCAGGTGCAAAGATCGGACGGGAGCGGAATATTAAGGTGGTTTCAGGACTGAATGCGCCACTCATGATTGAAGCCTGTACCCAGATCCAGTACACCGGAGACTGCAACTTTGAAGTGGTTTTGCAGCAGGGGCAGTCATCAATCATTGATGTGATCAGTGAGGTCACAAAGTCAATGGGAAAAAAGGAGAGTTAGAATGGCAGAAATTGTATTATGCAGAATTGACAGCAGGCTGATTCACGGACAGGTTATGACCAAATGGGTGAATCAGTCAAAAGCCAATCGGATTGTTGTAGTAAGCGACAGTCTGGCTGCGGATGAATTTATGCTGGAGATTTACTTAATGTCTGCACCTGCAGGGGTTAAGGTCGAATGTTTAAGCAGAGCAGATGCAGTAAAGAATTGGAATGAAGACCAGTTTGGCAGCGGCCGGGTACTTTTACTGCTTCCGGATTTAGCAAGCATGAAGGAAGTATATGACGGAGGAATTAAGGTCACTGATATTCAGGTAGGAGGGCTGGGGGGAGCTCCTAACCGGAAAGTGGTATTTCAGAATATCACTTTGGATGATGAAGATGTGGAAAAGTTGATTTCGTTACAGGAGGCAGGAGTAAAGATTATCTTCCAGACAATTCCGGAAGATGTACCGCAGGATTTTCACACCATTTTAAAAAAATACAATAACTAAGGAGAGTATGATATGAGTGTGTTGATGTTAGCTGTATGTATGGGGTTTTATTACTGGTTCTGCCGTCTGAGATTTGGATATACCTTTTCTTCCATGCTTCTGCAGCCGGTTGTCATCGGTGTTTTTGTAGGGCTTCTCACGGGAAATATGCCTCTGGCCATGAAGATTGGTGCTGGACTTCAGCTGGTTTATTTAGGGGTTACATCCACTCCCGGCGGTAATGTGCCCAGTGATCCTGCTCTTGCAGGATGCATTGCAATTCCTCTTGGAGTAATGTCTAATATGACTCCTGAGGTTGCCATTGCTCTGGCAATTCCATTTGGAGTAATTGGAGTATTTGTGGATCAGTTAAGAAGAAGTACCAATGCAGTCTGGGTTCATATGGCAGACCGCTATGCGGAAAAAGCGGATACAAAAGGGATTTTGCGGGCAGCGTTTCTTTACCCGGCTATCGCAGGACTGGTAATCCGTTTTCCAATCGTATTTGCAATTGACTTTTTTGGTGTAACAGCAGTGGAGAAGCTGATAGCGGTTCTTCCTCAGTGGCTGATGCATTCCTTTGAAATCATGGGAGGAATTCTTCCGGCTCTCGGTTTTGCAATTACCTTATCCGTTATTGGAAAGAAGTCACTGATACCGTTCTTTATAACAGGATTTTTCGCAGTTATGTACTTAAAACTTGATACAATGGCTGTAGCAATTTTTGCAACCTGCGTTGCATTGCTGTTAGGTTTATTCCAGATAAAGGAGGAGGCGATTTAAGATGGGAGAGCAGACACAGGTAAAAAAACTGAATAAAAAAGATATTACCAAATCCATGTGGATTTATTATGCCGGCGCAGAACTTTCCAATTCCTATGAGCGTCTGCAGAGTCTTGTATTCTGTGCGTCCATGACGCCGGTTTTAAAGAAGCTGTATGATACAGATGAGGAATTGAGTGCAGCCTTAAAGCGCCATCTGGTTTTCTTTAACACGGAAGGAATCTTCGGCGCCATCATTCAGGGAATTGCCATTTCCATGGAAGAACAGAAAGCAAATGGAGAGAATGTAACAGATGAGGCAATTACGGGCATTAAAACCGGACTGATGGGACCTATTGCGGGAATGGGAGATGCGATTGTATGGGCAGCAATCATGCCGATCATTATTTCTATCTTTCTTCCTTTTGCAAGCAGCGGTTCTGCACTGGGAGGCATTCTGCCGCTGATTCTGTATCCGGCCATTACCATTGCCATCGCTTACTGGCTGATTCATAATGGTTACACATTAGGCAAAAAGTCAGTGGTATCACTGCTTCATGGCGGCAAGATGAAATCGATTATCTTTACAGCAAATGTGATTGGTCTTACCATGATGGGGGCATTATCTGCAAGTTACGTAACCATATCCACACCTTTGAAGTTTGGTTTTTCCAGCGGAACGCAGATTGTGGTTCAGGACATACTGAATACGGTAGCACCAGGTCTTCTTCCTCTGGCAGCCGTATTTATCATCTATTTTTATTTAAGAAAGAAAGGACCGTATTATAACAGAATTCTGCTTACAGTCGTGGCAGTATCTGTCATCACTTCTCTGCTTGGAATTCTTTAATGGTCTTAAGGAGTAATAATGGAAAACATATACAGTAAAAGCGGTCTTCAGGCCGTGATTAATGCTTCCGGAAGAATGACAAAGCTGGGTGTTTCCACCATATCGAAAGGTGTGGGGGAAACACTGGTGGAGGCAGCCGGCAACTATGTGGTAATAGACGATCTCTATGTCTATGCGGGCAGAAGAATTGCAGATCTGATTGGAACAGCGGATGCCTGTGTTACATCCAGCGCCTCCGCTGGAATTGCACTGGCAGTTGCTTCCTTAATCTGCGGAGGAAACTTACAGAAAGTAAAACACCTTTATGACCTTCTTCCTTCCGTTACGAAAAGGGAAGTTATTCTTTTAAAAGGGCAGAACGTGGATTTTGGCGCTCCGGTTGCAGAGATGGTACAGATTGCAGGAGGGAAAATCGTAGAGGCCGGATATGCCAACGGGGCTTCTGTTGAAGATATTGAACAGGCAGTAACAGAGGATACGCTGGCAATACTGTTTGTGAAATCCCATCACTGTGTTCAGAAGGAGATGCCAGATGCCGGGTCAGTCATTGAGCTGGCAGGACGTCTGGGGATTCCATGTATCGTGGATGCGGCAGCAGAAGAAGATTTAAAAATCTATGCGGCCATGGGCGCCGACTTTGTATGCTACAGCGGAGCGAAAGCCATTGAAGGGCCAACCAGCGGTTTTGTTGCATGCAAGACAAGAGAACTGGCAGACAACATGAGGCTGCAGTACAAAGGCATCGGCAGAGCTATGAAGGTAGGAAAAGAGTGCACCATGGGACTTGTAACGGCAGTGGAGGAATATGTTGCCGGGGAAAAGACAAGTCCTGTCTCCAAAGAAGAGCTGGAGCGGTTTGCGGCCTGTGTAGGGGAGATACCAGGCTGCAAAACATCAATTATTAAGGATGAGGCAGGAAGAGAAATATTCCGCTGTAAAATTGATTTTAATCCCGAACTATACGGGATGAATGCAAAAGATGTGGTAAGAGAGCTGCAGCGGGGAGATGTAGCCATCTTTACCAGAGATTATCAGGCAAATGTAGGTTCTATCGCAATTGATCCCAGGCCTTTAAACAGTGAGAAAGAACTGGAAATCATTGAACAGAGGCTTAAAGAGATTCACAAATCAGCAAATGGAGGGAAATAAAGGTTGGAAGGATTGAATTTTTACAAAGGAAGAGTCTGCTTAAACTGCCTGACAAATTCCGTTGACAATGCTAAGGCAATTTATGAGGCTGCCAAGGGTCATGTTGCAGTTGGTATTTTGTCGGCAAATTATCCCGATGCCGAACGTGCAGCGGAGGATATGAAACGATATCAGGAAGCGGTGGATAATAACATTTCCGTTGGTCTGGGTGCAGGAAATCCCGGACAGTGGAAAGCGGTTGCGGATATATCCGGACAGATTAAGCCGAAACACATCAACCAGACCTTTACAGCAGGCGGATATACCAGAGCCAAAACGGGAGAGGGACCATTTTTAAATTCCATGGTTGCACCCTGTGGTAAAGTGGGATATGTTAAAATCTCAACCGGTCCGCTCTGTAAGGACATGGAGCCTGCAATTGTTCCGGTTAAAACTGCAATTGCAATGGCAAAGGAGCAGGGAGCTGATTCCCTGAAGTATTTTCCCATGGGAGGACTGAAGGTGAAAGCGGAGTATGAGGCGGTCGCTGCAGCCTGCGCAGAGAGCGGATTCGGGCTGGAGCCAACCGGAGGGATTGACCTTGATAACTTCTCGGAGATTTTAAAGATTGCGGTTGATGCAGGCGTGGAACACATCATTCCTCATGTATATTCTTCGATTATTGATAAAGAAACGGGAGCTACAAGAATTTCCGATGTTGTGAAACTTTTTGATATGATACAAAAAATTTTAGATTAAAAAATGGCTGTTTTCCTGTCTGTGGGGCGGGAAAACAGCTTTTTTAATCATTCATTTCTGTATTCACTGGGACTGATGCCGTAAACATGCTTAAAGGTTTTGCTGAAATGGAACGGATCAAGGTAACCGGTGAGCTGGCTTACGTCGGCAATGGATAATTCCGGATTGCGCAGAAGCTGCCTGGCAATATTAAGTCTGTAGTTTCTCAAATATTTGGAAGGTGTAATTTCTGTGTATTTGAAAAATATTTTGCTTAAATAAGGCACTGAAAATCCAAATTCGGAAGCCAGTGTGGTAAAATCAATCTGAGTCTGATAGTTCTTGTGAATGTATTCTTTAATCAGTTCCACTATTTCTTTTGCCCTGTTAGAGGAATGAAGCAGTGTGACGGAGTCAAAACGGTCCTGGGTTGCCAGAAGCTTGGTTTCCAGGGCAGCCAGTGTCTTTTCCAGTTCATCGTAATTGACTGGCTTTAGTAAATAATTGCTCACTTCATACCGGAGCGCTTCCTTTGCGTATTCAAAATCTGAATAGCCGCTGATGATTACGCATAAGATAAACGGAAATTTTTCGTGTATATTTCTAACTAACTCAAGTCCATCCATCTCCGGCATCCGTATGTCTGTGAAAATCACATTGGGCAGATGTTCTTTTGCCAAATCCAGTCCTTCCAGACCATTCGTTGCAATGGCTTTCACCTCAAAGGCGGGATTTAACTGTTCGATTCTTCTGGCTATATTTCTGGCAATTAAGGCTTCGTCTTCGACGATTAAAACAGAATATTTCAAGGGATCATTCCTCCTATAACAACGATGGCGCCATGGGGCACATTGTTGCTCAGTCTAAATATATGATTGCCCTGGTATAGAATTTTAAAACGGATGTAAATATTCATCAGCCCCATTCCGTCTATTTCCAGATTGGGCAGAACGCCGTTTTTCTCAATCAGGTTAATCTGGTTTTTCAGTTTTTCCAGGTCTTCACTGGAAAAGCCAGGACCATTGTCCCGGATTTGCAGCTCCCAATAGGTGTTTGTCATAATACCCAGAATTTTTACATTCCAGGGAGGACTTGATCTGGTTGAATATTTGATGGCATTTTCCACGATCAGCTGGAGGCATAGTTTTGGAAGCAGGATCTGATGCATTTTTTCCGGTATGTCAAATTCAAATTGAAGAGAGTCACAATACCTTACTTTCATGCATTCCAGGTAATCACGGGTATGGTCAAGCTCATCTTTTAAAAGAACCAGCTGCTCGCTGTCGGAGGAGATATAACGCAGGATTCTGGAAATGGTCTGGCACATGAGAATGATCTCACTGTTCATGTTCTCGTCTGCCATTGCCTGTATGGTGGCCAGAGAGTTGTAAAGAAAATGAGGGTTCATCTGTGCCTGAAGCGCCAGCATTCTGGATTGCATGTCACTGTTTTGAAGCTGAAGTTCCCGTTCCATTGATTTTCTTGCTTGTCTCTGCATTTTTAATAAAGCCTGGTATAAGGTGTTCACTTCTGTAATTCCAATTTCCATGTCTTCAAATTCAGTTGTGTCTTTTTCTTCCCCTGTCAGCTGGAATGCCCGTACCTGATGGTAGATCTTATAAAGCGGAGTGGCAATTCTGCGCGAAATCAAATAGGAAACCATTACGGTTATGAGCATGACCGTAAACAGAAGAATAAAAGCTGTGTTTAAATATTGATGGACTGGCTGCATCAGCATGCGGTTATCAATAACAAGTGCTGTAGTAAAACCGGTATATTCAGATGAGGAAAAAATGATGTATTTATTTTCTGATTTTAAATAGATGGGATTTACCCCGGAGCTTTTGGCAGGTCTGCTTTGCTGCGCCTGAATCAAATCGTAATAGCTGTCTGGTGTGCTTAAGCTGCCTGTCGTATAGATGGTCTTCCCTTCCGGACTGAAAATGTATACATCTTCTTGATACGGGCTGTTAAACGTATTTACTGTATTTGCTATACTTTTAAAGGATTTTTTGACCTCTACAATACCTTGTGGAACATTGAGCGGGCTATAATATAAGCGGCAGAGTGATACAAAATAATTATCACCGGAATAGGAGTAAAAGCGGCCAAGAGTGTCGTCTTTACCGCAGTAAATAAATTTCTTTCCCTTAGCCTCAACCACCTTATTGCACCAGTCTTTTTCACTCACCCGTTCCTTTGATGCATGATTATCAAGGCCTACTCCAAATTTACCGTAATCAAGGGAATAGAGGTAAGTCTGATCGGCGGGTGAATTGGGACCGATCATGGCGATAATCAGGTCAAACAGGATTTTGGTGTTATTAATGTTTTCATAAATTTCATTTGAACTTAGGGTGTTGTCCTGATAATTGATGTATATGCCAAATTTTTCTTTTATCAGGTTGGAATAAATGATATTCTGGGATACAGTATCAAGGTCGTGAATGACAGAATCAAAGCTGCCCATAATCATGGCGGCATTATTCTGAAGGGAAGAAAAGGCATTTACTTTTATCTTTCCGGTTTCACTAAAAACTGTATGAACCGTGAATGCCAGGATTACTGCAATAAATAAAGCAGTATAGGGAAGAAAAAGTGTTGACATTATGCTGTGTTTTTTAACATTCTTTGTTTTATTTGCTGCCATTTAAGCCCTTCCTTCCTGCGGTTTATTCTGCCGGTTAAAAATATACATGAAAACAGATCGAAATGTTCATTCAAAAATGTCTATATTACACTATATAATACAGATAACATGATAAAAGTCAACATTTAATTTTGGGGAGGTATTTTTTATGAAGTTAAAAAAGTTAGCTGCATTCAGTCTGGCTCTGGCCGCTGCCCTTTCATTTTCCGGCTGTTCAAAAGAGGACAATGCTACGCAGAAAAGTACGGCTGCAGGAGAAAGCACATCTGCGGAAGCGAAGACATCTGCTGCGTCGGAAAAAGGTGGAGTTACTCTTTCTTTTATGGCCAGCCAGGACTGGATTCAGGATGCAGAAATTGAACTGTCCAAGAAATTTACACAGGAAACAGGAATCAAAGTTGATTATCAGATTATTCCATCCGATCAGTATGTGAATCTTCTGATGACAAAGTTAAACACCGGGGAATGTACGGATATTTTTGGAGCACAGAGTGGTAAATTTGATATTAAGGCACAGATCAATGTGGAAAAAAATGCGGTTGATTTAACGAAAACGTCATGGGGAAGCCAGGTTGAACCATTGGTGGCTGATCAGCTGTCGGTAGACGGTAAGCTGTATGGGCAGCCGATTCAGGACGTATCTTCCGTATGGGCAATCGGTTATAACAAACAGATTTTCAAAAAGCTGAATCTGGAGATTCCCAAAGATTATGAAAGCTTCCAAAAAGTCTGTGATACCATAAAGGCGGCAGGAATTACTCCTATTTATGAGTGTGTGTCAGATGGCTGGCATCATACATTATGGCTGCCTGAGGCAGGCGTTGAGGCTGAAACAGCTGAGCCTGGTATCGTTGATAAATGGAACAGCAACCAGGTACCGTTTAAAGGAAATGCAACCTTAATGACAATTCTTAACCAGATCAATGACATGGTAGCAAAAGGTTACTGGGGAGAAGACTACATGTCCAATACCTATGCGGATTCAGCAAAAAATATTGCCTCCGGCAAATATGCTATGACCGTTGCCAATCAGGGGTTTGGAGTGGAAGTTAATAAGGTAAATCCTGAGATTGCAGTGGATGATATTGGCTATTTCGTAATTCCGCTGGCTGACAACCAGACATTAAACGTTAACCCGGCAGGTCCTGCAAGATTCATATTCAGCGGTTCCAAACACGCAGCTGAGGCGCAGCAGTATTTAGAGTTTTTAGCCAAGGAGGAAAATCTTAAGTACCTCACTGAAAATGTAGGCAAGTTCAACAAACTGCCATTTAATAATGCTCCCAGCATGTATACGGATACAATTCAGGATTTTTATAACAGATATGACAAAAAGGGAACTGTAATCCAGACAGCTGTAAAATATGTAAATCCGCAGTGGAGTGAGATGGGAGCCAACTTGTCCGCCATGATCGTTGGAGAAATGACTCCGGAGGAAGTGCTGGCATCTATTGATGAAGTGAGAGCCCAGCAGGCAAAGGCAGCAGGCGATCCGGCCTGGAAATGACAGCATGGAAGATCAGTTGAAAGAGAGTGAATACGATGAATAGAAAAAAGATATATCCTACTTGGTTTGCGGCTGGGGCATTGCTCTTATATTCGGTGTTATTTGTCCTTCCCGGAGTGATTGGAATCGGCTATTCCTTTACAGACTGGTCATCTTATTCAGACCAGTTGAAATTTGTGGGGCTGGAGAATTTTAAGACTGTATTTTCAGCTGATGGAAATTATCTGAAGATTATGAAAAACACTTTGGTATTCACTCTTGGAACAACTGTAATAAAAAATATACTGGGACTTGCGCTTGCAGTTCTGCTTACAAAGTCCATCCGCTTTTTGAATTTTCACAGAGGGGTTATGTTTATGCCATCTGTGCTGTCCACTCTGATACTGGGTATGATTTTCACCTCCATTTTAAATCCGTCAACCGGGTTGTTAAACACATTTTTCCGGAGTATCGGGCTTTCGGGTCTTGCAAAACCCTGGCTTACAAGTCCGGCATACGCATTCAAATCGGTGATGGCGGTGGATATCTGGCGGGGGACCGGTTATATTATGACAATTTTAATTGCCGGAATCCTTTCCATATCTTCGGATTATTATGAGGCCTGCAGCATTGATGGTGCTTCCGGCTGGCAGAAGTTCCGGTACATCACATTACCTCTGCTTTTGCCCACACTGGCAACAACCACTGTTTTAAATGTCATATATGGACTTAAGGTCTTCGACATGATCTATGCTTTAACAAATGGAGGCCCGGGAAAAGCGACCACGGAGGTTCTTTATACGGCAGTATTTAAAAAATTCGGTACTGGACAGTATGCCATAGGTACGGCCCTTTCCTCCGTAATGTTTTTATTCATGGTGTTGATCGGATTCTTTATGATCCGCCTGATGACGAAAGACGAGGTGCAGGAATAATGAAAGCAAAAAAGAAAGCCGCCGCCGCCGCAGTAAATGCAGCGGCGTGGCTCATAACGGCAATTTGTCTTGTTCCCATGCTGCTGATATTTCTGAATTCTTTTAAAGATAGTCTGGGAGCATCGGAGATGAACCTGAAATTTCCAGGACTTCCGCTGCAGTGGAACAATTTTCTGGTTGTAATTGAAAAGGGGAAGCTTCTTACCTCTTTTATGAATAGCTGCATCTATTCCGCAGTCAGCGTTTTTCTGTGTACGGTGCTTTCAGCAATGGCCTCTTATGTATTCTCAAGAAACCGTTCAAAATTAAACCGCTTTCTCTACCTTTACATGGTACTGGGAATTACCATGCCGGTTAATTATGTGGCATTGACAAAAGTCATGATGTTACTTACACTAAATAATACAAGGCTTGGAATTGTGCTTTTGTATACGGCTATGCAGCTGCCATTTTCGGTATTCCTGATTCATGGATTTGTGGCAAAGCTGCCGGCAGAGCTTGATGAAGCGGCTGTCATTGATGGCTGCTCACCGGTGAGGCTGTTTATATCGGTAATTCTTCCGCTGTTAAAGCCTGCTGTTGCCACGGTGATTGTACTGACTTTTTTAAATACCTGGAATGAATTTGTTTCACCGCTGTATTTTTTAAGCAGTTCTTCAAAATGGCCGATGACTTTGTCCGTATATAATTTTTTCGGTATGTATTTTAAAGACTGGAATCTGGTTTGTGCAGATATTCTGCTGACCAGTCTTCCTGTAATCCTGGTGTATTTACTTGGGCAGAGATATATTGTATCCGGTATGACAGCCGGAGCAGTGAAAGGATGACTTTATGTTAGAGAATTATAGCGGGCCGGTTGTGATAGAGGCAGGGGGAGTGACCCTGACTTATCGGAATATTGCATCTGACATTATACATTGCAGATGCAGCAAAGATGGACAGAAGCAGGTGACTTCCCCTCTGGGAATCGAACTGCCGGAGCAGGGAAAACTGGATTATGAGAATACGGAAGTTTCTTGTCTGTTAGGAAATGGGCGGATTAACGGGGAAGTTGACATAAGAACCGGTAAAGTGCGCTGGACTCTTACCGAAACAGGAAGGCTGCTCTTCGAGGAAACCGGAAGGGAACTGGAAGAGATTCCTGTTTTTCATTACACAACAAGCGGGGAAAGCCCGGATGTTCAGCGGGTTAAAACTGTAGATGGAGAAAGAAATTTCATTAATAATCTGGTTTGCCGTCAGGTGCGGACTGCTTACCGGGGCAAACTGTATTTTAAGTGGCAGGAGAAGGAACGGATCCACGGCCTGGGGCAGGGAGAGGAAGGTATCTATAATTACAGAGGAACCACCCAGTATCTGTACCAGCATAACATGAGGAGTCCGATCCCGTTTCTCGTATCAGACCGGGGATATGGCATCTTATTTGACTGCGGATCACTAATGACGTTCAATGACGATTCCCGGGAATCTTATGTTTATTTTGATACGGTGGATCAGCTTTCCTACTATATTATACAGGGGAATAATCTGGATGAAATAATTTCAGGCGTCAGAAGACTGACCGGCCAGGCGCCCATGCTGCCCAAGTGGTCTTTTGGGTATATTCAGTCAAAAGAGGCTTATCATACTCAGGAAGAACTTTTGGATGTAGTAAATGAATATAGAAAAAGGGAAATTCCTATTGATGGAATTGTACAGGATTGGAATACCTGGGAGGATGGAAAATGGGGGAATAAGATTCTGGATAAAACCCGTTATCCGGATTTCTCCTCTGCAGTAAAGGAGCTTCACAGAAAACACGTTCATGTAATGGTTTCCGTTTGGCCCAGCATGAGCTCCAATGGTGAGAATTATAAGGAATTCCTAAATAACAGCCTGCTTTTAAATGATTTTTCCACTTATGATGCGTTTAGCCCGGAAGGAAGAAAAATGTATTGGAAACAGCTTGAGCAGGAACTTTTTTCTGCGGGTGTGGATGCGTGGTGGTGTGATTCCACAGAGCCGTTCAGCGGACCTGACTGGAAGGGCAGTTATAAAAAGGAGCCCTGGGAGAGATATTTGCTAGTTGGGGAAGAACATAAGAAATACTTGGATCCAGGGGCTGCAAATCTATACGGCGCAGTTCATGCCAGAGGAATTTATGAGAATCAGAGGAAAAGCTGCGGGGATAAGCGGGTATTAAATCTCACCCGTTCCGGCTATGCAGGTTCACAGGCTTATGGCACTGTTCTCTGGTCAGGAGATATCTGCGCAACCTGGGAAACATTCCAAAAGCAGATTAGGGAGGGACTGAACTTCTGCATGAGCGGACACCCTTACTGGACCCTGGATGCTGGTGGTTTCTTTGTGGTAAAGGACAACTGGAAGAAGCGGGGGTGCGGCTGTCATAATGATCCGGAGCCCAAATGGTTCTGGCAGGGTGGATATGAGCTGGGAACGGAAGATGCGGCGTACCGTGAGCTTTATGTCAGATGGATGCAGTTTAGCGCATTTCTTCCTATGTTCCGTTCCCATGGAACCGATACTCCAAGAGAGATCTGGAATTTTGGGGAGCCTGGAACCATGTTTTATGATGCACTGGAGAAATGCATCCGTCTGAGATACCGGCTATTGCCATACACCTATTCGCTGGCAGGAAAGGTGATGCTTCGTGATTATACCATGTTCCGCAGCCTTCTGTTTGATTTCCCGGAGGATGAGACTGCCTGTGAAATGGGTTCCCAGTTCATGTATGGGGACGCCCTGTTGGTTTGCCCTGTAACAGAACCCATGTATTATGAGCCGGAAAACTGCAGCTTAGAGACAAAGAAGCAGTGGAACTGCTATCTCCCCTCTGGCTTTTGCTGGTATGATTTTCAGACCGGAGAAAAGTATGAAGGCGGACAGTGGGTTACCGTGGAAGCGTCACTTGACCGGATACCGGTCTTTGTTCGGGAAGGCGGGATTATCCCGATGGAGCAGGGACTCCAATATACGGAAGAAGCCGTGGATACGCCGTTTGAATTCCATATATATGAAGGAAAAAATGGTTTTTTTGAATTATATGAGGATGCAGGAGATGGGTATGAATACGAAAGCGGAGCGTATAACCGGATACCGGTTTCATGGAATGATACAGATAAGGAACTGTGTGTGGGTGAAAGCAAATTTGTATTTTCCCAGTCTATATCCGGGCGTACCTGTGTAGTTTATACTTCTTCAGGAAGAACAAAGATTTTTTCTTATGAAGGTAAGGAAATAAAAATAAAGCTGGAGGATGTGGGTTCTGAGGGCGAAACCTGCTGAATCAATATGCAGATAACCGGATAAATGTACAAGTAATCATAGTACATTTCTCCGGTTTTTGCTGTAACAGATTTTATAGTTTGATTGAATACACCATCAGCTGAAGCTCTTTTGGTGTTTCTGCTTTCCCATAGTAATTGGAATAGGTCTGTTTTACCACCATATTTCTTTCCTTTAAAATTCCCTCCAGTTCTTTATGGGTATAAAGCCTGATGGGATCCCCAAAGAAGTTTTCCGGTTTGACTAAGGGATCTCCATAAGTGATGGTTTTACCGCCGTACAGCATAATTTTTGTTTCCCTGTTCCACTCAAACCGGGAGAGAGAAAGGGCATTTTCACCTGCCTCCCAGCTGGTGGATGGAAAATATAATTCTGCATATTCAGCATTGCATATATCCATAAAATGTTTTCCGCCTGGTTTCAAGGCCTTCGCTATCACATCAAAAATCTTTAAATTTTCGTTATCATTTTCCAGATAACCAATGGCTCCGTCTGCTAAGTTTAAAACAGCATCGAATTCCTGATCAAATGTAAGATCACGGATATCAGAAAGAATGAACTGGGCGTTTAACCCTTCTGCTTTTGCTGCATTTTCTGCATCTGTTATATAATCGTTGGTAATGTCCGCTCCCACAACTTGAAATCCTCTTCTGGCCAGTTCCAGACTATGTCTTCCGAAACCACAGGCCAGATCCAGAATACGCTGGCTTTCTCTCAAGCCTAATGTATCAATAATAAAGTCAGTCTGTTGTCTGGTATCCTCCACCCACGATTGATTTTTTATATCCAGGCTCCATATTTTTTTATACCAGTCTGATTCTTTCGCTATCACTTATAGTTCCTCCAATTTTTTATTGCCGGCATAATTATTTTAAACTAAAAAATGGATATATTGTAGACTTGAATTGAAAAATATGGTATGATTAATAATAGAGTGCGGCTATGTGCAGGATACTTGTATTGTGCATTTTCGACAAAAAGTTACAGTAATTTTATCGGATTTGTATATAGATCTCCTTAGATATACATGATATACTGTACCTAGAAAATAGATGTGTAGTTTGTGACTGGTAAGGCAGGCAAGATCTACAGGGTTGATATCACATGTTAGCAGAATGTGATAAGTGGTCCTGGTAGCTTGTCTATTTTTTTTATCTGAAGGGGCTTATGAAGATAGAGAAGGTTCTGAATAATAATATGGTATTAACTTATAATACTGAGGGAAAAGAAATCATACTGAAAGGGAAAGCAATCGGCTTTGGTAAGAAAAAAGGCGATGAAGTCGACCACAAACTGGTAGAGCGTGTCTTTATTCAGAATGACAAGCGTGATGCCCGCCACTTTGAAGAATATTTTGCAAAACTTCCTCAGGAATATTGGGAGATCAGCGAGCAGACGGCTGATTATGCAAAGAATGAGTTTGGTATGCAGCTGGATTCCAGGATCATACTGACGATCTGCGATCATATTGCAGGAGCGGTTGATCGTTATAAGGAAGGAATTATCCTTCGTAATGCCATGCTGTGGGAAGGAAAACGGTTCTATCCCAGTGAATTTAAGGTCGGTCAGTATGCGGTTGATTTAATCCGAAGAAGGCTTAATATTTCCATGGAAGAGGATGAAGCCATGTTTCTGGCATTTCACTTTGTATATGGTCAGAACAAGAGGCAGGAGACCGATAATCTGGAGTTAATAACCGGTATTATACGTGATATTGTAGATATCGTTGAGGCTGCCTATCAGGTGAAACTAAATACGGAAACCTGGGATTACCGGCGTTTCGTAACACACATTCGATTTTTTGCGCAGCGCATGCTGCAGAACAAGCAGTATGAATCCACGGATGATGAGTGGTATCAGCTTTTGAAGAATAAATACCGCAAATCATACAATTGTATTGTTAAAATAGCTGATTATATCCATGACCGGTACTATTATGAGATGGACCGGGAAGAGATGATGTATCTGATGATTCATATAGAAAAAGTGACGAGAGAACTGACTTAGTTCGTTTTAAGAGCACAGTAAAAACAGAGAGATGGGATTGTTACCGGACTGGAAGTCCGGGCAGGACCCTGCACATAAAGCGGCTGCGGCAGTAGGCAGTCTGCTTTTAGCAGGGTCTTTTTTTGTAACTTAATTAGAATGAACGGGTGTCGATTCCAGATACCTTTTCAGATAGACTAAAAAATAACCTTATAAAAGGGGGAAAATTTTATGGCATTAAATTATGCTAAAACCGCTGAGACAATATTAGATAAAGTCGGCGGAGAAAAAAATGTATCAGGACTGACACACTGCATGACACGTCTGCGGTTTGTATTGAAAGATTCAGCAATCCCGAAGGATGCAGATGTTGAAAAAATTCCAGGTGTTATCCGGGTCATACGTCAGGGCGGACAATACCAGGTGGTAATTGGAAACGAAGTCAGCAATGTTTACAAGGAGATGTTAAAACTGGGTCATTTTGAAGAAAGCACAGGCTCAGCAGCAGGAGATTCCAAAGAGAACTTATTCTCACGGCTTTCCGGTTTTATTGCGGGCTGTATGATGCCGCTGCTTCCTGCCATGCTTGGCTGTGGTATGATTAAGGTGGTATTGACACTGCTTACCACGTTCAATCTGGTTAACAGCTCAGACAGCACGTTTGTAATTTTAAATGCTGCAGGAGATGCATTCTTTTACTTTATGCCAATACTACTTGCAATGACAACGGCAAAACGCCTTGGCTCCAATATTTATCTTGCAATGGTAGTAGCTGCATTAATGATTCATCCAAACATTACGGCTCTTCTGGCTCAGGGAAATACGACTTATTTCGGATTGCCAGTTACAGCTGCATCTTATCCATCTTCTGTACTTCCGGTTTTGCTGATTGTACCGCTTATGGGTTATATCGAGCGTTTTGCGGATAAAATCTGTCCAAGCCTTATAAAGGTATTTATGAAGCCTTTAATCGTTATTTTCGTAACGATTCCGGTGGCTCTTATTGTAGTCGGTCCCATCGGAAGTATTCTTGGAAGTTATCTGGCTACTGGTATTAACTTCTTGTACAGTAAGGCGGGCTGGCTGACAATTATGCTGCTTTCTGCCGCTATGCCGTTTATCGTAATGACCGGTATGCATTATGCATTGCTTCCGATTGCGACCATAGGACTTACAAGCCTTGGATTTGATGCTGTTTTAATTATTACCATGTTCTGTTCCAACTTGGCACAGGGCGGTGCGTCTTTAGCAGTTGCAGTACGCACCAGGGACAAAGATGCAAGATCTACGGCTTCTGCCGCAGGTATTTCTGCCATCATAGCCGGTGTAACAGAGCCTGCCATGTATGGTGTTACATTGAGATATAAGACTCCTATGATCGCAGCAGTAATCGGTGCCGGAACTTCCGGTCTTTACGCAGGAATCATGCATCTGGTAGCTTATTCCATGGGAGGGTCTCCATCCGGCTTATCTTTGATTCAGATGATTGGCGGAGAAGGATTTGGAAACTTATTAAACGGTGTGGTAACGCTCGCTATATCACTTGTGGTTTCCTTTGTTATGAGTTTAGTTCTTTATAAGCCTGAAGTAAAAGAGGAAACTACGGAAGAAATCGCCGAAGCTCCTGTTCCGGAGAAGAGGACACTGGTAGAGACAATTGAACTGGCAAGCCCGTTAAGCGGAGATGTAATTCCGTTAAGTCAGGTAGAGGATGCAGTATTTGCCGGCGGTGTTTTAGGCGAAGGCCTGGCAATCATACCTTCTGAAGGAAACGTATATGCTCCTGCTGATGGTACCATCAGTGCTGTTGTTGATTCCAAACATGCAGTAGGAATTACCACAGATACAGGAGTTGAAATTCTGATTCATGTAGGTCTTGATACCGTCCAGCTGGGAGGGGAAGGGTTCGCTCTTCACTGCAAGGCTGGAGACAAAGTAAAAAAAGGCAGTCTGCTTCTGGAATTTGATATAAATAAAATTAAGGAGGCCGGTTTCCCTGTTACAACACCAGTCCTGGTATCCAATATGGTAAACTTCGTCAGCCTGAAGACTACCGATAAAAAACAGGTGATAACAGGTGAAACTATATTAACAATAGTCTGATTATTGAAAGAGGTGTAAGATGTCTGTATTTTCTGAAAAATTTTTGTGGGGAGGCGCAGTAGCAGCAAACCAGTGTGAGGGTGCCTGGGATGTTGACGGGAAGGGAATATCCGCTTCCGATGTATGTACCGGAGGTTCCCATACAAGATCCAAGCGGATCACAAGGACTCTGGAGCCTGACACTTTCTACCCAAGCCACGAAGCCATTGATTTTTATCATCACTATAAAGAAGATATTGCTCTGTTTGCAGAGATGGGATTTAAAGTATTCCGCTTCTCCATTGCCTGGACCAGGATTTTCCCTACAGGCATGGAGGAAACACCTAACAAAGAGGGACTCGCTTTCTATGACCGTGTGATTGAGGAATGCAGAAGCCATAATATTGAGCCTCTCATTACCATCTCTCATTATGAGATGCCCTTTGCACTCACAGAAAAATACAATGGGTGGTCTTCCAGAGAATGCATTGACTTATTTGTAAAATATGCTGTAACGCTGTTTAAGCGTTACAAGGGCAAAGTGAAGTACTGGCTGACATTTAATGAAATCAATGCCGGAACCATGCCTATGGGAGGTTTTCTTTCTCTTGGCATTTTAAATGAGGGAACTACGGATTTTACCAATCAGGTTGATAATCCAGAACTCCGTTACCAGGGACTGCATCATCAGTTTGTTGCCAGTGCCCTGGCCGTGAAGGCAGGACATGAAATTGATCCTGACTGTAAAATAGGCTGCATGATCTGCCATATTACTACCTATCCAATGACCTGCAATCCGGATGATATTCTGGAAGCTCAGAAGAGAAACCAGATCTTAAACCAGTTCTGCGGTGATGTTCAGGTGCGTGGTGAGTATCCCAAATTCATGAATCGCTATTTTAAAGATAATGGGATTGAAATTAAGATGGAACCAGGGGATTTGGAGATTATTAAAGAAGGCTGCGTGGATTATTATACCTTCAGCTACTATATGTCCAATTGTGCCTCCGCAGATCCGGATCTGGAGAAAACCTCCGGCAATTTAATGGGCGGAGCTAAGAACCCCTATCTGGAATCAAGTGACTGGGGCTGGCAGATTGATCCTAAGGGCCTGCGTTATACATTAAATGAACTTTACGGCCGTTATCAGATCCCGCTTATGGTTGTGGAGAACGGTCTGGGTGCTTACGATAAGAAGGAAAAAGACGGAAGCATTCAGGATGATTACAGAATCAGCTATTTAAAGAAGCACATTGAGCAGATGGCTGAGGCGGTTGCTGACGGTGTGGATTTAATGGGTTACACGCCATGGGGATGCATTGATCTGGTCAGTGCTTCCACAGGAGAAATGGCAAAACGTTACGGTTTCATTTATGTTGAGAAATACGATGACGGAACCGGAGATTTATCCAGAAAGAAGAAAAAATCTTTTGCCTGGTATAAGAAAGTAATTGAAACCAATGGAGAAGTATTAGATTAATATAACTGGGGAGTTATCAATATGAAAAAAAGAGGTTTGGCAGCCGGACTTGTTTTAATGGTTACGGTTATGGCAGCAGGATGCGGCAGTCCTGCAAAGACAGAAACAACTGCTTTGCAGACAACAGCTGGAACAAAAACCGAAACTACGGCAGCAGCGGTATCCGCTGCGTCAGGCGATATAAAAGAAGGGGCCGCAGTGGTTTCTACCGCATACGGTCCGGTAAAAGGGGTACAGGAAGGGGAGCTCCTGACCTGGTACGGAGTTCCATACGGAAAGGCGCCGGTGGGTGAATTAAGGTGGCAGGCACCTGCAACACCGGATGCCTGGACGGAGGTATTAAACTGTACCGAAGCATCACAGCCTGCAATCCAGCTTTCCGGCACTGAGGTAAAGGGAACCGAGGACTGCTTAAAGCTTGATGTATATGCAAAAGAGGGAAGTAAAAAGCTTCCGGTGCTTGTATTTATTCACGGAGGCAACAACCAGACCGGAAAGGCGGGGGAAATACCCGGAGCTGATCTGGTAAAGAATGACGACTGCGTTTATGTATCTGTGGATTACCGTCTCGGACTTTTAGGCTTTAACTGTCTGCCGGCATTAACAGCCGGGGAGAATGGAACGGGAAACTTTGCAATGCTTGACATTGCCTATGCTCTTGACTGGGTAAAGGAAAATATTGAAGCATTCGGCGGAGATCCGGGAAATATTACCATATCAGGATTCTCTGCAGGAGGCCGTGATGTAATGGCAATGCTGATCAGTCCGCAGTTTAAGGGTAAATTCCAGAAAGCCATTGCATTCAGCGGAGGTATGACCACTGCACCGGAAGATTTAAGCGCCAGAAAGATTGCGAAAGCGATAGCACCGCTTGCTGTTGAGGATAAGAAGGCAGCAGATGAAAATGCTGCTTATCAGTGGCTGATGACAGATGCAGCTGATGTAAAGGAATACCTTTATTCCATTTCAGCTGAGCGTCTGGCACCTCTTATGGGAAATGCAGCAATCCGTATGAGTGTATTCCCTCATCTCTATCAGGATGGGGTTGTAATTCCGGAAAACGGCTTCGATACTGCAGACTACAACAGCGTTCCTCTTATGATGCTGACGGGAAGCTCTGAGTTCTCCATGTTCTGTCTGGGAGATAGTTATTTTAAGAGCGGTGACATGACAGGATATTCAGAGGATGAGATAAAGGCAGCCAAAGCATTTGCCAGCAAATACGGCAGTGATATGTACCGGATCTTTAATGCGCAGGAAAGTGCGGTGAAGATGTCCGATCACTATAAGTCGGATATTTACATCTGCCAGGTTAATTATGGCAGTGAGCAGTCTTCAATCAGAGATCTGGGAGACTATGGTGCGTTCCATGGCATTTTCGTTCCCATGCTTTCTGCAAAACACAATTATCTGGAGTTTTTTCCTGATGCATTTGGTAAGGCAGGCTATCAGGCCATGGCAAAGCAGTATAACAGTTATCTTGCAAACTTCTTGAAATCAGGAGATCCTAATGGTGAGGGGCTGGCAGCATGGAGCAGCTGGACTCCGGATAAAAAGGTATCCATGGTATTTGATGCCACGGAAAACGATGCGGTTGTGGAGGAGAAAGATGTAACCACTACGTATCAGGATATCATGGCAGCCATGGATCAGGATACCAGTGTTTCTCCGGAAATTAAGGATAAAATGATAAAAAATGTTTTAAACGGACGCTGGTTCAGCAGCGCACTGGATGAGCATTACGGCAATAAGAGCCTGTGGAGTGATGTAAAATAAGAGCTTAAAAGAGATTTGTATTTCCTGAAAAACCGGGAGTTACGAATCTCTTTTTTTGTGGTACTATATGGGGAGAGGTATGTTTTTTTACGAATGAAAAAGAAGCGGCGGAAATTATTCTCTTATATTTCCATAAAGGATTTTATATAATCGAATCATAGAAATGCGGCTGACAGGGGGAATCAGACATGGTTAAGATATTTCTTGCTGAGGATGAAAAAATCGTCCGTGAAGGAATTAAGAACGGAATCGCCTGGGAAAAATACGGGTTTGAATTTGCCGGGGAAGCGCCGGATGGGGAGCTTGCCTATCCTATGATATTAAAATCGAAGCCGGATATTCTGCTTACGGATATCCGAATGCCTTTTATGGATGGTCTGGAACTGGCGGAGCTGGCGAAACGGGCTTTGCCGGATATACATATTATGTTTTTCAGCGGATATGATGATTTTGAATACGCCAAGCGGGCCATTAAAATCGGAGCCGCTGATTATCTTTTAAAGCCGGTGAGCAGCAGCCAGCTTCTGGAGGCTTTGGAGCGCATGAGTGAAACCATTATGCAGGAAAAAAGCGAGAAAGGATATAAGCAGGAGTTTTTAAAGCAGCAGGAAGAAAGAAAGCAGATGGACAGAGACCGGCTGTTTGATATTATTGTGTCTGGAAAGCTGAGTCTTCCTGAGCTGCTTAGAAAGGGGCAGGAGCATAATCTTTCCTTATCTGCGCCCATGTACAACCTTATTTTATTTCAGGCAAAGGGGGCGGAGAGCCAGGAGCAGTACTCTGATGAAAATGTACTCTTTGATAAAAGGCTGAAGGATGAACTGGAGGGAAGAACGGATATTATCGGATTTAACCGCCTGTCTGAGGGGTATGGCTTTCTGATTATGGGAGAAGAGTCCGATATGGAACGGAAAGTGGCATATTATTCTGAGCTTCTCATACGGCTTGCAGAGTCCTTTCCTGAGATGGAGTATTTTGGAGGAACCGGAACCCCGGTGTGCAGGCTCAGTGAGATCCGCACCTCCTTTAAAGCGGCAAGCAGGGCGTATGCCTGCCGTTATATGCTGGACCGCAACCAGATTTTAACCGCAGAGGCGGCAGTGAGGATTCATAATGACACCGGAAGCATCAGTCTGGAAGGAATCGATATTACCAAGTTAAGCCGGGATATTATTCCTAACTTTTTAAAGAACGGATCGGTTCCGGAGGTGAAATATTTTGTTGAGGAGTATATGGAAGCCTGCGGAAATAATATTAATTCGCTGATATTCAGACAGTACATACTGATGGATGTGTATCTGGCAGTCATTGGGTTTGTGTCTCAGCTTGGATTTGAACCGGAGCAGGTTTTAAAGGAGTTTGGGGATGCCAAGACCCTTCAGCCCTGTGTGAACTCCATGGACTCTGCAGTTAAGTATACCAGGGATATTCTCACAAAAGCCATTGGTTTTCGAACCACCTGCTCCCAGAAAAAGTACCGGCTGGTACTTGAGAAGGCGGTGGATTATATTGCGGCTCATTATCAGGATGAAGACATTTCCCTTAATGCTGTGGCTTCAGCGGTGAATATCAGTCCAAACCACTTCAGCACCATATTCAGCCAGGAGATGGAGATCACATTTGTGGAGTATTTAACTAAGGTCCGCATGGATGCAGCCAGGGAGCTACTTATGAAAACAGATTTGAGGACTTCGGAGATCGGATATCAGGTGGGATATAAGGATCCCCACTATTTCAGCTACCTGTTTAAGAAAATTCACGGAATCACACCGAAAGCATTTCGGTCAGGGGGAGAAAATGAAGTACAAAAGTGATTCGATTAAGGCGAAGATAAAAACCATGCAGGCAATTGTATTTATCCCGGTCATTATCATGATTGGGATATTGCTATATACCATGGAGTGGCAGAATCAGCAATATCGTCAAAGCATACGGAACTTAACCATGGCAACGGAATTTAATTTCGATTTTAAATCAAACATTGATTATAAGATGTACCGGATTGTAATTGGAGCTGATACCTTTAAAACCTTAAACCCGTATGAGGATCTGGAAAATTCCAGAAAGATCTTTCTGGAACTGAAAGACTCCACTCCCCAGGAAACCAGCAAAAAGGGATTAGATGGGATTGTGGTTCTGATTGGAATGCTGGAAAAACGAATTGAGGATATCCAGACCAGCAACATCATTGGAGATTATGACCGGAACATGGAGCGCCTTGACCAGGACATCTATGTGATTACCGATTTGATCCAGGAGTCCATGTCCGATTATATCTATAATGAGACAAAGACACTGGAGTCTGTGCGGCAGAAGCTTGACACCCAGACAAGACAGGTTATTGCTCTTTGTATCGTGATCGCTTCTTATCTGATCGTATTTTTAATTGCCTCCTTTTCTTCATTTGGAAAAAGAATTACAAAGCCCATTGAGGAGCTGTGTGAATACACCATGAAGCTGGCAGACGGGAATTTAGAAGTCAGCGCACCCAAAAGCAACATCAGGGAAATTAAGGTGCTGGGGGAACAGTATGACCAGATGGTGATCCGGATCGGAGAGCTGATCCGGCATATTAAGGAAGAGCAGGAGTTAAAGAGAAAAACAGAACTGAAGCTTCTTCAGGCGCAGATTAATCCTCATTTTCTTTATAATACATTAGATACCATTGTCTGGCTGGCTGAGGGAAAGCAGCATCAGGAAGTTGTGGAGATGATTACCGCACTGTCTTCTTTCTTAAGAATCGGTTTGAACAACGGGCGGGATTTCATCACCATAAAAGAGGAAGCAGAGCATATAAAGAGCTATCTTTTGATCCAGCATTTCCGCTATGAGGATATTATGGATTATGAGATTGATTTTGAAGAGCAGATCAGGGATTATTCCATATTAAAGCTTACCCTGCAGCCCATTGTGGAAAATGCTCTTTACCACGGAATAAAAAACTGCAGAAAAAAAGGATTCTTACGCATCAGCGGCTGGCAGGAGAAGGAAGATATTCTTTTAAAGGTGGAGGACAACGGCATTGGAATGAAACCGGAAGAGGTAAGGAAGATGGAGAATCAGATTGCGGGCGGCAGCAAAGAGGATTTTCATGTAGGGGAAGGATTTGGGATTGCCAATGTGGCAGAGAGGATCCGGTTGAATTTTGGTGAGGCATACGGACTTACCATGGAAAGCGAATACGGGGTTGGAACTGCTGTTACGGTGAGAATTCCGGCAGTGAGAAGGGGAAATAAATAAGAAAATCAACTTTTATCCGAAAAAAATCAACTAATTTTTGGAATACATTGAAATGACGTAAGAAACTCAACCCTTTGCAAAAGATATTGTATTGAGAAATCAGGGGGATGGGTCTATGATACAGGTAGTTACTTAATAGTAAATGATTCTTATTGGAGGGAACGGATATGAAGAAAAGAGTTTTAAGCTTTCTGACAGCTGCGGTTATGACAACCGCCATGATTTTATCCGGTTGCAGCGGATCACAGACAGCTGCGACTACAGCAGCTCCGGCTTCTGCTGAAACAAAAGCGGAGACAACGGCAGCAGCTAAAACGGAGGCAGCCACAACCACAGCGGCACCTGCAGAGAAAAAGGAGATCGTAGTAGGGTTTTCTCAGGTAGGTGCAGAATCTGACTGGAGAACGGCTAATACCGAATCCATGAAGTCAACGTTTACAGAAGCAAATGGTTACAAGCTTATTTTTGATGATGCACAGCAGAAACAGGAAAATCAGTTAAAGGCAGTTCGTAACTTTATTCAGCAGGATGTTGATTATATCGTTATCGCACCGGTTACGGAAACCGGCTGGGATACCGTTTTACAGGAAGCCAAGGATGCAGGCATTCCGGTAATCATCGTTGACCGTATGATCAATGTATCTGATGATTCCTTATATACCGCATGGGTTGGTTCCAACTTCCTTCAGGAAGGTTATGATGCGGTTGCATGGCTGGATGAATATTTAAAGAAGAATAACAGAGCAGATGATGACATCAATATCGTTACTCTTCAGGGTACCATCGGTTCTTCTGCACAGATCGGACGTACCAACGGTGTGGAAGAGAAGATGAAAGACCATCCGAAGTGGAAGATGTTAGAGCGCCAGACCGGAGAATTTACTCAGGCAAAGGGTCAGGAAGTTATGGAATCCTTCTTAAAGACCTATGATGACATTGATGTTGTAATTGCTGAGAACGACAACATGGCATTTGGTGCCATTGATGCTATCAAGGCTGCAGGAAAGACCTGCGGACCAAAGGGCGATATCACCATCATTTCCTTTGATGCAGTTGCTGCAGCATTTGACGCCATGATCGCAGGAGATATGAACGTATCTGTAGAGTGTAATCCTCTTCACGGTCCTCGTGTAGCTGAGATCATTCAGAAGCTTGAGAAGGGCGAAAAAGTTGATAAGATTGCATATGTAAAGGAAGGCGTATTCCCGGCAGATACAGCCGCAGCTGAAAAACCAAAGAGACAGTATTAATTGTTTGGGACTAAGGCGCTGAAAGCAGAATGACAGCCAGAGAAACAGGTGCAGGGAATGGAGGACGGGGATGGTCCTCCTCCAGGCACCTTTTTTAATCTCCTGACGTGCAGTGAAAAGCAGAAAAAGCGGAGAAAAAGGAGGAAACTTATGCCCAATGAGATAGTACTTAGCATGAAAAACATATCAAAAACATTTCCCGGGGTGCGTGCCTTAGACCATGTGGATTTTACCTTAAGAAGCGGAGAGATCCATGCTCTCATGGGAGAAAACGGAGCTGGCAAATCAACTCTTATAAAGGTTTTGACCGGGGTAGAAGAATTTGAATCAGGTGAGATACGAATTGAAGGAGGGAACCGGGCGATTATCAACCATTCTCCTCAGGAAGCCCAGGAGCACGGGATCAGTACCGTATATCAGGAAGTAAACCTCTGCCCAAATTTATCGGTAGCGGAGAATCTGTTTATTGGAAGGGAACCGAAGAGAGCCGGACTGATTGACTGGAAGACCATGAACCGGAAGGCAGCAGAGCTTCTCTCCAGACTGGATATGAATATTGATGTGACTAAGGCTCTGGAGAATTATTCCATTGCGCTGCAGCAGATGATTGCCATAGCAAGGGCTGTTGATATGTCAGCGAAAGTTCTGATTCTTGATGAACCCACATCATCCTTAGATGATAATGAGGTTGAAAAGCTGTTCGGGTTAATGAGGCGCCTGAAGGCAGATGGCGTGGGTATCATATTTGTAACCCATTTTCTGGAGCAGGTATATGAGGTATGTGATAAGATAACGGTACTCAGAAATGGCGGACTGGTAGGCGAATATGAAACGGAAAAGCTTCCCAGAGTCCAGCTGGTAGCCAAGATGATGGGCAAAGATTTCGATGATCTGGCTGCCATCAATAAAGAAGGCAGCAGTGTTGAAAAATCCGGAGAAGCAGTGATTGATGCCAGGGGAATCGGCAGGCAGGGAACCATTAAACCATACGATTTACAGATCCACAAGGGAGAAGTAATCGGGCTTACCGGACTTTTGGGATCAGGACGTTCAGAGCTTGCAAGAAGCCTTTACGGAGCGGATAAGCCGGACAGCGGGGAACTGAAGGTGAATGGTAAAACAGTGGTGGTCCATACCCCTCTCGATGCCATGATGGCCGGTATGGCATATCTTCCGGAGAATCGGAAAGAGGAAGGAATTGTTGCTGATTTATCTGTAAGGGAGAATTTGATTCTCGCTCTCCAGGCCAAGAGAGGCATGTTCCATCCTATTGGAAGCAGGGAACAGGAGGAACTGGCAAATAAGTATGTGAAGCTGCTGCAGATCAAGACGGCCAGCCTGGATACTCCGGTAAAAAGCTTAAGCGGTGGAAACCAGCAGAAGGTAATTCTGGGCAGATGGCTTCTTACGGATCCTGATTTCCTGATTCTTGATGAACCCACCAGGGGAATTGATGTTGGAACTAAAACTGAGATTCAGAAACTGGTGGTCCAGCTGGCAAAAGAGGGCGTTACTGTTATGTTTATCTCATCGGAAATAGAAGAGATGATCCGTACCTGCAGCCGGATGGCGGTTTTAAGGGACCGGGAGAAGGTTTCTGAACTAATGGAGGATGAACTTGATCAGAACCATATCATGAAGGCAATTGCAGGAGGTGGAACAGATGAATAAGGAAAAGGCATTTATAAAAAGACTGACAGGATACCGCTTGTTTCTGCCCCTCTTCTGTCTGGTGCTTGTTCTGTTTTCCAACTTAATTAAAACGCCGGGGTTCTTTGAGGTAACGATTAAAAACGGCGTTCTCTACGGATATATCATTGATGTAATTAACCGCGCCAGCGATCTGGTTATTTTAGCTGTGGGAATGACGCTGGTAGTTGCTGCCTCCGGCGGTACAGACATTTCAGTGGGGGCTGTCATGTCTGTGGCAGGAGCGGTGTGCTGCTTCATTCTTTCAGGGGGGCAGCAGACAGTGAACGAATTCGTAAATCCTTATATTCTGGGAGTACTGGCTGCAATTCTCGCAGGAATTCTCTGTGGCTGTTTTAATGGTTTCCTTGTGGCAAAGCTTAAGATTCAGCCCATGGTGGCGACCTTGATTTTATTCACCGCAGGCAGGGGAATCGCACAGCTGATTACAAAGGGACAGATCACCTATATCCGCGTGGAATCCTATAAAATGCTGGGATCCAGCATTCCCGGAATCCCGATTCCGACACCGGTATTTGTGGCGCTGATTGTGGTGCTGCTCACCTATGTTCTGTTAAAGAAAACGACACTGGGACTTTATATTCAGACTGTTGGAATTAATGCCAAAGCATCAAAGCTTATGGGAATCAAATCCGTTATGATTATTTTCCTCACCTATGTTTTCTGCGGTCTCTGCGCGGGGATCTCCGGTCTGGTGGCTTCTTCCAGAATCTATTCTGCTGATGCCAATAATATCGGACTGAATCTGGAACTGGATGCCATTCTTGCAGTGGCTCTGGGCGGAAACAGCCTTGCAGGCGGAAAGTTTTCACTTTTAGGAAGCGTGATCGGGGCATATACCATTCAGGCACTGAGCACTACCCTTTATGCCATGGGCGTCTCACCCGATCAGATTCCGGTGTATAAAGCGGTTGTTGTTGTTGTGATTGTAGCATTGCAGTCAACCGAGTTAAAGCGCATGGTCAGTAAACTGCAGATGAATGTTAAGTCAGGAAAGAAGGTGGCATAAATGAAGAAGAGGGAAAAAATTGATGGAAAGGTATTTTTACTGATTATCACCATCGTTCTCTTTTTGGTGATGTATGCAGCCGGCCTGATTATATTTCAAAGCAAAGGGTTTGCCAAACCTCAGGTATTTTTAAATCTGTTTATATCCAATGCCGGTCTGATTGTGATTGCAGCAGGTATGACCATGGTTATGATAACCGGAGGAATTGATATCTCTGTTGGATCTATTGTTGCACTGACCTGTATGATGCTTGCGTGGATGATGGAAATTAAGGGGATGGGGGCGGTTCCCGCTCTCGTCATTGTTCTGATTATGGGAATAGTGTTTGGTCTGGCACAGGGATTTTTAATCGCATATCTAAAGCTTCAGCCGTTTATTGTCACACTGGCCGGAATGTTCTTTGCCAGAGGCATGACAGCCATTATCAGCCAGGAAATGATCAGCATTAAAAATGAAATGTTTTTAAAATGGGCGAAGAGCAAAATCAACTTAACATTTTTAGGCGGTACCGTAAACAAAAAGGGTGTGGTTAATTATCCGTTTATCTATCCCAGTGTAATTATTGCCCTGATTGTTCTGATCGGCATATTTGTTGTTTTAAAGTTTACAAAGTTTGGAAGAACCATTTATGCAGTAGGTGGAAATGAGCAGTCGGCACTGATGATGGGATTAAATGTCAGGCGGACCAAACTGCTTGTCTATGTAATCAATGGCTTCCTGTGTTCTCTGGGAGGTTTCTTATTCGCATTAAATACCTGCGCAGGCTTTGTTGAGCAGGCAAAGGGCTTTGAAATGGAGGCCATCGCATCGGCGGTAATCGGAGGAACCCTGCTTACAGGAGGTGTGGGCAATGTGTTTGGCAGCCTGTTCGGAGTTTTAATTAAGGGAACTATCGAGACCTTTATTACATTCCAGGGAACACTGTCTTCCTGGTGGACCAAGATTACGATTGCAGCGCTGCTTGCATTCTTTATCATTCTTCAGAGTCTGTTTGCGAAGGCAAAGGAAAAACATTAAACTGATTGATTTAGAAGCCGGAAGAATTCTTTATTCTCCGGCTTCTTTTTTCTTTCTGCGTTGTACTTGCGTTTGAGTCTTTGATTGATTATAATCGAGGAAGGCTTATTTTTGATAAGCAGAAAACGAATCTGGCAAAAACGGAGGTAATACAGAAAAAGTACGCTTTTACTGGGAAAAAGTATGAAAAAATTGATTGGTAACAAAGCATTTTATAAAATGGTACTGGCCATTGCAATTCCTATTATGATACAGAACGGAATTACCAATTTTGTCAGCCTTCTTGATAACATTATGGTCGGAATGGTGGGAACCGGGCAGATGTCGGGAGTTGCGATTGTAAATCAGCTGATATTTGTTTTTAATGTCAGTGTGTTCGGTATCGTCTCCGGTGCGGGAATCTTTGGTGCTCAGTTTTATGGCAGTGGTAGACATGACGGAGTAAGGCACACATTCCGGTTTAAATTTTTGTGCTGCCTGTTTCTGTCAGCTGCGGCTGCGGTTATATTCTATTTCTACGGAGAAAATTTAATTTACATGTACCTTCATGGGGAAGAAAGCGGCGGAGATCTTTCTATTGCTCTTACCAATGGTCGTAAATACATGCTGGTTATGATGCTGGGGCTTTTGCCTTTTGGCATTGAGCAGGCGTATACCAGTACTCTTCGTGAATGCGGGGAAACGGTGATTCCCATGAAGGCTGGAATCGTCGCTGTTTTGGTCAATCTTATACTTAACTACATTCTGATCTTTGGTAAATTCGGGGCACCTGTTCTTGGTGTGGTGGGTGCAGGAATTGCCACTGTTACGGCTAGGTATGTTGAGACTGTAATTGTAATAATGTGGACCCATATGCACAAGAAACGCTTTCCGTTTATCGAGGGGGCCTATAAGAGCATGCATATACCGGCGGGCCTGATCGGAAAAATCTTTGTGAAGGGTACGCCTTTGATTGTAAACGAAGCTTTGTGGGCAAGCGGAATGGCAATGTTAATGCAATGCTATTCCATCAGGGGACTGACTGCTGTGGCTGGATTAAATATTTCCAATACCATTGGCAATGTGTTTAATGTGGTTTATATGGCTCTTGGAATCTCTGTTTCCATTATTGTAGGCCAGCTCTTAGGTGCGGGAAAGATGGAGGAAGCAAGAGAGACCGATACGAAACTGATCGTATTTTCCGTTGCATCCTGTGCTGTTATGGGTACAATACTGGCAATTGTGGCGCCTCTTTTCCCGATGATTTACAATACAACTGATGAGGTGAAGAACTTAGCAGTACAGTTAATCAGGATTCTGGCCTTTATCATGCCAATGAACGCATTTATGAACGTTTCCTATTTTACACTGCGTTCCGGAGGAAAGACGGTTGTAACCTTTTTCTTTGACAGTGTGTTTATGTGGGTGGCAAGTATCCCGGCAGCGTATCTGCTTAGCCGGTACACGCAGATCCCCATTGTTCCGCTGTATTTTATGTGCCAGATGGTAGATATTATTAAATGCATCATTGGTTTTATTCTTGTAAAAAAAGGGGTATGGATTCAGAATATTGTTCTGGACCACGAGGCATAAGAGAGGAGAAGGTATAATGTTTGAGTCTGTTTCCGTTGATATGACCATTGGAGAGCTTTGTTCGATAAAAGAACTTGAACCGTTTTCCGGGTATTTTTTCACAAATATGACAGAAGATGTGTGGAAAAGGAAAATTAGTGATTATGGAAATGAGCGGTGCGGAATACTGCCTGCAATTAAACGTATTTATGAGGTATTGGAAGAAAAAAGCCAGATAATCTATGATGTTTATCCAAAAGAAGAATGGCAAGAGGAACCGGATAAGGAGCAGGTGAAGCTGATTCATATGCCTGGGGACCCGGATAAACCCTTTGTTCTTGTGTGCCCGGGAGGGGGGTATGCAAGAGAATGGGTACTGGTAGAGGGCTACCCCATTGCCGATCAGTTAAACAGAATGGGGTATTCTGCATTTATTTTAATATACAGAACAGGCCAGAAGAAGCTTCTTCCAAAGCCTCTGAATGATATTGCGGCCGCACTGAAGTTTTTAGCTGCTCATAAGAATGAGTTTCAGATCAGAATGGAAGCGTATGCAGTGACAGGTTTTTCTGCAGGAGGTCATCTGGCGGCTGTATGGGGTACAAAAGAGAAGGGATATGAAGCCTATGGCCTTCATAAGCCGGCTGCGCTGTTTCTCGGTTATCCAAGTATCTCAACGGTTCAGTTTTTAAAGGATATGGAGAAGGCTTCTGAATCAGAACGGGCAGCTGCCGTGAAGTATTTAGAACGGATTGGAGGAGAAGATTTTACAGAAGAATCTTTGATGGAGTACAGTGTAGAATACCACATGGATCAGAATTATCCCCCCTGCTATCTGGTTCACAGTAAGGATGATCCTGTTGTTAATATACAGGCCAGCTGCCTGATGGAAGAACAGCTGAGCCGCTTAGAAGTCCCTCACAGAGTACGGTTTATGGAACACGGCGGTCACAGCTTTGGACTGGGAAATGGGACCGGGCTTGATGGATGGCTGTCAGATGCAGTCAGATTCTGGGAAGAGGTACGCTGAGAGCTTTGCTCATTGCCCTGCTTTTTTCTGATCTGCATACTGCCTGCGGCTTTTGGAAGGTGACATGCCGATAATGGACTTAAATACGCGGTTAAAATGGGTTACATTGGAAAATCCCACTTCTTTGCTGATATCCGTAATAGTCCGGTCTGTCTCCATGAAAAGCCTCTGAGCATGGATGATGCGTATATTATTGATATATTGAATAATGGTGCTGTTGGTGTAGCGCTTAAATTCCCGGCATAAGTAATAAGGGCTGATATAAAAACGGGAAGCAAGGTCCTCCAGGGTGATGTTCTCCGAAGAATGGCTGTGGAGGTAATGAAGAATTTCTGTAATGCGGCTCCGGTTTTCCGGGGCTGCTTTTTCATCCGCTCTTCTGGCAATCTTAATTAAAAGCAGATTTAAAAGCATCTTCATGGCATCAGAATGAAACCCTGCGCCTTCTCCCTGCTCTTTTAGAATTTCATTAATAAGAAGATGAACGGACTGGCTGGCTTTTGTATCAAACCGGTAAACTCCAGCTGACTGGCTGAGTGTGTGGAGAACTTCCGGCACAATGACTGTTTCGGGGGAAAAATAAACCAGAACCCGTTTAAAGGGCACGTCATTATCTCCGTAGGAATGGTGCATGGAATAGGGAGGAAAGATAATGAATTCCCCTGAGTTTAAGGAATAAATATTATCGTTCACCATATGGTAGCGCGTTCCGTATTCCAGATAATATAATTCAAAGTATTCGTGATAATGGGATTTGGCCATATTATCGTTCACGCCCTGAATGCGTTCGCTGGCAATCATGCGGCCTCCTGCCATTATAAAACTTGCTGTGTCAATCAAGATATTACCTCCCTAAATAAGGCTGGCTTCATTATAACGTTTTAATGGAAGGATATCAATATGGGATTAATGAGAAATGATCTCGGTAAATGTTCTTGCTTTTTTCTTGCTCCTGTGATATTATAAATACAGTTAGCAGCAACTAACTACATGTGAATATTCTATACATCAGACTAACCCTCTGAGATTATCCTTCATTGACCCGTGAGGGATCATGACTCCTACAAAAAACCCGCCCCTGTAACCGCATGACAGGGACGGGCTTTTTGGTATTGTTACATACCGATCATATCAAACTGCTGGAATGAAATCACAAGCCTGCAGTTTTTCTTAGGATTCGGATATTTAATCTGAACAGATTTCAGTGTCTGGCTGTAATACCAGCCGCAGTCTGCCGCCTCAAATTTTTTACGATACAGAAAATGAGGAAATTCTTTGCCGTCTAAAGTAATCCAGAACGGTGCTTTATCTCTTCGGATCACATCTAAATAAATGTTTTCAACAGACGTCTGATAGCTGCCCTCCTGATTAAATTCCACAACAGTCTGTTCACCTGCAGTCATTTCAATTTTAGTCTTTAAATAATCTCCGTTTTGGTAATTTAAAGTAGTTCCGTCATCTTCATAGAGAGTGAAGGAATTGTTTTTGCCAGCAGCCAGGAGCAGATGGATACCGGTGACAGATTCGGTAGTTAAGTTGTTCATCTGGTTCGCAGCCATAGGTATAATGGCACCTTCCCGTACAAAGAGCGGGATACTTGCCATTGTTACAGGGAACTCAAGAGTTTGTCCTCCCTCGTATTTCTCTCTTGTATAATAATCATAGAAAGTCTCGCCTTCCGGAAGGTAGACTTTTCTTGTAAGAGCGCCTTTTTCCACTACATTTGCTACCAGCAGAGAATCCCCGATCATGAAATCGATTCCCTCTTCATAACAGGCGGGGTCATTCTGGAATGCGCTGCACATAGGCTCCATGATGGGGAGTCCAGTCTCATGGGCACGCTCCATAAGAGAGTAGAGGTAAGGAATCAGTCTGTAACGGAACTTGATGGCATCCCGGATGTATCCGGTGTGGTTTCCATACATCCAGGGCTCCGTTACCGTATTATCTGTATTTACGGAGTGAACTGAAAACCTTGGCTGGAAAATGCCGTTCTGTATCCAGCGGACCATCAGCTCTGCTTCCGGTGATGTACCATAAAAGCCGCCTATATCACAGCCCTGGTTTGCCACGCCGCTTAAACTCATGCCCAATATGGTTGCAATGTTATATTTTAACGAATCCCAGCAGGTTAAGTTATCTCCGGCCCAGGTCTGTGCGTAGCGCTGAATGCCGCTGTGTCCGGACCGGCATACGATAAATGGTCTGGTATTGTCAAAAGTCTCATGAATGGCTTCATCGGTGATCTGACACATGATATTGGACATTACTGACTTTAACTGGCCAATGGTTCCGCCTTTGCCTTCAAAATCACAGCGGCAGTCTTTGTCCACCATACTGTCATATTCACAGTTATCGTTCCACACAGAGCACGTTCCCATTTCCAGAACATGTTCCTTTAACAGTTCCTTCCATACACTGCGGGTTACAGGTTTGGTGAAATCGGCGAAAACTCCCTTGCCGCCCCACCAGGTACCGATACCGGGCTCGTCGCTCTGGCTGTCTTTTACAAAGATATCTTTTTCTTTCATCTGTAGAAGATTGGGATGAGACAGAAGAATTCCGGGTTTTACGTTTGGAGATACGGTAATTCCTCTTTTTTTCATCTGTGCGAAAAAGTCTCTGGGATTTTTAAAACGTTTTTCATTCCAGGTAAATACACAGCGTTTTACACCCTGCTCAGTGTCCTGGGAGGTGTAACCGGAGGATAGCTGAAAACCATCTACCGGGATATCTTCTTCTTTTGTTGTATCGATGAATTCTGTGATTGCATCGTCACAATCTGCCTCCAGTTCCGGATAGTACATGGAGGAACCCAGGTATCCAAGCGCATACCGGGGAAGCATGGCGGATTTACCGGTAAGATCTGTATACCGGGAAACAACTTCCCGAATGGAAGGACCGGCAATGAGGAATAAATCGATATCTCCGCCGTCGGTACGATACCGGCTGTGCGGCTTCCAGTAATTACTCTTCTCTCTGCCCATATCAAAATCGCATTCATACGTATTATGATAGAAATATCCCACTGCCTTTTTTGAACTGCGGTTTAATTTAATATAAAACGGAATGTGCTTATACAGGGAATCTGTCTCTTTCGGATTATAACCCATGGCATCCTTGGGGCTCATGGATAAGAATTTCTGGGCCTTATTCCATTGTCCGCTCTTCTCACCAAATCCGTAGAAGCAGTCTTCCGGTGAAATCTCGCTGGTGTGAATCCTGCGATGGTTGCTGTCCTCCAAATATCCAAGATCAACAATATCAGAATGGAGAGAAGTGCCTTCTTTATCGTAAACGCAGATGCGGAACGGGTCCTTCTCGATAACAACCTTTAACTGGGAGCCGCTTAGAACTGCCTGGTCTTTTGTCTGGCTGAGACTTGCAGCGGCTGGGGTCACTCGTTTTCTCTGGTTTTTAAGCACTCCGTCCATGCGGTCCTCCCATGCAGTCATGACCAGACTGTAGGATTCTTCCGCAAAATCGCCGTCAAATCCTGCGCGGATTCTTAAAATGGATTCTGTTAAAAACTGTACCCGGATTTCGATGGAATTGGTAATAATCTGAAAATAACCATCCATCTCTTTTACTTCATTCACGTTTGTACATAGCTTCATAAGGCATATACTCCTTTACTGTAATTCTAAAACAGGTTTGTGCTTTAATCATAAAGAAAACGGCAATCGAATACTAGACTAAAATTGCAGACTGTCAGCCAAAACTATACATATCTTGCACTCTTTAAGAGGGAAATATGCTGGATACAGACGAATACCAGAGAATAAAAGAGCAAAATAAGTATAGGATATATTAAAATAGTGCAATTTTCGTCTAGTACTGACAGGTAAAGACGAATATAATGAAGGAAAAAAAAGGGAGGTTTTAACCATGGCCAGTATGAATTGTCATTATTATAGTTATTCCCTGGGACATACCGTGGATGTCAACGTATTTGTACCAACACCCGAGGGAAATGAGCAGATCACCAGTGAATCGGCAAAGAAAGCATTTCCTTATGAAAAAGGTCTGCCAGTCTTATATCTGCTTCATGGAGCGTTTGGAGATTACAGCTCCTGGATGCGTTTTTCCAACATAGAGCGTTATGCCCAGAAGCATTGCTGCGTGGTAGTTATGGCGTCAGCGGAAAACAGCTTCTATCAGGATATGTACCGTGGCAGCCGTTACTTTACCTTCTTTTCAGAGGAGCTTCCTGCATTTATTAAAAGCATTTTCCCGGTTTCAAAAAGGCGGGAAGATACCTTTGTGGCAGGTCTTTCCATGGGGGGCTATGGAGCCTGGTTTTTAGGGCTGTCAAAGCCGGAGCAGTATGCAAAGGCTGCCAGTATGTCCGGTGCGCTCAATATCGCAGAAACCTTTGATGGCATCCAAAACGGATCCATTGACGGGCCATTTCCCTGGAAAAATATTTTTGAAAATCCAGAAGAACTCTCAGGAAGCAATGCAGATCTGATGCATCTGTATGACCGCTGCGTAAAAGACGGAATCGTACCAGAGCTTTATCAGGCATGCGGAACGGAAGATTTTCTTTATGAAATGAACCTGGAAGTGAAGAAAATCATGGAAGAAAAGGGAGCCCATGTATTGTTTGAGGAAGGGCCGGGAGGCCATAACTGGGATTTCTGGGATCTTTATATCAAGAATGTTCTGCAGTGGATGCTGCCGGTTTAGTTGATAATTCTTTTCGAAAAAGGGGGCTTGTTTTTTCTGATTTCTTATGATATTATTATGACAGTTAGTTAATACTAACTGCGTGTGAATATTCTAACATCAGACTAACCCTCTGATTGCATCCTTCATTTGACCCGTGAGGGATCATGACTCCTACGAAAAGGCCGTACCTGTTACCGCATGACAGTACGGCTTTTTTGGTTATCCAGGCGGCCATTGACATGAGATGCGGCGGGTGCTATCATTGGGTAAATTTATGATATCTGATAAAAAAGGAGCGTGTAAAAAGATGAAGGATCAGGCAAATAAAACATTCTGGCAGAGGGTATCAGGAGTATACGGGCTTTTTATGGCGAAGGACCGAAAGATGTATGAGGAAATCAGCAGGGAGATCGGTGCGGATTTGGATAAAAGCATGACAGTTTTAGAGCTGGCATGCGGCACCGGACAGCTTTCTTTCCTCATTTCCCAATCAGTGGGATTTTTAGAAGCCACGGATTTTTCGGAAAACATGATACATACCGCTCAGAGGAAGCAGGCACCGGAGAACCTTCGCTTTTCTGTTCAGGATGCAACGGATTTACAGTTTGAGCCGGAGGTTTTTGACGGTGTGGTGATTGCCAATGCTTTGCATATTATGCCGGCCCCTGAAAAGGCGCTGTCGGAAATTTACAGAGTTCTGAAACCAGGGGGATTTTTATTTGCTCCCACTTTTGTTGCGGCTAAAGGAAAAAATGGTTATCTGAGTACCAGAATACTAAATCTGCTTGGGTTTCATACCTTTCATAGCTGGGACGATAAATCGTTAACTGCTTTTGTTGCAGAGAACGGATTTGAGCCGGCTGCTGTCAGGATGATTCATACCGGTTTTTTGCCCTTATGCTGCTTAAAGGCGAGAAAGCAGCCTGAGATTATTAATTAACGGAGGAATGGATGGAGATAAAACAACTGGAATACTTTGTAGCGACTGCGGACCATGGCAGCTTAAACAAGGCGGCTGAGCAGCTTTATACTTCTCAGCCCAACGTCAGCAAGGTGATAGCAAATTTAGAGAAGGATTTAGGCGTAATTCTGTTTGAACGTAACAGCAGGGGGATGCGTATGACCGAGCAGGGGAAGATGCTCTATGGCCACGCCCTTACCATATTAAAGAATTCCAATATGATCCGGTCTCTTGTCCAGAAAAAAATAGGAAATTATTTTTCTGTTTCAGGGTATCAGAGCAGCATTCTTGCCAAGCTGATCGCGGATATCTATGAAGCTCATAAGGATCAGAACATTACGTTCGGATTTCGGGAAGGGACTGTGGAAGAGATTACGGACGATGTGTCTGAGCACATATCGGAGATCGGTATTGTTTATCTCGCGCATACCCAGCTGCAGTGCTTTAAGCATATTATCTGGCATAAAAAACTGGAGTTTTTTCCTCTTGCCGAGCTTTCCATCCGTGTTTATTTAGGAAGCCGTCACCCATGGTATGACAGGGAGTCTGTAGAGCTTACTGAGCTTTCCCAGTTAAAATTTATTGAGGGGACCAAGGATTTTTTTGCGATGGAGCATCATATTGAACGGATCAGTGTCGGTGCGGTTCAGATGGAGAACTTAAATAATGCGGTCTGCACCAACAGCGACTATCTGATCACCAGCATGTTAAAGCATACGGATGTCTGCTGCCTGGGCATCGATTTTGTATCCCGGGAATATGAAGAACAGGGAATACGGGCGCTGAAGGTGAGGGACTGTGAGAAATTTCTGACTCTGGGATATGTAAAACAGAAGAAAAAGGATCTGTCTTCTGAAGCCCGGTTTTACATAGGAGAATTGAAAAAAATGCTGTCCGCCTATAACGTTTTGTTATAACCGGTTCTTCCTGATTTGTATTAGTAAGTCACGACTAACTATGTTATAGTTAACACCATAGCAAATCAGGAGGAGCAATTATGAAAAAAAGATTATTATATACCTGCCTTGCAGGTGTTGTTTCTGCAGCTCTTTTATCCGGGTGCCAGAAACAGGGCAGTAAAGAGGCTGCAGCAACCGGCAAAGAACAGGCAAACACAGAAGCGGCAGCAACGAAAGGATCTGAGGGGACGCCAAAGGATGAGCTGGTATTTGTAAACTTCCGTGATATCAGGGATTTAAATCCTCATCTGTACGCCGGAGAGATGTATGCCCAGGAAATGCTTTACGAGACTCTGGTCACGATAACTGCTGACGGTTATGCGCCCTGCCTGGCAGAAAGCTGGAATATAAGCGAAGATGGAAAGACCTATACATTCAAAATCAGAAAGGGCGTTACCTTCTCTGATGGTGAGGTGTGTGATGCCAATGCCATTAAGGCGAATTTTGATGCGATCATTGAAAACAAGGAACGTCATACATGGCTGGAAATGATGAATGTGCTGGTGGGAGTATCCGCACCTGATGCAGATACATTTGTCATTGAGCTTTCACAGCCGTATTACCCCATGCTGACAGAGCTGGGAGTTACAAGACCATTTGCAATGATCTCTCCTAAGGCCATGAAAAACGGCAGTACAAAGGACGGTGTGGATGCTTATATCGGAACAGGCCCTTATGTACTGAAGGAATCTGTTACAGATGAATATGCTGTGTTTGAGGCTAATGAAAACTACTGGGGTGAGAAACCGAAGGTGAAAAAGATAACCGTAAAGGTTATCCCGGACAACCAGACCCGTATTCTGGCACTGGAAAAGGGTGAAATTGATTTAATCTTCGGTAAGAATATGATCGATGCTGATGCAGTGAACAAATATAAGGAAAGTGATAAGTTCTCTGTTTCCTTGTCTGATGCTACATCTACCAGACAGATTGTAATTAATACCACCAATGATATTTTAAAGGATAAGACTGTGCGTCAGGCGATTCAGCATGCCACTAACCGCCAGGCAATCTCAGACGGTATCTTTTACGGGCTGGAAAAACCCGCTGATACGCTGTATTCCAAGACAGTTCCTTACTGCAATATTGAATTGACTCCCTACGAGTTCAGCCAGGATAAGGCATCTGAGATGCTGGAAGAGAGCGGCTGGGTTATGGGAAACCAGAATGTGAGAGAAAAAGACGGAACGCCTCTTAAACTGACTCTTTTATACAACAGCGACAGTGTTACGGAAAAGACCATCGCAGAGTACCTTCAGTCTGAATATGGTAAGCTGGGAATCGGTCTGGAGATCAAAGGAGAAGAAGAACAGTCTTACCGTGACAACATGAAAGCAGGAAACTTTGACATGGTGTTTAACATCTGCTGGGGACTTCCTTATGATCCTCAGTCTTCCCTGGCTGGAATGAGACAGCGGGTATACGGGGACTACGCAGCACAGCAGGGACTTGCGGACAAGGCGGAGATTGATAAGGCAATTACGGAAATCATGGTATCTACAGATGAAGAGAAGCGCCAGGAGCTGTACCGCTTTGTGCTGACCAGGCTTCATGAGGATGCGGTATATATCCCTCTTACCTATGAGTGTAATAAGGCAATCTACAGGTCAGATTTAAAAGGTGTTGGATTTACCCAGACCCAGTATGAAGTGCCCTTTGCCCAGATGTATTTTGAATAATTTCCGGGAGGGATTTAAAACATGGGAAATACCGGCTGCATGTTTGTCAGGCTGCCGGTTTCCCATGTTTTTTCATACCTTTCCCAGCTAAAATGGAGGCCTTATTATGAAGTCCTATCTTGTGAAACGAATCCTGTCAGCGATTCCCCTGCTGATCATGATTTCATTTTTGTGCTTTGTGTTTATAAATATGATTCCTTCCGATCCGGCAGAAGTAGCATTAAGAGTCCGCCAGACACCGGTTATTACGGAAGATGCCATTTTGCAGGTCAGGGAAGAACTGGGATTAAATGATCCCTATCTGATCCGGTATCTGCGCTGGGTGGGTAACTGCCTGAAGTTTGATTTCGGTGTCAGCTATACCAATCCATCCAGAACGGTTCTGGGGGAGATCTCCAGATGTTTTCCTGCTACATTTGTACTTGCCATGTCTTCTCTGGTGATCGTTATCGTCTTAAGTCTCCCCATCGGTTTCTTTTGTGCTGTCTATAAGGACAGTCTGTTTGACCGGATTGTACGGGGGATTGTATTTATGACAACTGCCATGCCTGCGTACTGGGTGGGCCTTCTTATGATATGGCTCATCAGTATTAAGTGGGATCTGCTCCCTACCAGCGGAAGCGGCAGCATGAAACACTTAATTCTGCCTTCCATTACAGTAGCGCTCACCTATATTTCCACTTACATAAGGCTGATCCGTAACAACATGCTGGAAAATATGAAAGAAGATTACGTTTTGTATGCCAATGTAAGGGGATTAAAGCAGAGCACCATTCTGGTAAGACATATTTTAAAAAATTCCCTTCATACCTGTATAGTGGCTATTGGTATGAGTGTGCCCCAGCTCATGGCGGGAACTATTGTAGTGGAAAATGTATTTGCATGGCCCGGACTTGGAAAGCTGTGCATTGCATCTATATTCAACCGGGATTATCCGGTAATTCAGACCTATGTGCTTTTAATCGGAACACTGTTTGTGGTTTTTAACCTCTTGTTTGATATTATTCAAAGCATAGCTGATCCAAGACTTCGAAGGGAGGTATCCTAAGATGTGGAGACGTTTTCTGAAAAATAAAATGGCAGTGGTCATGATGGGATTTCTGGCTGTAATCGCTTTAGCGGGTGTATTTGCTCCGCTTCTGGCTCCCAATGATCCATATGCAAATGATATTTTAAATAAATTTACAGGTATGAGTTTTCAGTATCCGTTAGGAACGGATCAGCTGGGGAGGTGTATTCTCTCCAGAATGATATACGGTATCCGGCCTACCTTGTTTTTATCTCTTCTGACCATGACAGGAACCATCGGACTTGGCTGTATCTTAGGACTTCTTGCCGGATATTTCAGAGGACCGGTAGAGGAAATTATCATGAGAGCGGTGGATGTGATGATGTCATTTCCCAGCCAGATCATGGTATTTGCCGTGGTGGCTCTTTTAGGCGTGGATGTGCGCAATGTAATACTTGCCAATGTGCTGATTAAATGGGCATGGTACGCCAGAATGATTCGGACCAATGTTATGAAGTACAGGGATAAAAATTTCGTTCTGTTTTCCAGATGCGTGGGCAGCGGAGAGCCGTTTATCCTCTTTCGCCACCTTCTTCCCAGCATTGCATCGGAAATGGCGGTTCTGGCCACACTGGATATCGGCTGGGCTATTTTAAATATCTCCACTCTTTCGTTTTTGGGACTTGGTGTTCAGGCGCCTTCACCGGAATGGGGAGCAATGCTAAATGAGGCAAAGAATGTCATGACAACCAATCCGGTCCAGATGATTGCACCTGGCCTCGCCATAGTTATTGTAGTTGCCGCTTTTAATTTACTGGGAGATGCCCTGCGGGATGCCCTGGATCCGAAGGAGGTAGAAGTTTAATGGAGTCTGTTTTAGAGGTAAAGAACCTGGTGGTGGAACATTTAAGGAAGAAACAGAAACAGACCATCATTAAAGGAATTGATTTTAAGGTCTTTCCGGGACAGTGCCTGGGAATTTTAGGAGAGAGCGGAAGCGGAAAAAGCATGAGCTTAAAAGCGGTCATGGGGCTTTTGGGAGCTGACTTTTCCGTAACAGGGGAAGCACTTTTCGGTGGAGAGAATCTGATTGGAAAGACCAGGGAACAACTTCGCCAGATCAGAGGAAAAAGAATCGCCATGATTCTGCAAAATCCCATGACCTGTTTTGATCCCCTCTACCGGATTGAAGACCAGCTGTCAGAAACCTACAGAGAGCATACAGAGCTGACCAGGAAGGAAATATATGAAAAAGCGCTGACAGTTCTTACCTCCATGCAGATAAAAAATCCGGAAGAAGCTGTTAAAAAATATCCACATCAGCTGAGCGGCGGAATGCTTCAGCGGATTATGATCGGTCTTGCCATGTCCATGGAGCCGGATCTTTTAATCGCTGATGAACCAACTACCGCCATTGATGCAATTACCCAGTTTGAAATCATGAAGGAATTTATCCGGATAAAAAAAGAGTCCAATACAGCCATGATCTTCATCAGCCATGATTTGGGTGTGATCTCTGCAATCTCTGATGAGGTCCTTGTGCTGAATAACGGTAAAATGGCAGATCAGGGAACCTTCCGGCAGATTTATGAGCAGCCAAAGGACCCTTATACACGGCTTCTGGTAGAAAAAAAGAAGGCGGTTATGGATCAGTATCACAGGGCACTAGGAAGGAAAGGAGTGATGAGCCAATGATAAAAGCAGAACATATTGATGTCAGTTTTAAAAAAGAAAACCAGACGACTCTGTTTGGCAGGGAGCGGCAGCAGGTACTCTTTGATGTATCTTTTGAGGTAAAAAAAGGCCAGTGCCTGGGCATTCTGGGAGAGAGCGGAAGCGGGAAAAGTACTTTGGGAAGAGTTTTGTGCGGACTATTAAAGCCGGACAAAGGAAGTGTCCGCTTTGAGAGTGGAAAAAAAGCGGTAATTAGTGTCGTGTTTCAGGATTACTCCACATCCGCAAACCCCAGATTTACAGTAAAAAGCCTGATTGGAGAAGGGTTGATGGTAAAGGAAAAAAGGGAGAAAAAAACATTGAACCGAAAGGAAGAGACCAATCGGCTTTTAACGCTGGTGGGACTTGATGAAAGCTATTTACACAGACTTCCCCATGAACTCAGCGGCGGCCAGCTCCAGCGCGTCTGCATTGCCAGGGCACTGGCGGTGAATCCGGAGGTCATTTTGTTTGACGAAGCGATCAGCTCCTTAGATGCCCATACCCAGGTGCAGATCATGGATCTGTTAAAGGAGATACAGGAGGAGAAAGGACTGACCTATATTTTCATTACTCATGACTTAACTTCTGTCACCTATTTATGCAGCCATGTGTTGTTTCTTTATAAAGGAAAAGCAGTTGAAGTCAGAGCGACAGAAGCGATCAGTGAGGTGAGCCATCCTTACGCACGGAAGCTGCTGGGGGCAATACTCGATGTAGGGGAAGTATATGAGCCGAAGGTTCCCGACCAGGCTGTTTCATAGAAAGAGAGGAGAAAGAACATGTTTCAGACAGGAACCATGAAACTGGAATCCGGTAAGCGGATAAAAGGCATGATGCAGGTGGAAAGCCATGATTTAAAGCTGCCAGTCTGTGCCGTATGCGGCTGTAAAGAGGGGCCGGTGGTTCTTATAACAGCCGGAATACATGGAGCGGAATACATCGGAATACAGACAGCCAGAGAATTGTCAAAGGAGCTTGATCCAAAAGAGATAAACGGAACCATAGTGTTTCTTCTTGTGGCAAATCCCCAGGCAGCATTTTCCTATACCCGGCTTTTTGTTCCGGAAGACGGGAAGAATTTAAACCGGGCATTTCCTGGAAAAAAAGATGGGAGTCTTTCCGAAAAAATAGCTTATACCATAGAGCATGAGCTTCACAGCCAGGCAGATTATTACATAGATCTCCATGCAGGAGATACCCACGAACAGGTAATGCCTTTTGTATATTATCCTGGTATAGCCAGGGAGGAAGTCATGGAAAAATCCAGAAAAATGGCTGAGGCCACAGGAATGAAGATTCGTGTGAAATCTTCTGCAGCCACTGGCTCCTATAATTACGCAGCAATTGAAGGTGTTCCGTCGATCCTGATGGAACGGGGAGGAGGAGGCAGCTTTACAAATGAGCAGCTTGCTTCCTATAAACGGGATGTGGTTAATGTTCTTTCGGCTCTTGGCGTTGTAAGCAAAGACCGGGAGGAGGAAAAAGATAATATTCAAAATGAAGTGGTAAATGCAGTCTACACGGATTCTCTGGCAGAAGGCTTCTGGCATCCGGCAAAACAGCCTGGTGAGTGGTTTTTAAAGGGAGATCTTTTGGGAACAGTGGAAGATGTGTGGGGAACACCTCTCCAGCTTTGCCATGCAGAGTTTGACGGAATCGTATTATATGAAACCACAGCCATGGGAGTGAGGGAAGGAGATTCCCTGATTGCTTATGGGGAATGCCGCCAGTTGTCATAATCCGTCCAATGAGCTATAATAAAGAGAGAAATGCCATTTGGAGGAATAAAATGAAATCTTTAATTATAGCAGAGAAACCATCCGTCGCCCGGGATATTGCCCGGGTGCTTCATTGTACAAAGAATCAGGGGGGCGTTCTGGAAGGAAATGCCTATGTGATTACCTGGGGGTTAGGCCATTTAGTCACTCTGGCAGACCCGGAGGATTACGATCCCAAATATAAGGAATGGAAGATGGAAGATCTACCCATGATGCCGGATCAGTTTAAGCTTGAGGTAATTAAGCAGACCGGTAAGCAGTACAGCGTGGTAAAAAAGCAGCTTCACAGAAATGATGTGGGGGAAATTATCATTGCAACCGATGCAGGCCGGGAAGGAGAACTGGTAGCGAGGCTGATTCTTGAAAAAGCTGGAAATAAAAAACCGATTAAGCGGCTTTGGATCTCTTCTGTCACAGATAAAGCCATCAAAGAAGGCTTTGCCCGATTAAAGGACGGTCATGAATACGACAATCTCTACGATGCAGCCATGTGCCGTGCAGAAGCGGACTGGCTGGTGGGAATCAATGCAACCAGAGCTCTGACCTGCAAATACAATGCCCAGTTAAGCTGCGGGCGTGTCCAGACACCAACCTTAGCCATGATAGCAAGGAGAGAGGAAGAAATTAAAAGCTTTGTTCCGAAGCCCTATTACGGCATTACGGCAAAGGCTTCCCAGCCGGCACTCACATTTATCTGGCGGGATGAAAAGTCGAAAAGTTACCGTTCTTTTGACCGGGAGCGGTTAGAAGGGCTGTTAAAGCAGATGAATTCCTGTAAAGATGGTGTAATCACTGAGGTGAAAAGCACTCCGAAAAAGAGTTTCGCTCCCCAGCTGTATGACTTAACGGAACTTCAGCGGGAAGCAAACCGGAAGTTTAACTATTCTGCAAAAGAGACCCTTAATATCATGCAGAGACTGTATGAGAATCATAAAGTACTGACCTATCCCAGAACGGATTCCCGGTATTTAAGCTCCGACATTGTCCCCTCTATAAAAGAAAGGCTGGAGGCCTGCGGCGTGGGACCTTACAGAAAGCTTGCAGGGAAATTATACAATGTGAAGATTGAAGCGAAACCCTATTTTGTAGATGATAAAAAGGTATCCGATCATCATGCCATCATTCCCACCGAGCAGTTTGTCCAGCTGGATCATATGACGATAGATGAGAGAAGAGTTTATGATCTGGTAGTGAGAAGGTTTCTTGCAGTTTTATATCCCCCATTTGAGTACGAGCAGACAGAGCTTGAGGTGCTGATAGGAGGGGAGACTCTGGTTGCAAGGGGAAAAACGGTAAAGGCACCGGGATGGAAAGAAGTTTATGAAACACCCGACGAAGATGAGGATGAAGAACAGGAATTAAAAGAACAGAATCTTCCTTCTGTAAAAAAAGGTGATCTGGTCAAAGGCATCTCGCTGGCGCTGACGGAAGGAAAGACAAAGCCTCCCGCTCCATTTAATGAGGCGACTCTCCTTTCAGCCATGGAAAACCCTGTTTCCTACCTGGAGACAAAAGACCGGGATATGGCGAAAACTCTGGGAGAAACAGGTGGTCTTGGGACTGTGGCAACCAGAGCTGATATCATAGAAAAGCTCTTTTCCAGCTTTCTTCTTGAGAAAAGAGGAAAGGATATATTCCTGACATCAAAGGCGAAGCAGCTTCTCACTCTGGTACCGGAGGATTTAAAAAAGCCGGAGCTCACTGCTGACTGGGAAATGAAGCTGTCCGCCATCGCGGCCGGGAAACTGAAGCGCGGCTCCTTTATGAAGGATATCAGACTGTATTCAGAAGAATTAATTCAGATGATCAAGACCGGAGAAGGAAACTTCCGCCATGATAATCTGACCAATACCAAATGTCCCGTCTGTGGAAAACGAATGCTTTCTGTCAAAGGAAAAAACGGTGAGATGTTAGTCTGTCAGGACCGGGAATGCGGGCACCGGGAAGTGGTTTCAAGAACCAGCAACGCCAGATGCCCGGTCTGCCATAAAAAGCTGGAGCTGAAAGGAAAAGGGGATGGCCAGATCTTTGTCTGCAGATGCGGATATAAGGAAAAGCTGACTGCCTTTAAAGAGCGCCGGACGAAAGAAGGTGCCGGAGTTTCCAAAAAGGATGTGGCAAAATATTTAAATAAGCAGAAAAATGAGGCCGCTGAGCCAATCAATTCTCCTTTTGCGGATGCGTTTGCAAAGTTGAATTTAGGGGGAGAAAAAGACTGACAGAGTCTCAATGGATGCCGGAAGGAAACTTTATTTTCTTTCCGGTATTTCTAATTATGAAAAGTTTTTTACATACTTTGGTAAAAGTTTAGTAAAATTTTACTTTGCTTATTGACGGTGACATGGACTGTCATTATAATGAATTTGAAAGGTGAGGATATAGATTATGGCTACGATTAAAGAGATTTCAAAGCTTGCGGGTGTTTCAGCCGCTGCGGTGTCCCGGGTTCTGAACCAGGATGATACCATTGCGGTAAGTCCGGAGGTAAAAAAAAGGATATTTAAAATTGCCCACGAATTAAAATATGTCCCACCCAGAATGCGTCACGCGCAGAAAAAGAAAGAAATTGTCATAGGAGTGGCTGACTGGCATATTATCCGCAAGGACAGAGCAAACATCAGGCTTTCCTCCCTGGACTTAATTGTAAAGTCCATGTCCGGAAAGCAGGAAGTCAAATTCTGCCGCCTTGATAAGAATCAGCCGGGTCAATATGACGGGATTATGGCTTTCGGTGTTTTTTCCCAGGAAGAGATGGAGTTTTTAAGAATGCAGAGCTATTCCATTGTATTTATTAACTCGGATCCCAAGAATTATGAGTATGACAGCATTGTTATGGATTTTACAAAGGGAATCCATGAGATGCTTGATTACCTTATGGTGCGGAAAAAGTACCGCTCTGTCGGCTTTATAGGCGGTCTTTATGAAGAAGGACAGGTAAAGATCGGTTACCGGAGACTGGAGGGAATCCGGGCTTCCTTTACTGAGAGCGGCTATTATGAAGAGGAGAATTTCTACATTGGCGACATCAGCCGGGAAAGCGGCTATGAGCTGGCTAAGAAAGCCATTGAATCGGGTCATCTGCCTGAAGCTGTTTTATTAGGCAGTGAAGAAGTTGCGGAAGGAGCTCTGGAAGCATTTCAGGATGCAGGACTTCGTGTGCCCAAGGATATTGCAGTGGTCATCTACAAGGACATTGAGACCATTGAGTCCAAATGGCCCACCTATACCAAAGTCCGTATGTTTCCTGATATTGTATGGCAGACTGCCATCAAACTTTTACTGGAACAGATTACAGAGGGCCGGAAAGACAACATGACAATTTTTCTCCCCACCAAGCTGGAGGTGGGAGACAGCGCGTAATGCCTCATGATCCCAAGAAAAAACCGATGAATCACACGAAAAGGAGAGCAGTATGAAAAAATCAGTTTCTGTATTAATGGCAGCAGCACTCTGTGCATCTATGATCGGCGGATGCTCTGGCGCAGGCAAGACCGGAGCCCCGGCAGAGACAACCGCGGCAGGGACAGAGAGCGCTTCTTCTGCAGCAGGAGCAACTACCGCAGCGGAAACGAAAGCGGAGAATAAGAAGATCGACAAACTGAATGTTTATTTTGTACCTTCCAGAGAGCCGGAGGAGATCGTCACCGCAACTGAGCCTTTAAAGGGCCTGTTAAAGACAGAGCTTGGCAAAGAGGGCTATGATATCGGTGAAGTGGTAATCACAGTAGGAACCAGCTACGAAGCAGTAGGAGAAGCTCTTTCTGCAGGCACCGCAGACATCGGTTTTATTCCGGGAGGCACTTATGCTCTTTATGATGACGGCGCAGAGGTGATTCTTACTGCAACCAGAGACGGACTGAGCAAAAATTTCGATAATGCCAAGGAATGGAACGACGGCAAGGCTACTGAGGCAACCACAGAACAGGCAACCTCCTACCGTTCCCTGATTATTGCAGGACCTTCTGAAAAGGGAAAAGCACTGGCTGCAAAGATTAACGGCGGCGAAGCGCTGACCTTTGAAGATTTAGACGGAGCAAACTGGAGCGTTATGTCTTCTTCATCCTCAGCAGGATACATTTATCCCTCTTTATGGCTTCAGAAGAATTTTGAGAAGAACATTTTAAACCTTTCCCATGCGGTTCAGTCTGATTCTTACGGCAGCGCATTTGCCAGACTGGCTTCCGGTCAGGTAGACGTTTTATGTACATATGCAGATGCACGCAGGGATTATGAGGAGAAATGGAAATCGGAATACGGCAGAACCGGTTCTATCTGGGAAGAGACCAGTGTTATTGGCGTAACCCCTCCAATCTTTAACGATACAGTCAGTGTAAGCAAGACCTCCAAGATCATGGATGACAGTTTCAAGAAAGCTGTACAGACTGCAATGATCAACATCGGAAATACAGATGAAGGCAAGAAAGTCATTGCTATTTACAGCCACAAGGGTTATCAGGCGGCTAAGAGCTCCGATTATGATGACGAACGTGCAGCTCAGAAGATGATCAAGGAATTAAATGCGAAATAAATAATATAAAACAGGCTGCGGAGGCGTCGTAAACGGAAGAAAAAGCGGCGCCTCCGTTTTTTACTGGGAAATGAGGGTATGTATGATTGAATTTAATCAGGTGGGCAAAACCTATTCCAACGGCTTTCAGGCTTTAAAAGACGTTAACTTAAAGATTGAGCAGGGAGAATTTGTAGCCATCATCGGTTTATCCGGAGCTGGTAAATCCACTCTTTTAAGAACTATTAACCGCATGCATGACATCACGGAAGGCACTCTTACCGTGGACGGAGTCAATGTCATGGGATTAAGAGGGAAGGCGCTGCGCCGTTTCCGCCGCAGAATCGGCATGATCTTCCAGTCCTTTAATCTGGTGACAAGAACCCGGGTGATCAACAACGTTCTCATGTCAAAGGTACCGGATCTTCCGTTTTTTAAAGCCCTCTTTGGAATCTTTCCAAAGAAGGATAAGCTGGAAGCGTTAGAAGCGCTTGATAAAGTGGGTATCTTAGACAAGGCTTTTGTCCGTGCAGACCAGCTCTCCGGAGGACAGCAGCAGAGAGTTGCTCTTGCAAGAACACTGGCTCAGAACCCTCAGATCATTCTGGCAGATGAGCCGGTTGCCTCCCTGGATCCGGTTACAGCGAAACAGGTTATGGGAGACTTTTTAAGGATTAATAAGGAGATGAACATAACCATTCTCTTAAACATACACCACGTGGATTTAGCCCTTCAATATGCAGGCCGGGTGGTTGGAATCCGGGCAGGAAGGATTGTCTATGACGGTCCGGCATCGGAAGTCACCCAGGAAATTCTTGATGAGATTTATGAAGGGAAAACAGAAGAGGAGGCAGTGGGATGAGCATTTATGACAAGATATTTCCGCCGAAAAAAATGGTGCTTTCAAACGGAAAAACAGTCTTAAAGCCGGCTTCCAGACTTCCTCTTGTTACACTGATTCTGGTTTTCTTTACTGCCCTATCTGTTAAGATCACAGGATTTGATTTAGGGGTTTTACGGGAACGGGGAAGTCAGTTTTTTGTCATTCTTGGAATGATGGCGCCTCCTGAATGGGGCTACAGCTCCCAGGTATGGAAACCGTTGTTTGATACCTTAAAGATGTCACTTCTTGGCACAGTCATCGGTGCCGTAGCGGTTATCCCCTTTGCAATGGCAGCATCTACCAATATTGTTAAAAATAATGCTGCAGTAAGCATAATGAGGTTATTTTTAAGTATTGTGAGAACGCTTCCGACTCTGGTAACCGCTCTGATTGCCACCTATGTTTTTGGACTGGGTACTCTGGCAGGAACCACTGCCATAGCCGTGTTTACATTTGCCTATATGGGAAAAATTCTTTACGAAGAAATTGAAACTGCGGATATGGGGGCATTTGAGGCAATGGAAGCCATTGGAGCCACAAAGGTCCGGGCATTTGTCCGCGCAATTATTCCCCAGGTACTCCCGTCTTACATATCAAATGGTTTGTTCTGTTTTGAGGGAAACGTCCGTTATGCCGCCATTCTTGGATATGTAGGTGCAGGCGGTCTCGGGTTGATTTTGAATGAAAAGCTGGGCTGGAGAGAGTATCCCAGTGTAGGAATGATTCTGATCATGCTGTTTGTTACTGTGTTTTTTATAGAGACGGTGAGCCGTTACTGCCGCCGGAAACTGGTATAGGAGGTGGCATATGAATAAACAGATTGAAAAGGCTTATGAAGAGCGTCCCAGAAATACCGTATACCAGGTTACTGTTTCTGTCATTGTCGTTGCACTGCTTATCTGGTCCGGATCAGCAGTAGATGTTTCTAAAACCGGGCTTTCAGGAGTGCAGATTGCCGGAAATATTTTAAGCGGTATTTTCCACCCGGACCGGAAGCTTTTATTTAATTTTACAGCTCAGGGAGTTCCTTATCTGCTTTTGGAGACTGTCTGCATTGCATTCTTAGGAACAATTGTGGGAGCGTTTCTGGCGATTCCCTTATCCTTCTTATCCGCATCTAATTTAATGCCTGCCCCTGTTGCTTATATTACACGTCTGGTGATCATGGCAGTGCGGACTATTCCTGCATTTGTATATGGACTGATGTTTATCCGTGTCAGCGGGCCGGGAGCATTTACAGGACTTCTCACCATGTCCGTCTGTTCCATCGGAATGGTTTCCAAGATGTATATAGAGGCAATAGAGGATCTGGATACCAGAATTTTAGAATCCTTAGATGCATGCGGCTGCAATACCTTTCACAAAATCCGCTATGGAATTCTACCTCAGCTGATTCCTAATTTTGCATCAACGGTCATATACCGGTTTGATATTAACTTAAGAGATGCCACAGTTCTTGGCCTGGTTGGAGCGGGAGGTATCGGCGCTCCCTTAATCTTTGCCATGAATTCCTACCGGTGGAATGAGGCAGGAGCGATTCTGGTAGGGCTCATCCTTCTGGTTCTGATTGTGGAATATATCTCCACCAGAATCCGGGTGAAACTGGCAAGGGGGTAAATGATTGAAGAAAAAGGCAAAAATTTATTATACTTCGGATGTTCATGGGTATCTGTTCCCCACAAATTATGGGGATAAGACGGAACGTCCCATGGGACTTTTAAACTGCATTACCAATTTTGAAAAAGATGGAAATACACTGATTCTCGATGGGGGAGACACCATTTCCGGCTCCCCCATGGCTGCTTTTATTACAGAACAGGCTGGTGAGCTGCTTTTAAGTGAGCCGTTTGCAAAGGTGTATAACGCAGCTGGATATGATGCGGTAGTTCCGGGAAATCACGATTTTAACTTCGGTTATGACCGGCTTTCCCACTATTTGGGGAAATTAAGCGCTGTCTGCCTTTGTGCCAATGCAATAGACTTAAAGGGGGAGACAGGAATTGTTTCCAGCCATATCTTTACACTGGATAACGGGCTGCGCCTGGGAGTTGGCGGTATTGTTACGGACTATGTAAATGTATGGGAAAATCCTGAGCATCTGGAACAGATACAGATTACGGATGCATTCCTGGCAGCAAAGGAAGAACTTAAACTGTTAAAAAAGAAGTCAGATGTTACCATCTGCATCTATCACGGCGGTTATGAATGTGATCTGGATACCGGCACAGTGCTGACATCAGGAAATGAAAACATCGGATATCGGATCTTAAAGGAGCTTGACTACGACATTGTGTTAACTGCTCATCAGCATATGACGGTAAAGGGAAGAGACTGTTTTGGAACCCATACGCTGCAGCTGACAGCAAATGCTGTTCAGTATGCCTGTATTGAGATTGAGTATGAGGATGGTGCCTGCACTGTCTCCTCCTCCATTTTGCCTGCGGGAACGCACCACAACCGGGAACCTTATGAAACTCTGCTTCCTTTGGAAAAGCAGGTACAGAAATGGCTGGATCTTGAGATTGGGAGCTTAAAGGAAGCAATTCCTCAAAAAGAGAAGATTGAGATGGCCCTTGGCGGCAGCGGAGTGGCAGATTTTTTTAATCAGATTCAGCTGGCGTATACTGGTGCCGATATTTCCTGCATCGGTCTGGGAAACAATCCCATAGCGCTGCCTGCCCACGTCACTATGCGGGATCTTGTAAGAGTTTATCCTTTTTCCAATACGCTGGTTGTGCTGGAGGTAACGCAGGAGGTTATAAAGCAGGCGCTGGAACGCTGTGCGCAATACTTTGCTGTGAAGGGAGGGAAGATTGAGATATCGGAGGTTTTCTTAAAGCCAAAGGTGGAGCATTATAATTATGATTATTTTGCAGGGATCACATTTGAGGTAGATTTAGAAAGACCGGTGGGGGACCGGGTGGTAAATATCCTTTTTGAAGGGAATTCTCTTGCGGGAAGGAAGCTGAAGCTGTGCATGAGTGATTACCGTGCAAGCGGTACCGGAGGATATGAGGTTTACAGACAGTGTCCGGTGTTAAAACGGTTTGGTACAGAGGTTCCCCAGCTGGCTCTGGAGTATTTAAAAAATCACCCTGATGCAGAGATCCTGCGGAATGGAGGATTGGTTTTGTATAACTCCAGGTTATGAATGATATAGAAATTGTGTATAAGCATATTATGGAAAATTATTGTATTTCTCACTGTAAAGTGGTAAACTCCATTCAGCAAGTGTGATATCGAAAAAAACAATGACTGGGACACAGTCTGATTCCCCACATTCCTTTACAGAGAGCAGCCCGTCAGATGGAAAGGGCGCAAAGGAAGGAACAGGCCATCACCCAGGAGTTCCGAACTGAAAGGCCTCCCGACAGGAGGACTGATTAAGTGAGGACGGGTCTTTCCGTTAGCGAAGAGCTGCTGCCCGACAGGCGGCGGATTTAAGCGGCTGCAATTTGCAGCAAACAGAGTGGTAACGCGGATTGGTTCATTCGTCTCTGCATCTTTTTGATGCAGGGACTTTTTTCGTTATCCGGGACAAATGTATGTGGCTTTTGTCTCAGTATGAAAGGAGAAATACGATGAATGGTTTAACGATGATGTTTCTTGCTATTGTAGTCCTTGGCGGAGCGTATTTAATCTATGGGAGATATCTGGCAAAAACCTGGGGAATTGACCCGGAGGCCAAAACTCCCGCTTTTGAACTGGAGGATGGAGTGGATTATGTCCCTGCAGATACCAATGTGGTTTTTGGCCACCAGTTTGCTTCCATAGCAGGGGCAGGTCCCATTAACGGCCCCATTCAGGCGGCCATGTTCGGATGGCTTCCTGTTTTGCTCTGGATTCTGCTGGGAGGTGTATTTTTTGGCGCTGTACAGGATTTTTCGGCAATGTATGCTTCTGTAAAGAACAAGGGGCGCTCCATTGGATACATTATTGAGCTTTACATAGGGAAAATGGGAAAGCGGCTGTTTCTTTTATTTACCTGGCTGTTTTCTATTCTGGTAGTGGCGGCATTTGCGGATATTGTTGCCGGAACCTTTAACGGATTTTCGGCTGAGGGTGTTCCGGTTACTGCCAATGGAGCGGTTGCAGCTACGTCGATGCTGTTTATTGCGTTTGCTGTAGTTCTTGGCTTTTTCTTAAAGTACAGTAAATTTGGGAAAATGATCAATACACTGACAGCGATTGGACTTTTAATACTATCTGTTGGGCTGGGACTGTTGTTTCCAATCTACATACCTCAGAATATCTGGCTGATTTTTGTGTTTATCTATGTTATTATAGCCTGTGTTACTCCGGTATGGGCGCTGCTTCAGCCCAGGGACTATTTAAACAGCTACCTTCTTATTGCCATGATTGTGGGATCTGTGATCGGAATTGCAATGTATAATCCCTCCATGAATTTACCATCCTTTACCGGCTTTAAACTGGTAAGTGCAGGCGGAAGCGTATCATATCTGTTTCCAACCCTTTTTGTTACCATCGCCTGCGGCGCAGTTTCCGGGTTTCACTCTCTTGTGGCTTCCGGAACCGCATCAAAACAGATTAAGAATGAAAAGAATATGCTGCCGGTTTCCTTTGGCGCAATGCTGTTAGAAAGTCTGCTGGCAATAGCAGCCCTGATCGCGGCAGGCTTTGTAGCTACAAAGGAGGGACTTCCTGCAGGAACCCCGCCTCAGCTTTTTGCAAAGGCAATTGCAGTCTTCTTAACAACAATCGGACTTCCGGAATCGTTATGCTATACCCTTATTACACTTTCCATATCTGCGTTTGCCATGACAAGTCTTGATTCTGTGGCCAGGGTCGGACGAATTGCATTTCAGGAATTTTTTGCTGATGATACTCCTGAAGAGGAAAGAAGCTCATGGAATAAGGTTCTGACTAATAAGTATTTTGCAACAATAATCACGCTGATCTTATGCTATGCATTATCCAGAGCCGGTTATAGCAGCATCTGGCCGCTGTTTGGTTCTGCAAACCAGCTTTTATCTGCCCTGGCATTAATTGCATGTGCCGTATTTTTAAAGAAAACCAACCGGAAGGGTTTCATGCTCTGGGGACCGATGGTTATTATGCTGGGAGTAACTTTCACCGCCTTGGGATTAAAGATCAAAGACTTAATTTCGGCGCTGTCCGGTAAATTTGTGTTTGGCAATGCACTTCAGCTGGTTTTTGCAGTGCTGCTGCTGATATTGGGAGTAGTGGTTGCCATAGAGGGATTGAAAAAATTAGTTGCAAAAGAAACCGAAGAAGAGACAAATACCGGTGAAAATGTGCTAGCTTAGATTTACTTCATAAAAATACCAGTTTGACTTTAATAATTTACTTGACAAAACTGAAATCATGTATTAGTCTAGCTATGTAATTTATAAAGTTAACTTTAAGGCAAAGAAGCCATAATCAGTGCAGAGACGCACAGGATTATGGCTTAATTTTTTTGCGCAAAATTAATGGAAGAGGTGTTTTTATGGATCACGGAGATATTTCCTGGATGCTGATAAGCTCCGCGCTTGTTCTTCTTATGACCCCGGGACTGGCGTTTTTTTATGGGGGTATGGTGAAACGGAAAAGTGTTATAAACATGATGATGTCTTCAGCAATCATGATGGGAATCGGGTCAGTTATGTGGGTTCTGATTGGATTTTCCCTGTCCTTTAGCGGTGATATCGGAGGTGTCATAGGCAATCTTAACTGGTTCGGTCTTAATTTTGATACTCTGACTGATGTTACCTTTCCTTACCCAAATACACTTATATTTGCTATTTTTCAGATGATGTTTGCAGTCATTTCACCGGCGTTAATAACCGGCGCGGTTGCAGAACGTATGAAGTTTTCTTCTCTGGTGATTTTTATGGTGCTGTGGTCTCTTCTTATTTACTATCCCCTGGCTCATATGGTGTGGGGAGGAGGACTGCTGTTCCAGATGGGATCTGTTGACTTTGCAGGAGGCGATGTAGTCCACATCAGTTCCGGTGTCAGCGCACTGGTCCTGTCTGTATTACTTGGGAAACGTAAGAATCTGGGGAAAGCGCCCTATCATCCCCATAATGTACCCTTTGTTTTTCTGGGCGCCGCTCTTTTGTGGTTTGGCTGGTTTGGTTTTAATGGAGGAAGCGCTCTGGGTGCCAATGAACTGGCTGCCCATGCATTTATAACGACCAACACAGCGGCAGCTTCTGCCATGCTTTCCTGGATACTGGTTGAGATGCTTAAAAATGGGAAACCTACCCTGGTGGGAACCTCAACAGGGCTTGTCATCGGACTTGTTGCAATCACACCGGGAGCCGGTTATGTTCCGATCTGGTCAGCTGTAATAATTGGAGCTTTGGTAAGTCCCATCTGCTATTTCTTTATCAGTAAGGTGAAACCAAAATTTCAGTATGATGACGCTCTTGATGTATTCGGCTGTCACGGAATCGGCGGAATCTGGGGTGGAATTGCAACCGGCATTTTTGCCAGTAAAAACATTAATCCGGCTCTGCCATACGATGGACTGGTTTACTGTGAGATCCAGTTATTCTTTCGCCAGATAGCGGCCATTGCAATTACTATTCTGATTGCAGTTGCAGGGACCCTGATCGCAGCCGGGATTGCGTCCGTGATAACGAAAGGAATTAAGGTCTCAGGAAGAGCTGAAATGATAGGACTTGATACCTCAGAGCATGGGGAGACTGCTTATCCTGCATTTAATGGAATGGATTAATCAAAGGGGGATTTCAACGTGAAAAAAATAGAAGCATTTATCCGGCCTGAAAAACTGGAAGATATCAAAGAAATTATGGAAGAACTGAAATTAAACGGATTAAGTATTATGCAGGTTATGGGCTGCGGAAACCAGAAGGGCTGGACGGAATTTGTCCGCGGTGCAGAGGTGGATTATAATTTTCTGACCAAGATAAAAATAGAACTGTTTGTTACAGATCATCAGTCAGAGGCTGTTATTTCAGCAATCATTAAGAAAGCTTATACCGGCGAATACGGTGACGGCAAGATTTTTATTTCTGATATACAGGATGCTGTGAGAATCCGTACCGGAGAGCGGGGAGAGGATGCTATCAGATAGTTTCTTAAAAAGGGAGGTAAAGCCATTTTTCCGGTTTTGCCTCCCTTTTATGTTAGAAACCTTTTTTTATGGGAATGAATATGATATATCGGGCCGTAAGCCCATTGAAATAAAAGAAGATAATCGTTATAATAATTATATTTCCATAACGATTAGACAAAGAATGAAAGAACCATCGGAGGAGTTATGAGTATCAGGGTTGTAGTTGTAGATAATTCAGAGGAATTATTAGTGAAACTGACGGGAATTTTAAAAGATATGAGTGAAATAGAGCTGTGCGGCAGCTTTCCGGAAGCCATTGCAGCCATGCAGTATATAAAGGAGCACCCGGTAGATCTTGTGTTTTCGGATATAGTTATGCCGGATATCAGCGGAATTACGCTGGCCTCCAAGCTTTACGAACTTCCGGTTCCGCCGGAGGTTGTACTTTTATCCGGAATTCCGGGATTTTCTCTGGAAGCATTTAAAATCCGTGTATTTGCTTTTATTGTAAAGCCTTATACAAGGGCTCAGATCAGTAAGGTAATCCGGATGTATAAGGAGAAAAAGTCTGAGGCTGGAGCCACCAGTCCGGATGAAATACTTAGATAGACTGTGGGATTTCGAGTCTGTCCCGTTTTTGCTTTTTAATGGACGAACCCTGTATCCTATGTTATAATAGGAAGATAGCGAAAAAAGAACCTTTTTTCCATAAGGAGTCAAATATGAAAGAGAAGTTTAAAATAAAGGGACAGCTGGGGATTTACATGCAATGGCCTCTTTACTTAACCGGGCTTTTAATTGCTGCCAATGCAGTGATCGGTGCAGTAAGTACAAAAGCAGGGATCATTATGGCCCTGTTTACGCTGATGTATGCAGGAATCGCGTTCTGGCTTTCTTTTTATAGAAGAAGACGTCTGTTAAGCGGCCTTGTGGAATTCTCAGCAGAGTACTCCTGGATGCAGAAGAAGCTCCTTAATGACCTTGAGATTCCATACGCAATCGCGGATGAAAGCGGGAGAATTCTATGGGGGAATGATGCATTTTCTGCGGTTTTAGGGGAAGAGAAACACTTAAGGGCATCACGGAAGAATTTAACCGGCATTTTTCCTGAGATCACAAAAGAGGTTTTAAAGCTGGGAGACGGGGCTGTGACACTTCATGGCATATGCAATGACAGGAAGTACCAGATACAGCTGAAAGCGGTGCACATGAATGATGCATCGGAGCTGATGAGTGATACAGCAGGCATGGATAGTGCAGAACAGATGCTGCTGGCAGTTTATTTATTTGATGAAACAGAGATTCTCACATATAAACAGATGGTAGATGACCAGAAGATGGTGGCAGGTCTTATCTATCTGGATAATTACGATGAGGCACTGGAAAGCGTGGAGGAGGTACGCCGCTCCCTTTTAACGGCACTCATTGACCGGAAGATTACAAAGTACATCACCAACATGAACGGAATTGTGAAAAAGCTGGAGAAGGACAAGTACTTCATCGCCATCAAACAGTGTTACATTGCAGAATTGAAAGAGAACCGTTTTTCCATCCTGGAAGAAGTTAAGACTGTCAATATCGGTAATGAGATGTCAGTTACTTTAAGTATCGGTCTTGGAATGAATGGAGACAGTTACTATAAGAATTTAGATTTTGCAAGAATTGCCATTGATATGGCGCTGGGCCGTGGAGGAGACCAGGCAGTGGTCAAGGACGGAGAGCGGATCCAGTATTATGGGGGGAAAGCGCCCCAGGTGGAAAAGACGACCCGTGTGAAGGCCCGCGTAAAGGCCCATGCATTAAGGGAACTGATGGAAACCAAGGACCGCATCCTGATTATGGGTCACCGCATGACGGACATTGATTCTTTCGGTGCAGCGGTAGGTATTTACCGGATCGCCACCGCCATGGATAAAAAGGCGAATATCGTTATTAATGAAGTGACCACCTTCGTACGTCCCATGAAGGAACGGTTCGTGGGAAATCCGGATTATCCGGAGGATTTATTTTTAAGAGGTGATGAAGCGGCAAGTCTTGTTGATGCCAATACACTGCTTGTTGTGGTTGATGTAAACCGGCCCAGCATTACCGATGAACCACAGCTTCTGAGGCTGGTGAAAACCATTGTGGTTCTGGATCACCACAGGCAGAGCAGTGAGATCATTGACAATGCAGTTTTATCCTATGTAGAGCCATACGCATCCTCTGCCTGCGAGATGGTAGCAGAGGTGCTTCAATACATCGCAGACGGGATTAAGATTAAATCTGCGGAAGCGGATGCTCTTTATGCCGGTATTGTCATTGACACCCATAATTTTACCAATCAGACAGGCGTGAGAACCTTTGAAGCAGCGGCCTTTTTAAGGCGGAACGGTGCAGATGTGGTCCGTGTAAGAAAGCTGTTTCGGGATAATCTTGATGATTATAAGGCGAAAGCCGAAGCAGTCAGGGAGGCTGAGATTTTTGAAGGGAACTTTGCCATCAGTTTATGCCCCTCTGAAGGAATTGACAGCCCTACGGTAGTAGGTGCCCAGGCAGCCAACGAACTGCTTGACATATCAGGAATCAAGGCATCTGTCGTTATGACTGAGTATAACAATACGGTATATTTAAGTGCCCGTTCCATTGATGAAGTCAATGTTCAGGTGATGATGGAGAAGCTTGGCGGCGGCGGACACAGAACCATTGCAGGTGCCCAGCTTGCCGGTGTAAGCATAGAAGAAGCAAGAAACCAGGTAAAAGCGGTTATTAAAGAGATGATAGAGAAGGGAGACATATCATAATGGATATTGTATTATTAGAAGATGTAAAAGCACTGGGAAAAAAGGGACAGATCGTTAAGGTTAATGACGGATATGCAAGAAATTTCATTCTCCCGAAAAAACTGGGAATTGAAGCGACAACAAAAAACTTAAATGACTTAAAGCTTCAGAAAGCCAATGAAGCAAAGATTGCAGCAGAGCAGCTGGAAGCAGCAAAAGAGCTTGGAAAGAAGATTGAAGAAGCTTCTATTACTGTTACAATCCGTGCAGGAGAAGGCGGAAAAGCATTTGGTTCCGTATCAGGCAAGGAGATTTCCCAGGCGATTTCCAGTCAGCTTGGGCTTGACATTGATAAGAAGAAACTGGTTCTTCCCGAGCCGTTAAAGACCTTTGGTACTCATGAGGTTCCTATTAAGCTTCATAAGGATGTAACCGCAAAATTAGATGTTAAGGTAATAGAGAGCTAGGAGGCACAGTTATGGATGAGGCCCTGATCAAACGGATTCTCCCTCACAGCATCGAGGCCGAGCAGTCCGTCATCGGATCCATGCTGATGGATCGGGATGCGATCATTGCTGCTTCCGAGATCGTTACAGCAGGAGATTTTTATCAGCACCAGTATGGCGTCATGTTTGAAGCCATGCTGGAGCTTTTTAATGAGAATCTGCCGGTGGACTTAGTCACTTTGCAGAACCGCTTAAAAGAAAAGGATGTTCCCCCCGAGGTATCCAGTCTGGAATTTGTAAGAGACATTATTACAACCGTTCCAACCTCTGCCAATGTAAAGTCATATGCCAAAATCGTACGGGACAAGGCCGTATTAAGGCGGCTGATTAAGATAAACGAGGATATAGCCAACACCTGTTATGCAGGAAAAGAACCGCTTGAGAATATACTGGCATCTACGGAGAAAACCATATTTGACTTACTCCAGAACCGTAATTCCGGAGATTTCGTACCCATTCGTCAGGTTGCCATGAATGTACTGGAAAAGATTGAGGAGGCCTCCAAGAATCAGGGGACAGTAACAGGAGTTCCAACAGGATTTATTGATCTGGACTATAAGACTTCCGGTCTTCAACCGTCAGATTTTGTCCTGATTGCGGCACGCCCTTCTATGGGAAAGACAGCTTTCGTTTTGAATCTGGTAGATCATATAGCGGTGAAGAAGGGACTTCCAGCGATGGTATTCAGTCTGGAGATGTCAAAAGAACAGTTGGTAAACCGTATGCTGGCCATGGAGTCGAATGTAGATTCCCAGAAGTTAAGAACCGGTACCTTATCCGACAGTGACTGGGATGCGGTAGTGGAAGGAATCGGCGTAATTGGCAACTCCAAGTTAATCATTGATGACACCCCTGGAATTTCCATTATGGAGCTTCGTTCAAGGTGCAGAAAGATGAAGCTGGAGCATGGATTAAGTATTGTAATTATTGACTACCTGCAGTTAATGAGCGGAAGCGGAAAAGGCGGAGAGAACCGTCAGCAGGAAATTTCTGAGATTTCCCGTTCGTTAAAGGCCCTTGCAAGAGAGCTGAGTGCGCCGGTAATAGCCCTGTCACAGCTAAGCCGTGCCTGCGAGACGAGGCCGGATCACCGGCCGATGTTGTCTGATCTTAGAGAGTCAGGAGCGATCGAGCAGGATGCCGACGTGGTAATGTTTTTATATCGAGATGATTATTATAATAAGGATACTGATATGCCCAATATTGCGGAAGTAATTATAGCGAAGCAGAGAAATGGTCCGATTGGAACCGTGAATCTGGTATGGAGGCCGGAGTATACGAAGTTTGCAAACATGGCCCGGCAATGAGCAGGATAGAAAAAGGGGAAAGCCCTCCCTCAGAAACAAATGCATTTGTTTCTGAGGGAGGGCTTTCCCCTTTTTCTATGGAGCGAATGCTCCCCATCTGGGAGAAAAATTGTTCTACAATTTTACTCCCAGATGGCTCCTGCGGATTACCGTCCCCCTTAATCCCCTCCCTTCACTCTCCAACATCACCCCTCCAAAAAATTCCCCTTCCCATTAAAATTTTTTCAACATCTTATTCATAATCCGTATTATACCCGCATAAGATATAAATAGTAAGGTTATGAAAACTAAACGAACCAAAGGAGAGGATATAGCTATGGCTGAGATACATTACTTAATATCGGATGCATCAAAGAAGGTTGATGTAGAATCCCATGTCCTTAGATACTGGGAGGACGAGCTGGAGTTAAACATTCCCAGAAATGAGATGGGACACCGGTATTACACCGAAGCACACATCCGTTTATTCAAGCAGATCAAGGACTTAAAGGAAAAGGGATATCAGTTAAAAGCCATTAAGACAGCGCTTGAAAAAGTCATTGGGGACGGAAAAGATCCGGTTATACCTGATGAGTTATTGGAGGGGCAGATGACCCAGGAATTAAAAGACAGTGGACTGGCCGGAGAAGACGGCGAGTCAGGCCTGGAAGTACATAACACAGCACAGGTCTCTATTGCACAGGGAAAGATGGAACAGTTTCAGGAAATCATGAATCACATCATTGGACGTGCTTTGGAGTTAAATAATGAGCAGTTGAGCCAGGATGTCAGCAGTCTGGTCAATGATAAAGTCATTAAGGAGATGGAATACTTAATGAACTTAAAAGAGGAAAAAGAAGAAGAGCGTTACAAACAGCTGGACGAGCTGATACGTACTTATCAGAAAGACAACAAAGGCCGTGCAGAAGCAGCAGCATCCAAAATCCCCTTCTTTAACCGCAAAAAGAAATTTGGTCGAAACGGAAAAAAGTTATAGCATATTCTCACTTTCAGATAAAAAGAGTCCAAAAGCGGCTCAGGCAAAAAATCCGCAGCTGCCACTGAAAGTGTAAACTGCGGATTTTTTTGAACGTCTTAATTCTTAGCAAGACTCCACAAATCTTTTAAAGAGCCGAAATGCTTCCCCGCTATTTTCCCAAAGATATTCCGGATGCCATTGTACTCCCACAAAAAATGGATAACCCGGCATTTCCAGCGCCTCAATCAGATGATCCGGAGAGTAAGCCGATGCAATCAGCCCCTCCCCCAAATCCTTCACAGCCTGATGATGCATGCTGTTAACTCGTAGTGTATCCATACCAGCTATCTCATGCAGCAGTGTACCCTGCGTCAGTAAAACCGTATGACTGGGCATATGATAGGCAAATGGCTGGGTATGTGCAATAGGAAATTCCGGTTTTGTCATAGAAAAGATATCCTGCCAGATCGTCCCGCCCATGGCAATATTTAACACCTGAATCCCTCTGCAGATTCCAAGAACCGGTTTCCTTTTCTCAAGAATAAATGGCAGCAGTCCAAGCTCCATCCCATCCCTTGCCTCCGATACATTACCGCAGTGCATCTGTGTTTCCTCACCGAAGAGAAACGGGTGAACATCCGGTCCTCCAGTAAACAAAAACCCGTCCAGTTCATCAGCCAGCTGCTTCAACTCATCTTCATCAGCTTCTAACGGCATAACAACAGGAATTGCCCCTGCCGCCTTTAAAGCCCGTAAATAGGTAGGTCTCATCTTAATATCATTGTTATCCGTATCGTGGGCAGGCGTCAATCCGATCAGTGGTTTTTTCATATAGACTTCCTTTCAGAAATAACATGAGTAATAATAAAAAGATATGGGGATCAATAACAAAATGCCCCTCCCTTACGGAAGAGGCATATATGTATTCAATAATTATGCTTCAGAAATAGCTCCTGTTGGGCATACACCTTCACATGCGCCACAGTCGATGCAAGCATCTGCATCAATAACGTACTGAGAATCACCCTGGCTGATAGCGCTTACTGGGCATTCGCCTTCGCATGAACCACAACTTACACAAGCGTCACTAATAACACGTGCCATGATAAATAACCTCCTTATATTCTATACATTTTTCTATATTTTATACTATTAATAAAATTTAATCAAGTAGAAATTGTAACAATTAATGTTTAATTTTAGAAGCAATAGGGATCCGGCGTACCTATGCGAGAGTCCTTAATTCCGGTAAGGATTATTTTCTTTGCAGATATGGCATCTTCCTTTGATAAAGGGGGTACACCCTTTAAAGGATAATCCATACCCAGACTCTCATATTTGACCTTTCCCATATCATGATAGGGAAGAACATCAAGGGCCTTTACGTTTTTCAACTGACCGATAAAACGCCCGAGATGGTATAAATCTGCTGCTTCGTCTGTGATGCCGGGCACCACCACATGACGGATCCAGACAGGGATTTCTTTTTCATCAAGATAGCGTGCAAAATCCAGAATATCTGCATTGGAGTGACCAGTCAAGGGCTTGTGTCTGATATCATTAATCTGCTTGATATCCAGCATCACCAGGCTGGTAGAAGCAAGAAGACGGTCAATTTTCTTTAAATAATCTTCATTGCCTCTGTTAAATGTCACTCCAGAGGTATCCAGACAGGTATGAATATCCTTTTTTCTTGCAGCTTCAAACAGCTGGATAAGAAAATCCAGCTGCAAAAGCGGCTCACCGCCTGTGGCTGTGATACCTCCGCCCCGGTAAAAATGCCGGGACGACTCAAACTGCTTTAATATTTCCTCAACTGTCATCAGATTGCCGCCTGCCAGTTCCCATGTATCCGGGTTGTGGCAGTACTGGCAGCGCATGGGGCAGCCCTGAAAAAATACCACCATGCGCACGCCCGGACCGTCGACGGTACCAAAACTTTCAATGGAATGGATACGTCCTGTCATAAGTGCTTCGCCTTCTTTTCTGATTGTTACATATTGCTGTGGAATGTACGGGAGATAACCTCATCCTGCTGTTCTTTTGACAGTTTGATAAAGTTAACTGCATAACCGGATACACGAACGGTCAGCTGAGGATAATTCTCCGGATGCTTTTGTGCGTCCAGAAGAGTATCCTTCGTAAAAACATTAACATTTAAGTGATGTCCGCCTTCTTCTACATAGCCATCTAATAAGTTCACGAGATTGTCGATTTGAGATTCACTGATATTTGCCATTACATTATCCTCCTTATGTGTTTTCGTTCTTTTGGTATTCCTGACTGTTTATTGGTCGTCCTCTTCCCGGTCCATGCCCTCAAACAGGGTAGGAACGCGGCAGGCTACATCGCCTTCTGCACAGTCAAGAGAATTGGTAGTCGTAATTGTTTTCGCCATAGTCTTATGGGCATTTACGGTACCGTCCTCAGCTACACGGATGTTCATATGACCGCCGTTGTTGGTCATAAATGAATCCAGCATTGAGACAATATCATCAATTTGTTTTTCATTTGGATCTGCCATAACAGCCACTCCTTACTTCTGGTCCTCGCCTAAAGCCAGTTCAAGATCCACTTCCAGATCTCCGGTGAAGATCTTATCCTCTTTGCCAAGAGCTCCTGGTACGATTGAGAAGGTATTGGAGATACCATCCTGAGCATCCTTAAATGGAAGCTTGGCCACTGATGCCAGAGATGCTACAGCACCATGAGTATCCCTTCTGTGCATTGGGTTAGCACCTGGTGCAAATGCTTCTCCCTTCTTACGTCCGTCAGGAGTTGCTCCTGTGTTTTTACCATATACTACGTTGGAAGTAATTGTCAAGATGGAAGTTGTGGCAATTCCTCCCCGGTAAGTATGATTTGACTTCACAAAGTTCATGAAGGTGTGTACCAGATCACTTGCAATCTGATCCACGCGGTCGTCGTTGTTTCCGTATTTCGGGAAATCTCCCTCAACTTCATAATCCACAACGATACCATTCTCATCACGGATTGCTTTCACCTTAGCATATTTAATAGCGGAAAGTGAGTCAGCAACAACGGAAAGACCAGCAATTCCGGTTGCAAACCAACGGGTTACTTTTTTATCATGAAGAGCCATCTGAATGCGCTCATAACTGTATCTGTCATGCATATAGTGAATGATGTTTAAAGCATTTACATAGACATTTGCAAGCCACTGCATCATATCCTTATAAGCATCCATTACTTCATCATAATCCAAATATTCAGAAGTAACAGGACGGTATTTAGGGCCTACCTGTTTTTTGGTGATTTCATCCACGCCGCCGTTGATGGCATATAAAAGACATTTTGCCAGGTTGGCGCGTGCTCCGAATAACTGCATTTCTTTTCCTACTCTCATGGAAGATACACAGCAGGCAATGGCATAGTCATCACCGTGGGTAACTCTCATTAAATCATCATTCTCATACTGAATAGAAGATGATGCGATAGAGGTCTTTGCACAGAAACGCTTAAAGTTACCTGGAAGCTTTGTAGACCAGAGAACCGTTAAATTAGGTTCTGGTGCAGTACCTAAGTTCTCAAGTGTATGAAGATAACGGAAGGACATTTTTGTTACCAGATGACGTCCGTCAATTCCCACACCGCCGATTGATTCTGTCACCCAGGTAGGATCACCGGAGAAAAGCTCGTTGTATTCCGGTGTACGTGCAAACTTCACAAGACGAAGCTTCATGATGAAGTGGTCCACAAATTCCTGAACTTCTTCTTCTGTGTAAGTACCTTCCTCTAAATCTCTCTGAGCATAAATATCAATGAAAGTAGAAGTACGTCCAAGGGACATGGCAGCACCATTCTGCTCCTTAACTGCAGCTAAGTAAGCCAGATAAGTCCATTGAATGGCTTCCTTTACATTCATGGCAGGCTTTGAAATATCAAATCCGTAAATAGAACCAAGTTTCTTTAATTCCTTTAAAGCACGGATCTGCTCGGATAATTCTTCTCTTTCCCGGATTACATCGGAATACATGGTAGTACGGGTGGTATTCTTTTGTTCTTCCTTATCTTCAATCAGACGGTCGATTCCGTAAAGAGCAACTCTGCGGTAATCACCGATAATACGTCCACGGCCGTAAGCATCCGGAAGTCCGGTAATGATGTGGCTGGAGCGGCAGTTACGCATTTCTTCCGTATAAGCATCAAAAACTCCTGCATTATGAGTCTTTCTATGAACACTGAAAAATTCCTTTATTTCCGGATCAATGGTATATCCATTGTCTGCACAGGCCTTTTCTGCCATTCGGATGCCGCCGTAAGGCTGCAGGGAACGCTTAAAAGGCTTATCTGTCTGAAATCCAACAATTGTTTCTTTGTCCTTGTCTAAATATCCAGGTCCATGAGAGGTAATCGTGGAAACGAGCTTTGTATCCATATCCAGAACGCCGCCGGCTTCCCGCTCCTTCTTGCTTAATTCCATAACCTGTGCCCACAGTTCCTCAGTTTTCTTTGTCGGTCCTGCAAGGAAAGTATCATCCCCGTCATAAGGGGTATAGTTCTTCTGAATAAAGTCTCTGACATTAATCTCATGTTCCCATATACCGTTGTTAAAAGCTCTCCATTCCGGTCTCATTTGTTTGTACCTCCATATAAAATCTTTATAATAAGTATCAATAATAAATAAGTGTCATCAAAGGTTATAATTCCTAGGACCTTTGTATGAATACATTATATATGAATACTGTATACAATGTCAATAGCGCTTAATGAGAAATTTTTCTATAAGCCTTTAAAAGAAAAAACGGAATGAAACCCTTGCTAATTACCTGGAAAAGTATTATATTATAAAAACAGTATGTACAATTTAATAAGGAGGAATACAAGATGCAGATTGATAAAAATATGCTGATCGGAGCATTGCTTGAGATGGATGACAACATTGCACCGATGCTGATGCGCGCAGGTATGCATTGTCTTGGCTGTCCCGCATCTCAGGGAGAGTCTTTAGAGGAAGCTTGTCAGGTTCATGGAATTGACTGTGATGTTCTGGTTTCTCAGATTAATGAAGTCTTAGCAGACAGATAGAGTATTTAAGGAGGCGGTCCTAAGGATCAGCCTCCTTATTTTTTATTTCTTTTTTTTCTTCCCGGTAATGCCTGGGACTCACTCCATATTCCTGTTTGAATATCTTGGAAAAGGTAAGTGGATTATCATAACCGATGCTGGTGGCTATTTCCTGTATAGACCGGCAGGTACCGGCCAGTTCCCGGGCTGCAATGTTTAACCGGAATCTCATTAAATACTCCTGGGGTGAAACTTCCAGTTTCTTTTTAAAAATTGAGGTTAAATAGGAACGGTTGATTCCGATGTAATCAGCAATATCCTGAACCCTGATGCGGTCATAGTTCAGCTTGATATACTGCAGCGCATAATCAATATACGTATCAATGGAATAATCATACTGGTTTTTGCTGGTGCGCAGGCTGCTCTGTGTTTCAATCAGCGTGGACAGGATCTCGTATAAATATCCCACACGCTTAATTTCATTGGCAAATGTCAGCTGGTTGGTATCCAGAATCTTCTGTATCATGGGCAGATAACACCGGTTGGGAATTGGGGAATGGATGGCACAATGTTCGTTTAACAGGCCCGCATATCCCAGATAGGCTTCCGCCATGGTGCCGTCAAAGGTGATCCACATATACTCCCATGGGTTTTCATAATCTGCATGATACTGAATCGGCTGGCCTTTGGGTATCAGGAAGATGTCATCAGTTTCCAGCTCATAACGGGTTCCTCCTGTTTCCAGAACACCCGCTCCTCCCAGCACAAAATGGAGATGATATTCATTGGGAATCTTGTGATTGTAAGTGTATCCGGGAGGACACTGCTGAATACCGCAGTGGACCAGATACAAATCATTGGTTTGACGCTTGATGTTTCTTAAACAACGGAATCCCGCCACACATTTATAACTCGTCTGTTTTTCAGTCAAAGCTATGCCCCCTCAATCGGATACTGATTATTCATATCTATTATACAGGAAGCCGTTTTTACTTGCAAATCTTATTTGCGGGAGAAATGTCAGCGGTACATGCTCATATAATCACCGTGTGCGTCAATCAGTTCATCCACCATGGCCCGGATATCCCTGATACTGAGCTCTGCACTGGTATGAGGATCCAGCATGGCGGCCTGGTAAATCGCCTCCCTGCTTCTTGTTCGGGCGGCTTCCACGGTAATCAGCTGGGGATTGATATTTGTCATATTCATGGCAGCCAGCTGGACAGGGAGACGGCCGACGTGACACGGAGTGATCCCGCTTCCATCTACCAGACAGGGTACTTCCACACACGCATCAGAAGGCAGATTCTCAATCAGACCCCTGTTTAAAACATTTCCTCCGATTTTATACGGGTGATTGGTTATGATGGCTTCCATAATATAGGAAGCATATTCCAGAGAACGGGTGTGAGTAATGGCTCCGTTGTTTAAGATTGACGCTTTTTCCTCTTCCCACTCATTAATCTGTTTGATGCACCGTCTGGGATATTCATTTAACGGGATATTAAATTCTTCAATCAGCTGAGGATACCGGGACTTAATAAACAGGGAATTATACTCAGCGTTGTGCTCGCTGGATTCCGTGCAGTAATAACCCAGATTTCGTATGTACTCAAAACGTACCATATCCTTGTGGCCGCCTGCCTGATTCATCTCAAGAGCCTTCTGCTTAATTAACGGATAGAGATCTTTGCCGTTCCGGTCGTGAATATTTAAAAGCCATGCCATATGGTTGATTCCGGCAATCAGCTCTGTCCGGCCTTCCAGACAGTCCTCCATACCCAGTTCTTTCAGCAGATTTTCCGAGCAGACCTGAACACTGTGGCACAGACCAATGGTTTTGACAGAGGTATACCGCTGCATGTATCCGGAGAGAATTGCCATGGGATTGGTATAGTTTAAAAACCAGGCATCCGGGCAGACCTCCTCCATATCTCTTGCAAATTCTTCCATGACCGGAATCGTTCTTAAGCCCCGCATGATTCCGCCGATTCCCAGCGTATCGGCTATGGTCTGACGCAGACCGTATTTTTCCGGTATTTTAAAATCGGTAATCGTGCAGGGATCATATCCGCCAACCTGGATGGCATTTACAACAAAAGTTGCACCAGACAATGCCTCCCTCCGGTTTTCCGGTCCTAAATAAGTGTGTATGGCGGCCCTTTTGTCATTTACATTTTTGTTGATTGCACTCAAAATAAGCTCCGAGTCCGAAAGACGGATGGGATCAATGTCATACAGAGCGATTTCAGCGTCGCGCAGGGAAGGCGTGCACATACAGTCTCCTAAGACATTTCTCGCAAATATCGTACTTCCTGCTCCCATAAAAGTTATTTTTATCATTGCTATTCCTCCTTGTTTTTCTTGTCTGCCAGATGAGGTTATTGTATAATTACAGCAGAAAAAAAGATAGGAAGTTTGTTTCAAAAAATTGTCAGTTTGTTGCATGGAGGTGAAAACATGAACCAGTCAGCAAGGGAGCTAACCATTTATTACTGCGGTCATGAAACGTGTATGCCCGGCCATTATTTCGGACCTGCTGTCCGTAAGCATTACCTCCTTCATGTTGTGCTGAAAGGCAGGGGAGTTTACAGGACTTCTGACAGGGAGTACCGGCTTATGGAAGGTGAGGCGTTTTTAATTAAGCCTCAGGAAGTGACTTACTATCAGGCAGATAACAGGGAACCATGGGAATATGCATGGGTGGCATTTTCCGGAACCGAGGCAGAACGTCTGGTATCCGAGTACCGGAGTGAGGAGGCAGGATACTGCTATCGCTTTGACAGTGGAAAAGAGTGGCGTGAGATTATTCTGGCTCTTGTGGCTGCTTTTTCTGGAACCTCCCATAATATGGATGAGATGAGGGGTTATCTCTATCTTCTTTTTTCCCATTTTCCCGGAAATGCCGCGCAAATGGATCTTTATGAGAAAAGTTATATAGAAAAGGCTGAAACATATATCCGGCATAATTACAGTTATCCCATACAAATTGCGGATGCAGCCAGGTATGTTGGGATTGACCGGACCTATCTTTACCGGATTTTTATGATGCATAAAGGGGTATCTCCCAAGCATTATCTGACGGAGTACCGGATACTTGAGGCAAAGCGTCTCCTGGAAGATACCACGTTAAGTATAACGGAAACAGCCCTTTCCTGCGGCTTTCATGATGCCTCTGTTTTCTGCAGATACTTTCAAAAAGCAGAGGGGCAATCTCCGCTGCAGTATCGCAGGCAGTTTCACAAAGCTGATTTGTGAATGTAACAAAACACCATATAAAAATCACATTAATCTATGTAAAATTAACAAAGAACAGATTATAATTAGATCCATAATAATAAAAAGTAACAAAAATTAATTGGGCAATAATTATGTAACTATTTAAAGTGACAAATTATGGGAGGTAACAAAATGAAACGGAGATGGGGATTACCAGCAGCAATGGCAGTTATCGCAGCATCTGCACTGATCGGCTGTTCCAGTCAGCAAAGCGGCAGCCAGACAACAGCCGCAGGATCACAGGAGACCAAGCAGGAGTCAAAGCAGGAATCAGGCGCAGCTGAGACGGAAAAGGAAAAGGGAGGCTCTTCCGGGACACTCACTGTAGCTATCTGGGATAAAAATCAGGAACCAGGTCTTACCAAGATTATGGCTGATTTCACGAAAGAGACCGGAATTAAGACACAGATTCAGGTAACACCATGGGATCAGTACTGGACCATGCTGGAAGCCGGCGCTACAGGAGGTTCTCTTCCTGATGTATTCTGGATGCATTCCAATGAGATTGCACGTTACTCGGAATATGAGATGCTGCTGGATTTAACAGACCGGATCAAGGCCAGTAAGACACTTGAGATGGATAAATTCCCCAAAGAGATTGTGGACATTTACAACTGGCAGGGAACCAAGCAGTATGCAGTTCCAAAAGACATTGACACCATTGCGCTCTGGTATAATAAAACCATGTTCGACGAGGCTGGAATTTCCTATCCAAGCAAAGACTGGACCTGGGATGATTTTGCAGATGCAGCGAAAAAGCTTACTAAGGCTGACGGAAGCCAGTATGGTTTTGCGGTTAGCCCTACCAATGATCAGGCAGGCTGGTGCAACCCAGTTTATGACATGGGCGGATATGTAATCAGCGATGACAAAAAATCTTCCGGATTTACCCAGCCGGGAACCATTAAGGCACTGACCTTCCTTACTGATCTTATGAAAGAAGGGTATGCACCGCCCTATGAGGTAATTGCAGAGAATAAGGAAGAAGCTTTATTTGAGGCTGGTAAGGTAGCTATGATTACCCAGGGTTCCTGGATGCTTTCAGAGCTTTGCAACAATGATTATGTAAAGGCAAACTGTGACATCGCTGTTCTTCCAAAGGACAAAACAACGGGAAGACGCGCTTCCATCTATAATGGCCTTGGCTGGGCGGCTTCTGCCAATACCTCCATGCCGGAAGAAGCATGGAAGCTGATTGAATACATGGGTTCCAAAGAAGCCCAGCAGAAGCAGTCTGATCTTGGAATTGTAATATCTGCTTATCAGGGAACTACCGATAACTGGATTAAGGCGTATCCGGACTTCAATTTACAGGCATATCTTGATATGATGGATGATCTTGTAATCCGTCCGTACTCCAAATCAACGGTTGCATGGACCAATATGATTCATGAAAAACTGATTGATGCGTGGAACGGAAATAAGAGTGTAGAGGAAGTCTGCAAGGATATTGATAAGGAAATGAATGCCATGCTGGCGGAAGAATAGGTGTGGTCGGGGAGGCAGATACAACGGCTGCCTCCCCTTTTGACGAAATTGCGGAGGGACTGCATGAACAGAAAAAAAACGGTATCAAGACGGGAGAAAAGTGAATTTTTGTGGGGCTGGCTGTTTTTGCTGCCTACTATGACAGGCCTCATAATTTTGAATATTATACCAATCTTTCAGACAATCTACCAAAGCTTTTTTAAAACCGGTGCCTTTGGAAAGGGCAATGTATACGTAGGACTCAGTAACTACAGCAAGCTTATGAAGGACAGTACAGTCTGGCAGGCGCTTTGGAATACCTTTAAGTATGCGCTTGTTGAAGTACCATTTTCCATAGCAATCGCGCTGGTATTAGCTGTTATACTAAATGGGAAAATAAAAGGCCGTTCGATTTGGAGAACCATTTATTTCCTGCCTATGGTTGCAGCCCCTGCGGCGGTAGCCATGGTCTGGAGATGGCTTTATAATTCAGAATTCGGTTTAATCAATCACCTTTTAAACCGGATTGGGCTTTCTTCTGTGAACTGGATCTCAGATCCTAAAATTGCTTATATTTCCATAGCTATTGTGGGAATCTGGTCCGTGATCGGCTACAACATGGTCCTGTTTTTTGCAGGCCTTCAGGAGATTCCGGGAGATTAGTGTGAAAGAAAGTAGA
>NZ_QOHO01000021.1 GCF_003432035.1 Lacrimispora amygdalina
AGTTTACCTTTTGAATTTGTTCATTCCTAAGTTTTGTTGACTTTTTGATGAAATCGGAGTATAATTCACATAGTAAATCTTGGAGGTGAAGAACATGCAAAGGATCAAACGCAGTGATTATCTGGATTGGCTGGTACGGCATAAGGATAAACAAATCATTAAGGTAGTATCCGGTGTACGCAGATGCGGAAAATCCACGCTATTTGCCATCTATCATGATTATCTGCTGGAAAACGGAATGGATGACCGCCAGATCATCATGCTTAACTTTGAAGATGTTGAGTATGAAGAACTTTCAAATTACCGTCTTCTGTACGATTATGTCAAGCAGCTTCTGCTGCCCGACCGTATGAACTACATCTTTCTGGACGAAATACAGCATGTTGAACAGTTTGAAAAAGCTGTGGACAGCTTGTTTCTAAAAGAAAACTGCGACGTATATATTACCGGCTCGAACGCCTATTTCATGTCAGGTGAGCTTGCTACCCAGCTTTCCGGCAGGTATGTGGAGTTAAAAATGCTGCCTCTTTCATTCAAGGAATTTTGTTCCGGTTTGGACGAGCAAAAGCAAAGCTTGACGAAAAACGAGAAATTCAATCTCTATATTGAATTAAGTTCCTTCCCGTATGTCCTGCGGTATGGCTATGACCAAAAGGAAGCGCGGGAATACTTAAGAGATATCTACAACACTGTTTTGCTAAAGGATGTTGTAGCACGGCTGCGCGTATCCGATGTGAATATGTTGGAGAACGTTACAAAATTCTTACTCCATAATATTGGGAACCGTGTTTCGGCAACTAAGATCGCCGCTACATTGAAATCTCAGGGAAAAAGCATCGACCAGAAGACGGTAGATCGATATATTCGGGGCTTGACCGACAGCCTGATGCTATACGAAGCCGGCCGCTACAACATCAAGGGTAAACAATTTCTGACACAGCAAAATAAATATTATGCCGCCGACGTTGCGATTCGGAATACCCTGGTCCGTGGAAAGGACAGCGATGTGGGCCATATTCTTGAAAACATCGTATATCTGGAACTGCTGAGACGAGGCTATGAGGTCTATGTCGGCCAATTAGACGACGGCGGTGAAGTAGACTTTGTGGCTATCGGGACGGATGGCGTAGCCTATTATCAGGTGTCGGCAACAACCCTTGAGGAAGAAACGTTGAAACGAGAGCTGGCCCCATTCAGGAAAATTGCCGACAACTATCCCAAATATCTGTTGACGCTGGATGAGGCTTTCGGAACAGCCGACTATGACGGCATTCAAAAGAGAAATGTTCTTGATTGGCTGCTTGGAGAGGTAAAAGAACAGCGCTGATAACGGACCGCGCCATTCCCGCAAGCCGCCAGGGTATTCGAGATGCTCTACAGGAATTGAAGTTGTCTTCCACGCAAAACCTGCTGGATAAGAACTTTGGCCTTAGCCTTTCGGACCAATACTGGATTTGCCCCGCTTCCGCCTCATCTTCAAATTCAGAAGATAACAATTGATGCTTCTGGCCGTCTTTCTGGTGTTCGAGCATCTGAACGCAGATGGAAGTCGGCTTAACTTTCTATCTATTCCGTAAAGAGTCAAGAGCATTAAATACGTTCACTATACCATAACCCCAATATACGTTGGGGTATTCCATATTTCTATCCCGTTCGGAGCCTGTAACCAAGAGTGTGCGGACCCGCGCCCCGTTCATGTTAGGCTCATTTCCTTCCACAACACCCCACTGTAAAAGGATTGCGCTTAATGCTGCCGTAATAGAAGCAGAAACGCTGGTTCCGCTCATGGTCCCAACACCATGGGGATAAATACCCTGCACATTAACGCCTGGAGCCACAAAGTCAGGAGACATCATAGGCAGTCTGGTAGGCCCCCAGGAAGAAGCAATGTAGAGGCTGTTGGAAGCGGAATTATACGCACCGCAAGTAATTGTGCCAATGGCAGTGGCAGGCACAACAATGGTATATTGAGGAGTCGAAATATTAAAATCCACCTCCGGACTGATCATGCCTGTAATAGGCAGCCATGCATGATACTTGCCATTTAGTATCGTATCTCCATGCAGTGTAATTTGCCAGATTCCGGGGGTAGGATCTATGACGGTAACAATAGCTACGCGACTTCCAGATTGGAAATAGGATACTCGAACCAATGATTTTTCAAAAATGAGAGTTTGCGAAAAAAGTGTGCCCCGTGTATAAGGAATATTGCGCACGGTTTCGCCTGCAGGAGACTTGATTGAAACAGAAATTTTATCCCAGGGCTCACTCCAAATATAGGTTGAAAAACAACTTACCCTGTCTCTAACATTGACCTCCATTATTTGGGTGTCTCCTGTATTCAACAGCGTCCCGTCAGTATGATGGCGGGCATTACTTTCGTTTCCTGCCGCGGTGCAAATAACCACACCCGTCATACTGGAAACGAATGACATGTATGCTTCCGGCAACGTATAGCCATCATGGCCTCCAAAATTGGTGCCTAAGGCTATGCAAATCGCAACAGGACGATGCAATTCATAAGCCCTGTCTATGATGAATTGTATTCCCAGCATAACATCCGTTGCGTCAAAAACATAGTCCATATTTTCTTTCGGAGTACAAGTTGTGCTTAGACTATAGCGACTGGCTCTCTTAAGTTTAACGGCAATAATTTCTGAATTCGGTGCAACCCCTGAAAAAGTATTACCTTCCCTGGCAGCTGCTACGGATGCCAGAAAAGTGCCATGGCCTACCGTGTCCTGATGAGGTACTATTTCGTGTGGATTTTCTGATTGTAAGGCTATGTTAATATCCTCCTGGGTAAATACCGACCCAAACCTCATATTAGGAAGAAAATTTCCCCTTATGGTTTGATCCCATATATATGCAATTTTAGAACTTCCAGCCGCATATTGAAACTCCGGAAGGGTATAATCAATACCTGTATCTACAAATCCCAGAAGAACGCCCCGTCCGCTTAAGTTAAGATCAGGAAGCCGATGGAGGCGTAAGGCGCCGGTTGCTTCTAAAACACTCTTGTCTAAAAGAGTATAACCAACGGGATGAACATCCACCAGGCTTTCACCTAACCTTCGAACGACATCTGTAAAATAAAGTTCTGATACATATAGGATTGCAAAAGAGTAGGATAAGATGGTCCCCAAACGAACATAAGGGTTTTCCTGAATAAATATTCTAACCTGTTCCGTGTACATGATGTGAAAGGATACTGTTGTGGGAAGCTCTATAAAATCCTCCAAGGGTAATTCACTTGAACCATCTTCCATAGGATTCCCGTTAATATAATCTGCCATTTCATTTTCTCCAATTGATTTATATAAACAATGATTTATATAAATCAATATATGTGAAGAAGCGTCTTTTTTGCATGAATCTATATTTTTTACAACAGTGACCGGGCGGTTCTGTATTAATGATCTTATCTTATTGTCTCGTATTTAATGCTAACTTTCCCATCTTCGTCCTTATAAACCACGATCCTTTTCTCCCCCAATGGAACCGTCAAGCTAAATATATCTACTTCATCAGGAACTGCCGGCTGAAATACAAAACCATCGGAAGTATCTGGGTTTAAGGTAATGCCTGCGATTTCTTCTATTATGATAGAAATCGGAGCACTGGCCCAGGGATGACAGAAGCTGAAATTCCATTTTTTTGTTTTTTCCCACACTTCAGAACAGGTAGTCGCGCCGTTTTTAATCATGTTCATCCAACTATTTTCCTCTTCACTGATCAGGAGCTGATAAACCACATCTTTTCTTCCTGCTCTTGCCAGATCCTTCATGATAAAATAGGTAGTCATTACGCCACAGTTAAATCCCCGTTCAATCAGCAGATTCGTCATGGTTTCTTTCGCTTCTGCCGGAGCAAAATCAAAGTACAAGGGATACATATTGGAATGAAGCGCACTGTGATTACTTCCTTCCGCATCTATAAACAATTTTGTTTGCTCATTATAAAATACCTTCAAGAAGGATTGATATAGCGTATCCCAGCCCGGTGTCAAAGGAAGGTCAAGAATCGTTTCTATCTGGTTCAATACCTTATATGCACCAAGGTAAAGTGCATTGATGACATTATGGCATCCCTTACCTACCGGATCATTCATGACATCCGCCCCTCCCAAATCAAAATCATAATCATCCCGGAACTCCTGCGGCCAGTCTACGAGATTCCATTTCTCATAAACATCTTCCAAAAGAAAATCCTGCCTTTCAAATGTTTTGAAATAGGTTACTATGCCTTTGGCAGTCGGATAATACGTTCTCAAAAATTCTTTATCTCCGGTAAAGGAATAATCCGTCATCAGTAATTGCGACCAGAGAAGTGAAAAGTCTGCGATTTCCTGCATATAACTTCCTGGTGATACGGACATTAAGCCCTCGGAAATAGTACGTGTTTGGGCAAACTGATCGACACATTTTCTCAGCATATCGGTTTTTCCCGTAAGCCATACCTGAGAACGGGAAGTGATCATCGAATCACCCAGATACTGCCCCTTTTCTCTTGTTGGACAATCAATATACCCCTCCTGAGTTCCCAGCCTTACCCCATTTTTGCATAACTGAAACACAGCATCAAGATTTGGTACACTGCTCGTTAACGTACATAACGCTTCATCCATAGGATAATGGCGCAAAAGCAACTTAACTTCAAGCAGTTCAACGCCCTCATCGACAATCAGCTCTGCATAACGGAATCCTTTATACTCATATGCCTCCAGCCGGCATTCCCCATCCGCGAGCGTCCAAAATTCCTGGTATTTTATTTTTTGGGGCCAGTCATAATGAACATCTCCATTTTCATCTAAATCTTCCGCACAGCGGATTTCAATTTTCTGGCCGGATGCTCCCTTTGCTCGTAAAACAAGGCTTCCTGTCACTTCCTGTCCAACATCAACTTTCCAATGCCCTTGGCTGATTTCGCTGATGAGTTCCACCGGCTGTTCTTTTATAGCTAAGGTCTGGGTAGGTTGCTCGATCAGCTGATAATCCGCCCACTGAGCCAAACTCATTTCTTCCCACGTGGAATCATCAAACGCCAACTGATTCCATTCCTCATCCCATTTACGGCTGTCAAAATCCTCCAAATACTGAACGGTGTAGCCCACAGTTTCTCCACTATACGCATTTGAAATCATGTGTTTCCAGGCTAATGAAGTACTGGTCAAAGTCTGTTCGTTTACAATTTCGGCTGCCACGCCAAACCTTCCATCCGCACTATTAAACACACGATTTACCGCCCCAAAATAGTAAAGATGAACTGCAATTACGTTGTCCCCCTCCAAAAGATAGGGTGTAATATCGATTTTATTGTAGTAATATTTTTCAGGATACGCTGGAGCGGGACCTTGTGTAATGAAATTGCCGTTTATATAAAGTTTGTAATAATCGTCAGCGGATAGATAAAGTGTATACTCCGATGGGGTCTGGTCCACCGTAAATGTGGAACGCGCCAGCACATGTAAATTTTCCACACCAAATTTGCGGAGTTCTTTGGGTTGTGTTTCTTTATGATAGGGATTCTCCGGTTCAATATCTTTTAGCTGATCAATGGTATACCATGTTAAAGCGGGCGTTATCATATCCTTGTGAGCTCCTTTCCTGTTATCCATGAGAATTGATAGCTTTCATTATTTACTGAGAAAGAGATTCTGATTTCTTCGCCTTCCACGTCTTCGCCAGCCTTTTGATAAGTTACCGTGCCGTTAGATTGAACCTCGACATCACTTATCACCGGAGCTGCTTCTGTTGCTTGATAAGGAACGATAACTGTACCAAAATAGCGATTTTCAGAAGTTTCCGTATCCTGATATTTTACGATGACCGATTCTCTTAAAACATCCATTGCATCGGATACATAACCGTCTGTAAGCTCCGATTCCAGATTTCCGGTGGCGCCGAAGGCAACCCGGACATCGTCGCTGCTGTCGGTAATCTCTCCATTCGTAATCTTCAAATTTTCACGCTCTGTATCTCTGTTATAATAAATCTGGACCTTGGAATCCGTCTCCAAATGTTCGACTTTATCCACGATCAGCAAATAGAGATTGTCTACGAATGCAATCAGCCGTTTATGGATAACCGGTAAGAAGTTATGCTGCTCTGCATCTGCAGCCAACACCTGCCCATCACACAGATCATTAATCCAACCGATATATGCCTCTTCCGACGGATAACTATAAGTCCAGGAATCCTTATAAGTAAATGGATCTTTGTTATCAACGGTCAGCGTGTTATGGGAGGACGCCTGTTTAAAGATTTTCCGGAAATTGCCGCTGATTTTTTCGCCGTTTACCGGAGTGACTTCCTGTTCGTTTCCATTATAGGTAAAACGTCCCGGATCTACGATCAGCGGCTTCCCTAATGCCATAAAGTCAAATCCCATAGGGTCTATATGCTGATGTGTGTCATAAATCGGTACCCGGCAGGCAAAAAAGACACTATAAGCTTGGGTGGTCCAATCGGTTCGGAAACAGATTTGCTTCAAATCCCTGGTTCCTTCATCTTTTTGAAAACTGGACGTAGGAAGGCTGATTGCAGCCTCAGCCGGTTTTCCCAGATAATCCATAAAACCGGTCAGATCTGTCATGTCCCAGATATATTCCAAGGCCAATTTTTTTACTGCGGTTTCTCCGGTCAGGCTCTTGATTCCCTCCAAGCACGTTGGATCGTTATATGCCTCATAAGCATACACACCCATCCGAACAGGGAAGGAATCGCTGGCATCAGAATCGCCCCATGGCACATTTCGCCCATTGGGACGCAATGTATGAAAGGTATAAGAAACCGCCTTGTCTAACAATGCCTGATAATCAGCAGACATTTGATCCCCGTCCCGTTTGGCTGTCATTTCGGCGAAATAAAAATAATACATGGTTTCATTATGGTAATGTGGGCACCCCTCTAAGTGTCCGCCGGCATCTGTAATTTGAATAGATGCGCAACGCTCTAACTGGAGCTTTGCAAACTCCTTAACCGTCTGGGAATCCTTTAATTCCGGAAGATTCACACTAGCTGCATAAAGTCCCAGACTTTCCATTATGTAATGGTTATGGTCTGCATTCGGATAATATTGGGGGCTGATTTCATAGAGCACTTCCAGATGCTCATAAACGGATATTGTATAGGGTTCTACAATATCCGCAGTTAATAGACCGGTACCAGCTAAATACTGAAGCACAGACGGCCATGTTTTAAACATGCGGATGCCTGCTTCCAGTGATCGCCAGGGAGCTGCTACACCCTCGCCTCCAGAGAAATTATTGGTAGTTAATGCAGGACGTGGATTCTGTTCAATCCAGTCCAAAAGTTCTTGTTTCACTTTTAAGGCATATTTTTCATCCTCCGTTAGCAAATATGCCTGAAGGAGCATGACCCAGCTTTCCATCCGATTCAGTACATACAAAAATTCAACATCACTAACTCCTTCTGGATAAGCGAACCATGCTGGCGGGTTGCCAACAAAGCAAAAAGCATTATTTGTACCTACCAGCAAAAGATTCCCCTCCATTGCTTTATCCGCAAACATCAGAATCATTTCCCGACTGGTCATCTCATAGGTTTTCTCCACCAGCTTTCCGTCGGTCATTTCCATAATCGTCAGGAATTGCGTTTCTGTTTCCGTTTTTACATAATCTGCAATGGCTTTTAAACGATCATAATCGCCTTGAAACCGCTCATTCAGGGTGTTTGTCAATTCCTCAACCGTCATATTTGGATTTTGTAAAACTTGGTTCAAAGTCGTCATAAACAGCTCTCCTTTCTTCCAGTAAGTAAGTGTATCTTGTGCTTACGATAGTAACAGTTGCTGCTTAAAGAACTCTCTCAGACCTCCCTTCTGTTAACGTTGTGATTTCTCCCAGCGGTCTTTAAAATAATGGGCTGCTAATTTGGGTTTTCTATCTCTGGTAAAAATCCCTTTTTTATTTCCTCCTACGCGCATCATGCCTTGAATCGTATTAAAATCTGCAAAATTCCACAGCTGCTCTCCTACGACAAAATCGTACTGGTCAAGAATGCTGTTCATGACGCGATAGAATTCCGTCTGGAATTCTTCGCTCCACATGTTGGGCAAGACACTATGCAAACCCGAAATAGTATCCGCCCCATACTCAGTAATCATCCAGGGCTTCTTTATCTTCTGCCAGTATTCCATTTCATTTTTAAATGCTTCACCGGCCAATTCCAAATCGCCGGATAATTCATACCAGCCATAATACCGGTTGACACATATGACATCCATAGCCGGTGCGGTAATATCCCGCAGGTAATCATTTTGGCAGGCTACCAGGGTTACCGGCCGGTTTTGGGAATCCAATTGATGCGCCAAATCATAAAGCGGTTTAAAATAATTGTAGGCCTCCTGCGGCTGCTTCTCCGTATCCGGCTCATTTGCAATAGACCACATAACAACACAGGGATGGTTTTTATCACGTTCTATTAAATCCTGAATGACTTCCCTATGGTGTTCTGTTGTTTTAAACTTCGCATATCCCCCTTCCGGATCATTCCAGCCAAAGTTTAGTCCGACCGCGGGTACCTCATCAATGACCACAATTCCCTCCCGGTCACATAAATTCATCATTTCTTCAGAATAGGGATAATGTGACGTCCGGAAGGAATTCGCATGAAGCCATTTCATCAGCGAAATATCTTTCACATTTAAAGCCTGATTCATGCCCCTTCCATAAAAGTCACTGTCTTCATGTTTTCCGAACCCCTTAAAATAGAATGGCTTTCTATTAATTAAGAACTGCGTCCCTTTTACCTCTACTGTACGGACGCCAAACTCCTGTTCATAACAATCATCACCAAAAGTTACAATCGCCTGATAAAGATATGCATTTCCCGGCTCCCATAATTTAGCATCCTTTATGATTAAACACCCGGTTTTCCCTTTCGATTCTGCGACAACCCGCTTATTTTCATCCAAGATGATCACGTTGACTTGTCCTTCACCCTGGCATTCTATCGTATATTTGACAACACCATCCGCCCCTTCAATATCCGGAGTGAGTACAATATCTTTAATATAAGATTTCGGGGTTGTATAAATTTTTACTGGCCTGTGTATTCCCGCATAATTAAAAAAATCAAAATTCGGTGAATTCCTGTCTCTTATTTTTAGCATACGGATACTTTCAAGGTCCTTTGATTCACTACCGAAGAATGCGGTTCCATGCTCATTTCCAACCGGAAGCGTTGAATAACTCACCCGATTGCTGACAGCTACGCAAAGGAGGTTTTCGCCATCATTTATCCGATTCGTAATCTCCGTTTCAAACGGCAGGAATCCTCCCTTATGCTCCGTGATCAGCAGACCATTTAGATACACTCTGGCTTCATGTGTTACCGCGCCAAAACGTAAAACCACCCGGTTATTTACCAGCATTTGCGGGACGGTAAAGGTGCATTGGTAGAATGCCCAGCCGCAATGGTCCCTGTATGCCAATTTTTCCTGCTGGTCATTATAGGAGGCCGGCACATAAAGATTGTCCGCGTATTCCAATGGCCTGGCCATCCAATTATTTTCAAAACCGGTACCGTCATCAAGTTTAAACTGCCAGATACCGGATAAATCAATGACCGCCCTGCTTTTGTTTGATTTTATATATAACATTTCGCTCTCCTTTTGCCACTTATCCTTTGATCCCCGAAGCAGCCACGCCCTGCACAAAATATTTCTGCAGGGAAAGAAAAATGATAATCACGGGAATCAGGGTAATCACGCTTCCTGCCATAATCAGTCCATACTCTGCCGTATACTGGCTGATAAATAACCGCAGCCCTATCTGGATTGTTTTAAGTTCTGTTTTCGTTAAATAAATATAGGGACCCAGGAAATCATTCCATGTACCTACAAAAGTAAAAATAATTAAGGTCGATATCGCTGGTTTTGAAAGCGGCAGCATTACTTTTGCCCAGATTCCATATTCCGATAATCCGTCAACTCTGGATGCCTCACACAATTCGTCCGGAATCCCGGCATAGAACTGCCGCATCAGAAATACGCCAAAGGCAGAAAACGCCTGCAGCATAATAATTGACATGTGCGTATTCACCAGATGTAATTTGCTCATCAGCACAAACTGAGGCACCATGTAGGCTTGCCACGGCAATGCGATAGTCGCAATATAGCCGAGGAAAATGACTTCCCTGCCAATAAAGCGCAGTTTTGCGAACGCATACGCTGCAAAGCTTGAGGTGAATACCTGCAGGAAAGTGACAATCACCGTAATTTTTACCGTATTCATGACAAACGTCAGCAAGGGTATTTTGGTCCAGATATCCTGATAATTTTCCCATCGGGGATTCTCCGGAATCCAGACAACGGGAAACGTAAATACATCTTTATTTAATTTCAGTGAGGCGGATACCATCCAGAGAAATGGTAACAGCATCAGTGCGCTCATCAACATCAGGCCGGCATATAACAACGTCTTATTCATAAACTTCATATCAGCTCTGGGCATCCTCCCATCCTCCTTTTTTATTCTAACTGTTGGCATATTTTTTCTCTCCCCGGAACTGGATCAAGGTTACTGCGAGCACCGTCAAAAAGAGGACAATGGACACCGTACTTGCGTAACCATAATCAGAATATTTAAATGCCTGGTTGTAGATATAGTACACCAGCACCATGGTCCTGTCACCCGGTCCTCCCTGTGTGATGAGGAAAATCTGGTCATATACCTTGAAACTGCCAATTGTCAGCATAACGACCACAAAAAAGGTTGTGGGCTTTAATTGCGGAAGGGTCACATTCAGAAATTGCTTCCATTTGCCGGCTCCGTCCAGTGAGGCGGCTTCATATAAGTCGGCGTTAATCCCCTGCAATCCGGCCAGAAAGATAATCATATAATACCCAATGCTTTTCCATACGCTGAATAAAATCACGGTAATCATCGCCCAGTTTTTATCCGCGGACCATCTGGGAAGATTCTCTATGCCTAACGCGGACAAGAGCATATTCACCGGTCCCATGCTGGGATTAAACAGCATATTCCAGACAGAGGCTACCGCTACAATCGAAGCAACATACGGAAAAAACGACAGGGTACGGAAAAAATTACGCCCCCGTATCTTTGCATTCAGCACGATTGCCAGAAGTAAGGATAATACCAAGGTGAGTGGCACATAGCCGAGGGTATAGACCAAGGTATTCCAGTATGCGTTCTGAAATTTACTATCCGCGAATAAACGGAGATAGTTCTGGATTCCCGTAAATTTCATGGGGTTTACCATGCCCCCATCCCATTCCATCAGGGACAGTACAAAAGAAAAGAGCATGGGTACTAAAGTGAATACGGCAAATCCGATAAAATTAGGAGCTATAAAACTATACGCTACCAGATGGTCCCTGATTTTGCGTTTTCTAGCGGAACCTGTTTTCAGTTGTTTGTTACTCACCATAAGACCTCCCGTTTTTTTATGAAAGCGGACGAACGAAAGGAATTCATTCATCCGCTGCCCATTTTTTCATTTTACCTATCAATCTGTCGGGTATCCCGACACGCTGCCTATTCCAGCAATGCACGCATTTCTTCATCAAGGCGCTTGATCCCCTCATCAATTCCTGTATTCCGGGTCATGATGTCATCATGCACCTGATTAAGAACCTCTTCCGCCTCCACTGTCACATCACTGATTGGCATTTCCAGATAGGAGTGGACTGTATTAAGCGCTTCTTTACTGTTTTCATCCTGTGGAAAGCCCTCTTTTCCACTGATGATGTCAATCACCTCATCATTTTTTGCCGCCGGGAACGACCCGGAATCCGCAATGATTTTTGCCCCATCTATACCAGCCATAAAGGAGATGAACTTCCATGCCGCGTCTTTATTTTTGGATTGGGAGTTGATTCCCAGTGAAGTCACCGTGCCGATTGTCGTACCTGCTTCCACTCCTTCAGGATGAGGGAATTTTACAATGCCCCAATTTTCGCACTGCGCCTCTCCCGTATTCAGTTTTTCGATGATAGTCGGCGCCCACCAGGTCCCCATATGCACCATGGCAAGCTGATTGTTGTAGAAGATTCCGGAATAATGCGTATTATTGGCTTTCAGGGAACCGTAATCCATCACAATTTCCTTCTGCTGTGCGTCAAGGACACTTTCATAATAGGGTTTTAAAAAATCATAGTCTGTATTAATGATACTGTGGTCTCCATCCAGCACTCCAAAAAGCTGAACGGTACTGCGCCAGGTATGAAAATGCGTACCATATATTTTCTCCGCTCCGGTTCCGCTCGTCATTTTCTCTGCCAGTTCCATGTATTCATCAAAGGTCATATCGTTCGTCGGATAATCTACCCCGGCGGCATCGAACAGGTCTTTATTATAGTAAGTAACCCAGAAATCACTTCTAAATGGAAGCGCATACAACCCATCGTCAATCAATAGTTCTTCGTTCAGACCATCATAAATACCGAGATCATAATTGTTTTGTTTTACAAGTTCATTCAGATTTTCAAGATGCCCGATTTTTGTAAGGTTCGCATAGGCCGGAATATCACCAATGGTTATCAGGTCGATGGAATTATCACCGGCCAACTGTGTGGTGAGGGCCGTTTGATAATCGTTGTAGCCAAAATTAATATATTCAATATTAATGTCGGGATATTTTTCCATAAAGCCATCCAGAATCGGCTGGTAATAGGTGACATTATCCCAATCCCATAACGCCCATTTTAACGTTATCTTGCCACCGGAGCTATCATCACCATTGTCTGCTTCACCGGCTGTATTCTCATCTGCAGCCTGTTGATTATTGCTGCAGGCTGTCATTCCCGCCAGCATACAGCACATAACAGTGCCCGCCAATGCCTTTTTCAGTGTCTGTTTTACCCATTTTTTCATCGTAGTTCCTCCTCGTCATTTTATAAAGAACCTGTTTAAGACAGATTTCTTTTCCATTATTTTTGCCCTGCCGTCAATTCGACAGCGATTTCCTCATCTTCCGTGAGTTCTGCATAAACCGGCAGATAAGTAAAACCCCCCACCGGGTGAAACTCCCTATGATAATTCCCGGTTTCTTCTCCGCGAATCCTCAATCGGCCTTTTTGGCACCGGATTCTTAGCCACTTGCCTTCTGAAAGGATTTTAATTTCCTCATTGGCGATCCGCACCACTTCATCGCTTTTCCGGCTGATGACCGGCAACGTCAGTATGGCATGAGAAGCCGCTGTTCTTCCCGTAATGCGGCAGCAAGTTTCCATAACAGAATAGGTAAACTGAAAACGCTCATACGCATTATCGGAATCCCTGGAAGAAAGATGGCCATTTACCACAATTTTTTCAAAGCCCTCGCTTTCCATCGTCTCAAGCTCCGCATTGTCATCGTAAACACTGAAACCGGCCTGTTCTCCGACGCTCCTTTGGATTCCCGGCGTCTGGCAATGAATCGGCATACTTTTGGGAATCTGCATATTGGCATCCTCCAACAGGTAATATCGCGTCATCGTAGCCGCGAGGACCGGACCATACTGCCGATTCCAGAGAAGCCCTATGGAACCGCCTCCCGGCGTGGAATCCGGAGCATAATGGTAGTCCACGGCACTGCAGCTTACATACCAATCCTGATTTTTTACCACCACAACCTGATCGCAGATATATTTCCGTATGCCTTTTTTCATGAAATCATAAGATTTTACCGGCATTTCTATGTCATAGCCTTTTGCGGAACAGATTGCCAGCATTTTTGCATGGCAAATGGTGTGGTGAACACACGCTTCTTCCCCGGCTTCTTCATACATGGGACCGCCATACAGAAGCCCGTCCCGGGTACACGCTTTGAGCAGCATCATGTTCCGGTAAGCCACCTCCATAAATTCGGGTCTCTCTTTCCCCAAAGCGGCATACGCTAACTGGCAGCCGTCCGATGTCCTGCTCCCCCAGTAGGTCCACTTTGAGTTCCGCGTTCCAAAACTGTTGTCCCAGCCTCCATCGGGAAGAAAAAAATCCATGTGGGCCTCCATCACCGATACCGCAATCTTTTTTATGTACTCATCGCCGGTAGAAAGACTGTACTGTACTAAAGACGGAATGGATTCCTCCACGTTATAGCCGATATCAACCGGGCGGCATCCCTTCCTTGTAATAAAGTCAGCCGGCTTTCCCTCGCCAAAGATCAGGCCGTCATCGCCGATATAACGGATGGAACGGTAGATAAGCTCCTTCCCCTTTTTCCGAAAACCGTCATTATTTAAATAGGCCCCGGCTAATTCAAGCGCCAACCCACAGCCGAAATAGTAGTTCACATTTGTTTTCAAGCCGTCAATCATGTTGCATAAATAGGAGGAAGAATCCTCAAGCCGTTTTCTTGCCGCTGCCCGGGTCTTTCCGCCCAGCAGATCTTCAAAAAACAATAAGCTCTCCGCAAGCTGGGTAACCATGAACACGGTGATGCCCCGCCAATCGTTATTGGGATCGTTCACCATGCTTCCGTCAGAACGGGTCACGTTATATTCTGACCACCAGAATAGTTCGTCCGCTGCCTTTTTGTACTTTTCCTCTCCTGTTACCTTTGCCATGTAGAGGAAAGGGAAGAGGGCGTCCATGCTTCTGCCGTGAATTTTGATACAGGCAGGGCAGAGGATTCCGCCACGAAACTGACGGCCGGAGGATTCCGGCATCTGCAGGTAAATCAGCCGGTCTGTCCAATCTTTTAATAGATTCATTTGTTGTATCATTTTCTGTCCCTCTGTTTGCTTAAATTTATACAAAACGAACACATCTACTAAAAATTTTCAGGCCAGAAAGTTAAAAGAGCAGGGAATAAAAACCGTTATTTTTCGCCCGTTTATTTAGTTGTTTTGTTCGTTTTCACTTTGTATTTTAGCAAATCTATGGACATATTGCCATTTACACATGAAACACATTTTTGTATAATTGAACCATATCGTAATCAGATTTTGAAATGGGAGGAAAAGTTTGACACTTACCTCCCCGGGTTCTGCAGCATGCCAGCGGCCGACAGAATAAATAGAACAGGGAAAAACAAGCGAAAGACTGTGAGGTTACAAGAACGTGTTTCATACCCCCATCAGTGCCTTTCGCGGAAAGGCGGTTTATAGCAATGAGAGAACCTCTGGGAAAAATCCGAAAAAACTATTCCTTAATTGAATTATCGCCTATGTACCGGCAGCTGCATTATTTTTCATTAAGACCCGGCTATTATATCACTTCCCACCAGCATCCCTTTTACCACGTAAATTTGTATCTTGAAGGTTCGATGACTTTTCACGCGAATGGAAAAGAACATAGTGTTAACGCAGGAGATCTGGTTATATGTCCACCGGGATTGGAACATAGCCTTTACACAGAAGAGGGGTATACGCAGATAGGTATTGATCTGATTCCTTTTCAGGATCATGCCGGATTATTTGAACAATTTGAAGCCTGTATTTCTAAAAAATTTTCAGTGATGGCTATTCAAAACCACAAACGCTTTGCGCTTTCAGAATACTTTTTTAAAGATTTATCCGATTTTAACCGGCTGAAAGCGATCCACTATATAGAATCCATTCTTCTTACTGCGATTGCGGTGATTAAAGAACAGACCTCCGTACAGTTTAAGGATGCTTTTCTTGATGTCATGAACCAGACCAATGCCTACAATCTTTCTGTTGCGGAAATTAGCAAACAGTTGAATATCAGTAGAACACATTTAGAGCGACTGACGCATAAAGAATTTGCCTGTTCCGTAAAGACTTACTGTAACAAGCTGAAGATCTCTTTGCTTTGTCATTACTTGGAATATACGGACATGTCCTCCAAGGAGTTGTGTGAAATCGTGGGATTTTATGATGCGAGCCATCTGACCACTTTTTTCAAGCGGCATATGAATTGTACTCCTACAGAATATCGCAACAACTGTAGGTAGGTAAACTGTCTATTGATGCCAGCGCTATGCAGTCTCTTCTTAAACATATAGGAAAAAGGTCTTAACAGAGAATATTGCTCCGTTAAGACCTGATTATTATATACCCCATTCAGTCCGACATAGTTAATGCGGGTATGTTATACCGTTTTTTATTAACAATCTGCCTATCTCATAAATGGCGCCCAATTCAAAGTCCTTGACTTTCTGGATAGCTTGGTTATTTTCTATATTCCTGTAGTATGTTCCATCAAATATAATTTTCTCATACAATGGAGCTAAGTTAACCATCTCCGTTGGATAAATTATGCCTTCTCGCTTAATAATGCCGCTTAAAATCGAATGATTGCCATTATAAACGATTGTAACGCCAATAGGTAAGAATAAAATTAATCTATAATTCAATTCTTGAAATTTAAACGGATTTCCGCAATCAGCACCTATTCCTGTAAGATTATCTATGAACCTGTTCCTTTCCCACGCAACAGGGATTACCAGATTGTCTTTCAAACTTATTGATATTTTTTTATCTTCAATAGTTACACTATTATAGAAATACTCATTATTTTCACTTTTTATAGTACGACCAAAATCAATAAGCATTTCTTCTACAGGAGTGACTCCTTGCCCTGTGAATAATTGCATTAATCGCTTCTGTAGAACCGAGGAGCCAATTGCATTAATATATTTAAAAATCGGATGCAAAAAATCGCCGGGTGTTTTCGATTTACCAATAATGCCTTGAGCTATAAAAAGAACGCTCTCCAGTTGTATTTTCATATCATTATTTCTTCTGTTAAAAAAAATCATACTCCATCACCTTCCCTTCCTATCACATTTGTTCCTGTATTACCCAGCTCAGGCCTGCAAAATATTTGGTATAAGTGCTTTAACCGGGTAGATGTAATTACCTCCAAGTAATGAAGTAATGGTTTTGTTGACTGTATATGTATCAAATTCCGTTTCAAAATCGTTGACGACAACCTTGGAAGAGGTGACCGCTGAGCTTTATGTTCCGGAGGCTTGGGCTGCCGAGGCGGAAGGTTTGACCTGATAGATTCTAACCTCTTGTTCTTCCTTGCCACCGTTTTGGACGAAGCTGTATGTATAGAGATAGCCGTTGTGGTAGGTAAAGAATCCTCTTATTTTAGAGTCGGTAACCTTGGTGGGCTTCTCACTGCTGTTTAAGAGTATCTGATAAATATGTCCGTCCGAACGGTTATAGTAAAACACAGTATCTTCCACGATGATGTAACGGCTGTAAGGAGCCGCCTGCCGCACATCGGAGCCGTCCGGGTTGAAACTATAACCCGCTGATGAAGTATCACCAAAATCAGCCGGAGCAGAGTAAAAGTACAACCGCCCCTCGGAAGATACCTGCAAATAATAGTTGCCAGCTCTCATACGGGCATTTTTCAAAACAAAAGTATTTACGGCGTTTTTCTTGATATCATAGCACATAACAGAAAGCGCATTTTGAGTTAATAGGAAGATTTGTCCATCGTAGATTGTCATCGCATCGCCCAAGCTGGAATTTGACTCGTATATAACTTGAGGACTGCTGCCGTCAAGGTTCATGGATATTAGTTTGTTCCCTGGTTTTACAGTAGAATCGCTATATAGCACATAGAGCTTATCGTCCACCGCCAGAATATCCCAGATGGTGACGGAATAGTCGCTGCTGGCAGCTGTTCGCGCTGTGTACAGGCGGCCAAGGTCTGTGCCGTCGGTACGAATCCGATACACATCTGCCTGTTTGCTGAAATAAATCCAACCGTCCATAAGATTAAGATTTTGAATTTTATAGTCACCCGTAGTATGTATTACCGTTTTCGCACTACCATCTTTCGCCTGTTTCACAAGACTATATGGTGTTTTTTCAGAGGAAAACATCACGTAATAAAAATAGTCATCATCCGTCACAAACATTTTTGATTCAGCGTTGGGATACCGACCATATTTTACTGATTCTGCCGCCTGTGCAGGCACAACAAATGTTGCGGCCAACAGACATGTTAACAATATAGTAATCAGACTTTTTTTCATTTTCAACTCCTCCTAAAGTAAATAATTAGAACTATCTGTTATTCGTACAAATCATTTGTAAAATTTAGTGCTGCTTAATAATTATAGTGTGCTTGAGTCTTTAATTGGATAAATATTATTTTGTATACTCAGTTTCCTCTAGTCTCAAACAACTATCTTCATATATAATCATCAATATGAAGTATCCTACATGTGCTTTTATACTAAAAATGAAGCTATTCCTAAGGAAAGAAAATAGCTCATCCTACATAGAAAAGTCTAATTAATGTATCTTATAATGTACCAAATCATATGGATAATATTTGACATCTCTTAACATACTATCATCAATATTCAAAATTTTTGCTACTGCACCACTTTCATAACTCCAGTAACCACTATATAATTTCTCATTATTATTGTGAATTTCATACCATGCCATTTCATTATGTGCTATATACCATTTGTTTTCTAAATAATCTTTTAAATCGTTTCCTTGAGTCCTACTATGACTAATAATGTTCTTAAGATAGCCATATGGGTTTTCCATTTTAAATTTCCAATGGCAATATGGACAATCTTTTTCTCGAGATGATAATAAATATCCTAAAAGCCAATCATCCATATTATTTTTAATAATTAAATCAGTTAAAATTTCCCACTCTTTTCTATCTATTTCAAACATAACAGCAATTGAAAGCATCCAAAGTATTTCAGTATACCCTGATACATGATTCCAATATTGTGGCATATTGAATACTATTTTTGAAAATTCTTCTTTAAGAATTTCTAAATCTTCTCCTTTAGAGTATTTAGCTTCAAAAATACTAAACTTTAGATCATATATTTTTTTCTTGACAGGAAAAATTCTATCTTCTCTTACTTCTCCCTTTTGTAATTTGTCAGAAAATTTCAATATTCTATTTTCCTGCTGAGCGATATATTCTTCAAAATACTGTTTATTTTTTATTTTATCTCTCAAATCAACTTCTCCTTTACTTAATAATATTTCCACTAGCGTCAATTGCGTATGTAATGATATTTCCGTTAGTATCTATTTTAGTTAAGATTTTTTCATATCCTTCTAGTAAAATATCATCTGCTAGATCAATTCCTACACTTTGTTCCAAGCGTGACACCTTATTTCCACCAGTTATCCAATCATCACTCATTTGAGGTGTACCGTCTGAAAGTATTGACAATTTAGAAGTCCCATACTTAGCTTCCCCAATAACATATGGTGGATGCCCGTTAGGATTATAATATACACCATCTATTCCCTGATGTGTAGGGGTATTTAAGTCGATAACCCTGTCCGAACTAATTCTTTGATAACCTTGGCTTTCGAAAAAGTCATCCATCTTCATTTCACCATAGTTACCTTTTTGTTTCGTGGTTACTAATTCTATGTCTCCATTCTCGATGGCTTTTATTATATCTTTCTGAGCACTTCTCGCTGTATCAATAGCACTATCCGAACCCCTACGAGCCGAATCTGCGACATCATCTACTATATTATCTGCCTGTTTACCCGCAGCTTCTACTACTTCATCAGCCTGCTTTGCACCTGCTTCCAGCACATTGTCAGCTTGCTTCGCAGCGGCCTCTGCCGCTTCTTTTGCGCCCTTACCAAAGAGTTTTTTAACACCGCGGACCACATTATCCAATACACCGAAGGAAACCGCTGCTATTCCGAAATTCAGCAGAAGCTCTCCTGCTGTTGTGTCTTGCCCAAACACCGCATTTTCCACAATGGTTTCTACTGCTCCAGCGACTCCGGCTCCCAGCATTGCGGAACCGGCTATCAATTCGGGAACGAGCACCGCACTGGTTACTGCACTGGTTGCACCGGCTACAGCTCCGACAAACCCCTTAAACAGGTATTCGCTCGTATCCGATACTTCACCGGATATTACGTCCGAAACAGCCTGCCCAATTACCATAGAGCTTCCTACTGCAATAGCCCCTATGATGGCTACTCCTGCCAGGCCTCCGGTACCAACTGTGAGTGCTATGGCGCCAGCCACTACGGCAACCATAGCCAGCCCACCTAATACATTCCCAATCAGCTTGCCCCATGAAAACTTTTTTTCTTCCGCGGCCTCTTCCACTACTTCTATTATCGGCTCATCGTCATAATTCGGATAACCGGTATGTACGGAGCCGGATAAATTCGTTGCCACTCCTATTATATCATACTGGTTGTTCATGTTCAACGCAGCCTGGCCTCCGCCAGCCTGGGCAAACGTTACCTGCAGCGGCGCCGAAACACGGATCAGCTTTTCCGACTCAAAGGCAATCTGCTCCCTGGCATGAATGAGGAACGACTTATGGGACTGAAAAAGCACCTCCAGCTTATCGCTCAGGCTCATCTGCAAGGGGGCCTGCTCGCTGCCGCCTCCGGATAACCCTAAACTGTCTGGGAGAAGCTGTAGCTGTTTGCCGTGCTCCGTGGCAAAATACCGCTTGTTGGGGTCTGCCATCAGGGAACTGGCGGAACCATTGGTTCGGATACAATTAACTGCCTTTGCACTGTGCTCGTCGTGGCTCCCAAAATACAGCGACACCCTTGTTCCTACCTGTGGCATGCAATACATCAGGTTACCGGTGGCAGGTGCCCACAGGTACGGATAAGCAGTCCCTTTGCTTTGCTGTTTGTCAATGTCCAAGTGGATTTTCAGGGTTTGCCCCTGCGTTTCCAATACCGTACCCAGCAGGGACATGCCGGTTATTTTCTCGTTATAGGCTTTTTTCGTCCCGGCTATCGTATCGCGGCCGACATAATAGGAAAAGACCAGATGCCCCTGTTCCGTGCAGGCATGCTTTTCACAGATCACAAGGTTTTTCTGTTTAAAGGTGGTCTTATCTCCCACTACGTGGTTTTGGCCGTCCCGGACCACATAATAGAAATAATTCATGCGCTTAAGACCCGCCTCCGCTCCGCCTAATGTATAGTAGGCATCGGAGGTGACGGAATCATAGTCCGTTTCCGAAAAGACGGCTTGTCCGCTGCCATTTCGCATTCCGAACCAGAACCGCGGCTTGCTGTCTGTCACCTCCGGGATGACGTAGCTGCCAAAATGGCTGGCAAGCCGTTTGATGAACTCCCAGTCCGTCTCAAGATACTGAATGAGGGGCTTTCCGATCTTTACATCCTTACCGACCGTAAAGATGGCCGCCGCATGAGGCGTATCCTCCAGAACCTTGTTCACCACATCCTTATAGGTCATGGAAATATCCTGGAAAGAACGGGACTTTTTCTCCATATCCAATAAATATGTACCGGAAGATATCCTTCCCTTTATGTAGTAGATTTCTCCTTCCCGATTTACCAGGACTTGCCGGGCCAGGCCCCGGAACAAAGAAGAGGTCTGTCCGGTATCCTCCAGAACATCGATGGAAACTTCATGACCCGTAATTTTCTTTTCGATTTCAGTAAATCCTGTATCCTCATCCACGATCCCGTTAAATTCCACTTCCGCATGATTATTGGGCCGGACATGCAGCTCAAAATCACGCAGGATAGCTAACCCAAAGCCGCCGTGGATTCTTATCCTGTCGTATGTCAACGTCGGCATATCATCACTTCCATTCCATTGCCATTACCTCGTCTATAGTTTCAATTGGGGTGAGCGTGAGGCCCCGAATATCTCTGCGCAGCAAGCTTTCAATGAAATCAAGACGTCCCACTGCTTGAAACCCTTGAACGCCGGCAAGCAGAAACACGCTCTTATCTCCGGTTTTAGAAACATTTATGATTGCTTTTTTAATTACGCTGCGGTCCAGATTGAATTCGCTTTGTTCGGTCAGGCAGTCCACTTTATGCAGGACCGGACAGAAATACAGCTCCGCAAGCTGGTTTACCGTGTCCAGCAAAACAATTTCCTTGAATATGGTGTCGGGTTCATATAGGGTAATGACCTCCTGCATTTTTTCTGAGACCAGCAAAAAAGGCCGGAAAAGAATATCAGTAAACGTCGTATGCGGATTTCCCTGCAAAAACAGCAATTCACGCTCCGGGAGCCTGCTTGCCCGGGCCCGTTTCATATCCCGGACATCGATGCGGTCAAACCAACTTTCAACAACCGGGACATCGGTATAATCTGTGTCAGCCTTGATTAAGTAATATTCCATCCTCTCCCGCCTCCTTCCCATAGGAATAAACGATCCTTCCCCGGTCAAGATATTCTCCGAACGTAAAATGAACCGGGGCGGCTTTCTCCATGTCCAAAAAACAGGGGGATTCGATGAGCAGGGGGATTAAATCGTCATAAATGAATTCGGCCAAAGCGAAAAACAGCTGCGAATACTGAATCGATAAATCCTTGATCTCATAATCCATTACATGGGTAAATTCTTTCCTTAATTGCTGCGTGAGATAAACCATATCTTCCCTGATACATTGAAACAAAAATCCAGTATGCCAATATCCCTCAATTTCACTTTTATCCAAAACGAAACTGGCATCGTACAGACCGATATGGAGCTTTGGATCCCCAGTCAGAATACTGCTACGTAAATAGGAGGTGCATATCCATTGTACTGGCTGTTTCCGTCCGACCGCCTGTAGTCGGATTGCATTAGAAAACACCTGGCTGTATGTATTTAGAAAATCCTGTTCGATAGCTACCCTTTTCTGCATGTAATTTTGATGAATCAACCGGGCGCTGGCTTCAAATCGCTCCGCAAGAACGGAGGAACTATACTGAAAGATTTGCCTTCTTCTATTTTCCATCCTTCCTCCTTTCGTATTGCTATTCCATTGCTTAAATTAAACTGTATGGAACAATCCTAACAACCTTTACCATTTGTCCACTTTCAAGAAATCGGCAATATCATTAATATCCAAAGTGATATATCCCTTCCCTCCCTGTAAAATAATATTTAAAGTATGATTTTGTACGAAGAATGAACTCCTGAACACTAACGGACCTATGGTTTCCTCAACCGTATCATACCCATTCGCTATTACCTGCTCCTGTGTAAACGAACACTCTTCCAGTTCCTTCAGCAAATCTGCAGAATCCATTCCGCTTAATTCTTTTCTAAAATATTCTTCAGGCGTATCCATAATTCCCCTTGCATATTCAGGAACTTTTGCTATATTTCTCTCTTGAATATGCTTTACAAATGCTTCATTCACTTCAATCAAATCATTGAGCATAACCCGTTTTCCTGTTCTCATATCAATTGTGATATAATCATCAATGTAATCTGTACGATTGGCACTATATTCAAATGAATTTACGAAAGACAGATATCTTTCGGAATGGCAATAAATAGATAAATATACGGCGGAAGGATTCACGACCTTCCCACTGATCCAGGAGGTCATTGCCTTTTCAATACTCTTATTTGCCTTTTTAGTAACCTCCTTTTCCTCCACACAATAAAGCTGGATTACAGGAAAGGAAAATATATTGTTCCAGTAGGAATCAGAAAAATAGGAACTGCTTCTAAATTCAATTGTATATTCTTTTCCTGGCTGTTTCACAGGGGGAGCAGTATTCCCTTCCTCTACGGATACTGTATCTTGTTCTGGCAATAGAGCTTTTGCAGCATTGTTTAGAGAAACCGAACTATTTTTATCTGTCGAAGGATGATTGTCAGTAACACTGCATCCGGTAATCGCAGCGGTCAGCATTACAAGAAATAATATTAATCCTATTTTATTTAAAGCATTCGACAGCATCATTATAATTCTTCTCCCTGTCAGTCCATCCATTTGGAGCATTACAAATTGGCTGGTTATTTACATTTAACTTCCCATCTTCAATCTTCCACGATACCTTACCATCTCTTATATTAATAGCTGCCTCATTTGTAAGTCCCTCCGGCCAACCATTTACAAGATACTGTGTTATAAGGAATACGCCTTTTGAAGACCCATATTTATCAACATATTTATTTAAACTTGTATTTCCAGCGGATTTTGCCTCTTTAGTACTCCAGAACCAGCCTGCAGCCTCCCATGGATATTTTTCTGAAATATAGGTTGCTGTGTCTTTTCCATCAAAAGAATCGTTGACTGTCTTCAAAAACTGGCGGTGAGTATCTTCCCATGTTATTTGAATATATCCAGCACCACGCTCATTTTTTTCATACTTTCCCGCAGTGGTTCCGTCTTTATTTAGCCTTTCTAAAGAGTTTAATCCCTTTCCGCTTTCATGCCCGCAAGTAGCTAAAAATAAGGTTTTGCTTTCCTTTGATGTAATGCCGTATTTTTCTAATGTGTTATTCAAGGCGGTAACTTTCTTGTCTGAGGTATCATTCCAGCCAAAAGATTTCAATTGTGCAGCAGTAATATACTCTTTTCCTGAACTTCCATCCGTTCCATTTTTATTTGCTTCCTTAGCTTTGTTACTGCCGTTAAAATATTGTTCTGCTTTTGCTCCCCCTGCTATTACGGCGGCTGCTCCGGCAGGCATTCCAGCAATTGCAGCTGCTCCGGCCCCTCCAAGTGCCATTGCTGCTGAGGCGGCAGCTCCTGATCTGGATTGTGTTTCTGTCATTTCCTGCCCTGAAGTTTTCGGCTCAATCAGTCCACCTTTGCTGCAAACCAGGAAGGAATCCGTTGTGATGGCCGGACTTCCGGAAACCATGGTTTTCGTATGGGGCTTCAACCAGGAAGAACATATTTGAGGGTCACATTTTTCTCCGGTTTTTTCACATATGCCAAAAAACATAACATTGACATTGGCCTTATTATCATCCGCATTCATCATGGGCTGATTGGTTACGTAGACCCCATGGCACAGCGGAAGATTTAGTTTTCTTGGTGCACTGCCGCACCTGCATTGAAGTTCTGCTCCCCGCACCAGATATTCCGACCCATTTCCTTTACTCATAGCCTCCTCCTTTCTGCTATTGCATCTTGGTCTGAGCTCCTTCGACAATCACATCATTCTCCAGCCGGATTTTACTGTCGCCCTGTTCCAAAGAAATGGATTGGGGCGCTACCAGAGAAATGGAGGAGGTCTCGCTTGCAATATCCATATTTTCCGTTGTCTTTATGCTCACCGCTTTGTCGCTGGTAATTTTTATCCCTTCATCGTCCAGAAGCTCCACCGACATGCCCTTGTTGTTGGTAACAAGCACGGAGCCGGGAGTAAACAGCACTTCCTTGCCATATTTGTTCTTGATGGACTTATAATCCGGGTTATCGCGGGCACCGCTGGCCGTAAGGTGAACTGCGCTGATGGCGTATGCCACATGCTCTTTTTCGTTTGGGCAATACAGTCGGACTTCATCGCCTTTTTCCGGCATGGCATAAAATCCCGTGCCATCGGGAGATGAATACACAGTGGAATAAGGGATCCATACGGCTCCGGAATTCTGTCTGTTTTCATCTTCTTTTACGCTGACCTGAACCATATCCTTGGAAATACTGGTGATGTTCGCGGCTAAAGATGCTCCAATGATTTTTTCATTATATTGTTTCACCGTTTTAAAGCCGTTTTGGGTTTTGAGATAGTAATGGTGCACAAGCTCTCCGCCTTCCAGCGTACTGTGTATTTCAAACACATAAAGCGGTTTTCCATGCAGCGACACGGGATCTGCTACATCATAAATCTCCCTGTCCGTAAATTCATAGCAAGCAGCGTCCTTTTCCGTTAGTCCTTCCACGCCGTTATTCTTTTTCCGGATATATTCTTCCACATTCAGTTTCACGCTGTAATGGGTCGGGTTGACGGTATGGGAAGCCGGGCGGTTCGGCATTCCAAAGAAAAATTTGACACCGGCGATTCTGTATTCAGCTACCACAAAACTGTTGAAGCGGCTGGCCTGGCGCTTGGTAAACTCCCAATCTGTCTCCTGGTACTGCAATAACCATTTCTGGATGCTCTGGCCCTTTCCAACCGTCATGATACAGTTACCGCTCTTGTAATTTTTAAGATAGGAATCAAATACCTGATTGTATGTAAGACCGGTATTCTGGAAAGTACGGATATGTGGTTTTATATCCATCCGCCAGCTCTCGGAAATTAAGTGGCCGCACGCCACTTTCAGGTCGTTATGTGTTGTTGTCTGAAAACTTTTTACAATCCCCTGAAATAAGACTACTTCGTTACCTGCCTCATCCCGTCCTAGAATGGCAGCCTGGACGTTTTTGAAAGAAGACTGTACATATTCCTCCGCTTTTTCTTCCGGTATGATTCCTTCAAACAACGCTGATGCGTGCATATTTACGCCTTTTGTAATTTGAAGATTTAAAAGAGATAATAAATGAAAAGGCGTAATAATTATATTGCTATCTCTCATGGTTGTTCCACATCCTTTCTGATCTAAAATATCGCATTTGGAGGCTTTAATTACTGTCCCGTTCATCAGTAAAGACTGATTTTATGACCTGTACTGCAATAGGTTTCCACGCTTCGGCCTCCTCAAATTTGCAGTTGAAGATTCCGTGCAGCAGCTTGCCCTTTATATTGGTGAAATAAAACAGGTTATACAATTGGGCGTCAAGGCCGTAGTTTTTAAAATCGAACCAGGCTGCCACTGTGTCTTTCAGGTCCTCTTCTTTTTTTTCAATGAAAAGGTTAGCTGGCTGGATCTTCTTGATAAGGCCCCGGAAGCGGTCACGGGCTTCTTTTATTTGTGATGTATTCACCTGCTCATCGAACAGGCTGAAGGTGAAGTTCACATCTCCGCCTGCATTGGAGTATATGAGCTGCGGCCGCTGCTCGGACGGATACTTTATTTTTGCAATCTCTTCCGGCATGATTTTAAAAGGAACCGGCAATAGAATGCTCATTTCTCCATCGAATAACTTTCGTCGCTCGAACGACAACAACCCTTCTTTAATGTAGACACCTTTCTCAAGGCTTGTGTGTTCTGCTTTTTTAGCTTGGTTACGCAAATTGATAATCTTCTCGTCCATATATTCCATATGGGTCCCTCCCTTCAAAACACTATGATTTCATCCGGTACCATGGTTTCGTCTATGCCAATAATGCCAAAATGTTTATCCCAGAACAGATGAACGGTATACTCAAACGGTATGAATGCATCACATAGGTATTCCACCTGCCGGCGAAGTTTAAGTGTTTCTTTCTTTCCAATATAAATCAAAAGCTCCAGCTTCTTATCCGTATTCAGATATACGATGGATCTCGGATAAAGTGCTTTTATCACTGCCCGAAGATAAATCAGGGATGAACCCGCCTGATACTGCGCAACCAAATAGGCCGAAAAATATTTTGAATGTTGCCTGTCATCGGAATCAAACAATTCCTTGTGCCGGGTCCCGAACTTTCCGTCATAAAAATCCCTTTTAAAAAATTGCTGATAATATTCCCACCGGCAAAATCCCTGCCGTAAATCCAGCAGTGCCAGGTAATGCATCAGTACATCAAACAAAGCTTCCTTAAGTTCTGCGTCGTCTTCATATTCTGTATCCAATAAGGATTTGAAGATGATGTTGAACCGGTACATTGCATTCACTTCAACAATAGGGTCGGCCAACTCCCTCTGGTTGATATCAGAAAAGGCGACTTCTGTATAAGGGGTTACCGGCCGGGCCGGGTAAAAGATGATGTCCTCAAATGACACTCCCTGCTTCTGCGCTTTTAAGGCTACGTCCCAGATATAATTCATACAAGCACCCCCACACATCGGTATTCCGGATAGATATACTGTACCTGTGAAACAAGGAAACTCATGGTGTCCCGGATCAGGAAATCCTTTTGCCCTAACGACTTAAACCGTAGGATCATCGTCTTTTGGTCTCCGTCTTCCCGGATTTCATCCATGATAAATGGATTCATGTCATAGGTTTCACCAAGTACAGGAGTTTTGGCAATGTGAAGGGAGTTAAACTCCAAACAGGCGCCAGCTTCAAAAGAATTGAGGATTCGCATTAACTCCAGTTTTGTTCTGATGACGGTTCCATAATGCAAGGCCATACGTCCGGCAAAACTGTCCGTCTGCTTGTTGGAGAGTAACTCATAATGATAGTGGTCGGTAATCGTATCCTTACGTTGGATGATTCTTGTTACGTTCCACTGGACTTCTTTCTCCTGGGAAGAAACCGCGACCAGAAAGTCTCCCTCCTGCCGGGTCGTCACGATGCTTGAACTGTCATAATCCACTAGATATCCGTGTTCCATCCCCACCTTGGATAAGTCAAACCGGTATTCAAAGTTCACTTTATCTCCTGCCGGAACCGGAAAATCATCGCTCTCCACAAGCATTTTCTCTATATTCCAAACCGGTATCTGATCCAGGCAGATATACTTTTCATATTCCTTGTAGGCAATATTTATTTTAGTAACCATATTTTCGGGCAGAGGGCTGTCCTGAGCGATTCCCACCAAATACACATCGAAAAATTTCAATAAATAGGAACAATTTACGGTAACCCAGGGAATGTGGTTGGCACAAAACAAACGATACAACTGGGATATGTTATCTACATATCTTTTGGCAGTAGACAGCTGGAAGGTTGCAGGTATCTCTCCCTGCTCCGTACTAAGGGTACCATGAAAAATCCGCTTTGATTCTTCAAGCTGTTTGCACTGTAAATAGTCGGCTTCAAGAAAGACTGTGGACATATGGCACCTTCCGGAACTTGAAAGCTCCTCTTGTATCTGTCCCATTAAATGAGCTGACTGCTGAAGATCCTCTTCCTGCATCGGTTTTAAAAACAAATGGCTGCCGTCCATTTGAGCCCGGTCCATCACGGTGGAATAGACGGTGTATTGATTTCCCAATGTTACTGTAAAACATATGATCAATGTACAGACCCGCGGCCGTATTGGAGGTTCCAAAATCAACGGCCAGAGGAACAGGGGATTCCACAGGATTCCGTACAGAAAAATCCATCAATGGCACACTGTACAGCTGAATCTCCGGCGGCAGCACACCCGTGCTTTCGGTATACAAGCCCCATATCACATCGGATAAGTTCCGCGGGAACAGGTACATGCGGTAATCCCGCACGGTTGCTTCCCGGCAAACCAGATGACTGCTGCGGGTAATATACAACTTATTGACTCCGGGAAAGGATTCAATGTTCAATATGGCGCATATATTCTCCTCTTTATCCAATATGACGGCATTCACACCATCCAGGTCACCAATGTAATCTATGGCATACCCGTCAAACAGGTTGGTATCCAAATTTTTATATACCGTCAATTTACCGGGAATCGAAATTTGATTGGGCAGGAATATCTTTTTTGACTCTCGCAGTGCGGTCTCTAAACGTTGAAAACCGCTTGTATGATGACTTTTAATCAGGCGTGGGGTACGGCTGCCGCGGAACCGAAGGATGAGATGGATCAATTCCTCCCGGTCCATGCGGTCCACAGCGGCATGAATAATGGTCTCCCGTTCACAAATATCCCGGAGCTGAAACAGTGTCATTCGATTTAACTCTTCCTTCCGGTAGAGCATACGCCGCACGGGTTCTTTTCCTTGTTTAAATGTATAAGATAGCTGTTTCATGCTTTCGCCTCCAAAATATCTTTTATCCTCAAGTCATTAGCAAAGGAATTACTGTCATCTGGCATCCTTACTTTACGGATTACTCTCCGGACTGTTTTCTGTGGTGTTATCCATATTTTTCGAAGTATCTTCCGAATTGCTTCCTGTCAGGTATCCATCCACGATTTCTATTTTCGTCTGTGTTTTTTCCAGCTTACTTTCTTCCTTCACGTCCGCATAGATCTCACGGGCAAGCAGGTACTGCTTTTTGGCATCCGCATATTTCTTCTGGGTCAGCAAGTGCTCCCCTTCTTCAATATACTGATTAGCCCTTGCAAGCCGCTCCTCGTTTTCTCTCTGCCGTTCCTCTGCCAGCGCCAGCTTTTTATCAATGGAATCCACAATCTTCTCATTCCCCAGTTCGGAGTATTTCTCTTTCGCCATGGTGTAATACAGGCGGGCCCCTACGATATCTCCCTCTTTTAATGCGTTGTCACCCTGGATTATGAAGTCAGCGGCTGCGATCTCATTTTGAGTTCGTTCCTTACCCGCTTCTTTTTCCTGTTCTGCTTCTTTCTCCATTTTTGAATATAAATCATCCAGCGCGTTGTTAGCTTTTTCCCTTCCATCTAAGTCATAGTTCTGGGTAGCGAGCATGCGTGCCTCAAGATATTTTTCCTCTGCCAATGCGTAATTTCCCTGATCTGCCAGTTGGTCCCCGAGGCTCAGCATATCAAAGACATTGATATATTTCTTGGTCACCTCCAGTTTGTCGGCAATGTATCGCTCTGCCAGATTATCGGAAAATCTGGAGCGGTCGTGGGCGTGAACATATCCTTTTAAGGCTTCCTCATACGCTTCTTTTATCAACATTTCATCGCTTTCAATGACTGCATCCGTCAACTTCTGATATTCGGCAATTTCATCCCTGCGAGAGATATCCTTGACTTTAACTGCCAGGTCATAGGCTTTGCGCAACTCTTCCTTTGCTCTTGGGAAATTACTATCCTGTATATACTCAATACCGCTTAAATAATATAAATCCATATTTCTTTTGTTCTCCTGCCAAATCCTGTGCCGGATAAACAGAGTGATTCCTAATATAAGAAGGATAAGCAATACAGGAATTGCGATTTTCAGCACTGTCTTAATTTTTTTTCCTTTGTTGGGATCCACATAAGTTTTATTAACGAATATAGCCGCAAAAGTATAATTGTCGATTTCCTCCGGATGCGCATCTAATATCAGGCGTTCTACATACCCGACGCTTTCTTCCGGTTCCCTGCCTGCCTCTTCAAACACGGCCTGCAAATCATAGCTATCGATATTTTCCCATATCCCCCTGGTGAACAAGACAATAATATCGCCGTCACGCAGCTTGGTTTTCTTAGAAACATCCGGTACCAGATTTTCTTCCTGGCCTAAATACCGCGTGAGGTTTCCACGTTCTTCGTGCTTGGCTATTTTATCCTTTGGCAGTTCGTCCTCTTCCATCAGGGACCAGCTTAGCGAGTGGTCCCTGCTTTCTAAAAGAAGCTGTCCGCCGCGATAAAGATGGAACCGGGTATTGCCCACATAGCCAAAGCGCATTGTCGTGTAGTCGGTCACCACCACGGTGATAGAAGCTTTCATACTAAGCTGCTTATGGTTAATTTTCAGCCTTTTGTGTGCTGCCATAAGATACCTTCTGACTGAACCTCTAGTCATAGATGGATGCCCATTAAAAGCAACGGCAACCGCTTCTGCCGCTATCCGGGCACTTTGACTCTCATCCCCCGTTTCAATGCCATCTACCAGGATATAACAGGCCAGTTTGTCCTGTTCTATAAAGGCGAAGTAGTCGTTGTTATGTAGCCTGGTTCCTTCATGGCTTATATAAGCGGTCTTAAATTCTGAATTATCTCTTCTCATTCGGTATACTCCTAGATCCGGTTCACTTGTGAGATGATAAGGGAAGCATTACCCTGCTCGGGATGATTGTTATTTTCCAGTTCCTCCATCACCTGACAGGCCTTTTGCGCACTGTTTTTTCTTGTTTGCAGAATCTTCTCCATCTGCCCGGCTGAAAAGAATTCATACACCCCATCCGTCATCATGACAATACTGTCTCCTCTTTTGAGGGAAACAGGAACATCATAAATCTCAACATCTTGGAACCCATCGTGTCCCACAAAACTATACAACCGCTTTTCCTTCAAAGCGGCCAGCGCCTCCATCCGGGATATTTGTCCCTTGCGGAAGGCATTTTTCGCCAATACGTCAATGGTGTGGCCTTCACTTAAGGGAATCAGCTCTCCATGCCTATACACGGATATTCTGCAATTCCCGACGGATGCGTAATACAAAAAACCTTCTTTAACCACTGCACATAAAACGCTGGCGCCGGCCGTACTATCCGTAATACGCTTTAAAATCGCCTGATTTGCACTATGAAGTGCCTGCCGGAAAAAGAAGGCCGGATTTTTTGTCGCGCCGGTTATCTCGAACATCCGAACAATGGTATTTATGGCTTCCTGTGCTGCAATCTTTCCTTTACCGCTCCGCCCGATACCACCAGCAATCACATATAAGGTTTGATTTTCATAATTTGCCCAGTCGTATGCATCTGCGTTCACCTGCTGATTTCCCACCGTCCCTGCATAGCCCGCGTCCAGTTTTGGGATACTGTTTAGACTGCCAAGGGAAATTCGAACAATCAGAAGCGCCGTCAAGATACAACTGCTAAGGATGATGTAGGGCATCGTTTCTCCTCCTGTAAAATAAGATCCCGCTTCCCTGCGGTAAACCGGCTGCTATCCCGTGGAGGATGCCAGATCAACCTCCTGGTCATCGGTCCACACGAAATTGTCACCGCAAAGGGGCCGGAAGATCAGTTTTGTTCGGCCGAGCTGAATGGCACTCATATCTGTCAGCAGGGTCGGGGTGTAAACGGCCGTTCCCCCCAGATAAGTAATACCGTTCGAATCCCCAGGCAGCAGCATAAACCGACGCGTCTTGTTATCATAAGCAACAACTGCGTGATTTCGTCGGGAGATTTTGTCGTCTCCTAAGATCCGGATATCCATATCATCCGACCTTCCAATAAAATTTTTACCCTCGTGGAGTACATAGCTTTGTCCCTGCCGGGGTCCTTCAAAGCATGCCAGCCAGCCGCATACCGGATCGATTTCCTCATACAGCAGTTTTGCTTCCAATTCATTTATAACTCCGCTGCCCAAGTTATCCGTTTCCTTTTCAACGACCATATGGCAGTAAGGGCAGATATTGCCGTGCAGGCGTGACTCGAATAGATGTCCGTTTTTACAGCGTTTAAAACTCATCTTCATTCCTCCCTATCGTTCTTCATTATTTCACTGATAATACTGTGCTATCAGCGATGTACAGCTCATCACCCGGTAATAGCTTGCAGGGAATGCCAACGGTCAGCAGTTGTTGCCGTTCTTTTCCCGGACGCCGGATACTTACATCCCCCCGTAGAGAAACATTCTCAACGTACCAACCGGTATACGTATAATTCAATACCGCGTGCTGCGCTTCAATTGTCGCACTGTATTCCGTTTGGGAAAGGTCAATATCCGCCAGTATTTTATCCGTACTTTTTCCAATCAGAAGTGATGTCTGGCCTGCCAAATCCCAGAATTGGATTTCTCGTTGGTTATCCCCAAAAAGAACAAGTGCCGAAGCTTCCAACCTATTTAGAAAAGTTCCTTCACGGGTAACCAACCCAGCCTTTATCTCGATCATCACTACACAAAGGAAGATCATCAGACAGACCGCTAAAAGTGGATATTGAACCTGAATATTATCAACTTCCCTATATATCAACACCATGCAGATAGCGGATACGATCAGAATCATGATATCCAGCAGGTATATGGCCGTTCTTTTCGCATTCATATTTTTTTCTCCATGAACCTTATTTTTTTAAGCCCATAAACTGTTCAAACAGCGCAGTGGCATCCAATGGATTCCCCTTGTTGTTGACATTCTCTTTTTCAGTGATATTCTCTTTCCTGAAATAATCATTAAACCCTCGCAATAGGTTTTCATAATCAATTTTTTTATTCTGTGTAGAACGTTTGGTTTTGACTCCTGCCGGTGCCTCTTTCGTCTGCTGCGTTTTAAAAAGCACGGAATCATATTTTTTCCGCTTTTCCACATCGCCCAACGTCTCCCATGCTTCCCCAATTTCCTTGAATCGGGCTTCCGCAGAAGAATTCCCTTGATTAAGGTCCGGGTGGAACCGTTTGGCGAGCTTACGGTATGCCTGTTTGATGGTTTCCGTCCCATCGTTTCTACGGACACCCAGGACTGCATAATAGTCTTTCATCAGCTACCTCATTTATGGAGGAGGGCGTGTCCCAGCCGGACACGCCCTCCTATGTGTTTCGCCAACGTGTAAGTCAGGCGTTGTCAGTGCATTCTGGAATGTGGTGTGGTGTAGGATCAGCTTGCAAAACCGCCTTCAACCTGTATCTGGTCCAGCTTGTCTTTCTTTTGGCGGACCGTAAGTGTAAATTGCCCCACACCGGCTACATCCTTGAAATTTTCTTTATAATCAATCACAAATGCATCTGGATATGTAATCTGCCGGACCACCTGCCCGGCCGCAATGGTAGTAACCGTGACCTTCTGGTAGGCATCTGCACTTTCTGCCGGAATCAACGACCACTTTGCCGCTTTTAATGTGCTGTCGGCCAAATCCCCATCCGCAGCCGTACGAATTTTACCGGTAACAATAATGGTGGCGCCGGTATCCCTCGCGCGGGCATTGGAATCCTTCGGAATATCCGTGACAAATTTAACGGTTTCAACCGTTTCCTGCGTTAACTCAAATGCGTTTCTACCTTCTACCTTAACAATGTATGCCATATTAAACGCTCCTTTCTCAAAAATAGATTATTCGCTATAACCACCTTCAATGGCTACGCCAGTTATCTTATCTTTTTTCTGCCGGATATGCAGGAAGAATATGCCGTTACCCGTGGTATCGGAAAAGTCCTCATCATACTCCACCACAAATGCATTTGGGATGGTAATTTTACGTACAATCACCCCTGCGTTGACTACAGACAGCTCCGCCTTCCGGTAACTGTCCAAGCGTTCCGCCGGTACCAGTGACCATCTGTGCAAGCCGATACTGGGTTCCCCTTCTGCACTGGCGATGGACGGAATGATTTTACCCCGTACTTTGATTTCAGTACCCAAATCGGTGCTGCGGGCATTGGAATCCTCGGGAGTAAGTATCTTATACTCCATCTCTTCGATCTGCTTTTCATTTAATGAAATTTCTTCTGAACTAGTGACCTTTAATCTAAAACCCATCGTTTCAACCTCCTTTGATTTGCTGTTTTATCGTCTTAAGCCATTTTACCGGCCGTAGAACGCTGTAATTGTATTCTCATATTCCTGGAACTGCCACTGAATACAAACTCAATATCACAGGTACCGTTCGCTTCATCCAGTGTGTATCTGATATCATCGCCCTTTTGTATAATGGTATTGACGTAATCCTTCTGATTTAGCCATTTACTCATCTGGCTGTTGGGATTTGCGGAGAAAAAACTGATGATGTTGTCCTGCTTGTAATCTCCGGTCGCCTGACGGAATATCCGGTTAAAGTATGCTTCCACCTGCGTCTGGTAAATCGGTTCAAAGGCGGTGCCGTCGGAGGCAAGGCTCCTGGCCTTGTATACCGTGAGCCTGTCCACTGGCAGCCCGTTGTGTTTGGCATTTTCGGAAGCAAAAATGAATCCGAAATTTTTGTTGTTGATATCTGACTTTACACTACCGGTAAAACCGGTAATTTCCTTTGCCAGCGTTGTCTTCGTCACCAGTGCATTGTTTCCGGCTTCGATATCGTAGCGTACTCCCGGAAGCTCCGGATGCACGTTTTTTACAAAATGCTCTTTCAGATACTCCGGGCACTGGCAGGCTGCCATAATTCCGGCGCCCACATAAGCCGCGCTGATATAGACTCCCTCGATCCAAAGCCGCATAATATCTTCTTTCTCTTTGGATAAATACACCTGCTCGCCGTCTGCTACCATAAGAGCTCCTGTGATGACACCGGATTTATCTTTCGGCACTACCGTGATATTTGGCAGGCATGGAACCGCATATGCACTGTACGGCTTGTCCATGAGCGGTTCGCAGCGATTGACAAAAGTATTGATTCCATCGGTAGCAATACGGTTAAACGTCGTCTCTTCCCGTGTTTCAAAAGAAAAAAATGTTTTAATTCCGTATTCATGTAATACTTTTAAGAGCTGGCCTAAGGTTTCCATGGTATTCACATCCGCATTCTCTACTTTTTTATTTCCAGTAAAGTATTCCCGGTGTGTTCTGACTCCTGCCGTCCTCGAAAGACTCAAATTAGGAAATATGCTGAACCAAACGGTATTGTCATAATCGTTTTTACTGTTTACGGTGTTTAAGTATGTAAGCAGGCGGGGCAGATTGTTACTTTTCGCAATCATTTCAGGAGCGATATTCATTATCAGCAGGGAAGGGCGCATGCCTTTTCCTTTGACGGTATACTGCTCGAAAAACTCCCGTACTCCCATCATTTTCTCAATGAGCGGTTTCACCGTCTTGATAAAATCGTTTTTCATCTCAGTGTATAATTCAAGATAGGCGTTGTGGTTTTCCGTCTCCTTTTGTATATCGATTTCTTGCTCTGATGCAGATGTGAGCGGGCAGAATGTGCGAACAACTAATGCTTTTATATAATTCGATGCTTCATCTCCGCTTGCTTCTTCATAATCCTTTTCCAACACTTCAATTAATCCTTGGTTACTTGGATTATCCGTAAGCGTAAGCGAAGTCTCATCTACCTTGGGTGCTTCCAATACCTTTAGTTCCCCATTGTCCCCCATTCGAAGAATACCGGCTGCAATTCTCTCACTTTTACCATCACTCTCCTGACGGCCTAAGAGCAGTCTTGTCTCGCAGTCTTTAATGGCAATGGGAAACATATTAAACACATTGCCATAATTTACACGTATCTCCCCAACCAGTTCATTTAGCTTGTCTCCCAGATCCCGTTTCTGGGGATCCCCATCTTCAAGTGCTGCATACTGTGCATTAGAATACTGCAATTCTTTGCGGATCTGAAGAATATCATCCATCTCTTTATTTGGCGTTATCATATCCAGATCACTTTCATATTCGCAATCTACATTCTTAATACCCAGAGCACGCTTATGATCCACAAGACCCGTAAACATTTTAAAGAAGCTGTTATTCCTGTTTATAGAAATTTCCGTCACTAGGTTATCAGGTATACCCTCTAACTTGGTAAGAGAATGCCGAACCCTTTTCGTTTTTGAATCGAATACGGAATACACTTTAGGATTAAACTTATTCTCGAACTCTTCGTATGATGTTACGAGTAGAGCTTCATTAATTCTCTTTATGTGTTCGTCGGAAAGAGAATCCACCCCCCGCACATCTCCCACAAGTGTGAGAATATCTGGTTTTTCCGGATTAAAAAAATCAAAAACCATTGTTCGGTTCGTTTGCCGAATATCGGCCATATGCAATCACACACCTTTCATTCTTTAGTTTTTTGAAGTTATATCTTGATCAAGCATGTATGTATGTCTTGTTTCTTCCTTCCGATCACCTTCTTTCACATTTCTGTAATATATCTCGATTTCATCCACGTCCTGCTCAAAAACAATGTAGAACTTCTGCCCATAAGAGAGCTTGGCGTGTCTGCCCGATACTATTTCACTTCCAGAAAAAAGAATCTTGGCTTTTGAGCTATTTTTAATCAACAAGGTTTTTTCTGGACCTACATAAAACCATATCTTCTCTGCACCGGCAAAAGGAAGCCGGATATTACTGACTGAGAGAATCTCTGAAAGATTTATCCGCTTCTGGTTGCCAAGGCGGCTTAAGTAAAAGGTGAATGGCGGGATCTCGTAATCTCCTCCTTTCGCCCAGACGATATACACATCCAATTTACCGGAGAAGCCATAATCATAATGAATCTCACTGTGAAGTTCGCCGCTTATCTGTTTTTTTCGTTTTCGAACAAACACAAACACAAGAATCGCGATCAGGATGATGCAACCACCAGTTATCGCAGCAGCTTTTTCTGTAAATCTTGATGGTTCCGGTACTGGGCGGATATCGTCTATTTGTACTTTGGCCGTTGGCAGTTCAGGAACAATGCCATCATGTTTTATATCCAGAGTGAGATGGTATTGTCCGAATTCCACCGGCGTAATGACAGCCGCTAACTTATGATCGTCATTCATTTTAAGGTCCAAAGAAATCCCTTTTTCCTCACCTGGAACTGTCAGTAATGCATTACATGAAAAATACTTAAGAAAATCGTCTTCTAATATGCTTTTGCCGGATACCGTGTCCACGATATCCGCTATCAGGGTTGTTTTTTGTATAAACTCCTTTTTACCGGACTGCTCCACTTCACTGTTTGCTGTAACGGTCACATTCAAAGTGTAATCAACAATCAAATATACCTTTACAGCCTTGCTGTTACCCTGGTCAACGGAAATCTGCAGGCCAGCTTTATCAGGCCGGCTTAAATCAACCATGGAGTAGGACCGGTTACTTTCCGTAGCTATCGTTCCTGGGTGGCTGACCTGTATCCCTTTAACAGGGGTGGTCGATGAAAACAGGATTCTCGCCCGGTTCACATGTTCCGTAGGCAACACAATCTCCATTGTCTGCTGCCCACCAATGGTATTAATTCCGGTAATCTCAGAGCGGTTATATTGGAAAGAGGAAAAATAGATTGATTCTATACATTCGGTAAATCGATTTGAATTTTCAATCCGAAGAAGCTGTCCGCCGGTCTCGGATGACAAAGCCTCTATCTCTGTAATGGTGGAATCCGATTTAGGTGCCTGACGAAGCAATATGGTATCAATAACAATTCCTTGTTCTTTGGCCTCCTGAGTAGAGTCCTTAACGATTTTGACATGCTGCTCATAATCAGCAGCAGTTGCAGCTTTTCCCAAATATAGTCCACCATCTGTAATATCAGATATCAGTATAATTTTTCTCTTTGTCGTATTTTCCTTGCTGTCTTTTAGTAGAAAGACTGCTTTTTGAATTCCAACCGCAAGATTCGTGTTTCCTGAATATGATAGGTGTTCTATTTCCGATTTAATGCGTTGTTTCTCATTCATATCCGAAACATCAATTAAATCGGAGGCAAAAACAATTTCTCCATTGACGGTGACAAGTGCAAATCGTCCTTTCTCTGGAATGAGGTCCACTGTAAGCTTAAGAGCTTCCTTTAAATACTGTTCTTTATCCGCAGTGTTCATGGAATTGCTAATGTCTGCAACAAGTACAATATCTGCCGGACTATCCCTTTGTGACATATCTGCCGCCTGTACAGGTAGAACAAGGGTACTGCAGAGAAATATTAAAAAGGCTAATCCGAGCGGTATAATCTTTTTCATTGATTTCCCCCCTTCTGAACTCACTCGACTTTTAACTAAAACAGAACTATAATTTAGTGATTTTTAATTGGTAATATTTATCATTATTACAATGAATTTACTCTGAGAATTTCTTTAGTTTTTGAGCCATGTTCCTAATTTACTTTTTTTGCTCCAAATAATAGGTATTTATTCACACTCATGGAGCCGGAAAACAGCCTCGTGAAGCTCTGACTCCATGTCTCCTTTAACAGCGTCCAGCTTTATTGAAAAAGTAAAATCCTCCTCAGATGCTGTCGTCTTTTACGCATCTAGGAGGATTCATTTTTTACTTTTATTCACACAATTTGCGATTCACGCTCAGACTATGCTGTCAGTTCTTATGACAATCTCCTTCAGCATACGAATCAGTTCCAGGGCACTTCGAAATCCCACGTAGTTTTTGTTCGTCAACTTGCCCATCACTCTTCCCTGTATGCTTGCATTCAGACGGTACTCGATTTTTATTGTCAGTGTGCTTTTTGCCCGAATGGCTCGGGTACTGAGCGCCTTCATATCCTGTAATTGAATTTTTGCCTTGACCGGCACTTTGTTTTTTCCCTTCGTCCTGTATGCATATTGTTCCGCCATCCTCTTATTAAGAAACCTGGGTTCCATTGATGGCTGGGGACTCCCAATCCAGTCGCATATTTCATCTAATTTAAGAACCAAATCCCCGAGGCTGGAAAAACAGACCGGCCTATCAATGTAACAGTTAAGAATTTCACCATACAAATCTTCCCCCTTTTTCCCGTAAAAACAAATAAGCATTGTACTGACACGGTCCGTTGCAGTTATACTGTGGCAGAGGTTCCGTGTTTCCTCGACTTTTATCATACGTTTCCCATCCTCTATTTCTAAACACTCCCTTATTGGGGAAGGGAAGATCGCAGGATTACATTTTCCCCCTCTATAAAGTTGATACTGTTTAGATTCTGGGGGTTCCTTTATCCATTTACCGCTGCCCTCCACATAATACCCATCAGGAGTTACTTCAATGCCACCACCGGCGCAGCGTCCTTTTTATTCTTAAAAGCAGACCAGCCTGCGACTCTTGTGTTTTTTCGCTGAAATCTTCCTTCGACAATACCCGAATCGGATAACGCTTTGCGATTTCCGTTGCCTTTTCTTCGCAGCCCGCGTCTTCCACCGGTACCAAGACGGGATAACAGCCCTTAATTTCCTGCAGGACATATCTTTTCTTATTGTCTGGATTGTTGATACATTCATACACTCCGTTTTTAGATCGTAAAATGTCTGCCATCCTTTCCATCCCACCTTCCATCAGTTTGTGTAGGTATCAGGATTTGCGGCGCACTTGAAACCAGACAGATCCGTCACTACATCGTCCTTTGCAAATTCAATCCCGATTGCTCAGAAACTATAAGCAACGTACCAAATTTCAGCCTAAACAAATTAAAAATGTCATAAAACCCCGTTTTAATGTCATAAGCCCGTATTTCAATGCCGTATTATTGACTTCCACTATTTCTGAACAGGGCAATGCTGTGAGTGTTTTTGTACCGTTTCAGCGCTATGCAGGATCGCCGTAACAATATTTGCCTGCGTCTGTGCGGCCATGCCCGCAAAACGCGCATGGACATCTTCGCTCATACAGGTCACATGCATAGACGGCAGTTCTTTCATCGCCAGCTCTTTTACAAGGGCACGGCACTCACTGCAACAGCACATGTCCACAAGATGCATCAGATGATCCAATTTTTCTTCCACCAGTTCATTCATTACATTCCTGGGAACAAACGGACTATTGTTATATACTTGATACATTACTGCTCCTTCCTGTCTGAACCATCAGACTTGGGTGACCATATTTTTTCTAACAGCTAACATGATGTCTGCACCGCATTTATCATGTATCCATCCCTGATAGTTTGCTGATCCGCTGGCTTTTCAGGAATTCAATCATCTGATTCTGGAGCGTTTGAAAAGACTGGTGAACCGGGCAATGGTTCTGTTCATCGATGTTATACCGGCTGCAATAGTGGTCGTCTTCTAAGCAGCGGTTGATTTGGATTTTGCCTTCAATCGCTAAAATGATGTCGTACAAGGTAATGTCGAAAGGGCTTATTGCCAGGCGATACCCGCCAAAAGGTCCCTGCACAGACTCAATAAAGCCAGCCGCCTTAAGCTTTGCAGTTACCTTAATCATGTACGAATAGGTCATACAAAGTTTTTCCGCCATCTCCCTTGAACCGCACACCTGTCCGGGATGCTGAGCCAGGTAGAGTACGACCCGGATTGCGTAGTCAGTTGTAATCTGAAATTTCATATTTATATGTACTCCTTCGTAATGCTTGCGATGGAGTCCCTTCTAATTAGGACTTTTATTTTAAAAGTTAAATAAAACATATAACCCGCCGTCGCATACATAAATGCTATAAACCCGGCTTTTCGTGTCATGAACCGGTTTGATATTTGGCCTGATACATTCCAGAAAATGCGATATGTATGCTCCGCCGAAGGGGTGTCCCCTCCGGCAGCATCATGGCTCCGACGTTTCCGCCGCCACTCCGTATTCCGGCCGCAGAAGCCCGAGAACGACATATCTCGCATCGTTAAACTCATAGGAACATGTTGAAAAAACAATGACCCGGTCGCCCTCCGCACGGGAAAGGCCGCTATCAAAGGTGGTATTGTATGCGGCATAGGAAAGCAGGGCGTCCAGATTCGTCTCAAACATGAAGGCGCGGTCCCGCCATTCTCCAGCGCCGATCACACAACCGTACATCAGGTCAACCCGGTAATTTTCCTCCTGCGTGTACAGGTACATAGATGGGTGCTGCTCAAAATACGCCTGCTTCTTGTAGCCGGTAAGGGAGCCGAACATCTTTCCGTTCTTCATGTTGTGCCCATAGATGATGCTTAAGTTTCCGCTGAAATCGGCCGGGCCGTTGAAGTCCAGGAACAGGGAGCCGTTGGCGTTGTACGTGCCGTCAGGCAGATGGTGGAGATACCAGTCATAATCGTCCGCACGCATGACGGGATAGTTAATGGGGGTATCCGGGCAGTACAGCCAGGCAGCGGCATCAATGCCTGCCTTCCACAGCGCGTCAAAGTCGATAAAAAGGGCGGGAGCCTCCGCCTGCGGCTCTTGTGGGAGGTTGCTGTCAGCTTCAGCCCCGTCCGCCGCATTTTCCGGCTGGCGCACCAGATCTTGCAGCCGCTCGTAGCTTTGATCGCCCTGCACATACATCTGCCGCGCTTCCCACAGCCTGTATCCCGACCAGGCAATTACACATAGGGCTGCAAGGAGCAGAAACCAAAGAGCCGGCTTTATCAGCCGGTTCTTTCTCGCCGCCGAAGAATACCCGTTAGTTTGCATCGGCATATTTCTTTTTCTCCCTCTTTTTCAAGTAGAGCAGGCCGAATACAGAGCCGGCGGCCGCCGTGATCCCAGCCGCCAGCACAACCATATAAAGGGTAATGCCGGTATCATCACCAGTTCTCGGACCTTCATTTCCGCCAGGATTCGTGCCGTCTCCGGGGTTTATGTCATCAATAGGATTTGAACCGCCTTCGGGATTCGTGCCGTCAACAGGATTTGAACCGCCTCCGGGATTTGTTCCATCACCAGGATTTACGCCGCCTCCGGGATTTGTTCCTCCCCCGTTTCCGCCACCTCCGCCGCTACTGATTTTATATCGATTGATGAAAATACAGGCCGTCACCGGCTTATTTAGGTGGTTGGTCACCGTGCGGCTGACCGTGAGCTGGTTATTCACCGCCTTAACGACATCGGTGATGGTATAGACGGCAGTATCGTAGGTGTAGCCGCGCTCCTGAGTGTTTACCTCAGAAATGGTGTAGTAGTACGTCCCCTCGGTAGTATAGGCCCATGTCCCGAAGTCTTTTTCTCCCGAACCCACAATGGTCATGGTTTTTACACCGTTTGCACTCCCGGCCGGCATGGGGTTGGCGGGATTTCCTGCGGTCAGTTTAAAGGTGAAAACGCTGTCCGTCCGCGGGTTTCCGGAAACTGTCTTTTTGACTGGCGGATCCACCATGATAGAGGGGTCGCTGGGGCGGAAAACATAGGAATGGCTGAACCGGAGACTGGCGCTTTTATTGTTGTCGGCTTTTTGGACGACAACCAGGGCCGCCAGTTTACCGCCGCCTTGACGGGTAACGGTAACCGTTACCCGGTAGATCTGATCGTCATAAACATAGCCGGATAGGCTGGCAGCCAACGAACTGCACCGGACGGTATAGTTGTACACTCCGGTATCCGGGAAATTCATATGGATCTTTACGCTGCCTGTGCCGGCGGCCGTAAAGGAATATACGCCGCCGGAACTGCCGGCCGGCATAGGATTTGCCTCATCCGCAATAAGCTCGTAAGAGAACACATCGTTTACGCCCGCCGCGTTGGTGCTAAAAACCTGCTCCACGGTCAGCGTGACCTCAGCTGGGGTACCGGCCGCATGAGCGGTTTGCGGCAGCATGAAACACAGGCAGGCGAAAAGCAGATAGGATAGGATCGCGGCTCTTTTCCCCTTTTTTGTTGGTAAGCGCATAACGTTATTCCTCTTTTCTTCGTATATGATAAAGAACCATGACAAGCAGCAGGAACAGCACGAGTGCAGGCACCGTGATCTTTGCCCATAAGGGAATGATTTGCCAGATTCCCTCCTGCCGGTCCGCCGAAACCTGTATGCCCGTATCGTTCGTATCGTTCAGACTGAATGTGTCGCTGTATCGTTCGTCCGTGATTTTTGCGACGAGAATATCCCGCCCGTTTGTCGCGTCTGTGGCACAGGTGGTCAACAGCAAAATGCGGCTGTCTTCCGTTACCCCGGCATCGCGGGTATGAATGGCCTTATCCAGCAGGCTTTGCAGGTACTCCCGCTGGGCCTCCTCACCTTCCACGTGGGGGGTGAAGGTCGCTGCATCGTATGCGTCCGTTTTGAAAAAGGCAAAAAACATAAGGCCGTGGTTTTCGCCATCATAGAATAAGTTGCCATAAGGGTGCTCGTCGAAAAAGGCTTTTTCGGCAAAGGAGGCAAGCTCGCCAAACATGGCGTTCTTTTCCATGTGGTGCCCATACAGGATGCTGTTAAAATCCTGAAAGCGCCCGCCGTTTCGATAATCTAAAAAAATAGTTCCCGAAAGGGAATAGTTGCCGGATACATCGGTATTGACATATTTGGCGTTGTCCCTGCCCTGCGTGACAGGGTAGTCGATATGCGTGCCGTAAACGGTGAGCCAGGCGAATACCTCCGGGTTGAGGGTGCGGAGCTCGCCAAAGGAAATGCTGTCTTCCTCCGTGGGCTTATACACTGCATACTGCGCGGCATCCGCTGCCTGATACACCTGACCGGAGTCCCATATGGCATAGCCCGCAAAAGCAATGAGCAGCAGGAGAACGGCCAGTACCGCAAAATTCACGATACTGTCCAGAAGCCGTATGATTTTTCTGCCGATTTGTTCTGCGGTAATTGTGTCCATATGGGGCTCCTTCCGGTGTTGGTTCTTTGATTTGTAAGATTTTTGGCTGCCGTTTGAGCTGCGGTTTAACGGGAAGTATAACCACGGCGTCTGCGGGCTTTCACGGCAACAAACAGAATCAGCGCGCCTACGGCCACCGCAAGCAGCAGGATAAAGGGCAGATTGTCAATGATAACGCCGGTGGGGGTGATGGGCGCCGCTGCATGTTCGTTTTCAAAGGCAGCAGCATTCCACGACTGGGTTTGAACGATCCTCGCTTCGTTACCGCTGTTAGCGTCATTGGTAGAAACCGCCATGTTCTCACCGGGAGCCGTATAGCTGGTAATCGTGCCGCCTTGGTTAAGGTCCACTTTTCCTTTGTAATCAGGTGTAGCCGCTTCCTGCATTTCATAGAAAGTGCCGATTGGCATGTCAGCAAAAATAAGTGTCTGATAGTGTTTCAATTTGATTGTCTCGTTGATGCCCGAGGTGAACTCGATGTAGTTTCCATAAGTATCGTTTTGGATGGTGCCGCTGTAGTTATCCGGCGATGTGACAACCGTATAGGTGTCTCTAGTTGGGTCATAGTTTGCCACATATGCTTTGTAGGTTGCCGCAGGCGCCGAGGATGGGGCGGTCACTTTCACAGTAAAGGTAAAATATTTAGATTTATCGGCGTAATCGCCAGCTACCGTCTTAAGGAGACGCAAATTACTTATTGATTCGCATGGATCTTCGCTACCAGTCGTCTTAGAATAATTGTTGACAAACTCCATGTCAGAACTGCCGGGCGTAGGATCGATTTTGGCCTCCGGTTGGCCCGCGTCATCGGTGGTCCAGGCTTCCACGGTATCCACATAACAGCCGTTTGAGCCGTTCTTTACGTACAGCTTGACGATGTATGTAGCGTTGTCATATGTTATGGTTTCCGTTGCGCCTGGAATGTAAGTATTCGGGGTTTCCGCCAGAGTGTAGGTGTATACACCCGCCCTGGGGAAGGTCACCGAATTGGCCGGGAACGCGGCGGACTCCTTGCTGTAGCTGGCAACACCGTCCTCCGTGGATGCCGCTGTATCCGTCGAGCTGAACGTAATGTCTGAGACGCTGATTGCCGGCATGACGGTTATCTGCTCGTCATCGCCGTCAATATCCTCCGGAGTGAGGGTGTATTGGAATGTGGCGCTGGGCACGGTGAGGTTATCCGCCAGGTTCAGCGTTTTTTTCAGCGTGATCTTTGCGTGGTTGCCCTCCGATCCTCCGGTGACAGGGGTAGGGGCTGCCAGTGCAGGCAGGGCGGTTCCAAGGCACAGCACGATGGCAAGCGCCATTGTCAGAACCTGTTTAAGAAATTTCACAACTTTTTGTTTCATAACTTTTATTCCTCCATATTGAAATAGTATAGATTTGTGAATGGTCGGTATCTATAAACGCAGGGGGCAGGGCACGAGGCTACCCGGCAGCCTGATGACGGTAAAGCGTCCCGGATGCGCCTTTGCTCCCGGCCCCTGCGCCTATATGCTTCTCCGCCGGAAAACGGCCATGACCTTTCCCAGCGTGTCCCGGATCTCGACGACGCCATAAACGCGGCTGTCCGTGGCATTGGTCCGATGGTCTCCCAATACGAATACCTGCCCTTCGCTCAGGGTAACCGGGAATTCGGGGCCGCCCTCGTAACGGTGGGTGGCAAAATAGATGTCCGGTTCCTGCTGGATGGCGCCGTTGATGATCAGTCCGTCTTCGGTAATGTCCACGGTGTCGCCCGCCGTGGCGACTACCCGGCGCACCTGCTTTTGCCCCTGGTATTCCAGCACCAGGACGTCCCCGGCGATATACCGCTTATCCAGCCTGTAGAAGATTACCAGGTCGCCGTCTTTGACCGCCGGGGTCATGTCGGCATCGGCATTGCGGTACAGGCCGAACAGGAACGTAAACAGCAGCAGGAACGCCAGACTGATTACTGCAATCTTGCCCAGCAGAAGCAGGACCTCTTTCCAGAGCGGGGGCGGTGGCATATACGTCGCGGGTTCCTGTGGTGGCTCCCGGTTCCGCTGTGGTTCTGAAATTATCGCGTGCTTGGCTGATTCTCTCAATTCATCACCCCCTTTTGGCGCCTGCGGCGCATTAGTCCGGCAGTCAGCAGGAGCACGGCGACGCCCGCAAGCAAAGAAAGCAGCAGTGCTGGCCCTGTACTGTTTGGCCGTATGCCGGTGGCTACGACATCGGCATACGTGTTTGTAAAGGCAATGGTTCGGTCCGTACCCGTCATAGTCAGCTCACCGGTGGACACGCCGGTACCGGTAGACAGGTCGCTGTCCGACCACGAGGCTGTATACCCGATAACTGACTCTGTTTCGATCCATACCTTGCCGTCTGTCGGAACATCCGCAATGGTGATTTGCTGCCCGTGGCGCAGGGTGAAGATTGCATCGCCGTTGGCATCCAGCGTCAACGTCCCGTTTGACGGACGCACGGCCCCCGAGCCGGAGACGATGCCGCCCTTGTAGGTGAGCGTTCCCGTAAGCGGCGTGCCACTGCTGTCCTCAAATCTTAGGGTGAAGGTAAAATCCCTTGTCTTGTCGGCGTAATCGCCGCTGACTACATTTGACACCGTGACGCTGTTTCTTGTGTATCTCAGGTAGATATCCGTATTGTTTGTCACATCGGACAGGGTGACAGGAACCTCGCTGCCTTGCCGTGTGCCGCTCGTACCCCACTGCCACCCAGCGTACACATACCCTGGAATGGCAGGGATTTTTTCGTGCGGGAGGGTAAACGCCGCGCCGTACACCGCGGCGTATCCAATCGAAGACAATTCACCTACAGGATTCCTATTCGTATCTACATAATGCACGGTCACAATACGCACGAAGATATCGTAGTTGTTGAGCGGATGGTTATAGATGCTACTGGTGGCGGTCGCTATTTGGGGGTAGTTGGCTGTCATATCCGGGAGAGGCTCGCCAGCTACTGACGCCGTATTGCCGCTAAACGTTACCGCATCTGAAACAGACAGTTTCGTAATAATGCTGGTGTAAATTCCGCCTCCGTTATTTGCCGTATTGCCCGTAACCTCGCCGCCCTCCACGGTGACAATGGCGGTGCTGTCGGCGTAAATTCCGCCGCCGTTGGAATTAACCGTATTGTCCGAAACCTTACCGCCCTCCACGGTGACAACGCTGCTGTTGGAGGCGCAAATTCCGCCGCCGTTGAAATTAGCTGCCGTATTACCCGTAACCTCGCCACCCGCCACGGTGACAACGCTGCTGCTGTTGGCGTAAATTCCGCCGCCGCCCTTCGCCGTATTGCCCGAAACCTTACCGCCGCCTGTCACGGTGACGCTGTTGCCGTTGTAGCTGGCGTAAATCCCGCCGCCACTATACATCGCCGTATTGTCCGAAACCTCGCCGTCTGCCACGGTAACGAAGCTTCTGTTGTTGTAAATCCCACCTCCGTAATTCGCCGTATTGCCCGAAACCTTACCGCCGCCCTCCACGGTGACAATGGTGGCGTCGCTGCCGGCGTAAATCCCGCCTCCGTTATTTGCCGTATTGCCCGAAACCTCACCGCCCTCCACGATGAGGCTGCCGCCGTTGGAATGAATTCCGCCTCCGTTATTTGCCGTATTACCTGAAACTTCACCGCCCACCACGGTGAGGGCGCTTCTGTAGGTAGCAATCCCGCCGCCGTAGGAAACCGATGAATTCAATGTATTGTTGATGATTTTACCGCCATAAATGGTGACGGTATTATTGCTATCAGCGTAAATGCCGCCGCCACTATACATCGCCGTATTGTCCGAAACCTCACTGCCGCTCTCCATGATGAGGGTGCTGCTTTTGTAGACGTAAATTCCACCGCCATACTTCCCCTCATTCCGCAAAACGGTGCTGTCCTCAATGGTGACAATAGAGGTGCCGCCATCAGCATAAATGCCGCCACCACCTCTCCCGTTGTTACCCGTTCCATTGGCTTTGTTGTCAGATAGCTCACTGCCAACAATGGTCCCAGTGCTGTCGCTGAGGTAAACCCCGCCGCCGTTGACTTGCGCCGTATTGTTCGAGATAGTCCCACCTGTCATGGAAAAACTGCTGGCGTTAACCGCCTGTACGCCACCGCCATTTTCGGTTGCTTCGTTGCCGCTGATTTCACCGCCGTTCATAACAAGAGAGGCGCCGCCCAGTATTGTCACGCCACCACCATTACTACCGGCTTTGTTCCCGTTGATTTTGCTGTCCAGAAGGGTAGCCGTACCTCCGTTGAGGTAAATCCCGCCGCCGTTAACTTGTGCTGTATTGTTCGAGATTGTACCATCATCTGCCATACGGAAGCTGCTGTTGGCGTGAAGTACATATACGCCCCCACCGTTTACGACTGATTCGTTGTAGCTGATTTCGCCACCGCTCATAACAAAAGAGGCGCCGCTCAGTATCCTCACACCACCGCTGTCACTACCGGCCTTGTTCCCGTTGATTCTGCTGTCCTGAAATGTGGCTGCACCTCCGCTGAAATAAATCCCGCCGCCCGATGATTGTGCCTCATTACCGGAGACCTCACTGTTCTTGGCAGAAATAGTGTCGTTGATGGAGTAAAGACCACCGCCGTAGGCCGCCTCATTACCGGAGAACTCGCTGTTCTCGGCAGAAATAGTGCATCTGGCGGAGTACATGCCGCCGCCGTAAAGTGCCGTATTGCTGGTGATTTCGCTGTCCTCAATGGTAATTGTGGCGTCTAATCCGTAAATGCCACCGCCATTACCATTGCTATTTGTCACTGTATTCACGGAGATTTTGCTGTCACCCGTAACTGTAAGGTACCCGTTATTCCGGATGGAAATCCCACCGCCATAGCTCGCGGAACAGCCAGAAATTTCGCTGCCTTCAATAAGAACGGTGTTGCTTCCTTTTGCGTAAATGCCCCCGCCGTAGTCGTCCGGTGCTAAGCAGTCCTGGACTCGCACACCTTGCAGCGTCAGGGAACTGCCGGTTTCAAGGTCGATCCCACCGGCCGTACCGCCGCCGTCCAGCACAACGTGATCAAGCGTAAGCGTTTTGTTGCCGGAAACAACAAAGTGGCGCCAACCTGTAGACGTCAGAGTGGCAGAGCCTGCTTCGGGGGCTGCCTTGATCGTGACATTCTTCGTTACGTTTAGTGCGCTCGTAAATTCTATGTCGTTGGTAAGCAGGATGGTATCCCCATCGGATAACGCGGGCCATACAACATCCTTCAGGTCATCAAAATTGGACACCTGTATGACGGCTCCATCAAACAACTGAACGCCCATCGGCAGCCGCATCCCCGCGTCCATACCGGAAACCGCCGTATCCTCCGCCAGTTCCAGCGGCGCAGACCAGGAGGCTGTCGCTTCCTCGTCCATCTCAAAGCGGTTGTCGTTTGCTATGAACAAGGGCAGCAGGTATTCCGTTTCGCCAATGATTTCAGATGTGACGCTCACCACGTAACTGCCGGGCGCCATGCCTTCAAACCGGTAGGCGCCGTCAGCCTCGGTGACCGTCTCCTGCACCACGGTATTCAAATCGTCCGCCGCATAAAGCACAACGGGGTATCCTTCAACGCCGGTTTCGTCCAAGTCCCTGATCCCGTCGCTGTTTTCGTCCAACCAAACCACTCCGCTGATGGAAGGGAACACAGTTGCTTCGCCATCCACCACCGTTACCAGCGCATAGGGAAGCTCCCCTGTATAGCTGTAATCTGAAACCTGTGCGGTAAAGGTGTAGGTGCCGGGTGTGTCTTTGTCATAATCATCACTGATCCAGGTCACGGGGATTTCTATCACAACGCCGGTTACCGTGCCGTTTTCGTCGCACGCATACCAGGCAGGGGCGCCGCCGTTCAGTGATCCGTAGGTGCGGTATTCATCCAAGTATGTGTAAAGCTCTCCGTCCGCAATCTGGTAACCATATGTATCGCCCGGTTCGGTCGACACAAAGAACTGCTGCGATTGGGATACGGTTGTTTGGCCCACATGAATGGACATCAGCTGGACTTTGGAGCCGGCTGCTTTGACCAGTTCAATGGATGGTACACTTTCCGATTCCGCTGACACAACCGGTTCATTGTCCGGTTCTCCCGGCTCCAACGATTCAACCGCTTCGCTTTCCGATTCTTCCAGTTCCGGCGATTCAGCCGGTTCGCTTTCCGGTTCTTCCAGTTCCGGCGATTCGGCCGGTTCATTGTCCGGTTCTTCCGGCTCTGCTGATTCAGCCGGTTCGCTTTCCGGTTCTTCCGGCTCTGCTGATTCAGCCGGTTCGCTTTCCGGTTCTTCCG
>NZ_QOHO01000022.1 GCF_003432035.1 Lacrimispora amygdalina
TAATTATTCTGCTATTATGAATATTAAATCATTTAATTATTGTTAAACAGCCCTGGAGGAAATATGAAAACACATATTTTAAATAAGATGAGAAATGTTGAAGTTGAGGAGTATTTAGACCGCGGCAGAGATGTTATTTTTATCCCTGTGGGAACTGTGGAGCTTCATGGTGATTTACCACTTGATTGTGAAACGATTTATGTGGAAGCGATTGCGGAAAAGATGGCCCAGGCCACCGACAGTCTGTCGTTAACCGGTCTCCCCTTCTTTTATCCGGGTGCGACACGGACGGGACGGGGTACGGTATACTTAAGTATTGCAGAAGGTGCATCTTATCTGAGGCAGCTGTCTGACAGCCTGTTAAAACAGGGATTTCGTAAGCAGATTTATGTCTCCGGTCATGGTCCTGCCTATTTAACAATCAACAGTTTTATTATGGATGCATTTCATGACAAAAAAGTCCCGTTCGTTCATATCAGCCTGCTGCAGGCAATACAGATTGCAAAAGATAACGGCTGGCAGGTTAAGGGCATGCCGTTAAAAGAGCTTATGTACGGCGCTTATAAACAGATGAACCAGTTGGATTACCTCTTCGTTGACCCTGATGCCGGACAGAAGGAAGAACCGCTTCATGGCGCTTCGGGAAATCCCCTAAAATCTGCGGTTCAAAGACTGAACGCCGTGGCAACCTCACCTGGTAATGTGGGATTTTTCTATGAAGAATTTTCAGACCATGGCGGGGGCGAAGGCTGTCGATCCATTGCCGAACGTGATGAACTTGCTCTTAAGGGTACGAAAATGATTGATGACTTTGTCCGTTTCTTCAATCCCCAGCAGGTAATTGACGACTTAAACCTGATTGACCTTGCAACACAGGAGCATATCATCCCCCGTTATCCTCATTTAAAATAATGATAGAAAAATATTTGATACATATACAGAAAGGATCCAAATAACATGCAGATTGCCAATGGAAATAATTTATCAAGAGTTAAGGTCACGAATCAGTCCGCGATTCGCCAGATGATTTATCACGATGGCCCCATTTCCAGAATTGAAATATCAGAAAAGCTGTCACTTACCCTTCCTACAATCACCACCACTGTGAATTTTTTACTTTCCAAAGGACTTATTAAAGAGGTGGAAAATACAAAAACTTCCGGAAAAACCCTTGGGCGAAAGGCATCTCTCATTGATATTTCAGACGATGGCGGTTATTTTATTGGAATTGAAACACGCGGTACACTGCGCCGTGCCTGCATCACCGATTACCGTGGTAAACTGATAAAAGCAATTGCAGATGATACGGCCTACAGTGATTATGATGAAATCATGACAGAAACTTCGGAGCTGGTTAAGAAGCTTCTTCGGACCAGTAAAATACCAAAGTCCAAAATCGCTGGTATTGGTCTTTGCATGCCGGGACTCGTCGACCGCAACAAGGGAAAACTCATTGTCCTTACAGGCTATGAATGGAAAAACAAAGATCTGAAAGGCGATTTATCCAGACTGCTTAACTACAACGGTCCTATCTCAATCGAAAACAATGCCAGCGCAAGAGCCTATGGCTCCTATTTATTTGATCATGAACGAATGGATCACTATCACTCCTTTGCATACTTTATGGTTTCAACAGGTATTGCCTGTCCTTTGATGTATACTCATGATCGTTTTCGGGAATCTATCATCGGTCAGGGCGAGGTGGGACACATGGTGGTTGACTCTCACGGTCCTCTCTGCCGATGCGGAAACCACGGCTGCCTTGAGGCATTCTCAAGTGAACGGGCGATCATTTCCAATTGTATCAGTGAACTGAACAGCGGCAAGGCAGATATTCTTCGCGGGATTTGCGTAAATGCGGAATCTCCAACCATATATGAAATAATAAAAGCCCAGTCTGAAGGAGACCAGAGTGTGAATGCGATCCTGGAAGATGCAGTCTATCACATGGGAATCGGCATTGCCAATATTGATAATTTCGTCAGACCCAAATGCATTCTGATCGACGGAAACATCTTTCAGAATCAGAAGAATAAAGATCAGCTTATGGATGTCATCCATCGTAATTTATATACAGCCACTGATATCGATACCAACTTTATGTTTGTTGAACCCGACATATACAGTGGTGCTCTGGGTGCCGCCGCTGCTGCAGTGCAAAATGATTTAAAAACTTTCATTGAATAACTACCTGAGAGCTTTCCCGTGCAAGAATTTTTCTGATATTCAATGCAAATAATACAATTGCAATACTAATCGATAAAAAATCAGAGACAGGCTCAGCCAGAAACACCGCAAACAGCTTATCATCAAAAAACACGGGTAAAAAATAAATCAGGGGAATAAGCAATATAAGTTTTCTTAAACAAGCAATAATCAGAGACAGTTTCGCTTGACCAAGAGCATTAAATATCCTCTGAATTGCTATTAAGATTCCAAATATACCAGAAACCGCAAAATAAACACGGATTGCCTCAACAGATATGGTTATTAATTCCTGTGAACTGTTATTAAAAATTTTTACAAAAGATTCAGAGAAGCAATAAATCAGAATCCAGAAGAGAAATGTGTAGCCAAAATCTAACAATAACAGCAATTGACATGTTTTCTGAACTCGTTTTACTTTACCCGCCCCATAATTAAAGCTTATAATCGGTTGTGCGCCCTGTGCAATCCCATGAGCGGGAAGCGTCTGAAATTGCATAAGACTTGCAATAATCGTCATTGCACCAACTGCCAGATCACCTCCATACTTTGCAAGTGATATATTAAATACTATACTCAAAGCGCTTTCTGTTGCTGTCATAATAAAAGTAGAAAAACCCAAAGATAATACAGGTATTATGACAGCCGGTCTGATAATCAGGCAATCAGATCTTATTTTTAGATTTGTCTTACACGAAATCAGGATATGTAATACCCATAATGCTGATACCATCTGAGAAATAACGGTTGCAACGGCTGCCCCCACAACACCCATTTTAAATACAAAGATAAAAAGCGGATCCAAGAGGATATTTAAAATCGCACCAATCATAACAGTCGCCATACCGATCCCGGAATAGCCCTGGGTGATAATGAGAGCATTCAATCCCATTGTAAGCATAACAAAAACAGTTCCCAGGATATAAACACGCAAATAGGGAAGGGCATATGACAGGCTATTGTCACTTGCCCCAAATAACCGCAAAACTGGCTCCAATGATATTTCTAATATAATTGTAAGAAAAAGTGATAAAATAATCAAAACCGTCACACAATTTCCAAGCACTTCTTCCGCAGCCTTCGGCTGTCCTTTTCCCATATAAATAGCAGCCCTCGGTGCACCTCCCTGACCAATCATACCTGCAAAAGCCGAAATAATCATAATGACTGGAAAGCACAATCCCAGACCTGTTAAAGCGATGTCTCCTGTTTCGGGCATGTGTCCGATATAAATTCTGTCAACCACATTGTATAACATGCTGACCAACTGCGCTATGACAGAAGGTATTGCAAGCTTCAAGAGTAACTTTCCTATTCTTTCTTCTCCTAGATTTATATTATTATCCATTTTTCTACCTTTCGTACCAGTAAATGAGCAAATAGAACTGCATAATTCTGTTATGCAGTTCTATCTCATGAAATTAATTATAATTTTTATTCATCAGCTCCTGCCGTCAATTGCGCTCTGATATAAGCCATCCCCTTACCATCCCGGATCATTTCCCACACTTTTTTTTCAAGGTGGGGCGGACAATCCTGCTTTATCTTTGCCCACATCATACGATCGCTTAAACGCCGGTCACAATCCCTTGGGACTACATCACAGGTCTGCTGATACCAGTCCAGAAGACGAAGCTTTAGTTCCAATGTTTTTGCTTCGTGCTCAGATTCACCATAAACATTATTTTCTTCAAGAGGATCCGACTGAAGGTCATAAAATTCATGACGTCCGTTTGACCGGTGAACATATTTATAGAAATAATCCCGTATCATGGTTCCTTTACAGTGGGCATCTGCATTAAGCTGGGCCGTCTGCCTTGGCCAGTACATGCTGGTTTTGGGAATTACACCGGAACTGCCGGCAGCCGGATGGTATTCATCGGCCTGGGTTTCCCATGGCATTCTGCCGCCCTCACAAAAAACGTAATCGCGCAGCTTTATACTCCGGTCCCTGAGAACAGGCTTAAGAGTCCTTCCAAAGTGATCATGGCTGGGGGCTGTATTGGCATAATCCATCACAGTTGCATAAAAATCCACCAGTTCCACCAGAGAATCAGAGATTCCAGCATCAACCAGTTCTCCCTTAGGGGGTTTTATGAGCAGCGGAACCTTGGTGAGACAATCTTCAAAGGTATTCTGGGATTTTTCCGGCAAATCAAAGTCACCGGCATAATCACCGTGATCGCTCAGGAAAAAGATCGCGCAATCATCGTAGATTTCAGCTTCCTTGAGCGCATCACATAAGCGTCTGAACTGTTCATCCACCTTCATGCACATCCCTAAGTAACAGGCACGCAGCTCATCCCAGTCCTGTTCCGTATAGGAATCCATAGCCATGAGATTCTTTAAGGCTGACTCCATTTCCGGCTTATCTCTTCCTGCCGCAGCACGCCTGGGCAGCAGGCTTCGGTCAATCGCTGAAAAGTATGGCTCTTCCACTGCATAGGGCGTATGCGGATACATTAAACCAAGAAACATACAAAGCGGCTGGTCATTTACCCGATGAAAGATCCGTTCAATCGCCGCATCCACGACTCCGTCATCATCGGAATAATGAATTCCGTTCGCATCTGTCAACAGCCTGCCTTCATAATGCGAGTAATAGTTCTTATCTCCCATCTGCCCTCTGAAATCCTTTTTTTCCGGACCCGGCGGCTTGGGACATTCCTCCCCATAATAGATCTCAGTTGCATGCTTTTCCATAAGACCTGGTATCTGTCCTGCAATTAAATCATTCCGGGTGTTCATCCAAACATAATAACCTGCGTCCTTCAATTCGGAAAACAGGCTTGACTCATGGCTGCGCAGCAAATGCTGCATGGTACGATGCCCGCCCACATGGGGGTAGAGACCGGTAAAAAAGCTGCACCGGCTGGGAACACAGACCGTATTCTGGCAGAAGGCATTGCGAAACGATACGCCTTCTGTCCGGGCAAATTCATCTAAGAACGGAGTTTTGGCGGCCTTATTCTGCCCCAGATGAGCCAGACAGTCAGAGCGCATTTCATCCGGGTTAAAGATAATAATATGGGGTTTTTTATCCATAAGTTTTTCTTCCTTTCTCGCAAAGCGGTAAAAGTACATGAAAGAGGCCAGCCATAGTTTTCAGCTGACCTCCGTTTTTTAAAACTAACGCAGTTCTGTCTGACAAACATAAGAACGTCTGCCCATTACATCTGCCGGTTTTCCAGTCAGAAGTACACTGCTGTTTAACGGAAGATTTGCGGAGCTTGTGCCCATCATAAGGTGCATCGTTCCCGGTTCAACCACAAATTCCATACATTCGTTGTAATACCCAAGCTGTGCCATATCCAGATGGAATACAACCTGCTTTTCCTCACCTGGTTTCAGAGACATGCGCAGGAAACCGGAAAGCTGCTTGTTTGGACGGGTAACATGTGCCTCAGTAAAGCTGGTATACAGCTGTACTACCTCATCACCAGCCAAATCTCCGGTATTTTTTACTTTACAGCTGATTTCCAGTTTTCCGTCTGTGGGAACTTCAGCGGCAGATACTTCCATATCAGAAAGCTCAAACGTGGTGTAGCTGAGACCATGACCAAAGCAGTACAGTGGATCAGCAGGACCATCCACATATCCCCCGGAAAAGATGGAGGAAGAAGTGATATCTCCTCCGCTGTTATAACCGGATCCGATGCGGTGGTTGTAATAGATCGGAATCTGCCCGGCTGTTCTCGGCACAGTCATTGTCAACTTTCCTCCAGGATTTAATGTTCCGTCTAATACATCGGTAATAACCTTTCCGGCAAATGGTCCGGGCATAAAGGCCTGCAAAATCGCTCCGCAATTTTCCTGGGCCCAGTTAACGGCAAACACGCCTGGTCCGTAAAGTACAAGTACAACCGGTTTTCCTGTCGCTGCAACTGCTTCCAGAAGCTTCTGCTGAACACCTGGTAAATCAAGGAACTGGCGGTCTTTTCCCTCACCTCCGGTTACATTGACCCAGCCGGAGTTTCCGCCGCATGCCATCACAATCACATCTGATTCTTCCGCTGCTTCCACAGCTTCGGCAAAACCATCCGTCTCTTCGCCTATAATACTGCAGCCCTGTGCATAGGATACAGAGAAACGCTCTGTAAGAACTTCTTTTAAACTGCGGGTACCCGTTCTCCTTAAAGCCGATTCCATATCATTCATGGAATCCTGTTCTTCCTTGGAGAACATATCAAACATGACTGCAAAAGGTCCTTTGTATTTCTTTTCACTGCTTTGTGCTTTTTCCTGCTCATCAGCCAGACCGTTAAAACCAGTTGCCTGACCGCTGGCACCGGCCTTCATCATTTCTACATATGCCGGGTAGGTATAACCGCTGACCGGATATCTCAGTGAATCAGCGTGGGGGCCGATGAGTGCTACTTTTGTTCCTTTTTTAAGAGGCAGCACGCCGTCATTCTTTAAAAGAACCATTGATTTGGCTGCAATTTCTTCACTTAATTCGTTTTTAGAAGCATTGCTTAAAGCCATCGAAACTTTCTCTTCCTCACAATAAGGATTCTCAAACAGGCCGTGTTTGAATTTTACTGTCAGTATACGGCGCACTGAAGCATCGATGCATTCTTCACTCAGTTCACCGGAACGCACATACTTCGGCAGCTGGCGGAAGGCAGCTCCTACCGGAATCTCAGTGTCAGTACCCGCCTTTTTGGCCAGAAATCCAGCTTCTTCATAGGTTTTTGCAACCTTAAAGTATTGATAAGTCTTTAGTACAGCCGCACCGTCAGATGTTAAAACTCCGTCAAAGCCCATGGTCTTGCGAAGCAGATTTTCAATAATATCTTTGTTAACAATCACAGGAAGCCCATCAATTTCTCCGTAATTGGCCATCATGGCATCCAGTCCTGCCAGCTTGTCCGCCGCTTCAAAAGGCGTTGCAAATATTTCATAAAGCTCCCGTTTTCCCATCCGGCATGCCGATGTATTTAAGCCGCCCTGTGTTGAAGAATATCCTAAGAAATGCTTTGCGATACAGCTGACGCCCTGTTCCTGCATTCCTTTTACGTAGTGTATGCCGAACTGGCTGATCAGATATGGATCTTCTCCAAATGTCTCATAGGTTCTTCCCCACCGGGGATCCTGAACTACATCGATTACCGGGCTCATGGCGGAGGTGATTCCCACACTGCGGCTCTCCTGACCGATAATCTCACTCATCTTCCCGGCAAGTTCCGGCTCCCAGGTACAGCCCATGTTGATCATTGCCGGGAAAAGGGTGCCGCCGGCTGCCGGATAACCGCAAAGATTCTCCGCCTGTAATGCAACAGGAATTCCCAGTCTTGTTTCTTCAACAAAATAACGCTGTATCTGATTGCTGATCTTTGCGATCTGCTCAGGACTTACCAGACCAACAATAGAATACTGGGTGAAACGTCCATGACCATCGGGAAATTTCTCTTTCAGCAGCTTTGTATTTACTTTTCCATCTTCAATAAAGGAAGCTGGTAAATCACCGCATAACTGGGCAACCTTCTCTTCAAGAGTCATTTTGGAAAGAAGATCCTCCACTCTTGCTTCTATCGGCTGATGCGGATCCTTGTATAATTCCATATCAAATACCTCCATTTATATTTATGATTTTTATATCTTTGCAATTTGACACAATGCAGTTCTTTCGTTATAATAGTTTTAATTATTTAAATCATTTAATTTAAGGAGAGGAATATAATTACATGAAAAAAACATACCTTGTCGATACCTTTAAGGCGGCAGTCAGCATCGCCACCGTCCTGTTTTCTCTCATTATTGTTATCAGTCTGATTATCATTCACCGTTTTGGGTCAGCTGCAGTATTTTTCCTGATCGGACTTATCTTTATAAAACCAATGCTCACTTATGCTGCTAAAGTTTCAGTGGACCAGACAGGCATACGCTGCTTTCTGCCCTGGAAGACGCTTCAAACCTTCTCCTGGGATGAAATTGCGGAAGTGGGTATTGCAGGAACGAAGCTGTTTACCAGAAAAGATGCCAAGAATACAGGATCACTCTATATCTACATTTCAAAAAATACTTTCACAGACGAAGAACGGTTTGACATGATGTTTAACTGGCCGCCAAAGGACTTAATTTTCCTTACCTACTCAAAACAGCGCCTGGATGAAATTCAAATGCGCTTCAGCAATAAGATACAAACCTACAATGCAGGAGACATTCATCTCTGATCCTGCTATAAAGACTCCAAAAACACTGATTCTTCATTAGCGTTTTTGGAGTCTTCTTCGTTAATTATACGAGGAATTAATTTCATGAAGGCGGCAGCATGTCACAAAATGTCCAGGGGATACCTCCGCCTGCTTCTGCTGTTTTAAGCACTCCTCTTTCGCGTAGGGACAGCGGGCTGCAAAGCGGCATCCTGGTTTTGGATTGACCGGCGATGTAATTTCACCGCGCAAAATCTCACGCTTATTCGGTTTATCAATATCTGTGGAAGGGATTGCAGAAAGCAATGCTCTTGTATAAGGATGAAGCGGATTCTGAAACAGCTCCTTAGAGGAGCATTTTTCAACTACCTGTCCTAAGTACATTACACAAATATCGTCGGAAATGTGACGGACCACAGACATGTCATGCGTCACAAACATATAGGTCAGTCCCTTTTCCTTCTGAAGCTTCTTTAAAAGGTTGAGTACCTGTGCCTGAATTGATACATCAAGAGCAGATACCGGCTCATCGCACACCACAAACTCCGGCTCTAATGCCAGAGCACGGGCAATGCCCACTCTCTGTCTTCGTCCGCCGTCAAGTTCATGGGGATATGCTTTTCTCAACCGCTCATCTATACCAACCAGATCCATCAATTCCTGTGTCTTCTGATCAATCTGGCTTTTTGTAAAACGCCTTGATACGATTAAGGGTTCCCGAATCGTACTGTCAATGGTTTTACGGGGATCAAGAGAGGAGTATGGATCCTGGAAAATAATCTGCATTTTTTCACGGGCCTGCCGTAAATTTTTACCCTTTAAGTTGGTGACATCCTGTCCATTTAATAAAATCTGTCCATCTGTGCTCTCATGGAGATGAATAATCGTTCTTCCAAGGGTGGATTTCCCGCAGCCTGATTCTCCTACAACGCCCAGAGTACGCCCTTTTTCAATGGTAAATGTGACGTCATCAACAGCATGAAGCATGCCGCGGGGGGTTGTAAAATATTTTTTTAAATTCTTTACTTCAATAACCGGATTCATTTAATCCTCCCCCTTCATAACGGCTTCGATACGGCAGCAGCGGCAGTCGTGTCCATCCTGAGTCCTATACATGCTGATTGATTCCTTCCGGCACGCATCTGTTGCATATTTGCATCGGGGCGCAAAGGAACAGCCCTGAGGCAGGTTGGTTGGATCCGGCGGCAGTCCGTCAATTGGGTGCAGCCACTCTTCATCCTCATTCATATCAGGGATTGCCCCAAACAAACCGATGGTATATGGGTGGGAGGGATGTTTAAAAATCTGCTGCTTTGTTCCATATTCAATAATGCTGCCTGCATAGATAACTGCTACTGTATCACAAACCTGGGCAACAACTCCCATATCGTGGGTGATTAACAGCATGGCTGTATTATATTTGTTTCTTAACTCTGCTATTAAATCAAGCACCTGTGCCTGAATGGTCACATCGAGAGCGGTTGTCGGTTCATCTGCCAGCAGAAGGTCGGGATTGCACGCCAGAGCAATGGCAATGACAACTCTCTGCTTCATACCGCCGGAAAACTGATGGGGGTATGCGTAATAACGTTCTGCAGGAATACCGACAATTTCAAGCATCTCTTTTGCTCTTTTTTCATGTTCTGCACGATTGTTGTTATCACTGTGCAGGCTCACTACCTCTGCGATCTGATCGCCCACACGCAGGACTGGATTTAATGCCGTCATGGGATCCTGAAAAATCATGGAAACCTTGTTGCCCCGGATCTTTCTCATGTCGGTTTCCGACAGCTTCAAAAGATTCTCCCCTTCCAGGTAGATCTCACCATTGGCAATATGACTGCCCACATCAGGTAAAATCCTTAGAATAGATTTTGCTATGGTAGTTTTACCCGCGCCGGTCTCACCAACCAGCCCCAGGGTTTTTCCCCGCTCCAGCTGAAGGCTTACATCATTTACGGCATGTACAATCTGTCCATCCGATTTGTATTCCACCTTTAAGTCCTTTATAGAAAGGAACGGCATTTCTGTATTAATTTCTTTCTGATGCACAGCTGTTCCTCCTTCCTTAATTCTTCAATTTGGGATCCAGAGCATCTCTTAAGCCGTCTCCCAGTAAATTCAATGCAAGTACCGTCACTGCAATCGCAAGTCCCGGAAAATAAACCAGATGAGGAGCCTGACGAATAAACTGGCGGGCTGCAGATAACATGGCACCCCATTCAGGAATAGGAGGCTGAACACCCAGACCGATAAAGCTTAAACCAGCAGCCAGCGTTATGGTCTGCGCCACTCCCATTGTGGCAGATACAATCATGGGTGAAATACAGTTGGGAAGCAGATGACTTGTAATAATACGGAATTTGCTGCAGTTAATGGACTGGGCTGCCTCAATGTATTCGTTTTCCCTCTCCTTCAGCATCTGGGCCCGGAGCATTCTGGCCATACCGGAAATACTTCCTATGGATAATGCAACAATTGTATTAAAATAACCAGGCCCCAGTACGGCAGAAATAACGATCATTAAAAGCATTCCCGGAATTGCCTGAATGATATCCAGAAAACGCATGATGAGATTGTCCACCTGTCCGCCGAAATAACCGGCAATTGCACCAATGGTACAACCAATAACGGAACCAATGGCAACCGCTATAATACCGATGGAAATGGAATATCTTGCGCCAAAAAGTACACGGCTGAATATATCTCTTCCCATATCATCGCATCCAAACGGATGGGAAAATGATGGTTTGGCAAACATATTTGCCATGTCCATAAAGGAATAATCATAAGGTATAATGTAAGGTGCCAGAATTGCCAGGATGATTTCAGTCGAAAGAATTAAAAGGCCAAGCATTGCCGCTTTATTCTTTCTCATCTGTCTTATAACAGCTGTAAAACCGCCCTGATTCTTGGCATGTCCGGTCGTCTTAGGCATTTGCTTTCACCTTCCTTTTCTTCCTGCCTGATGCATATTGCGCTTTGATTCGCGGATCTACCAGTGCATAAAGTAAATCTACAATAAGCATACAGAAGCTGAATGTGATTGCAAGGAATATGGAGCCGCCCTGCACGATGGGATAATCACGGCTGTTTACAGCACCGATAATATAGGTGCCCATACCCGGAATAGCAAAGATTGTTTCAATGATCATCGCTCCTCCAAGGAAATGGCCAAACATGGTTCCCATAACAGTTATAATAGGGATTAAACTGTTTTTTAAAGCATGTTTCATAATTACATCCCGTTCCGGCACACCTTTTGAACGGGCAGTTGTGATATAATCGGCACGGATTACATCTAACATGGCAGACCGGGTTTGTCTGGCACAGCTTGCAAGTCCTCCAGTACTTCCGGAAATTGCAGGCAGAATGTAAAATTTAATTCCGGCCAGCCCGGTTCCGATTCCCAAAGCAGGGAGCCAGTTGAGTTTTACAGAAAACTGTAAAACAAGCAGCAACGCAAGCCAGAAATTGGGGATTGCCACACCAATCAGTGCAAGCACCATACACAGGGAATCCTGCCATTTATTCTGCTTGATTGCAGCTATCACACCCAATGGAATACCAATACCAACGGATATTAATAAGGTAGTAATAGTCAGCATCAATGTTCTTGGAAGACGTTCCTTAATAGAACTGGTAATATCCACATTGGTCAGCCAGGACTTTCCAAGGTCAAAATGGATAAAAACATCACTCATATACCGGCCGAGGCGAAGCACAATCGGATCATCCAGTCCCAGTTCCAGACGTTTCGCAACAAGTTCTGTTTCCGTCGCGGAAGGACCAAGGATAATTTCCTCCGGCTTTCCCGGGCAGAAGGTCATCATAATAAAAACCAGAATTGCAACTCCCAGAACAATCGGTATCATCCAGATCAATCGTTTCAATACATATTTTAACATATATTATTCTCCATTGAAGCTGACTGGTGCGCAGCCTTGTTGTGCTTCTCTGCGCACCTCAGCTTAGAATTAGTATAAAACTGTTCTGCTTCTGATATTTTTAGTAATTGGTAAATGTACTGGATGCCGGAGCAATATAACCCTGGTACTCAAGTACTTCTTTTTCTAAACCTGCATCTTTTCTTATTACTACAATCGTCTGGGGATTAAACATTCCATACGCAATTGCATTATCCTTGATATACTTATGAACTGCATCAATGTTTTCCTCTGTATAACCACTTGGTGTCCAGGTCTTATATAAAAGCTCTGCCAGAGTATTGTCATGACGGCTTGTTGCATCTCCGGTCTTATAAGCAGCGGGGTCATACCGGATAGACCAGTGGTCACTTAAGAATGTTCCACCGATTGTATTAAGTACAATGTCATACTGGGTACCATCCAGACGAATGGAGGTGTATAACGCCATATCAACTATTTTTAACTCAACCTTGATGCCGATTGCCATTAAGTAGCTCTGGAGCATCTGCGCCATTCTCTGAGACAATGTGTTACTGGTTGTAAGGATGCTGATTGGTTCACCGTTATAGCCGGAATCTGCAAGCAGCTGTTTTGCCTTGTCAACATTGTAATTGTAATAATCTTCTTCCATCCACTTCTGGTTAAATCCGTTAAACATCGGCGGGCAGACATCATACATTGGAGTTCCATAGCCCTGAAGAAGACCAGTGATCAGACCATTCTCATCAATGCTGTAGCAGATTGCCTGACGCAGTTTCACATTATTTGCAACTACACTGGTGTCTGCGCCGGAGAAAAACATCTGATATCCCTGAGAACCATCTGCCAGTTCAACTGTGTAATCCTTATTGTCTGCAAATTGTTTTACAGAAGATGGATCAAGAGCTATTACCATGTCTACAATACCGGTTTCCAAAGCAATTGCCATCTGGGAAGATTCTGTAATACAGTGATAGCTGAGCTTCTTAACAGAAGGACGTACACATTTTGGCATATTTGCTTCATCCTGCCAATAATCACTTCTCTTTTCAAAGGACAATTTGGAATTTGCTGTATATTCCGTAATCATGTAAGGTGATGTGGAAACCAGTGACGCACCGAATTCATCCGGGCTGGCTTCAAATGCTTTTTTAGAGATTGCGTAGGTATCTCTTAAAAGAGACTCAAATGTACCCACAATATTGGATTTCATCTTGACTGTCAATGTATAGTCGCCAGTCTGTTCCACACTTTCAACCTTTGCAAATACAGGCTTTAATGCCCGTTTCATGGATTCCTGCATAAACCAGACAATATCAGACGCATCGATTTTATTTCCTGCGGAATCGCTTACTCTGTCCCAGATTTCAATATTATATGTAAATCCATCATCATCTGTTTTCCATGATTTTGCTACCAGTGGTTCCATTTCCCGGATTTCATTTACAACTGCCAGAGATTCATACAGCTGGGTCATAAACGGAGCATTTCTTAAGGTATTACCCCTGAATGGTGTTAAGCTTTCCACCATCTGGTTATAACCGATATCCAATACACCATCGCCGCCTGTGGCTGCTGCCTGAGTATCACCGCTGCCTGCTGTTGTACTTTCAGCTGCGGCACTGCCTGCACTGCTTTCTGACGTTTCTGACTTAGAACCGCCGCAGCCTGCCAGCGTAGAAGCTGTCATTACCACAGCCAGGGCAAGCGAGCAAAACTTCTTAAAACTTTTTTTCATAAAAAATTCCTCCTTCTCTGATGCCTTATTATTTCAAGTGTGTTTCACGCACCTGATATTAAAAAGAGATACCTCCGGCACTTCTGTCACCGACAGCTGTCCCATAACTGTTTGCCTGCTTCCGTTGTCTGTTCTTTCCCAGAGCCTGAAACATATGCTGTTTATACGCTTCCACTCCTGGCTGGTCAAACGGGTTAACCCCCAGAATCTTTGCCGATAAATAACAGACAAACTCGAAGAAATAAAACAGCTGGCCAAACGTCTCCTCGTCAACAGCAGGAACACTTATTTTCACACAGGGAAACTTTTTACTGTGTGCTGTTATTGTCGCCTCAAATGCTGCCCGGTTTATTTCATCGAAATCCTTACCGTCTAAATAATCAAAGAGATCGTCCACATTATCATTGTGCAGAACGTAAGATGCACCTGTATTCTGAATATCCAAAAAAGTCTCGAAAATAATATTTGATCCATCCTGTAAAAACTGGCCGATCGAATGCAGATCCTCAGAAAAATTGCCAAACAAAGGATATAACCCTTTGTTGTCTTTTCCTTCGCTCTCGCCAAACAGCTGCATCCACCACTTTGCGAAGCGGAAGTAGCGCGGCTCGAAATAAGAAAGCATCTCCATGCCAAATCCCTTCTGATACAACAGGTTTCTTATCACTGCATATTTCAGAGCCATACTCTCAGAAGCACTTTCCTTAAGCAGTCTCTGGCGCATGCACTGTGCGCCTGCAGCAATTGCTTCAATATCAATTCCTGCCACAGCCATAGGGAACAGTCCTACCGGGGAAAGGGCCGTAAATCTTCCTCCGATATTAAGCGGAAACGGCAGAAAGTGAAATCCGTTCATCTTGCAAAGCATATCCAGATGACTTCCTTCCGTTCCGGTACAGATCACACGCTTTGCATATTCTTCCCCATATTCTTTTTTCATAAAACTGCGAAGAGCGCGAAATCCGATGCCAGGTTCCAGCGTTTCAAAATTTTTAGCGATTAGATTTATGTAAACACTCTTTCCTTTTAATTCCTGCAGTACATTACGGATACTGTCTGCAGAAATACTGTTACCCGCCCATATAATCGTAACCGGACCGGTCTCACCAATTGCCTCCACCACCGCACGCGCCGCCTGATTCGATCCGCCGATACCGATCACTACGAACACATCTGCATTCTTCCGTACATCTGCTGCTAATTTCTGATAGTAAGTGATCCACTTTTCACCTGCCCACTCATTTACATCAAGCCAGCCAAGGTTTTCTTCATACTGCTCTTCCCCGTACTTTACTTCATCGAGGTAAGAGGCGTATTCCTCCATTTTGCCTGTAATTTCCTCAGGCGTAAGCCATGAGGAACCGTCTATCAAATCCATACTTATTTCTTTCATATTTCACCTCTGAAAAAATGTAAAAGCAATTAATTAATTAATTTAATTTATACACATTTTACTTTACATCCGGGTTTTATTCAAGATGTGAAATTTCATAAAAATATGCCATATATTTTGTGCACTATTTTCAGTAAAATACTTTATTCGACAAATTGCATTAGATAACCGTTCTATGAATGAATTTTGATCTGTCGTCTTATGTTGTTAAACTTTGATAGTGCTGGTAAAATATGAATAACGGCCAGAACTGTACTGTATAAGAGCAAAAAAGGTCCATCAGACTGCTGTTTAAAACAACAGATCCGATGGACTTTTTTTAATATTTATAATTATGCATTCATGAATAATTCGATATCATCATCCACTTCTCCGATTCCTGCAATACCAAAGGTATCTACAAGCACCTTTGCAACATTAGGAGATAAAAATCCTGGTAATGTCGGTCCTAAGTGAATGTTCTTTACGCCAAGATGAAGGAGTGCAAGGAGCACGATAACCGCTTTCTGCTCATACCAGGCAATGTTATAAGCGATGGGAAGCTCATTGATATCAGCCAGGCCGAAGATTTCCTTTAACTTCATTGCAATAACTGCAAGGGAATAAGAATCGTTGCACTGACCTGCATCAAGGACTCTCGGAATACCGCCGATATCGCCCAGATTCAGCTTGTTGTATTTATATTTTGCACAGCCTGCTGTCAGGATTACCGTATCCTTTGGAAGCTTCTGGGCAAACTCTGTATAGTAGTTTCTTGATTTCGCTCTGCCGTCGCAGCCTGCCATTACAAAGAATTTCTTGATGGCGCCGGATTTTACAGCATCAACCACCTGGTCTGCCAGTGCAAATACCTGATTATGTGCGAATCCGCCTATAATAGAGCCAGTTTCAATCTCTTCCGGACTAGGAAGTGTCTTTGCAAGCTCGATGATTGCTGAGAAATCTTTCTTTCCATTTTCATCTGCTTCAATATGTGTGCATCCCGGGAAGCCGGTAGCGCCGGTCGTGAAGATTTTAGCTGCTGCCTCCGGTGTTCTTGGAGGAACGATACAGTTGGTTGTAAAGAGAACCGGACCATGGAAGGACTCAAACTCTTCTAACTGTTTCCACCATGCATTTCCGTAGTTTCCTGCAAAATGATCATACTTTTTGAATGCAGGATAGTAATGAGCGGGAAGCATCTCGCCGTGGGTATAAACATCTACGCCTGTTCCGGCAGTCTGCTCTAAAAGCTGTTCCATATCTGCTAAGTCATGACCGGAGATTAAGATAGCCGGATTCTTTCTGACACCAATATTAACAGAAGTGATTTCCGGATTGCCGTAACGGGAAGTATTGGCTTCATCAAGAAGTGCCATGGCTGTTACGCCAACTTCTCCTGTCTGTAATGTTAAAGCAACCAGATCATCTGCAGAAAGGGTGTTATCAAGAGTTGCTGCCAGCCCTTTATACATAAATCCATAGATGTCGGTGTTTTCTTTGCCAAGATTAATTGCGTGCTCTACATAAGCAGCCATACCTTTAATACCATAGATAATCAGCTCTCTTAAGGAACGTACATCCTCATTCTCTGTGGCAAGAACGCCTACTGTAGCTGCCTTCTCAAGCATTGCTTCTCTTGTAGTTACGTGGAAAACAGCTGCATCCTGATTGCCTGTGTAACCTTTTTTTGCCGCAAGCTCATCTCTTAAGCCAAGTACCTTTAAAATCTGTGCTTCAATCGCTGCCGCATCGAAGTTCGCATTGGTGATGGTAATAAAAAGGCTCTTTACTGCTTCATGATTAATTTCAGCGATATCTGCTGCACTGGTTCCTGTCTTAACCACCACTTCAGAAATTCCTTTTACTGCATAGATAAGCAGATCCTGCAGCTTGGCAACCTCTTCCGTCTTGCCGCATACACCTTTCACTGTACATCCTGTGTTCTTTGCTGTCTCCTGACACTGATAGCAAAACATGCTCATATTCCTTACCTCCTAAAGTAAATTTATACACACCCCATTTGGGAGTTTGTGCGCGATTCAACAATGTGCTATTGCCTTGTTGCTCATTAAGAATATCATCGAACCGCATTTATGTCGGTTGTTATTACAACACAACAATATCTTTTTTAATATTTCTCCAGATTGAAATTTGTTTTTTTAAAAATAAAGATGTTTTTTCATACTAAATCATATCATAGGAATTATAACAAATACGTTGTATTTACAACACTCGCATACAATCTGTTATACGGACAAAGTAATATATAAAAATCTAATATCCGGCAGTTTGCCAATAAGAAAGGAACGGGGATATTATTGATCCAATGTCCTCGTTCCGTTCTTATAATTTATTTCATAAGGATTCCATTCACTGCCCACTGGTAGGTATCATAGGCCTGGTAAAGAGACCCATAGGCATTTTGTTTTGCACTTTCTGCTTTTAAATATGATAATTGGGCTTGTATATAACCGATTTTACTTAGAATTCCAATCTGATAGGAACGATCTGCTTTTTCTTTTTCCAATACTGCCTTTTCAAAAGAGGTACAGGCAGCCTCATACGATTTTTTTTCCTGCAGCAGCGCCTGATAATAGGACTGCATCGTAATTGCGACGTTTTGTTCTCCCTCCGAAACACGGGCTATTTTGTTATTCAACCCGGTTGTAGAGTGATTGGAAGCTGTATGCCGTTCTGATATGAGATTATAATTATTTCCTATCGCCTTTGCTGTATCAGCTTCTAAGCTGATGGCAGAAATTGCAGCAGGATCGATGTCTGGAAGATTACCAATTACAGGAGTTGTATCCTTAGAATATCCGGTCATTAAACAAAGTGAGCTTCGAAAGCTGTCAATGGTTTGATCAAGTTTTAGAAGTGAATTTTGGGCTGACTGAACTTCCTTTTGAGCAGACAATATATCTGATTCCGTTGAAATCCCCTGCTTAACGCTTATTTCTTGAGTTTCCAGGGCAGCATTGCTTAATTCTGCTGCCTTTATAAGTGTATTTCGGTTCGCCAGTGTATTGTTATAACTGATCATAACCTGATTCGCATAATATGTATTGGACTTTACTGCCTGTGTGATGTTTGATTGAACCGATGAATTGGACCGATCCATATAGTCCAGTGATCTTCCCATTTTTTCTGCCGACGCTTTCATGCTCTTTACCGTCTGATTTAGAATCATATACTGTTCCATTCCATGGGCAGTGTCTGCTGCACCCGAATTTTTTAATTCATCCGCTTCATCATTTAAATCTATAATGTAACGTTTCATTTCATTTTGTATATATCGCTGATTGTCCAGAGAGTCATAAATAGTATCTGTTGTATTTTGAATACCCGGATTAAAATAACGTACCAAATCAGAAAGCTCATCAAACTCAATTGTCTGATCATTTAATTTATCCCACTGCTCTTTTGTTATTCCATTTGGAATGGAATTCTCTTTCTGACCGGGTCCGGTTGAACCGTAAACAGGAATGACGAAAGAAACCGCAAGTCCTGCTGCCATACAGAAAGATAAAATAACTGCCTTTTTCATCACATCATCCTCCTGCAGAAGCAAGACCGTTTACAGTATTATCATAGGTCTGGACAGAGGAGAAAAGGGTAAGCTCTGCGGATTTTACCGCAATACTTTTTGTTTTGTATGTATTTTCCTGCTTTTGATACACAAGAGAGCTAACCATACCAAGCTGGTATTTTTGCCGAATGACATCCATGGTTTTACTTTCCAGATTATATTCCGTAACTGCCTGTTCATAGGCGGCATTCGCCTGCAAAACTGCCTGATAAGCCTTTACAAGTGCTGTGCTGATGCTCTGCTCATTGCTTGAGATGGTTCTTTTTAACGTCTCCTTTGTAATATCTGCACTGGCATTTTCCAGCTTTCTCTTATTTATATTTATAGTATAATTATTCTGCAGAGCTTTTTCCTTATCTGCCTCCGGATTCAATGATTGAATGTGTCCTGAGTCTGCCGCCGGAAGATCCCGGATTTCAGGAGAATCATTGTAATTCCAGCCCAGCATTACGCAGAATTTTTGTCTTGTTTCTTCCACCGACGCACGAAGTTTCTCCATGGAGACACTGGTGTTTTGTATGGTTTCCCGGGCTGCAAGTATATCAGCCTGGGTTACCATACCTGCGCTTTGCTTTGCCAGTGTTGTCTGATAATCTGCCTCAGAACGCTCTAATTCTAATTGTGAGCTTTCCAGTTGGTTCTTCTGTTGGAAATAGGTAATCATTAAGGTCTGAGCCTGCGCAGCCAAATTTGCTTCAGTCTGATCATAGGTGAGTCTGTATACCTCCAGATCCTCTGTATTATCATCCGCCGCTTTATCCGCCTTTGCAGCGCTCACTGCGCTTTTTGCATCAGTAACCGGATCATCGCCTGATATGGCACTTCTTGCATCATCTGCCGCATCCCTGTAATACTGAGCATACTGGTCTCTGGTAATCAGATCATCTTTTTTCTTATTATTGAGATCCAGCTGGTTCTTTTGAACAGTCACATTGTATTCATGGATCAGATCAGCCAGTTCCTCATATTCCACCACATTATCCCTAAGCTTCATCCACTCCTCCTGTGTCCTGGAAAACTCCGGGCTGCCGGCCCAGACGTTTAACGCCGGGCCGGAAAAAGAGAGTACAGCAGCGAGACTGAATGCGGCAATCTGTTTTAAATTTCTCATTTATTATTCCTTTCCTATAACTGAAACCACCGGTCTATACATCTTTTTTCCTTGATTTTCTCTTCTTTTTTTCTTTTTTTCTTTTTTTCTTTTTTTCTCTCTTTTTTACTCATAAGATTATAGTATACCGGAAGCATAAGAAGACTTAAAACGGTGGAAGCCGTCAATCCTCCGATATTGACAACTGCAAGTCCCTGCATCATTTCACCGGAATGTCCTAATGCAAGGGCCATCGGGATCATAGAAAGTACAGTGGTTAAGGTTGTCATTAATATCGGGCGAAGTCTGGTCGCTCCAGCTTCAATCATTGCCTCTTCGGGTGACATCTCTGCTCTATACTGGTTGACCGTATCCACATAAAGAATACCGCTGTTTACTACTGTTCCGATTAACATTAAAAATCCAAGCATGGCAACCATACTTAATTCGCAACCTGCAAAAAACATCAGGCCAAATGCCCCTATCAGGCTGAATGGAATGGTTGTCATAACCATAAACGAAAACCTCGGTGATTCAAACTGAGCCGCCATTACTACAAATACCAGAAATACTGCCAGCATAATTGCATACAGAAGAGAAGTAAGTTCTTCTGTCGTCTGATCATCCATTGCACTGGATCCTAAGCTTACGAAAGAATTTAAATTTGGTGTCACAATCTCCCGGTTAATTACGGGTTTTGTATTTTTATTCGCTGATGGCGTATAATCCCCGGTTATGGAAACAACATATTGCTTATTTTCTCTTGTAATACTTGCCGGGCTGTCCTGAAAGCTTATTTCTGCAACATCATTAACAGCAGCAAACCCTCCGTTTGAAAGAGACAGTGTCATATTCCGGATCTGATCCACAGACTTAAATTCATCATCCTGATATTGGACTTTTACATCCACATCATCTCCATTTACTTCTATGGTTTTTGCAGTCACTCCATTAATAGCCTGGTATATACTGTGGCCAATTGAGGAAGGACTGATCCCTTTTGCCTTTGCTTTAACCGAATCCACCCGTACTTCCACAACGGGTGCCGCATTTTCAAGGGACGAATGTATCCGGGTAAGTTCAGGCCTTTCCATTAATTTTGATACAATCTGCTGGGATGAGTTTTTCAACTGATCGTAGTCTGTACTTCTCAATACCAGTTCATAAGAATCTTCTGAACTCATCATGCTTGCATAGGAATTTTCTTTTACCGTAATTTTACAATCTGTCAACTTGCTAAGCTTTTCTTTAAAAATTTCCACCGCCTGTTTCGTGGGTACTTTTCTGTTTTCTTTCAAATAAACAATGATTGATGCAGAGTTTCCTGCGCTTACACCACTTCCTCCATAACTGGTTACATAGGACTCCATCTCCTGATAATCGGAAAAAGAATCTTCTACTTTTTTCAGCAATTCATCCGCATCTTTTGTCTTGAGTCCGGGAGCCATATCTACTGTAACAGCAATCTGCCCCTGGTCATCGGCAGTGATCAGGCTTACTTTAAGCTGTCCTGCCATAAGAAAAGACACCAAAAGAAGAAGGATAGAGACTGCCATGACCGTTTTCTTCTTCGGAAGGATATGACGCATCACGTTTCTATACAGATTCTGAAGCTTGCTAATCGGGGCTGATAAGGGTGCCGGAGTCTCTTCCGGCTTATACATCAGATAGCATAAAGGTACCACCGTAATGGCTGATATCAGGGAAGCTCCCATGCAGAACACAATGGTAAATCCCAGAGGCATAAACATCTGTCCTGCCATGCCGTTCAAAAAAGCCAGGGGAAGGAATACCACACAGGTAGTCAGTGTGGAGCCAAAAACGGAAGCTGCCACAATTCCAGTTCCTTTTAAGGCGTCTTGAAAATAATCAATGAATTCCTTCTTTTCCTGTGATGTCACACGGAAACAGCTTTCCATTACGACAATTGAATTATCCACCATCATACCGACTCCCATGGACAGTGCTGCCAGTGTGAGCATATTCAATGAAAAATCCATAAACTTCATTAAAATAAGCGCGGTCAGAATCGATACAGGTATGGAACTTCCAACGATTAAGGAAGCTTTTAAATCCCCAAAGAAAAGCCAGATAACCGCCATGGAAATCAGGATAGCAAGAATAACGGTTTCTGCAATGGACTCCAGGGAAGCCATAATATCTTTGGAGCTGTCATTGACTATCTGAATGTCTAAACCAGGGTTCGATGCCTCAAGTGTCTTAATTGTCTGATTTACTTCTTTTGAAAGATCTGCTGCAGTGGAACTCTGCTGTTTGCTGACAGATAGCGAAACGGTATTCTTCCCATTATAATGTGCTATACTTCCTTCTTTTTCACTTGTTGTATAAATATCTGCTATATCTCCAAGATAAACAATATTATTGCCCGGTACCGTAAGCGGTACATTCTGCAGGGAATCTTCTGTATCAAACTTCAGTCGTGATGATATTGCCGCTTTTTTTCTGCCTACTTCGATTGTACCGCCAGGCATCTTTACATCTGATGCGGAGATATCATTCGCGATGGAGGACATGGATATCTTATACTGCTGCATTTTTTCCGGATTCAGTTCTACTTTAATATAATCCTCGCTGCCTCCGGCTATTGATACTTCCGCTGCATTGGACAGCTTTTCAAATTCCGGTACAATCTCCTGTTTCACATAATCATACTGATTTGACGTCTCTGCCCCGGTAACAACTAATTTTATATCAGCGGAAGATCCGGTATCCAGTTCCATTACAATCGGCGTTTTAGCCTCTCCCGGCAGATCTGATGAAACTTCGTCTATTTTCTTTTTCAAATCATTATAGGACTTATCTAAATCTGTGCCATATTCATACTGAATTGTTACTGTAGAACGGTTTTCAGAGGATTTAGACGTTACCTTTTTTATACCGCTGAGTGAACCAACTGCATCTTCAATCTTTTTACTGATTAATTCATCTACATCCTTTGGCTGTGCTCCAGGGTATGCGGTCACGACCATAAGCATGGGCATGCTCATCTCCGGAGTCAGCTCCTGCCTGGAGTTGATTACAGAAGAAACACCAAATACCACTAGGCATAGAAGACACATAATAACGGTAACCGGCCGTCTTAAGACGATTTTTGTTAATTGATTCATGCCTTGGATTCTCCTTTTATTTCTTCTCCTGAATTCATTACCGACGCTTTTGCTCCTTCATAAAGCTCAGGACTCCAGGTGGTAATTACATCCATATTTTTCTGTATTCCTCCCTTTACCTCCAGGCGGCTTGAATCGTAGATACCAGCTTCAATAAAAATTTTATGTACTGTACCATTGTCATAAGTAAACACATATGGTTTACTGTTCTCATAATAAACAGAATCTACGGGTACTGTAATCACCTGGTCTGCCCTCTCAGAGCACAAAGACAACTTGACACTGGTTCCGGTAGATAAATCGTTTGTGTCGGCAAGCTGTATCTTAATCTTAAACAAACCGGTCTTATCATCTGCCATCCCGCTTATTTCAGAAATAGTTCCCTGCATATTGTTTCCGTCTTCCTCAACGGTAACAGTATCACCAGGGTTTACCCGGCGTTTTAATTTCTCTGTCAGGCTGGTAGAGATAATTTTATTCCCCACTCCGGATATGACAAAGATCTGATCGCTGGTAGATACCTTGTCAAATTGCTCTATGCTGCAGCTTTCTATCTTTCCGCTGATTGGAGATTTGATATTACTATAGGAGACCTGATTTTCGTACTCCTCCTTCGCCTGTTTGTATGCAATCTCCGACTTTTTTGCTGAGTTTACATACCCCTGATATTCCTGCTCCGAGACAGCACCGCTTTGATAAAGCGCTGACATTCGTCCCAGGGTATCATGTGCTTCTTTATAAGTAACTTGCGCATTGTCCATGGTATTCTTTGCATTCTGTACTTTATTTGTATCAATGACGCACAGAAGCTGTCCCTGCTGCACCATATCACCTGCTTTTGCAGCTACCTGCGTAACTGTTCCTGATGCTTCAGGGGAGATTCTGACAACAGTTTCAGGCTCTATGGTTCCAATGAGACTGGTGTATAACTCAATTGTGCCAACTTCCGGATTAACGGTTTCTACTACGGGCAGAGTATCTGCCTTGACGGGAACCTTCATTCCATTAATCCGAATCAATATCACCGCAATCAATATCACTGCGCTTACTCCAAGTAATAGTACTTTCTTTTTCATTTTCTGCTCCTTAAAATTAATTTTTATATGGTCCTGTTTTATCTACAGGGATCCTTCGTTCAATTACACAACCTTTTTTTGCAGCACATTGATTCCCGATGCTACCAAGCCCCCATCGCATAAAATATCCACTCCCGTCAAATAACCTGCGCTTTCGCTGACACAGTACGAAAACAGACCGGCTATTTCTTCTACTCTTCCAGCTCTTTTAACAGCACAGTATTTTACGTAAGCGGAGGCTTCTTCCTTTTCAATTTCTCCCATAGGAGTGTCAAAATTGCCGGGTGACACCGAAAGTACTCTGGCTCCGCTCTCTCCAAATCTGGCGGCATCCTGTTTTGCATACCAGATAACAAAGTTTTTTGAAATTCCATATGCGATACCGGATTGATATTTTTCAGGATAAAACCTGATGCGCCGCATCATTTTTCTCATAAATTTTTCCGGGTCGTTTCGGCTGTACTTATATATTCCCACCGGCATTACCATTTGGGGAGTTAAATATGCAGACATCGATGACACATCAATCAAACAGGATCCCTCTTCCATCACTTTGTAAAAAGCATTATTGATATAAATGGTGCCAAGCGCATTTACCTCCAAAATAGTTTTTGCATCTCCCATATGAGGTGACATACCGGCCGCGTGAATCACTGCAGCCACAGTACCCTTGGCTTTTGAATAAGAAGCCAGCTTCTCTACACTGGCCAGATCAGAAACATCACAGGGATATGCTTCCGCCTGTATTCCTTCCGCTTTCAATTCATTTACTGCAGCTTCCAGCTTCTCTGTATTTCTCCCGCAGATGATAATATAATAACTTTTTCCCATGATCTTTGCAGCCGCTAACCCCATACCGCTGCCGCCACCCGTTATCACGCAAATTTTTCGCATTATTTGTTTTCTCCTTTTTACCGTCAATGACTGTTGGATGCCATCACCTTTCGAATTAATTTCATTGCTGATTCCGGTCTTAAACGATACAGTACATTCATTATCCTGCAATCCTTACCTATAAATACCTGGAAACGATTCTTCTCCATTGCTTGTATAATCTGTTTAGCTGCCTGTTCCGGAGACATCATTTTTTTTGCCCTTTTGTCTTCTGTTACCGATTTACTTCCTTTTATATCAGAATTCACTTTGATATCTGTTGCTACACCACCTGGAAATACAACCGTAACCTTTACTGTTGTATTTGCAAGTTCTGAATGAAGAGCTTCTGTCATAGCTTTTACAGCAGCTTTCGAAGCACCATAGATTCCCTGACCAGGAACCGGCAGAAAGCCCCCCATACTGGATATATTTACTAAATGTGCTTCCGGACGTTTTTTTAAATAAGGCAGAAATGATTTTGTCATATAGAGTGTTCCGTAAAAATTCACATTCATCACCCGGTCAATCGCTGCCAGATCCAGTTCATCCAGGTTTATAAATGGCTGTATGATTCCTGCACAGTTAATAAGGCCGTCAATATTTTTATATTTTGAAACTGCCTCAGCTGTAAATGCAGCTACCTCCTCTCGATTGGAAATATCAACAGCATGAGTATATAACCGGCTGTTATTTCCTGATATTAAAATGGTCTCGTTCAGCGCTACCTGATTTTTATCAACTGCAATTACTGCAGCTCCTCTTATCAGCAGTTCAAGTATCAATTGTCTGCCTACTCCATTACCGCCTCCGGTTACTATTATGTTTTTATGATCTGCTTTCATTGAATCTCCTCTCAAGCCTGATGAATGACTACTTCTGCATTGTAATAAGCGTTTGTAAACTGAATGTAAACTAAAATAAAAACAGCAAAGTTTTTATAATACAAAAAAAAAGGCATTTACACGATCAATGTCCATGTAAAGCCTCTTTCCTTTTATTTGTTTTTGTTTTGATTTTGTAATACTACTGAAAATGTGCTTCCTCTTCCGGGAACACTGGTTACAATGATTTCACTCTTGCACAAATCTACAATACGTTTCACGATAGAAAGCCCAAGTCCAAACCCTGCGGTAGCATGAGAAGAATCTCCCTGATAGTATTTATTAAATATAAGCCTGGCAGTTTCCTCATCCATCCCGATTCCTGTATCCGATATATTAATGGTGATCTGGTTTCCTACAGCAATCATTATAATAGTAATCTCTCCGCCATTGGGAGTAAATTTAATCGCATTACTAATGAGATTCATCCATACCTGATGCAGCAGTTCTGCGCTTCCATAATATGTCACGGGAGCCAGCTCCATATTTAAAACGATCTCTTTCTTTTCTATTTCCCTGAATAATAAAATTGCGCATTTTTTAATCTGCTCATCTAATTCAAATTCCTTTTTATCCGTCAAAACCTCCTGTGCATCCAGCTTTGAGAGTAACAGCGTGTTTTGAGAAAGTGATGCCAGTCGCTGGGATTCCTCCAATATAATCTGAAGGTATTGTTTTCTATCATCTTCGCTGATATTTTCTTCTAATAACAATTCTGCAAAACCATGAATGGAGGTTATGGGGGTTTTAAATTCATGGGAGAATTCATTCATAAAATTCTGCATTTCAATTTTTGTATTCTTCAATTCCCGAACCATACGGTTAAAATTCTCGTACATTTCTCTATATTCACCGGAATTATTTAAATCTATCTCAACATCCAGGTCGCCTTCTGCCACACTGGTAATGCCATCCAGAATTTTTTTCATCCGAAGTTTGAGAATTCTTATTATTTTTAGCAGGGCTGCTCCTGCAATTATACCCATACAAGGCATCATGGCAAGCATATAAACCGCATCATTGCTATTCATATCCAATTCCATATACGCAATAAATCCAAAAGACATAACAGAACTGATCAGTATTAAAATGTAAAACCACACTGCCCAATGTACAGTAAGTAGTTTTTTCTTATTAAATTTTCCTGTAATTTTTATCTACCTCTCTTTCCTGTAACTATTTTTCATGAATTTCCGCTTTATACCCCAGTCCCCTGATTGTAATGATTTCGAACTCCATACAGTCTGCAAATTTGTTCCTCAGTCTGTTTATATGGGTCTTTATCGTTGTTTCATCGCTATTGGTTTCATACCCCCATATTTCATCAAGAAGCTGGGATTTTGTAAAAATCATACCAGGATAGGAAAGTAATTTAAAAAGAAGATCGAATTCTTTCTTAGCCAGTTCTGTAATTGCTCCTTCTCTTGTTACGGTATAAGCGGCAGAATCAAGAGTAATATCTCCAATTATAATTTTTCTTTGGCTGACTATATTAGCCCTTCTTAGAAGTGCTTTTATACGCCAGAGAAGCTCCTCATAATCAATCGGCTTAGTCATATAATCATCTGTGCCGGAAGCAAAGCCTGTTCTTTTATCATCAAACGTGTGCATTGCAGTCAGCATGATAACTGGTATTTGTATCCCTGAATCCCGTAGTTCCTTTACAAGATCATAACCATTCATAACAGGCATCTGAATATCGGCTATTATGAGATCTATATGATTTTGATCCAGCATTTTCAACGCTTCTTCCCCATTTTCCGCTTCTGCCACTGCATAAAACGGTTTCAATCTGGCGCAGGTAAGCAGTCTTGTATGTTTATCATCTTCAACAACCAGAATTGTTGCCATATAACACCTCCAAATCTGATTTATATAAACTAATATAACTATTGTACTTAATTTAGGTAGTATATTAAGCTAAATCCCATAAAGATCAAAACTACACCCAAAAATTTAACAAGTTTAGTTGTTTTCATTATTCCCCATAAAAAATACGATTCCGAAGTGGCAAAGGGAAAGAAGAACACAGAGATCCCCTGAATAACCAGCCCTCCTGTTATGCACAATGTCATGAGAGACTGGGAATATTTTAGCACAGCCACTACTGTTCCTGCAAGAACAAGACCCAGCGACAGGAAGATACCCATATAGAACCAGCGTTTCATTCTTTTAAAAAAATTTAAAAAATCTTTCGTTTTCTGTACACATTCCCCGCTGCAGCAAAGCAGTTGTTCTTCTTTGTCTCCGGTAGGCAGCGTATGAGCAATTAAAATTTCCTTATGGCAATAAATGCATCGATCCATCTTCATGATTCTCCAATTCCACTAACAGATTCATTATTAAGCGAAATATTACGGGCATACAATAAAATTTTAACACCAAGTGCTCTGACATCACAGGCAGTATTTGATAAAATAATGATTCCAGTTTCATCTTCTTTATCAATAGCGATATAGCTGCTGTAGCCTCCCGCCATTCCATTGTGCCAGATGATATCATTTAATCCCAGAAGCCTTTCTCCAAGCATTGGAAAATGCCACCCAAGACCGGTTTTTCCATTCATCTGCCTTACATGGGTTTTAAACAGCGAGGCGGAAAGGGTAGTTTTCTCTTCATACAAATTTGCCTTTATGAATTTTACCATATCTTCTGCATTTGATAAAAACGAACCGGCACCTGTCAGAACATAATCTTCCCAGACAGGATTTGGAGCGCCTTTTGCATCATAGCCCTGTGCCAGCAGCTTTTGCTGGCTTTCATTCATGGTTATCGTTGTGTTTTCCATATCTAACTGAGTGCAGATCTCTTTTTTAATAATATTCTCATATGTATCCTTATATTTCAGTTCAAATAGATGGCCTAATAGTCCCATGCCGAAATTGGAATACTTATAATGACCTGCCCTCTTTTTACCTTGGCAGGTGGAAAGATATTCATAAAGATCTGCCTTTGTCAGACTTTTGTATGGATTTTTCTGATCCTTCATCCTTCTTCTTAAGCTGTCAGGTATGGAAGGAAAACCAGAGGTATGGGTAGCCAGCTGCATTAAGGTTGTGGTTTGCGCTGTTTTGGGAAGTTTTACTACATCAGCTAAATATTGATCAATACTGTCGCTGGCAGAAAGATCTCCTCTGTCAGTAAACACCTCAAGCGCTGCAGCTGTAAAAAGCTTTCCTACCGATGCCAGTTCAAAAAGGGACATTTCATCAGGCTTCTCATCGCTTTCTTTTCTGATTCTTCCATACCCCTGAATATAAACGTTCCCTCTTTGAACCACTCCAATAACAAGACCCACACCATTATTGGATTTTAAATATTCCTCTCCAGACTGATCAATTCTTCCCTGCAGATCCCCAGTATCCTTCCTATTCTTCAGACGGTTAAGTCTGACTCGGAACAGATTAGACAGAAAAGCAACCGACAGCATAACCATAATTAAAAATATTACTGCTAATTTCTTCATAACTCTCCCCCATAGAATGTTTAAACGTTAATGGAAATAAGTTTCTTTAAACCACCCCTTTCGGCCGCAGGACGGACACTTGAGAAATTTACCCTTCCTGATGCCATTAAAAGAAAATGCATCTTTAAAAAAACCTATGGAAAACCGTTTTCCGCAAACAGGGCAGATATAAGAATTGACTTGTGAATGGTAAAAAATCAATCCTGACAAAAGAATCACGGCTGCCACACCCATTACCCCAGGTGCAAATCCACCCAGGGCTGCTGCAATGGGAAATCCTGCCAAAAGCACAAGAACATAACAGGCCAAAAAAATGTACGTCATAACATCCGTCCTTTTATGACGTTCTTTTCTCCGCATCAGCTCCTCCAAATCATCAATACTTTCCACTTCCACTTTTCCAGCCTCATTGATTTGTTCCGTAATAACGCTTAACCGCGCCTTCATCTGTTCCAGATTTTTGATCTCCTCATCTATTTTTAATCTCTGGAAAAAGACGATTTCTGACAGAAGCCCGTATGGATTCTGGGTTTGTGATACTTTTTTGATTTCATCCAGTGAGAGACCAAGAGCCTTATAAAGACAAATACACCGAAACTTTTTAACCTCTTCCTCCGTATACAGTCTTCGTCCGCCATCGCTTAATTTTGACGGCTTCACGATATTCTCCTTGTCGTAGAACTGTACCGTTCGTATGCTTACATTACATATTTTTGCAAGCTCACCTGTTGTAAAAAATTTTAACATTTTCATCACCTCTTCTCAATCTTACAACATGACGCAGCGTCACAAGCAATACATTACGTAAGAGGATTTTTATCCTTCTCTTTTTTATATAGGGCAAAGGAATAAAAAAAGGGTATTACAATGATCAATGCTGTTATAACAACAATAATAGAAACTCCATATAAAACAGCTATTTGCTGCAAATATCCGCTCAACAGGATAATTACTCCTCCGGCCACCATAATATGTCCGGCCATCCGGTTTGTTTTATTCCAATTATCGGGATCGTGAAAGGTCCATGGAAGCCTCACTCCCATCACGTAATTTCTCCTGCTTTTCGGTAAGTAATTTCCAGTTACAATAAGCAGAATACCTACCACGGAAGATGATAATGCGGATATTGGAATTTGAGCACCAAGTGCTATAAACAGTGTGGCAGGAACCAGAATCAGAGAAGTAAGCGGTACCGTCCAGATACTGATCGCACGAAGAACTTTCGAGTGCCCCTCCCGTCTTGGGTCATAGAGCAGCCGAATGTTTGAATACAAGTTTAACAGCAGAAATAAAACCGGCATTCCAAACGCTGCCAAAGCTTTTGGAAAATATCCGTCAACCTCACCTGCGCTGTTCCAGTGTACAGCAATCTGCTCCGGCAGTCTCTTATAGAGTATAACAGACAGTATCTCCGGAAGCATACACATAACGGAGGTTAAGATAATTGTTCTTTTATTCTTCATCATTTCCTTCCTTTCCCTTAAATTGAGACAGCCAAAGCATAAGCTCCTCAAAAACAGATGTATTAAGTTCATAATAAACAAAATTTTTATACTTTGATTCAAATACCAGGTCTGCCTTCTTTAACTGTGCAAGGTGGTATGAAATCGTTGCATTTGTCATGTCAAATTTTTCTGCTATCTGTCCGGCAGATAAGCGGCCATTTCTCAGCATCAGCAGGATCTCCCGCCTGACCGGATCTGAGAGAGCCTTAAACGTATCCGGGAAGCCCAATATGATCCTCCTATCTATTTAGATATTTTTCTAAATAGATATTACTCCCTTCATGAATTCCTGTCAAGAGTCTTAGCACTTTTACTATCTGACATTTTATACAAAACAGGGACATACCGGAAGTAAAATACCTCCTGCATGTCCCTGTTTTTAAATTTCTATATCTGTTAAATCTCCCCCATTGGTCTTGATTACTTTTTTATACCAGTAGAATGACTTTTTTCTGACCCGCTTCATTGTCCCATTTCCCTGATCATCTTTATCCACATAGATAAATCCATACCGTTTTTTCATTTCTCCTGTACCGGAGCTTACGATATCAAGAGCCGACCAGACTGTATATCCCAGGAGATTCACCTTACCGTCAATGGCGTTACCCATTTCAGTTATGTGCTGTCTTAAATAATTAATCCTGTAATCATCATGAATACAGCCGTTGTCATCCGGCTCATCAACTGCTCCAAGTCCGTTCTCCACAATGAAAATGGGGATACCGTAACGGTCCTGAATCTTATTGAGTGTATACCTGAGGCCTTTCGGATCAATCTGCCAGCCCCACTGGCTTGCTTCCAGGTAGGGATTTTTCACTCCGCCCAGCAGATTTCCAAGAGTGGTGGCATGACCTTCCTCTGTGGTCACACAGTTGCTCATATAGTATGAGAATGAATAAAAGTCAACGCAGCCATTTCGTAATACAGCCTCATCCTCCGGCTCAACAGTCAGATCTATGTGATTTTCCTCCAGATAGCGCAGCGCATATCCGGGATAGCTCCCTTTTATCTGGACATCTGCGCAGAAATCATTAATTAAATGGTCAAGTTCCTGCAAAAGAAGCATGTCCTCCGGTCTGGAAGTCAAAGGATACATGGTGATATGAGCGATCATACAGCCCACTTTAAAATCCGGGTTGATTTCTCTCGCTGCGGACACTGCCCTTGCACTGGCAAGAAATACGTGATGCAGCGCCTGAAAGCGCAGGTTTTTGTCATCTATCGGATTAGCCACTTCATCGTCTTCCCTGTTAATGATGCCCAGTACCTCAAGATTTCCCATAGGCATGGTGGCAAAATTAATTTCATTAAAGGTCAGCCAATACTTTACCTTATCTTTATACCGTTCCATTACGCACCTTACATAGCGTTCAAAAAAGCCAATCACCCTCCGGTCTGAGAATCCTTTGTAAGCTTTCACCAGATGGTATGGTATCTCAAAATGACTCAGTGTCACCATTGGTTCAATTCCATATCTGCGGCATTCATCAAAAACCCGGTCATAGAACTGTAAGCCTTCCTCATTTGGAAATTCATCATCTCCATCTGGAAAAATTCTGCTCCAGGCAATAGACAGCCGGAATACCTTAAACCCCATTTCTGCAAATAATGCAATATCTTCTTTGTAGCGGTTGTAGAAATCAACTGCGGTATGGCTGGGATAACTTTCTCCCTTACGAATTTCAGAAGTAAAAACCCTGTTCTTGTTAAGGGATCCTGCCGTTAAATGATCACAGATGCTCTCTTTTTTACCATCTGCCTCCCAGGCTCCCTCGCACTGGTTGGCTGCAACAGCACCGCCCCATAAAAAATTATCCGGAAACAATTTCATTCCTCCTGTCTGTTATAATATGGCAATTAAATCATCACCATGGCGGACGGTTGAACCGCTTTCCATCATTGCTATGATATCCATATAATCATTTGTATTGGTCACGATTACCGGGGAATCAAGAGAATATCCTTCCTTCTCAATGGCATCTTTATCAAAGGTGATCAGAAGATCTCCTTTTTTAACCTTATCTCCCTCTTTCACATGTGCTTCAAAATGCTTTCCGTCTAAACGAACCGTATCCATTCCTATGTGTATGATAACTTCACAGCCCTCATCAGATGTAAGCCCTATGGCATGCTTTGTGGGAAACAGCATCATAACCGTGCCCTTAAACGGAGCCGTCACTTTTCCTTCCAAAGGGGTAACTGCAACTCCTTTTCCCAGAGTTTCATTGGAAAATGCCGCGTCATCGATCTGACTCAGGGATTTAACCTTGCCGGACAGCGGAGAGGCGATCACTCCTTTTTTACATTTTTCAGAGACACGTTCCTCCTCTTTTGTCTGAGAAGGCTCCTCATCTTTAAAAGTTACAAAGGAAACTACGAAACCAGTCACCACAGAGACAGCTGCAGCAATCACTGCTCTCACCAGACTCACTCCCGGCTGGGCCGGATCAAGAAGTGCCGGAATCTCAAACAGCCCCATACCTGCCATCGTGTGATATTTTAATCCCAGTGCAGCTGTTGCTGCCCCTGCAAAAGCTCCGCAAACACAGGAAAGAACGAACTGCTTCATCCTTGGAAGTAAAATTCCGTAAATAGCCGGCTCTGTTACTCCAAAAAAACCTGAAATCCATGCAGGAAGAGCGATCTGCTTTAAAGTCTTATCCTTTGTTTTCAGCCACATGGCCAGTACCATGCCGGTAGTTGTAAAGGTAACAAAGGTGGTAAATGCCAGGATCGGATCCGGAGTTCCGGATATAATATTCGTAATACACAACACAACTAATACAATATGAACACCAAACACAATCATTACCTGCCAGAATCCGCCCACTAAAAATCCGGCGGCTATAGGGCTTAGCTTGTATACAGATAGTACTGCCTGTGAAATGGCATTAGACAGCAGATTGGCAAGAGGTCCGATTACCACATATCCGATGGGCACTGATATGAAAAGCACAAGCATTGGCGTGATAAAAGTCTTTACCATATCAGGTATTACCCGGTTAAAAAAGCTCTCAAGAGGTTTTGCCATGGCTACGATCAAAATTACGGGAAGCAGTGTGGAAGTATAGGTAGCATTGAACACATGGCCAAACAGGGGCACATCCACTCCGTTAATGGTTGGATAACACAGAGCAGCACCTATAATCAGACCCAGGAATGGATTCATCTGTATCTTCTTTGCTGTATTGTAACCGATGACAACAGGGAAGAAATAAAAGATGGAATCTCCGATTGCATTGAGCAGAATATAGATTCCGTCCTCATTGGAATAAAGTCCAAGGTAGGAAAGAATGGAATTAAGTCCCTTTAACATACCGCAGGCACAGAGGAGGCCGATTGCCGGCATCATAATCCCGGAGATAAGATCCAGCGATTTTTCCCTGAAACTCATTTTCTTTTTTTCTGCTGCTTTCTCTGTTGAAATATTTGCTATTCTGCACACATCTGCAAATACCTCAGGAACGTGGTTTCCGATGACAACCTGATACTGTCCGGAGCTGCGCATAACTGTTATAATACCTTCTGTCTGTTTCAGTGCCTCATCATCTGCAAGACTTTCATTTTTTAATTGAAAGCGCAGACGGGTCACGCAGTGTACAAGGCTTAAAATGTTGTCCTTGCCGCCGACTTTTTTGATAATGTCTTTTGCCAACAGGTCATATTTTCCCATTGTTAAATCCTCCATTTTTCTTTTTTATTTGAAATATGAAAGTTTAGCCAACCTAATGTAACCATCTTGTCATAAAACAGTCTTATAAACAACTCGTTCAATATGAAGCGTTAAATACAGCTTTTCATCATTGGATACCTGATAGTTATATTTCTTTTTCAGAAATTCACAGATCTTTTCCGCACACTCATAGGCATTCACATATTTTTTCTTAATGATCATAAGAAGATCATCCTGTTCATCATCAAGATAGGTTTTTCCCTCCAGCAGTCTCTGGGCGAAAAACTTCAGATGAGTGATAAAACGGTAATAATATAGTGAATCTTCGTTAAAGAACAAGTGAAAATTATAGGAAACGATGCTTGTGATCTCAGCGATCAGCTCGGCAACCTGGTGAATCTCCTCAGCACCTTTTTTTGTTACAGCTTCCACAAAGTGAATGGCAATAAAACCGGCTTCATCTTCCGGCAGTCGGATGGAAAAACGTTTTTCTATCATATCCAGTGCCTTTAAACCAATCTCAAATTCCTTCTTATAAAACTTCTTTATATCCCAGAGAATGGCATTTTTTATCCCAATCCCCTCCTGGAACCGTTTCACTGCAGAATAAATGTGATCGATTAAAGATAAATGAATGGTATCATTTAAGTCTGCCTCTAAAACCTTTGAAGCATATTCAATAATCTCTTCTCCCAGCTCCACATAACCGATGGGAATGCTGGCAACCAGTTCCTGAAACCGGTTGTTAATCAGGGGGTCGGACAAAACAAAAATCTTATCAATCTTACTTTCATCAAGCTCATCTCCATTCTTCTTTTTAAACGCCAGACCGCATCCCATAACCACCTTTTCCACCCCGTTTTCATCTTTAATAACTACCGCGTTGTTATTAAAAATTTTGTAAATGATCATGCTTCTCACCCCTGTCCACTGGTATAAATGATCCTCAAGTTCCTGTTTTTGGCGAAAAAAAACCTGTTTACCATGTATTATAGGCAAAAAATGCCACAATAACATAATAAACAGGTATAGCTTGCAAATGCAATCACCATCCACTTGACCACAGTATAATACAAAAAAATGATTTTAGCAAGATAAATTATGAATCTACTCGAATATTCTCCATGCCACAATAAAGTTATTTCTCCACCAGGCTGTCCTCTGCCGGTAAACTACTTTTCCGTTGCTAGAAGAAGCATCTATCACCTTTTGGCTCTCTGCCGCAATCCCCATATGACCTTTTCCCACCACAATATCACCTGGTTTTATATCGTCGTAATTGGATATTCGTTTGTATTTACCCATGTTTCTCCACCCGCTGGAGGTAAGGTAGCTCTGTCTTACTCCGATCTGATTCAGACTCCAGTAAACAAAACCGGAACAATCAAACGAATTGGGTCCTTTTGACCCCCATACATACTTTGATCCTACCTTCGATGCTGCAATATCAATAAATGCCTTTACGTTTCCATTTACTGTTTTGCCTCCGCCGCCACTGCCTGCATCCACTACCGCAGGGCGGAAGTCCTTGCCCGCTTTGACAGACTTATCTGCTGTAAGCAGCGAAAGCGTCTGTACACCAACCGACCCGTCTGCTTTCAAACCATTATCTTTCTGAAAGCGCTTCACGGACTGCTCGGTTACCTCTCCAAAATACCCGGTAACATTAGAAGAGGACAGATAACCGTACTTATTTAAAAGTTCCTGTATCCGCTTTACACTCTCTCCCTGTTCTCTCAGCATGACCCCATTGGGTGTGGCCTCCTCCTGTTCTAACGCAATTCTTGTAGAAGGTCCCAGGTATCCGTCTACAACTAAATCATTTCTGGACTGGAACTGCTTTACTGCCGTTACCGTATCTTTTCCATAATTACCATCTGGTACAGTTGTTAAATACCCCAGACTTTTTAAACGCTTTTGCGCAGAAAGAACCACTTCATTTTTCTCTCCGTAGGCCAGATAATCAGGTTTCACCTCTTCACTGTAAAGCAGACGAATGGTCTTCCGCCCTACCTTTCCGTCTATTGACAGCTGGTTGAGCTCCTGCAGTTTCATTACTGCTTTTTCTGTTGTTTCGTTAAACTCTCCGGTTACTTCCTCTTCCTTCGCAAGATAACCCAGTTCATAAAGTCTGTTTTGGATTTGTTTGACGTCATCCCCGGAAATCCCCAGGGATACCGCATAATACTTTGCTTCCTGGGAGAAAAGTGAAGCCAGTGTCTCTGGTCCCGCAATTCCATCCTGAACAATATTATTCTGCCTCTGGTATATACGAATGGCATTGGCAGTTACAGACCCATAGAACAGAGTCGGTTCATCATTTTCCATAAAACCCAGTTCCATCAGCCGCTCCTGCAATTTAGCAACAAAGGGGTGTTCTGAACCTTCTTTTAGATTGTCCGGCACAGGTTCTTCCTGCGCTTCACTTTCTGTCGCAGGCAAAACCGCTTCGTTTACTGTTTCCAGTTTTATGACCTGACTGTTCTCATCAGGAATGACCGTTTCTGCTTTCTGCTCAAATTGAGAACTGGTTTCTGCCTGATTGTATACAAATATACCGTACACTGCTGCAAATAATACAGCTGCAGCAAGAAAAAGAACTGTTCGTTTCTGTGTTTTAATGATATTAAACATGATTGTAGTCTTTAATCCTTTCTGTTGTCCGATGTATGATTATACTCCTGGTCCCAGAGCCTTTTTTTCTGTATTCCACAGGCGATATGAAGACTTTTTCAATTTATCATATTAATGTGTGGATTTTATGTGGATGAAAAAAAACATCGTCAACCTCGTGATGACGATGTTTTTTAAGTATGATATTACTGCGGCAAATAATAGTAAATACAGCGCCTGATAAAAAAGCACAGGCGCTGTATGAAATACTACTTTTGGTATTTTACATGAATCAGAGCATTCTCCATTATCTCAAATACATGCTCATTATTCATGGAATAATAGACAAATTTCCCCTCTTTTCTTGATTTTACCTGGCCGGATACCTTAAGCAGTTTTAATTGATGGGATATTGCTGATTTCGTCATATCTAAAATGACGGCAAGATCATTCACACATAATTCACTTTTTGATAATGCATACATGATCTTTATTCTGGTATCATCACTAATTAATTTTAAGAATGCCAAGAGAAGAGAAAAACAGCCGTCATCTTTCATTTCTGACTTCACTTTTTCTGCCAATTCCTGATTAATAGCCTGACAGTCACACTTATTAACTGAACCTCCCATACTGCACCGTTCCATGATCCCTTCTGAACTTCAATTATTGATTATACGCAGATTCCATTCTGCATATAGATTTTATGATACATAGCAATCAGCTTTTTTAAGCGTGCGGTTAATGTAGGCTGTGACATTTCCAATATTTTGGTTTAGGAAAAAATGTCCTCCGCTAAAATATACAATTTCTGCCTCATTTAACAAATTCTCGTTCCACGCTTCTATGCCTTCTTCGGTAATCGTATCATCCTTGCCGCACAGAATCGAAACTCCACACTCAAGTTTGCTTTTTCCAGGGGTATAGATGTACTTTTCCGTAATTTTATAATCTGCCCTGATTAGCGGAACAAAAATTTCAGCCAGCGCGCTATCTTCAAAAACAGCTTTCGGCGTGCCCCCCATTTTTAAAATGGCATTCTTAAATTCATGTTCCGGCAGATTATGGATTATTCTATTTCTTTTCACATTCAGCTGGGGGGCCCTGTTTCCGGAGAAAAAAATATGTTCCGGCATACGAAGACCTGACTTTTTTAACTCATGATATAATTCAAATGCAATCCAACTGCCCATACTGTGCCCGAATATGGCATACGGTGTATCTTTTATCTGATTTTTTATGGAACAGCACACATCCTGTGCTGCTCCATTCATACTGTCATATAAGGGAACATCAATTCTGCTCCCTCTTCCTGCTAATTCCACAGGCTGCAAATCTATATCCTTATCCAGAAATTTGCTCCATTGATAATATATCATAGCGGAACTTCCCGCATAAGGCAGACAAAACAACTTAATTCTGCTCACGTTCTCTCTCCTTTACAAAACGATTAATAAATCCCACCTTCATGCAATGCTCAAGCATTAACTTTACCTTTTCACAGTCAAGCCTTGACCATTCAAAACCTGCAGCTTTTAAAATCACATCCGTTTTGCTGTTTAACAGGGTAAATGAGGTCTTTTCCATGCTTCCGGATAACATATTGGTGTGGACAAGAATCTGGGTGATATCATCTGTTTTATCTTTATCATCATATTTTTTAAGCAGATTCTCCACAAATTCTGCAGGAGGAATGATCTTAACTTTCACCCCGGCCTGATTGATCAGCTCTGCAACGAAACTCATGCTCACGGTGTGACTGTTATACAGGTGATACGTTTCATTCTGCAGTTTTTTCCTGTCAAACAGCAGCACAACCGCTTTGGCCACCTGATCGATGAAAGAGAAATTGATGTTCTTTTCTGCCGTCTCAGGAAAACAGCCAAGATTGATACAGGATCTGATTACCGCATAGAACGCGTTATTTGTGATATTTTCCTGGAAAATGCCTGTGGCAGAGTCAAATACCAGATTACCAACCCGGAACACATTGGCATTTACTCCTTCTTCCCGGGCTTTTACAACCATCTTCTCCGCTTCAAATTTCGTCTGTGAGTAGTAGTTTTCTGAGTTCTGCCCCAGATCACAATCGTATTCGGTAAACAGTTCTCTTTTCTTTCCCTCTATAGCTCCCTCTCCTATGCTGGTTGTGGAAATGAGGTTGTACGCTTTTTTCTTCCCTGTCCGGGCAAATTCAATCAGCCTTTCATTACCTGCCACATTGGCGTCATACAGCTCAGAGTAGTGGCCATAATGCTTCACGTTCGCCGCCGAATTAATGATTACATCAATTTTATCTGCCAGCACTTCATACAGTTCCCTGCTTAAGCCCATATTTTCTTTTGCCAGATCTCCTCTAAATGCGAAGACTCTGTCCGCTAAAACATTCTTTAGCTGCGCATCCGGATTAAAATAATACTCAAGCTTTTTGCAAAGCCTTTCAAAGGCTTCTTCGTCATCCTTACTTCTGATCGGCACATACAGCTTATAATCGGTATTTTGCAGCAGCTGATATAAAATATGGATTCCCAGATAACCGGTGCTTCCAGCCAGAAGGATATTTCTGTAATCTGCTTTTTCTGATAAATCCATCTTCTTATACTTCTGGATCCTGGTCTTATATTTAATGATCCGCTTTTCCATTCCTTCGTCTAGTGCAGCCACTCCGCTTTGAGCTGTAACAGCCGCTTCTCTATAGGCATTTAAGGCATTTTTCAGCCTGTCTTTGGAATATCTGATGTGATCCGACAAAACACGTATCGTCAGGCACTTAAAAATATCATTGATCTCTATTTCAAACTCCATTGCCAGTTTAGATACTGTCTGGATCGCCTTAATAGAATTACCTCCAAGCATAAAGAAGTTGTCGTCGATACTGATCTGTCCGATCCCCAGGACCTCCTGCCATACCTTCTGGATTTTGGCATCTGTGTCGTTTCTCGGTCCGATGTATTCTGCTTGCCCACATCCGCCTATTTCCGGCTCCGGCAATGCTTTTTTATCAATCTTACCGTTGGCAGTTACAGGCATCGCATCCAACTGCACAAAATAGGACGGCACCATATAGTCAGGCAGTGCTTGTGCCATCTGTTCCCTGAGTTTAGCCGCTTCCAGCTCTTCTTCCCCCGTATAATAAGAGACAAGATACTTATCTCCATGACTGTCTTCGCGGGCCATAACCACTGCCTCACGTACTAACGGACACTGAAGCAGCCGATCTTCGATTTCTCCAAGCTCGATCCGAAAGCCCCTGATCTTTACCTGGTCGTCAATTCTTCCCATATACTCGATATTTCCATCCGGAAGCCATCTGGCTAAATCTCCAGTATGGTACATTCTTTCACCAGACAAAAACGGATCAGCTGTAAATTTTTCAGCTGTCAGCTCCGGCCTGTTTAAATAACCTCTGGCAATTCCGTCTCCGGCTACACACAATTCACCCGCCGCACCTACCGGCAGAAGATTGCCGTTTTTGTCCAGAATATAGATTCTCGTGTTGTCCACAGGTCTTCCAATCGGTACGGAACCGTAGCACATTTCTTCTGCCCTGTACTTCCATGCGGAGGTTATAATGCTGTATTCCGTGGGACCATAGGCATTCATATATTCAACACTGTCTTTCCACTGATCTGCCAGGTTCTTTGTAATAGCGGAACCGCCGGTAACCAGTTTTTTCAGTGTACGCAGTTTTCCCGGTTCAATTCCGGCTAAGTAAGTAGGCGGAAGCAGTGCTATGGTTATTTCCTTTTCATTGACGTATGCTTCAAATTCATTTAGGTTGTTTATGGTGTCTTTTGATATCAGGTACAGGGTCCCCCCTCCCAGCAGACAGGTGAATATCTCCCATACCGATGCATCAAAGGAACTGCTTGCAAACTGAAGCATCCGCTCATTTTCGTCCACCTTCCAGTATCTTTTAAAATAATTCCGGAGGTTTATGATTCCATGATGTTCTACCATGACTCCTTTGGGTTTTCCCGTTGAACCTGAGGTGTAGATAATATACGCTAAATCTCCTGCACTGCTTAAGTTCTCAGGATTTTCCCCACACTCACCAAATTGGTCATCAAGGAAAATCACCTCACTGTCAGTCACAGCTTTCTCCTTAAGGTGCCTTTGTGTCAGGACTACCGCTGCACCGCTGTCCTCCAGCATGTACCGGATTCTGTCCTCCGGATAATTGGGGTCTACAGGCAGATAGGCTCCTCCTGCTTTTAATACTCCAAACATTGCAACGATCATTTCCAGGGAGCGCTCCGCCATAATGGCGACAATCTTATCCGTCCCCACACCCCTGTTTTGCAGTATTTCAGCCAGTGCGTTGGCCCTTTTGTTCAGTTCCAGATAGCTTAGACTGCTCTCACCAAAGACTACCGCTGCCTTATCCGGATACCTTCTGACCTGTTCTTCAAAAGCTCCATGAATGGTACTGTGTTTTGGATACGGCTCCGCTGTCCTGTTAAAGCAGTATAATATTTTTTTACGTTCTTCTTCATCAAGAATCGGAATATCCTTCAGCTTCACCTCCGGATTTTCTGCCACTGCTTTCAAAATATTGACAAAATGTTCCGAAAGAGCTTCCATGGTTTCCTTTTTATACAGCTTAATCCCGTATTCCAGTTCAAAGGAAATGCCTTCCTGTGTTTCAATGGCAGCCAGAGTTATATCGAACTTGGATATGGGAGCCCCGCCGCCATAAGGAGCGGCTTTCATTCCAGCAAGTTCAAAGCTTCCGGTCTCCATATTCTGAAGCGCAAACATGGTATCAAACAACGCATTTCTGCTCATGTCTCCCTTTAATCCCAGTTTTTCTACTATCTCTTCAAAGGGATAATCCTGGTTTTCATAAGCGCCCAGGGCCATTTCCCGGACTTCTGCCAGAAATTCTTTATAGGTTTTTTCTCCCTGGGGGTAATTTCTCATCGCCAGGGTATTAACAAACATCCCTATTATATTTTGCAGATCTGCATGAGGCCTTCCGGCAATGGGGGAGCCGACTATCATATCTTCCTGCCCTGTATATCTGTAAAGCAGCGTGTTGTAGGCTGCCAGCAGTACCATATACATGGTGGCTCCGTTTTCTTTTGCAATTTCACCAAGCTTTCCGGTGATTTGGCTGCCTATGCGGAAACGAACTCTTCCTCCTTCAAAGCTTTGCACTGCCGGTCTTTTGTAATCTGTCTGCAGGTTAAGTACGGGTATCTCACCCCCTAATGTCTCCAGCCAGAAACTTTCCTGGTGTTTCAGTGAACCGTTCCCATACATCTGCTTCTGCCATACGGAGTAGTCCCTGTACTGAAGATGCAGTGGTTTTAATTCTTTTCCTTCATAAAGAGCGCTGAATTCTCTTAGCAGTATCTCCATGGAAACTCCGTCGGAAATGATGTGATGCATATCAAACATCAGGATGTAACTTTCATTTTTTAATTTTACCAGTCCTGCTCTCAAAAGAGGTGCCTTACTTAAGTCAAAAGGTTTTACAAAATTACGTACAATCTCCTTTCCCTCTTCTTCCGCAGCTTCTTCATACCCGACTGTAAAATCGACATGGGCATCCACCCATTGGATCAGTTCACCATCTATTGTTTTAAATGATGTTCTTAAGGTTTCATGGCGCTCAATCAGCTGACTAAAGGCCGTTTGCAGGCGTTCTATATCAACATTTCCTTCTATCCGCAATGCAGAAGGCATGTTATAGGTAATTCCATTCCCTCCCAGCTGGCTTAATACATAGACCCGCTTCTGCGCAGAGGACATTGGATAATACTGCGCTTTTTTAGCCGGCTCAATGGATGCATAGATATCTTCCTTTGCATTTTCTATGTATTTTTTCATTTCAGCAATTGTCGGTCCTGCAAAGATCTCTTTTAACGGGATGTTGATGTTAAATTCCTTGTGGATTCTGGAAACCAGCACTGTTGCCTTTAAAGAATGTCCTCCCAGTTCAAAGAAGTTATCCATTCTCCCGATTTTCTCAGCTTTCAGCACGTCCTGCCAGATAACCGCCAGCTTTTCTTCCACAATCCCTTCCGGTTTCACGTATTCCACACCGGTATCGATTCTGCCCTCCGGCTCCGGAAGTGCCTTTCTGTCAAGCTTTCCGTTAAAGGTAAGGGGCAGCTTCTCAAGCTGAATAAAATAGGACGGCACCATATAGTCAGGCAGATCCTTTAACAGATATGCTCTCAGTTCCCCTGTTGTAAGCTCCTCTTTTCCTGCTATATATGCACAGAGATATTTTGTCCCGTATCCGTCTTCCCGGTCAATCACTGCGGCTTCCCTGACTGACTCATGGGTCAGCAGCCGGTTCTCAATCTCCCCCAGTTCGATCCTGTATCCACGGATTTTTACCTGATAATCGATTCTTCCAAGAAACTCGATGGTTCCATCAGGCAGCCATCTTGCCAAATCTCCTGTCCGGTACATCCTGCTTCCGGAAACAAACGGATTTTCCACAAATTTCTGCTCTGTCAGTTCTTTTCTGTTTAAATAGCCTCTTCCCACTCCGTCACCGGATATGTACAGTTCTCCTGCCGCGCCAACCGGAAGTACCTCTCTGTCTTTTCCAAGAATGTAGACTTTGACATTGTCAAGCGGAACTCCGATGGGAATAGAGTCCAGTCTGGCTGCGGTTTCATAATCAATTGTAAATAAGGTGGAATCCACACAGCATTCTGTTGGACCATAAACATTGGTGATCCTGGGTTTTTCTCCGGCAATCCTATCATAAAAACTCTTTACCGTTTCTATCCCCAGTGCCTCACCGCCAATAACAAAATGCTTTACCGTTAAGGCATCCGCTCCATCCAGCATGGCATTCTCCAGAAAACGGATATGTGCCGGGGTTCCATCGGAGATATCCACGGAATGTTCTTTATAGTAACGGAGCAGACTCGTGCCATCAAGCCTTGCTTCTTCCGGAACGATGCAAAGTGTATGACCCAGCATCAGAGTCGGGAAAATCTGCTTGACCGATGCATCAAAGACATAGGGTGCCACCAGGGCAACTTTTAAATTCCTGTTATACTTTCCGTAAATATGCCTGTTTAAAGCTGCAGTCAGATTCAGCACATTTCTGTGCTCGATCACGACTCCTTTTGGCTTACCTGTTGTTCCTGAAGTGTATATGACGTAAGCCATATTCTGCGGAGTGTTAACCGGAGCTATATTGCCTGCCTCTCCCTGATACAATGACTCATTCTTTAAGTCCAGCATTTTTCCAGAGAATTGCACCTTGTCCAATAATTCCGACTGCGTTAGCAGTATTTCCGTCTGGCTGTCTTCCAGCATATACCGGATTCTGGCTTCCGGATAAAGGGGATCAACAGGCAGATAAGCACTTCCGGCTTTCAGTACTGCCATAATTCCCACTATCATTTCCACCGAGCGCTCTGCCATAATTCCTACCGTCTTATCAGGACCTGCTCCATTTTCTCTCAATACTGCAGCCAGCTGATTGGAACGTGCATTCAATTCCCCATAAGTCAGGCTGTTTTCTTCAAATTCCACAGCTGTCCGGTCGGGACTTTTCTCTGCCTGTTCTTCAAATACCTGAATTATGGTCTTGTCTTTGAAATACTCTGCGGAGTTGTCATTAAAGCCATATACAATTCTTTGAATTTCTTCCTTTTCCAGCATCTGAAGATCCTTAAGCCGGGTCTGAGGATCATTGGCAATCTCTTCCAGCAATGTGCCGTAGTGGATTGCGGCTTTCTCCATGGTTTCTTTACGGAACAGCCTGGTACAGTATGCCAGCTCAAACTCTATCCCCGCTTCCTCCTCTTTGGCAGTCAGGGCAATGTCAAATTTGGACATCTTCACTTCATAGCTGTAAGGCGTGATGTTTAGTCCATCCATCACCAGTGATGCTGAATCCACATTTAGCAGTGCGAAGAAAGCATCAAAAAGGGCACTCCGGCTTACATCCCGTTTCAGATTAAGCTTTTCCACCAGTTCTTCAAAGGGATAATCCTGGTTCTCATACGCGCCCAGGGCCATTTCTCTGACTTCCGCCAAAAATTTCTCAAAGGTCTTCTCTCCCTGGGGATAGTTTCTCATTGCCAGAGTGTTAACAAACATTCCTATCATGTTTTGAAGATCTGCATGAGGTCTTCCTGCAATCGGCGATCCGATTATAATATCTTCCTGGCCGGTATATTTATAAAGCAGTGTGTTATATGCTGCAAGCAGTACCATGTACATGGTTGCTCCGTTTTCCCTGGCCACACCCCGAAGCTTTTGTGATACCTCCTGGCTTAAACGAAATCTGATTCTGTCTCCTTCAAAGCTCTGTACTGCCGGCCGTTTATAATCAAGGGGCAAGTTGAGTACCGGAATTTCACCTTGGAAGGTTTTCAGCCAGTAATCTTCCTGCTTTTTTAAAGTTCCATCTTCGTACATCTGATTCTGCCATGCGGAATAATCCCTGTACTGGAGCCTGAGCGGATTTAAATTCGTTTCTTCATAAAGGGCAATAAATTCCCGGATCAGAATTTCCATGGAGACGCCGTCGGAGATAATATGGTGCATATCAAACAAAAGAACATGACTGTTTTCTCCAGTCTTTACCAGCTCTACTCTTAAAAGAGGTGCTTTGCTTAAATCAAAGGGCTTTATAAATTCATTTAACAGGTCTTCTGTCGTTTCTCCTGGTGCCTCTTTGCAGGACACACAAAAGTCTGCCTCATCGTGCACTCTTTGTAACGGCTCTCCATCCATCATTTCAAAAGAGGTTCTTAAAGTCTCATGGCGCTTTATGAGTTTTTTAAATGCAGCTTCTGTTTTTAGTCCATCCACGCTGCCCTCAATCATGACAGCTCCCGGCATATTATAGACCGTCTTGCTGTCCTCCAGCTGTCCCAATACAAATACCCTCTTCTGGGCAGACGACATCGGATAGTATTCTGCCTTTTCCACCGGTTTAATGGAAGCGTAGATATCTTCTTTTGCGTTTTTAATATATTCTGCAGTTTCTTTTATTGTCGGTCCTGCAAAAATCGTTTTTAACGGAATGTTGATGTTGAATTCCTTGTGGATTCTGGAAACCAGCACAGTAGCTTTTAAAGAATGTCCTCCCAGTTCAAAGAAGTTATCCATTCTCCCGATTTTCTCGATTTTCAATACTTCCTGCCAGATTCCTGCCAGCTTTTCTTCCACCATTCCTTCCGGCTTTTCATATTCCACACCGGTATCAATCCTGCCCTCCGGCTCTGGAAGTGCCTTTCGGTCAAGCTTTCCGTTGAAGGTAAGGGGCAGCTTTTCAAGCTGAATAAAATAGGACGGCACCATATAATCAGGCAGATCCCTTAACAGAAACTCTCTCAGTTCCCCTGTCGTAAGATCTTCTTTTCCTGCTATATATGCACAGAGATATTTTGTCCCGTATCCGTCTTCCCGGTCAATCACTGCGGCTTCCCTGACTGACTCATGGGTCAGCAGCCGGTTCTCAATCTCACCCAGTTCAATTCTGTATCCCCGGATTTTTACCTGATAATCAATTCTTCCAAGGAACTCGATGGTTCCATCAGGCAGCCATCTTGCCAAATCCCCTGTCCGGTACATTCTGCTTCCGGGAACAAAGGGATTTTCCACGAATTTCTGCTCTGTCAGTTCTATTCTGTTTAAATAACCTCTTCCCACTCCGTCACCGGATATGTACAGCTCTCCTGCCGCACCAATCGGAAGTACCTCTCTGTCTTTACCAAGAATGTAGACCTGTACATTGTTAAGCGGCACTCCGATGGGAACAGAGTTCAGTCCTGCTGCCGTTTCATCATCAATGGAAAACAAGGTGGAATCCACACAGCATTCTGTAGGACCGTATACATTGGTGATCCTGGGTTTTTCTCCGGAAATCCGGTCATAAAAACTCTTTACCGTTTCTATCCCCAGTGCCTCACCGCCGATTATAAAATGCTTTACCGTTAAGGCATCCGCTCCATCCAGCATGGCATTCTCCAGAAAACGGATATGTGCCGGGGTTCCATCGGAGACATCCACGGAATGTTCTTTATAGTAACGGAGCAGACTCGTGCCATCAATCCTTGCTTCTTCCGGCACGATGCAAAGAGTATGACCAAGCATCAGAGTCGGGAATATCTGCTTGACTGATGCATCAAAGACATAGGGTGCCACCAGAGCAACTTTTAAGTTCCTGTCATACGCTCCGTAAATATGCCTGTTTAAACCTGCTGTCAGATTCAGCACATTCCTGTGCTCAATTATGACTCCCTTAGGCTTACCGGTTGTTCCGGAAGTATAGATAACATAGGCCATATCATCCGGAAAATTAAGCGAAGATATATTTGCTGCGTCTCCCTGATACAATGACTCATTCTTTAAGTCCAGTATTTTGCCAGTAAATTGCACCTTGTCCATCACTTCCGTCTGCGTCAGCAGAATTTCCGTCTGGCTGTCTTCCAGCATATACCGGATTCTCGCTTCCGGATAAAGGGGATCGATAGGCAGATAAGCGCTTCCTGCTTTCAGTACTGCCATAATTCCCACTATCATTTCCACCGAGCGCTCTGTCATGATACCTATCGTCTTTTCCGTACCCGCTCCATTTTCTCTCAATACTCCTGCCAGCTGGTTGGAACGTGCATTCAATTCCCCATAGGTCAGGCTGCTTTCTTCAAATTCCACAGCCACCCGGTCAGGATTTTTCTTAGCCTGTTCTTCGAATACCTGGATGATGGTTTTATTTCTGGAATACTCTGCAGCGTTGTCATTAAAGCCATATACAATTCGTTGAATTTCTTCTTTTTCCAGCATCTGAAGATCCTTAAGACGGGTCTGGGGACAAGAGCCAATCTCTTCCAGCAATGCGCCGTAGTGGATTGCGGTTTTCTCCATGAATTCTTTGCTGAACAGCCTGATACAATATGCCAGTTCAAACGCTATCCCCTCTTCCTCCTCCTTGGCAGTCAGGGCAATGTCAAATTTGGACATTTTCACATCATAACTGTAAGGTATCATGCTCAGACCGTCCATTGCAAATGCTGCAGTATCCACACTTTGAAGGGCGAAGAAGGCATCAAAAAGGGCATTTCGGCTTACATCCCTTTTCAGCTTAAGCTTTTCCACCAGCTCCTCAAAGGGATAATCCTGGTTTTCATACGCGCCCAGAGCCATTTCCCTGACTTCTGTTAAAAAGTCCTGGAAGGTCTTCTCTCCCTGGGGATAGTTTCTCATTGCCAGAGTATTGACAAACATTCCTATAATATTTTGCAGATCTGCATGGGGCCTTCCCGCAATCGGTGAACCCACTATAATATCTTCCTGTCCGGTGTATTTATAAAGCAGTATATTGTACGCTGCAAGCAGCACCATGTACATGGTAGCTCCGTTATCCTTTGCCACAACCTGAAGCTTCCTTGTAATGTCCTGGCTTAAATGAAACCTGATTCTGTCTCCTTCAAAGCTCTGTACTGCCGGTCTTTGATAATTAAGAGGCATGTTGAGTACAGGGATATCGCCTTCAAAGGTTTTCAGCCAGTATTCTTCCTGTTTTTTTAAGGTTCCATCCTCGTACATCTGATTCTGCCATGCTGAATAATCCCTGTACTGAAGCCTGAGCGGATCTAACTCCATTCCTTCATAAAGGGTTGTAAATTCCCGGATCAGTATCTCCATGGAGACTCCGTCAGAGATAATATGGTGCATATCAAACAAAAGAACATGCCTGTTTTCTCCGGTTTTCACCAGACCTACCCGCAAAAGTGGTGCTTTGCTTAAATCAAAGGGCTTTATAAATTCATCCAGCAGGTTATCTGTTGTTTCTTCCGGAACTTCCCTGTAAGACACGCTGAAATCTGCCTGTTCATGCACTCTCTGGACCGGTTCCCCGTTTATCATCTCAAAGGAGGTTCTTAAAGTCTCATGACGTTCGATCAGCTGTTTAAAAACAGCTTCTGTTTTTTGTGCGTCAATACCGCCTTCAATCAGGACAGCCCCCGGTATGTTATATACTGTCTTCCCGTCCTCCAGCTGCCCTAATACAAATATCCGTTTCTGGGCAGATGACATGGGATAATATTCCGCCTGTTCCACTGGCTTAATGGAAGCATAGATATCCTGTTTCGCATTCCTTAAATATTGCGCCATATCCCTTACTGTGGGACCTGCGAAAATCTCTTTTAACGGGATGTTACTATTAAATTCTTTATGGATTTCAGAGGAAAGTACAATCGCATTTAATGAATCTCCCCCAAGTGCAAAGAAATTATCATTGATGCCCACACGTTCTGCCTTAAATATTTTCTTCCACAACCGGCAGATACCTTCTTCCAGTTCATCAGACGGTGCTTCGTACTCTGCACCTGTATCCATAGTCAGGTCAGGTTCCGGAAGGGCTTTGCGGTCAATTTTTCCATTGACAGTGAAAGGCATCTGGTCAAGCTGGACAAAGCAGGAAGGTACCATATAATCCGGCAGTTCCTGTAACAGTTCTGCTCTTAACCTGTCTAACGGTAATGCTTCTTCCCAGACAATATAAGCTGCAATATATTTATTACCCTGTGAATCATCTCTTGCAACAGCTGCTGCCTCTTTGATCTGCGGCAGTTTCAGCAGCTGGCTCTCGATTTCACCCAGTTCAATCCTGAAACCTCTGACTTTTACCTGATCGTCAATTCTGCCGAGGAATTCAATATTGCCGTCTGGCAGCCATCTGGCAAGATCCCCTGTCCGGTACATCTTTTCTCCTGATTCAAAGGGGTTATCCACGAACTTTTCTTTCGTAAGCTCCGGACGGTTTAAATACCCTCTTGCAAGTCCGTCACCTGAAATGCACAATTCACCCGCTGCACCGATTGGCAGCATATGGCGCTTTTTGTCAAGAATAAAAACTCTGGTATTGTTCACAGGGGTTCCAATGGGTACCGATTCATATTCCATCTCTTCCTCTTTATATGTCCATGTAGTAGTAATAACGCTGTATTCCGTGGGCCCGTAAGCGTTGATATAGGTAAGCCCGTCCTTCCACTTTTTCACCATTTCTTTTGTGATTGCAGACCCTCCGGTAACCAGCCTTGTAAGAGTTGGCAGGTTTCCTGGTTCCAGGTTAGATAAATAGGTTGGGGGGAGCAATGCTATGGTAATACCTGTTTTATTCACATATTTTTCAAACTCCATTAAATTGTTTATGGTTTCTTTTGGTATTAAATAAAGGGAAGCACCGGTCAGCAGGGTGGTAAAAATCTCCCATACGGAAGCATCAAAAGAACTGCTTGCAAACTGCAGCATTCTGTCATTTTTATTCATCTCATGCTTCTGCACAAAAAAGGCCTGAAGGTTTAAGATTCCCTGATGCTTTACCATAACTCCTTTTGGTTTACCCGTAGATCCGGAAGTGTAGATGATATATGCAAGATCCTCCGGATTACTTCTGTTCTCCGGATTATCTTTGTTATCATTAAAACTCTGGCTGTCATCAAGCAGGATCACTTCACCGTCAAAATCCGCTTTATCCCTCAGATACTTTTGAGTCAGCAAAATTTCCGACGCGCTGTCTTCCAGCATATACTTTATTCTTTCTGAAGGATAGTTGGGATCAATGGTTAAATAAGCGCCGCCTGCTTTGAGTATTCCCATCATACCTATGATCATTTCAAATGAACGTCCGGTCATGAGGGCAATGATCTGATCTTTTTTCACCCCCCTCTCTCTCAGTGTCCATGCCAGCTGGTTTGCCCTTTGGTTTAATTCACGGTACGTAAGCTTCTCATCTTCCAGACATAGGGCAGCCTGTTCCGGATATTTTAAAACCTGTTCCTCAAACAGAGTGTGAATGGTCTTGTTTTTGGAATAATCCGCAGCTGCTGCATGAAACTCTTCTAACATCTTCTTTTGTTCCCATTCAGGTACAATACCGATTTCTGTTATGATGGATTCGTTATATTCCAATACCTGGCGGAATAAAAAGTCAAAATGAGAGACCACATGTTCAATTGGAATAAATTTGTCAAACACATCCATGCGGTAGGAAAAATCAATATAAACTTCTGCATTCTCATACTCTCTTAAATAGACTGTCAGGGCATTGCGTTCATGATGATGAGGCAGCATTACATGGCTTCCTATTTCAGCATCCACAAAGCTTTCCGTCGCCCCATGCTTTTCATAGGAAAACGAAATATCAAAAAGACTGCTTTTTTCGTTTGTTGTACGGAAAACAGACCGGTAGATTTCTCCGGTGGAAACCCTCATGTGCCTGTAGCAATCCATGAGCTCATTTTTAATGTATTTCACAAGTTCCTGAAAGCTCATATCGCTTCCCGGAGATATCCTCAACGGAATCACATTGGCAAAATGTCCCATTGTCTGCTTATATTTTGTTTTACTTCGGTTTAAAACCGGCACGCCGATCACTACCTCTTCCTTATCGCATACTCTGCTGAAATAGGTAAATAAGGTTCCAAGTACAAAGTGAAAGACAGAACAGCCCCTTTCTTCACTAAACTGAATGATCCGGTTATATAATTCCCTGTCTAGCTTTAAAATTCGCCTGCCGCTCCAGTCTGACTGCATGTCCGGACCGGTTCCGTTAGCGTTTCGGTTAAACAATGGCTCTGGAATAGTTAAATACTTTTCCCTCCAGAATTCCCGGTCTTTTATAAAACTGTTTGAATTATGGTAGCTTTGATCTTCCAACAGGAAATCGTGATAGGAATAGACCGGTTTCTCTTCCGTTTTTCCCTCTCTGTATAATTCATTATAGTTTTCTATGATTTGTTTGTGAGTGAGTACAAAGCCCCAGCCATCTATAATAAGATGAAAGGCTTTGATGAATACAAAGTACTGGTTATCACTCCATTTCAGCAGGTCAAACTGGAAGAGCTGTTTTCCCATATCAAAGGGCTTCTGAAACTCTCCCCGCATCCATTCCATACAAAACTCACGGGGATTTTTCTTCCCGGAGAAATCATGCACAGGCAGTTCATACAAAGACTCTGATAATATGTTCAGATATGGTACTCCGTCCCTTTCTGTCATTTTAGCCCGCATCATTTCATTGCGGTTTATAAAAACCTGAATGGCCTGGTTAAATAATGGTACATTAATTTCGCCTTTTATTTCTGTATATCCGCCAATATTATAAATCGGCTTACCGGGATACATACACTGTTCCAGCCATATATCCTTCTGGTATGAGCTTAACGGATATTCTGTAACGTTTTTCATTTTTGTTTCCATACTGATTGATCTCCCCTTATTACTATGAATTTAATAAATGTTTCTCAGATAATATCCTGTCAAAAAGAGAAATAACTTCTTCCGGATCGTAAAGATTTTTTGAAACGCATAGTTCCATCATTAACCGGCCTGAAATGGTAGCCGACGAAAGGAAAAGTGACTGGGCTCTCACAGAAATATAAAAGGATTCCACCCATTTTTCCATAATTGGATATGATATAATGCCAAGGTTAGAAAGAGTGATTGACGTATTCATCAACGGCCCCCTTTCAGACATGGTTTTCTTACACGATTTCAAACATAGACTCTTGTATTTTTCCAATGAACTGGAGCATACCGCTGCCAGACGCAGCAAGCCGTACGGAACTCCTCTTTTGAACCATTTAAACGCTTCTTTTACCTGTTTTCTCAAATCTCCCTCCCGGAAGAACTGCGCCGGAAGACTCGCCACATAATTACCATGCATGGTCTGTGGCGAATAGGAATGCAAAGGCTGTATGTCCATAGGCATGGAGACAAGCACACGCTGTTTTCCGGAATCATGCTCCAATAATCCATCCGTCATTCTGTAACAGAGATATTCGCCAAATGTCATATCATACCGTCTGCTCTGGCGTAATATTTCCCGGGTTTTTTCAGCACTGAAGCTGTAGGATTTTTTCACATAGCCTCTGCCTTTCTTTGGTTTTCTGTCATAACTTAAGTCTAACGTTTCGTTTTTATCCTTCTTATTCGCATGGAATGCAAAGCCCGTTAAAAAAACAGGCAGCCATAAATAGGCAGAAATTCTTCTTACCGTGCGAAGAATCCGATCTCTTAAGCCGGAAGAGGCGTCTGTCTCTCCCGGCACTGTGTCAATTTCACATGAATAGTATTCAAGCCACTTCTTAATCCAGAATATCAGTCCCCGGCCATTGGTCACTGCATGGTGCATGGAAAATACCATCGTATTCTCATTTACAGGAAACAGGTGAAAAACCAGCCTGGAATTGGTGGAATCGTATCGTTCCAAAACCTCTTCCTCAGTATAATACTTAGAAAGCTGCTCCTCTTCATAATCAAGCAAAGCTTTTAGCTCCTCTTTTGGAAACCGGTTCCATTTGAACGTATTTTTTTCAGGCTGTTCCACCATTTTTGCCTGCAGCAGCGGATTTTCCATAACCAGCGCCCGGTAGCTGGGATACAATCGTTCCGGATCAATTTTTTTCTTAAAGCTGACTGTTGCTATCATGCAATTGGACGAATTAAATTCTTCTGTTCCAAAAAAATATAAACTTGCAAGTTTGATTGCATCCATCTTTTACTGCCTCCAGCGTATTTTTACTGCATAAACCCTACATTTCTGCAGTGTTCAATCATGAGCTTTACTCTGCTGCCGTCAAGCTTCGGCCACTCAAATCCCAGTGCTTTTAAGATACCGTCGGTCTTTCTGTTCTTCACCAGGAATAATGTTTTGCTGGCTCCTTCAAAGAATATATTGGAATGGACAAGTATTCTGGATACTTCCTGTTTCGCATCATCATCATCGTATTTTTTCAGAATAAATGAGGTAAACTTGTCCACGGGCATCGTCTCCACTTCCACTCCTGCCTGATTTAAAAACCGGGCAAAGGAAATCATATTGATCCGATGGCTGTTAAATAAATGGTACGTCTCATTTTTTAAATTCTTCCTGTCAAACAGCAGTACGACAGCTTTCGCCACCTGGTCAACAAAGGAAAAGTCCAGGGTTTTATCAGCAATCGCAGGGACATATCCAAGTTTTATCAGGGATTTCACCATGGTGTAGAACGCATTATCCTGAATATTTTCCTGGAAAATACCGGACTTTGAATCAAAAACCAGATTTCCCACCCTGAAAACATTGCATATAATGCCTTCTTCTCTCGCCCTGACGATCTGCTTCTCAGCCTCCAGTTTCGTCATTACATAGTAGTTATCGGAGCTCTGTTCCACATCACAGTCATACTCAGTAAACACCACGCTTGACTGATCTTCTATGAATCCGCTTCCCACACTGGTGGTAGAGATGAAGTTATACACCTTTTTCTTCCCTGTACCGGCAAATTCAATGAGCCTTTTATTTCCTTCCACATTAATTGCATAAAACTCCGAGTAATTCCCAAAATGCTTTACATTTGCCGCTGAGTTTATGACTGCATCAATTTTTTCTGCCAGACTTTCATAACGCTCTTTGCTCAGCCCGAAGTATTCCTTTGTTAAATCTCCGCAAAATACACACAATCTGTCTTCCAGTGTTTCCTGTCCGCAGATTTCATTTCCAAAGTGGAACTTAAGCTTTGCATGCAGCCTTTCCCGTGCATCACTGTCATCCTTTCCTCTGACAGCTATGTAAATCTTATAATCAGTAATCTTCAGCAGCTGATGTACAATCTGTATTCCAAGATAACCGGTTCCTCCGGCCACCAGTATATTCTGGTAGCCAGCCTTTTCCGAAATCTCAACTCCCTTATACTTCTGATTTCTTTTATGGTATTCTTTCAGGCTTTTGAGGATTCTGCCATCACTGGCTCCCCTTCCTTCAATCCTGGTGACCGCTGCTTCCTGCAGTGCTTCAATCGCTGTCTTCAGCCTGTCTTTGGAGTATTTTATCTGATCTGACAGACTCCGTATTGTGGGATATTGGAAAATGTCATTGATTCCAATTTCAAATTCCGACGCCAGCCTTGATACAGCCTGAATCGCCTTGATGGAATTACCGCCTAGCATAAAGAAATTGTCGTCGATTCCGATTGATTCAATTCCCAGTGTATCCTGCCACACTTCCTGAATCTTCTTATCCGCATCGTTTCTCGGGCTTATGAAATCTGCCCCTGAATTTCCGCGCATTTCAGGCTCCGGCAGTGTTTTTTTGTCTATCTTACCGCTTTGAGTCATGGGCATGTGCTCCAGCTGCATAAAGAAGGCTGGGACCATGTAGTCCGGCAGTTCCTTTAAAAGATGTTTTTTCAATTCTTCCGCTTTCAGCTCTTCTTCCGAAGTAAAATATGCTGTCAGATACTTCTCTTTCTTTTTATCCTCTCTGGCGATCACTGCCACTTCACGGATCAGCGGATACTTATGTAAGTTTGCTTCAATCTCCCCAAGCTCAATCCGAAATCCCCGGATCTTTACCTGGTCATCAATTCTCCCCAAATATTCCACATTCCCATCCGGCAGCCAGCGGGCAAGGTCTCCTGTCCGGTACATCTTCTCTCCGGCTTCATACGGATTATCCACAAACTTTTCTGCAGTCAGGGACTGGCGGTTTAAATAGCCTCTGGCAATGCCGTCTCCCGATACGCACATCTCTCCGGCCGCTCCCACCGGCAAAAGCTTCTGGTCCTTATCCAGTATATAGATCCTTGTATTGGACACAGGCTTTCCAATGGGGACCGAATCACATCCCATCTCCTCGTTCCGGTATTTCCATGCAGTTGCAATTACACTGTATTCGGTAGGACCATAAGCATTCATATAGGCCGCCTTATCCTTCCACTTTGAAACCAGTTCCTTTGTAATAGCCGATCCGCCGGTTACCAGCTTCTTTAATGACGGAAGGCTTCCCGGCTCAATGCCTGAAAGGTATGCAGGCGGCAGAAGGGTGATGGAGATTTTGTTTTCATTGATGAAATTCTTAAAATCATCCAGATTATTAATCACATCTCTGGAAACCAGATAAAGTGTTCCCCCGCCCAGCAGAATGGTAAAGGTCTCCCATACGGAGGCATCAAAGGAGCTGCTGGCAAACTGAAGCATCCGGTCTGATCCGTCCACGCCCCAGCTTTCCTTAAAGTAATTCTGCAGATTCAAAATTCCGTGATGTTCCACCATGACCCCTTTCGGTTTTCCGGTAGAGCCTGATGTATAGATGATATACGCCAGATCATCTGGTTTATTTACAGGCTTGGGATTGGCATCCTCTTCCAGATAAACATCCTCCTCATTCAGACAGATTATATTACCGTTATACTGAATACTGTCTTTTAGATGCTTTTGAGTCAGCAGAACGCCAGCGCCGCTGTCCTCCAGCATATATTCAATCCGGTCCTGCGGATAGCCTGGATCTATGGGCAGGTAGGCACCTCCGGCCTTGAGCGTACCAAATATCCCTGTTACCATATCCAGAGAACGTTCCGTCATCACAGCAACAATGCTGTCCGGTTTCACTCCCTTTCTCCTCAGCGCATGGGCAAGCCTGTTGGCTTTTTGGTTCAGTTCCCTATAGGTCAGTTTTTTATCTTCAAAAACGAGCGCCGTATGTTCCGGTCTTTGTTCTGCCTGCTCCTCAAACAAACCGTGGATGGTCTGATTTTTTGGATATTCCATCACTGTCTGATTAAAATCATGAAGCAGCATACGCCTTTCTCCTTCCGGTACTACATCGATCTCTTCAACGGACATCCCGGGGCGCTTTACGATTTCACTGATCATGGTTTTCATCTGTTCAGCAATCCGGGCGAGAAAGCTTTTGTTATAAACCAGACTGTTGTATCGGAATTTGATTTGCAGATCCTTTCCCGGCATTATAATAATATTTAAGTCAAAATTCGTCTGCTCGGATACCTTTGCTGAAAGAATGGTGATATGATCCCTGCCGTTGTCATCTCCCTTAACGGCTTCCTCCATGGGATAATTTTCAAAAGCCATAAGGCTCTGAACCAGTTCCCCTTTGCAGGATATCCTGGACTGAATTTCTGCCAGCGGATAATAACTGTGTTTCTCAGACTCCAGCGCCTCCCGCTGCTGTCTTGAAATAAGAGAGGAGAAGCTTTCCCCTTTTTCTGACCGGACTCTGACTGGAATGGTATTAATAAAGAGGCCTATCATTCGTTCAACACCCTCTACCTCGGCCGGTCTGCCTGAAACTACTGATCCAAACACCACATCCCGGGTATTGCTGTACCTTTGCAGTAAGATTCCCCATACCGTCTGCATCACCGTACTTAAAGTGGCGGCGTTATCTCTTGCCGTTTTCTCAAGTCCTGCTTTCATTTCTTCATTTATTGTAAAATCGTATTCCTCCTGAAGATATCCCTGCCCGGCAGTTGTGACTTTCATTCTGGAGAGCTGTTCGGTCTGCTCATATTCCATGAGATACTGATCCCAGTAATCCGAAGCTTCCTGGTCATCTCTGTTTTCCAGCCATTGTATATACTGGCTGTATGGATACACCCTGCCTAACCGCGGGGAACTGCCTTCCCGGAACGCTTTATAGGATTCCAGAAGTTCCTTAAATACAATAGGCAGACACCAGCCATCCATGATGATATGATGGAAGCTCCAGATTAAATGGTAAATTCCCTCACTCACTTTAATCAGCATGATCCTGACCAGCGGCTCATGGGTTAAGTCAAAGCCCTTTTTCCTGTCGCCAGCCATGCATTCTTCCAAATAGGATTTTTTTTGTCCTTCTGATAAAAGGGAAATATCCTTATAGTCCATTTTGGAAGTCCTGTCTTTTAAGACCACCTGAACCGGCTTGTCCACCTTTTCATAAATAAAAGCCGTTCTTAAAATATCGTGTCTTAAAATCACCTGCCAAAACGCCCGTTCAAACGCGTCTTTATCAACACTGCCCTTTAATGTGATCACTGCCTGCTCAAAATAAGCATTGGAATCTTTTTCCCTGAGGAAATGATACAGCATTCCAGTCTGCATGGGTGTCAGTGAATAAATATCCCTGATATTGTGTTTTGATGATTCCATCACGCGGTACACCGCTTCCACTTCCCGGGCGGTGATCTTCGAGGAGCTTAAATCGCCAGGTGTCAGTTCGGTATAATCCTGAGATACGCAGTGTTCAATCATTTGTATCAGGCTGCGTTTAAAATTATCAGCAATCCGGTTTATTGTAATCTTTTCATATTCACCCCTGTGATATGAAAAATGAAGCCCCAGCTTCCCGTTATTAATTCCTCCATAAATATCAAGACAGTATGGCCGCTGCATTTCCGGTGAAATGGTTTCACCTGCTGAAATGTCCGTTAAGGTAAATAAATCGCTGTCAATATCCTGGTCAAATTGTCCAAGATAGTTGAAACTGATCTCCGGATTTAAATTGAACTTAAGCATTTCTTCATCTGGAAGAATCGTCTGATATTTTAAAATACCATAGCCCATTCCTCTCCCCGGTATGGTACGCAGGCTTTCTTTTACGGATTTAATTCTGGAAGATATGGACCCTGTCTCTTTCATATCTAAAATCACGGGATACTGTGTGGTAAACCATCCTACGGTTCTGCTGATATCAATATCCCCGGCAATCTCTTCACGGCCATGTCCTTCTAAGTTAATGAGCACTTTTTCCTCACCGGTCCATTCTGAAACCGCCTCTCCCAGCGCTGCCAGAAGAATATCATTAATTTCGGTATGATACGCCTTGTTCACATCCCTGATCAGCCGGGAAGTCCGGATCTCATCAAGCTCCATGAAAACCTGGTCACTGTCCTTATATTTTCTGTTGGTGACAGTATGTTCCTTTGGAAGGGGTTTCACCTGGATTTTCTCAAGGGCGCTCCAGTATGGAATCTCCTTTTGAAGCTCTTCACTGTCGGCATACCCATAAAGTTTCTCCGACCATTCCTTAAAAGAGTCTGTTTTTTCAGGGAAATTAATTTCTTCTCCGTTAACCGCCTGCCGGTATCCTGTTGAAATATCCTCAAAGAGAATTCTCCATGAAATCCCGTCAACCACCAGATGATGGATGGCAAGGAGCAGATAATCTCCCTCTTTCGTCTGAAATAAGCCTGCATTTACCAGAGGCCCCTGCTTTATGTCCATAGAGGACTGTAGAATCCGGGCTTCTTCTTCCAATGCTTTCTCATCTACCTGCATACTTGTGAGATCTCTTACAGCCAGCGAATAAAGATTGCCTTCCATCCCCCTGTTAAGCAGGGCAATCCGACCCGCTTTTTCTCTCATTACAATCCGCAGCGCATCGTGGTGCTCTGCCACCCGGTCAAGTACTTTTCTCAGTGCCTCTTCGTTAAAGCCCTCTTTCCGGTACAGCATCACTGACTGGTTGAAGTGATTTCTATATTCAGAACAATGTTCAAAAAACCAGCTCTGGACAGGTGTAAGAATTACCTCTCCTTTTACAATTCCCTGAACAGCAGTACGTTTGGCTGTTTTAATATAAGCACTCAGTTCTTCGATGAACGGGTGTTCAAAAATATCCTTCAGCTCAAGCTTTAACTGATAACTGTTCAGTTTGGATAATACCTGTATGGCTTTAATAGAATCTCCGCCCAGATTAAAGAAATTGTCTTTGATTCCCACCCGTTCAAGTTCAAGCACCTTTTCCCATACCCGTACCATGATCTCTTCTGTTTTGTTTCTCGGCGCCACATATTCCACTGCAGCACTCATACCTGTATCTGGTTCAGGAAGGACCTTTTTATCAATCTTTCCGCTTTGATTCATGGGCATATGCTCCAGCTGTGTAAAGTAAGACGGCACCATATAATCCGGCAGTTCCTTTAATAGATGTTCCCGCAGTTCATCTCCTTTAAGCGGGCTGTCTGCCGTATAATACGCAGAAAGATATTTTTCTTTCTTTTTATCCTCTCTGGCGATCACTGCCACCTCACGGATCAGCGGATGCTTATGTAAGTTTGCTTCAATCTCCCCCAGCTCGATCCGAAATCCCCGGATCTTTACCTGGTCATCGATTCTTCCTAAATATTCCACATTCCCGTCAGGCAGCCAGCGGGCAAGGTCTCCTGTCCGGTACATCTTCTCTCCGGCTTCATACGGGTTATCAACAAACTTTTCTGCAGTCAGGGACTGGCGGTTTAAATAGCCTCTGGCAATACCGTCTCCCGATACGCACATCTCTCCGGCCGCTCCCACCGGTAAAAGCTTCTGATCCTTATCCAGTATATAGATCCTTGTATTGGACACTGGCTTTCCAATGGGGACCGAATCATATCCCATCTCCTCGTTCCGGTATTTCCACGCGGTTGCAATTACACTGTATTCTGTGGGACCATAAGCATTCATATAGGCCGCCTTGTCCTTCCACTTTGCAACCAGTTCCTTTGTAATAGCCGATCCGCCGGTTACCAGCTTCTTTAATGACGGAAGGCTTCCCGGCTCAATGCCTGAAAGGTATGCAGGCGGCAGAAGGGTGATGGTGATTTTGTTTTCATTGATGAAATTCTTAAAATCATCCAGATTATTTATCACATCTCTGGAAACCAGATAAAGTGTTCCCCCGCCCAGCAGAATGGTAAAAGTCTCCCATACGGAGGCATCAAAGGAACTGCTGGCAAACTGAAGCATCCGGTCTGATCCGTCCACGCCCCAGCTTTCCTTAAAATAATTCTGGAGATTTAAAATTCCGTGATGTTCTACCATGACCCCTTTCGGTTTTCCGGTAGAGCCTGATGTATAGATGATATATGCCAGATCATCTGGTTTATTTACAGACTCCGGATTGGCATCCTCTTCCTGATAAACATCCTCCTCATCCAGACAGATTATATTACCGTTATACTGAATACTGTCTTTTAGATGCTTTTGAGTCAGCAGAACGCCAGCGCCGCTGTCCTCCAGCATATATTCAATCCTGTCCTCCGGGTAACCGGGATCTATGGGCAGGTAGGCACCTCCGGCCTTGAGCGTACCAAATATCCCTGTCACCATATCCAGGGAACGCTCGGTCATGACAGCAACAATGCTGTCCGGTTTCACTCCCTTTCTCCGCAGCGCATGGGCAAGCCTGTTGGCTTTTTGGTTCAGTTCCCTATAGGTCAGTTTTTTATCTTCAAAAACAAGCGCGGTATGCTCCGGTCTTTGTTCTGCCTGCTCCTCAAATAGACCGTGGATGGTCTGATCTTTGGAATATTCCATCACTGTCTGATTAAAATCATGAAGCAGCATCCGCTTTTCTGCCTCCGGCACCACTTCTATTGCAGAGATGGGAGTATCGCCATGTTCCATTGCTTCTGTGAATAAATATTCAAAATGGGAAATGAAGTTTTCAATGGGTATAAACTTTCTAAACACATCCAGCCGGTAATCAAAATTAACGCATACATCCGCTTCCCCCTCATGTCCCCAGATCAGAAGCATTAGAGCATTTCTTTCATGTTGATGCGTCATTGTTACATTCTGGCATTCATCAGCAGTAACAAATTTTTTTCTGATTTCCTGTTCTTCAAAAGAAAGGGATATATCAAATAAGTTACCTTTCTCACTCACCCCTTCATAAACCGCCCGGCTGATGTCACCAAAGTTCGTTCTTTTATGACGGTAGCATTCAAAAAGTCCATGCCTGATCAGTTTCATAAGCTCTTTAAAGCTCATATCCGACTCCGGGTTTATTCTCAGCGGTATTACATTTGCAAAATGTCCCATGGTTTGTTTATATTTTGCATTGCTCCGGTTAAAAACAGGGACACCGATCACCAGGTCCTTCTGTTTGCAGACCTTGCTGAAATAGAGATATAAAATCCCCAATAAATAATGAAATGCAGAGCTGTTTTCCTCTTTGCAAAACTCAAGCATTCTGTTATATAGCACTTTCTTAATTTTTAAAGTACTCCTGTCACTCCAAATGGAGCTGTTATTTTCACAATCATATCCGATCCCTTTACTTAAAAGCGGTTCAGGAATCGTCCGGTATTTGTTCTTCCAAAATTCAATGTCCTTTAAAAAGGCCGGGGAATTTCTATATTCCTGATCCTCGGCGATAAAATCGGTGTAGGAATAGGCATCTGCCTTTACTTCCGGATTTCCTTCCGACAGTTCATTGTAAGTATCAATCATCTGACTGTATAATAGTGCAAAGCCCCAGCCATCGATGATCATATGATAAACTTTCAGAAAAACAAAATATTCATTTTCACCACTTTTTAATAAAATAAACTTAAAAAAATAATCGTTTGGATCAAATGGTTTTAAAAACTCACTTTTAATCCAGTCAACACAAAAAGCAGCCGGGTTTTCTTTCATTGAATAGTCCAGAAATGGAGCTTTATAGTGGATTTCCGGCAGTATGGTCAGATACGCTTCTCCTGCCCGGTCTATAAGACGTGTTCTCAGAGTATCATTTTGATTGATGATTCTCTGCATGGTATTTCTGAATATTTCAATATCAATATTTCCTTTAATCCTGATATAACCGCCAAGATTATAAATCGGTTTTCCTGGATGCATAAACTGCTCTAACCATATATCTCTCTGGTAAGAGCTTAGACTAAATTCCTTTGCATTTTCATTTGTACTCATAAATATCTCCCCTCATAAAAAAAGCAGTCTGTCCCCATAAAAATTATTGGAACAGGCTGCAGTCATTGCCTGGTTTCCTTCGGCGGCCTGGCAATCATAGCTGAGTAACCAGCTATTACTTAAAATCTGCGCAGTTTTTTAGCATTGTCCGGAAGTTTGGGCTGATGAATAAACAGCATGCATGCTAAATTCATATTTAATGATGTAAAACTCAGCGCAAGACTCGCTATTATTTTTACAAGTTTAAAAAATAAAAGTTCTATGATTTTCCCCTCCTCTCTATTGTATTCTGCTTTCAGACTGTATTTTATCAAATAATTTACTATAAAATAACTTAATGTAGTGAATGGTACTTTCGATTGATGTGAAATGTAACGATAAATTAAGAGTAGCAAAAATGACACATTTTGCTATAATAAGAGTGTAATCGACAAATTTGTTACCAATATCTAACGGAAAGGAGAAACTATGATTGATATTGCTATATGTGATGATGATAATGCGATATGCTCTCAAATGGAGCAGATCATATCGGATTATGCTGCCAGAAATTTTTTAAAGATTGATTTAAACATTTTTAACAGCGGCGAAAGTCTTCTAAAATCGTTTAACCAGGATAAATCATTTGACCTGATTTTTCTGGATATTGAACTAGGCTGTATGAATGGCGTGGAAGCAGGCCGGCAGATAAGAAAAGTGCTGAAAAATTATAACACTGAAATTGTGTATATTTCAGGCAAGGACGCCTACGACAGACAGCTGTTTGACATTCAGCCCCTCCATTTTATCCCAAAGCCCATTAATCCGCTCACGGTCATCGAAGATTTAAAACTGGCTTTAGAACGAACCCGGAGGCTGGGGGGGTATTTCACCTATCAGAAAGGATATGATACGCACAAGATACCAATTAGTGAAATCATATATTTTGAAAGCTTAAACCGGGAAAACAGAATTGTTTTTACAACCGGAGAAGATTTTTTTTACGGGAAACTGGAGGACACCGCCTTAAGTGTTACAAAATATCAATTTGTTCAGATACACCGGTCCTATCTAATCAATTATAACCATATTGCGATTTTGCGTTATACAGAAGTAGTGATGTCAAATGGTACGGTACTTCCTATCAGCAGATCAAAGCGCCATGAATTCCGCAGACTGCAGATCAGTGAAGAATAAGGGGGAAACTTTATGAATATGGAAAGCTACAATGCAGTCTACTGCCTGGGTAATCTGTTTATGACGTTTGTCATATACAAATATATGCATATTTTCTACTCAGACTGCAGGGTGAATTTTAAGTTGGAACGTCTGGCTTATTTCGGCTATTTTGTGGTGATCACACTTACATATATTTTTTTAAAAATTCCATTGATAAATTTAACTGTCAATCTGATTACACTCTTTTTAACTGCTCTTTTGTATGAAGGCAAAACCAGTAAGGCACTCCTTTCTACAACCATTATTTATTTTTCATTGATGATGATCGAGACACTTGTGGCGTTCTTAACCAGCATTCTGGAACTGAATCTTTTAATCCCTTTTAAATATAAATCGGGGTTTGGGATTGTTGCACTAAATATATTATCCTTTTCTTATGTGCTGCTTGTGCAGGGATTTAAAAATGTGAAAACCAAATATCCCCTCCCCAATGTGTACTGGTTAAGTTTAATCACCGTTCCATATGGAACCATCATCATGCTTCTTACCATTTTTACTAACAATTGCAGTTCCCGCACCATTCTTTTTATTTGCATGGCGAGTGCGTTCGCCATAAATATTGTTACATTCTATCTTTACGATAAAATATCTGACTTATTAGTTGCGCAGATGAACAGAAGAATTATAGAAGAACAGAATCGCTATTATGAAAATCAGGTGGAGATGATGGAATCAGCCTTAAAAAATATGAGAATGCTCCGCCATGATTTTAAAAATAAGCTTTCCCCTTTGTGTGAACTGGCAAAATCCGGGAAAATAAATGAATTAACCGAACGGCTATCTGAATTAACCGACATGTGTCAGATAACTAAAGAATATGCTGTATCAGGAAACAGCACCATTGACAGTATCATTAATTTCAAATTACAGCAGGCTGAAAAAAAGAACATACAGATTAAGGCGGATATCCTGGTTCCGGAAGACTTATCAGTGGAAACGTTTGATATGGCTGTTATACTTGGAAACTTATTGGATAATGCTCTGGAAGCAGTTGCCCAAACAGGGGACCGCTGGATTCATATAAGAATAAAATACACGAAAGGCCGCCTTATCATCGTCATAAACAACTCCTTTAACGGTTTGGTTAAGAAAACAGAGGATCACTATATGACCCGGAAAAAGGATGAAAAAAACCATGGATTAGGGCTGAAAAGTGTACAGAAGGCCATTCAGAAATACGACGGTGCCATGCAGATATCCCACGATGAAAAAGGGTTTCAGGTTAAGGTTCTGATGTACATGAATTTAAATAATTGGGGAGGTTAGTGTGAAAGAAAGTAGAG
>NZ_QOHO01000023.1 GCF_003432035.1 Lacrimispora amygdalina
CTATTTATAGTTTGTCACCTCGTAATTATTCCGGTTTTGTTCGTAGAAAAAGCCATAGCTTTACACTATGACTTCTAAAAAGGCTGTAAAATAATATTAAACCGGCAAATATGTAATCAACATGCCTCCTAATATCAGACTGGCAGTATTGGCGATCATTACGTAAAATGCCGCACGCCTTTTCCTGTATTCCTTTATCAAACTAAGATATGCAATCATCTCTACGATAAATACCACCATTTCACCAAATATATAACCAAGTATCCAGTAATTGCTTAAATTAGGGCCTGTAAGCATAGCATTTAATCCTGCCTGTGTAAGCAGATTGACCGATGCAAAGACAAGCCAGCTTCTCTTTTGCCGGTATCCAAAGAGAAAAAAGACAGCACCTTCAATAAGCAGCGTCAGGATAACCCGCAAAGCCACCAGAGCAGGCACCCGTAAGGGAGACTGACCGACCGTAAGAGTTTCCGATTTCATATCAAGCGTTAAAATATTATTGTATTTGTCAAAGGTTCCTTTCGGAAGATTACACTGAAAGCTTTTACTGCTGCTTTGAACAATAAGTTTTATATCCTTTATATCCTCAATCTTCGGCGGATACACGCGGTAATGGAAATATACTTTATAGTACTTTTCCCAGCCTTTTTTTTCGCTCTCTCTGATTCTTAATTCGCTTAAACTGTCATTTGGCATTTGCAGAGATAACGAAAGACTCTCTCTGGAATTCAATACGATTATGGTGAAACCGGGAGCTTCCGCTGAATTGGCAGATACTGAGGTATAAAACCACAGGCTCATCAGATGAGCAATGATTAATACGATACAGACAATACTGCCAGGCTTTCTATATCCCACTGTTTTTCGTACAATGGCCTTAGTATTCATATAATCCATACATTACCTCCGAGTTTCATCAGTCTATCTTTATAATATCAAATACAAAAGGGAACTTTTCTGCTGTTTTACTGTCGAAGTCAACTTTGTACCCAGTTCCATCTTTATAAAACAAGCCCTTCTTTAAATCCACTCTGACGTAACACATATTCTCATCATTCTCATCATTATGGACAAAATACCATGGTTCAAATATTTTAATGAGCTTTTCTCTGATTATAAGGTTTTCCTTTGACAATGGATGCCCGATATTGCGCGCAACTCCGTTGAAACGATACAGATCCTTACTTAATGCAACCACCGGATTATTCTCAATCTCTTTTACTTTTTGAGACTTACCATATGTGACTATATAAAATGCTCCACTATCATAGAAGGTATCAATAAACCTGACAGCCGGAATATTATCGTTTGATGTAGCCAGCGCAAATTGATAATCTCTCGCAAATAATGTTTCCAAAACCCCAAGTCCTTCTTCATACGCATTCATTTCACTTTTCCCTCTATTTTCTTAATATTTTTTCCATTGCCTTACCTTTGGCCAGTTCATCAATTAATTTATCCAGATACCGGATCTTCCTCATCACTTCATCTTCGATCTCTTCCACCCGGTAGCCGCAGATAACCCCTTTAATCAGAGAAGCTTTGGGATTCAAAAGGGGCGCCTGATGAAAGAAGTCCTCCATACTTACTTCCTTCTCTATCTGCTGCTGTAATGAACGCTCATCGTAGCCTGTCAGCCAGAAAATGATTTCATCTACTTCCTTTCTGGTTCTTCCTTTTTTCTCAGCTTTTTTTATATAAAGCGGATAGATATCGGAAAAGGGCATATGAAAGATTCGTTGTGTTTCCATTAAAAGATCTCCTTTGCTTTATAGAATAATTTGTTTATAAGACCCCCTTGGCTTCCTTCCAGTCCACAAAAAGATTGTAGCGGGTTGTAGTAAAACGCAGAACACAGTAATTGGGATCATCAGGACCGCTGAAATGATTTTCAAGTCCATGATACCACATTTCTTTTTTAATTTCAGGGTCTGTCAATACTTCTATTGTACCCACCAGTGTAATATTATGATTAACTGAATTAAAACAAACACTTGCTTTGCTGCATCTTTCAATTCTTTTGGTTTTATCACTGCCAAAACCTGTACAGAATGTAAGCCACTTTATACCGTCAGCTTTTGATACGGATATTGTTGAGGTTGTTGGATAGCCATCCATGTCGATTAATGTCAAAGCACAATATCCCTCATCTCCGCCTACAGCCTTTTCTTCAATTATCTTATTTGCTTTCGCGATTATTTCTGAATTCATGTTATATTCCTCCCAATTAATTTTACCACAATTATAACATGTATAATGCGGCAGCTGTATGTCATGTTTTAACATAGTCCACTTCCTTATAAAATCCTTAAAAATAGCTGTTACAATAGCAGTAAAAGGTTAAAAGGAGGTACCCCTATGAAACAGACACTGTACAAAGCGGCTAATTGTGAAATGGAGGATGTTATGATGCATGAGTATATGATTAAAACCGATCATGTTTCCAAAAAATTTAAAAAGACATATGCAATTAATGATTTATCTATGTCTGTAAGGAAAAATTCTGTCTATGGATTATTAGGACCTAACGGTGCTGGCAAATCAACATTACTGAAGATGATTACAGGTATTATCACCCCCACTTCCGGAGAAATATTATTCGATAATCACCCCTGGAGCAGAAAAGATCTATTAAGGATTGGTTCCCTTATTGAATCACCTCCTTTATATGAAAATTTAACAGCGTTTGAAAATTTAAAAGTACGGGCAACTCTTATGGGGATCTCAAACGATAAATGCATTGAAGTTTTAGAAAGAATGGACTTAATGGATACGGAAAATAAGCAGATCGCTGATTTTTCATTGGGAATGAAGCAAAGGCTGGGTATCGCATTAGCGCTTTTAAATGACCCTGAATTGTTAGTCTTAGATGAACCTACCAATGGGCTGGATCCTTTCGGAATGGAAGATTTAAGGAAAATGATCCGGACATTCGCAGTATCCGGGATTTCAGTCATTGTATCCAGTCATATCTTAAGCGAGATACAGCAGGTTGCCGATGACATAGGCATTCTAAATAATGGGTCACTTCTATATCAGGATAAAATTGATGCCAATGAGAATCTGGAACAGTTGTTTATGGATATCATAAGAAAGGAGCGTGCTTCCTGATGTTACGAACCTATCTGGCAGCAGAAAACTTAAAATTTAAACGCACCCTGTTCCGGAAACTCATTTTATATATTCCGGCAGCCTTAATTTTAATAGCAGTTATATTTTTATCTGTGGGTATTGGTTTAGGTGGTTTTTCATGCTCCATCGTCTGCAATTGGTGTGTACCCATTGCGTCTTTATCCATTGTAATATTATGCCACTTAGTAAATAATAAGGAACAAAAACACAATTACCGGACTATTTACAGCCTGCCCATAGACTTAAAAAATACATTTATTTCTAAAACAATTTTAATAGCACTTAATCTTTTGCTGATATCATTATTACTATCATTGATATCTATTATTTCAGAATACATGCAGTCAGGTGACTTAAGTGCATTCAAATATACCGGATATTATGTTTTAGGATACTGCTTATTATGGCTGACTTTATTATGGCAGATCCCTTTCTGCTTGTTTTTGGATCAAAAAGCCGGATTCGTTGGTTCTATGATCATTAATCTGATTTTCACTGGATTTGGTGGTTTGTTTTTATCTCTGACTCCTATATTCTGGTTTTTTCCATATAGCTGGACCGCCAGGTTTATGATTACCTTATTCAGAGTTTTGCCAAACGGATTATTGGTTCAGGGAGGTACAAGACAGATTCTGAGTTTAGGCCAGAGTTCACTGCTGGTGGTTGTAAGCCTGCTCACTGCGGTCGTTCTTACATTTCTATTTGCACACTGGTACAGAGGGCAGGTGTATCGGAATTGACAATTACAAGAGAGTTTTTCTCTAACTTTACAAAAATTAAACGAACTCCGCTTATACTATTGCATCTGCTGCCTCCTGTCGTAATTACAACATTATTTTTAGTTTATTACAATTCTGGAGGATACCGTATTTTTTCTGATGTTCGGCTGTTTTTTATTTTGTTGCAAATATGCTATCCTATGTTTGTTAGTTTTGTTGTACCAATTTTTATTAATTTAGACCGCAATATCAACAATGTCCAAAACGCTCTGGGAATTGTAGAATCCAGAAGAAGTGTTTATCTGGGTAAATTGTTCTTTCTGCTGTTTCTGTCTTCCACTAGTATCATACTATACGAGCTATGCTTTTATGCCGGAGTGAATTTTTTTCTAAATATGAACTTTATGGACTTTGGTTCCTATTTTTTCATATTCTGCTCATTTTTATTAAGTAACTTATTTTTATATGTTATACATGTACCCATTGCTTTTAAATTTGGTTTCAGTATCTCCGTTTTATCAGGAATAGCAGGTACAATTTTAGCTGGTTACTTTGAAAATTCCATTGGTGATAAAATCTGGCCGGCTATTCCCTGGGAATGGGGTGTGCGGTTTTTAAAAGATTATTTTAACCTTACCAGTGGATCAGTTATTCCTGGAGTAATTTCTCTGATTATTATTACTTCGGCTGTTCTGGTTCTCACAATATTATGGTATAGTAGATGGGAAGGCAGAGTTATACAAGAGTAAGATAAGGAGGATAGTTTATGCCAAAACTGTTAGTCATCGACGATGACCTGGATATGCTGGCTCTGGTACGCACTGCTCTGGAAAAAGATGGTTACCAGGTGGACACTGAAGCAAATGCTGCTTCCTTACAGCCTGCCAGATGCCGATTATACGATCTTTTGCTTCTTGATGTAATGATGCCCGGCGAGGATGGATTTTCCTTCTGCAGGCGGATCCGTACCGAAGTGGATTGCCCTATCCTGTTTTTAACCGCCAAGGCAGAAGATTCAGCTCTCGTCCAGGGCTTTGGCCTGGGAGCCGATGATTACATTAAAAAGCCTTTCAGTATTGCAGAGCTGCGTGCCCGGGTAGGCGCTCATCTTCGGAGAGACGTGCGTCAGCCAACCCATATATTAAGACGAGGCAGCGTCCGCTTCGATATACAGGCAAAAACGGCATTTGCTGGTGAACACACACTGCCCTTCACCAAGGGCGAATATGCGATCTGTGAGCATCTGGCACTTCACGCCGGGCAGGTGTATACCAAAGAGCAATTATACGAAGCCGTTTTCGGATATGACGCAGAGGGAGATTCGTCCGCTGTTGCAGAGCACATTAAAAATATCCGTGCCAAGATGAAAGCTCACGGCATCAGTCCTATTGATACAATTTGGGGGGTGGGTTACAAATGGCGAAAAAACGAAGATCTGTAAGTCTTTCCTTTGTCCTTTTACGCTTTGGCATTGTTATGCTTGGCTGCATGCTATTATGCTGCCTGTTATGGTATTGGTTATTTATCCGGCTTGTAAATACCGGCTTTTTCTATAAGTCCTATACTTCCACCCGGCAGGTAGAGCAAATGCTGGCTGGCGACCCGGAAACCTTCGTTTCTCCAAGTGATGATTTTTTGGCAGAGTACGCTTTATTTGACCGGAACGGTAAAGTTTTGGAAAGTAATACCAAAGGAAGAAAACTGAAAAAACTGAGTAGTCTTTTACAGGAAGATACATCTACTATGCGTGTTTCCAGACATACTTATAGAAATGGAAGCACGGTGATTATACGATATTATTACAGATCAGAGTTTGCAAATCCTGTTCTTCGAGGTGCTCTTCCCCCCTTTGAATATCTTTGGCTGTCATCGCTGGGAGCAGCATTGGTGTTTTGTCTGCTGTTTAACACCCTGTGGCTTCGTCAGCGTCTTGCTGCCAGGCTTAAGCTGTTTGGTGATGTTAGCCGGAAGGTAGGTGCCAAGGAACTGGATTTTACAATTCCACACGCAGGAATACGGGAATACGATCAGGCACTTGATGCAATGGAGCATATGAGAGATGCTTTGTACAATTCTTTGTCTTCCCAGTGGGCGGCACAGCAGGAACGGGAAGCAGAAATAGCCGCACTGGCCCATGATTTAAAAACTCCACTCACTCTGGTGGGCGGTAATGCTGAGCTGCTGCTTGATGAAGAACTCCCTGAAAGCAGCCGAAGAATGGTGGAAACAATTGCTGCCAGCAATCAACGTGCCAGGCAGTATGTAACAAGTTTCCTTGAATCCTCGGCAGGTGAGGAGGAGGCTTTTAAAAGCAACAGTCTGAATGCTCTGTTTGAACAACTGATCAGTAACACTACGGCTATTGCAGAAGCAAGGGGCGTAAGCATGAAAGTCCAGAACAGCCTTAACGGTTCTGCAAACGTCCAAAAGGATCATTTGCTTCGAGCCCTTGGAAATGTAGTACAAAATGCCATAGAGCATTCACCGGTTGGTGGAAACGTATATTTGACAGGCAGTATTGCAGATGGCGGCTGGCAGGTGACTGTCTGTGATGAAGGCCCTGGATTTAGTAAGGCGGCTTTACTACATGCAACGGAACGACTGTGGCGCGGAGATACGGCTCGTAGTGCAGACGGCCATAATGGTCTCGGGCTCTGGTTTGCTGCACAGGTAGTTAAAACCCACGAAGGTCAGCTTTATCTGAGTAACTCCAAGTCCGGAGGGGTTGTTACAATTAAATTCAGAGAGGGTGTCGCAAAATCACTAAAATAAAGTGATGGAGTGACACCCTCTTTCCATATAAAACAAATTTTAAAAGATTATTTTTATGTACACCACAAAACCATCTATTAGTTAAAGTGGTTAGAATCCCGATAATTAAGTGACCAGATTTTAAAATCACCATTATAATAAAAATATGGAATCCCATTGTGTCTTAACGGGTTGATAGCAAGATAAAATAGTCAGGATCACTCCACTGGTTCCTGTTAAGAGTCCTATTTCATCCTTATTTACGATATGCCCTTCCTCTATTTCTGTATCCTTAAAACCAAATGGATATTGATCACTGTATGATTCCAGTAAATGATCCAATATTTTCATATGCACTTCATAAAAGAAGTCATCATCTGTGTATTCATAGAATTTTCTGGTCAGGCAGCACAAACCAGAAAGACCGTGACAAAAAGTAGGTGAGATAACATGCCGCATTCTTTTCAAAGATAACTTCATACTATCAATCGCAAGCTTACCCATTTCATCATTATTAAGGATCTTTGAAGCAATCAATAATGAATACGCCACACCTGGAGTACCATAACACCATGCATCTCTGGATGGTACTGCTTTCCCCTGTTCCATCCCTATTATTTTTTGAGTTTCCCAATAAATATCATCACTGTCTTTTATACAGCTGCTAAAAATAAATTCTGACAGATATTTTATTGCTTCCAGCTGGTCTTGTACATATACTCCCGACTCATAGGACTTACATAATATTAAAAGTATGCCAGGGATCCCGTGCGCAACCCCTAAATTTATATATCGTATCTCCTGACTATTTTCCAATGGAAACAATTGACTCTCATCTGACCGGATGGCAAACCGGGGGATATTGTTGTCCCCTGCTTTACAAATATCCGCTAAATATTGCAAAATATGCAACAAAGTCTCTTTCACGTTCTGCTCGGATTTAAAATTCAACAGATAATTGGCTGTACCGGTTAATCCATACATAATATCATAAAGTAGTTCGTTTAATGGAAGTTCTTTGTACTTTTGGATATTATTTTCCGCGATATCAACAATATACTCGTTTAGACTCTTTATAAACGATTGATATCGTTTCCCATGGTCTGACATACAATGTGCAGCAAACCCCACTCCGCATAGCCCATCAAACAGGGAAATATCATAGATGTTGTTTTTTCCCATATAATCGTTTATGATCTCCAGATATTTATGAGCATAATTATCAAAACCATAATCTGGGTAATTTAATTGAAGTTCCGAAAATAATATACATAATGCGGGATATGACACTGCTACTGAAGTACATCGATACTCAGTTTTATTTGAAGCAAATATCCCCTGAACATAATCTGCGTCAGATAATTTTTTTGATATATTTATTATGAAATTATCCAATTCACGCTTTTTTTCATTCGGTAAATTCATAATCAGCCTCCATTTTGGGGTATATCGAATTCCAGATCATAAATTTCTTTATAAGAGGGACATGTTTTTAATAACTCTTCATGTGTACCTTCAGCAACGATCTTTCCTTCGTCCAGATAAATTATTTTATCAGCTAACATGACATGTGCAATTTTATGAGAAATAAATACACCTATTTTGTTTTTTGTAAGTTCAAAAAATGTGTTCATTATTTTTTTCTCACCCATTTTATCCAGCGCCGCATTGGGTTCATCCAAAATATACATTTGTGCTTTTTTGAAAAAGCACCTGGCCAGAGCTACTCTCTGCCACTGCCCACCAGATAACTGTGTTCCATCTGAAAACCATTTTCCCAGCTGCTGATTTAAATCAGGAGGAAGAAAGTCTATACTGGCTTCTTCCAGTGACTCTCTTATCTGGGCCTCATTATCGATTTCATCAATGTTACCGAAGCCTACATTATCCTTTACTGAAAGTTCATACTTGCAGAAATCCTGGAATAATACACCTGTTAATTTATGTAAGCTGTCAATATTAACTTTATTTAATGGAATTCCATTTATCTTAATTATATCGTCTTCAACTAAATAATATCCCAGTAATAATTTTATTAATGTACTTTTACCTGATCCGTTTCTTCCGAACAATGCAACTCTTTGGTTTTTATCAATTTTTATGTTGATGTTCTGAAGAACTTTTTTATCTGTTTCCGGATATGCAAATGTTAGATTATTTATTTCAATCTGATTTAAATCGTTTAGTTTGTATGTTTCTTTACTATTCCCATTTCCAGTCTTATTAAGAAAATTAATCAGTTTTGACATATACAGACTGTTTTGATTTATGCTGTAAATAATATTCATAATACTGTTAAAGCTATCAAACATCATGTTTATAATTCTTAAAAGTGCAACAGCGTTACCAATTAGGATTTCACCTGCAATTACAGAGAATATGATTAAAATCATGAGTACCGCCATACAGATCTGATCAACAAAATCAAATACAACAGATATAATCAGCCTTACTTTGGTATTGTACAAGTTTTCATTAATCACGCTTTGCTTTAAATCATTATGTCTCTTTATAATATGCCTGGCTAAATTAAAAATTTTAACTTCTTTAAATGATTGATCCTTTGTAAGTAAAAATTCGTAATACCATATACTTCTGGCTTTCTTTGCATTTCTTTCTTCTGTCTGGAACTCTCTTTTACTTATGGATAAGTAGAATATTGAAAAGGCAAACGCCGGAACAATAATCAAAAATACCGACAACGGCCGCCACATCAATATGATATATACAGATGAAAGTATGGTAGTAATGGAAGTTACAAGTGTCAATGTGGTTGTAAATATATTATAAGGCCTGAATCCCACCTGGGAAAGGATATGCTGCAGCTGATCCTGTATATCAGAATTTTCAAATTCCTCCAAAGACATAATGGCGCATTTATCCAATAATCTGTTAATCAATTCATAATCCAACAAGAATTGAAATTTGGTAAATAAAAATGTTTTAATACTTATAATCATACCTGATACAAAACTTATCCCGATATAGATTGCTAATACCTTCAGCGAGAGATTTAAGTCTTTCGCTGAAATAGCATTAATCAGGCTACCAAAAATATTAACGGAAATTACAGGAACAATACCCGCAATTATATTAATAATGATGGTTAGTACAAATATTGGTTTGCTGGCCTGGAAGAATATTTTAATGGATTTTGGAATCACTTTTAAGGAAGAAAGCATTTCCTTTACTTCTGAAGTACTTAGTATTTTAAATTTCTGCATATTATTTATCACCCAGTATACCTATTTTTTTTCTGTTGTAAACACAGTAATATGTATGACGTGCTAAAGTTCTCATCTTTTTTTCCAATTCCCTTTTGGGACCAAACAATCGATTCATGTTCATATGCAGCAGACTATCCAGTATGCTTAATTTTACAGCTTTGTTATCCGGATAATTTTCTTCAATTCTATTTAAATATTCTTTCATTGATTGTTGTTTTACCGATAATATTTTCAAAATAAATTCAATCTCTGGATTTAAAGTTTCATGATTCAAATACTTTATTACGAAATCAACGTAAGTATCCTTATGTTCTCTGAATTCTTTTTGATAGTTCTTGGTAGGATTTTCACAATTGAGAAATACAAACATATCCTCAAAACTCAAATTAAATGTTTGCATGTGAAAGAAAATTATCACTGATGCTAAAAGTTCATCTGGCACTTTTATATTATGATTATTTTTTTCATAAATTATGGTTTGAATTGCTATGCTGTCTTTACAAAACACCTCATGGGCATAGTTCATCAAATCATATCCGCCATACCTCTCCAATTCTAGCTCATAACAATTTATACTATAATTTGAGATAAGAGATTTTTTCATAAGCTGGCTTAATATATCTAACATTTTAGGCAATACCATCATTAATTTAGTATTATCAGCTTTTAATCTCAATCTCAGATGTAAATCAGGATCTTTATACTGAATAAAGAAATAGCTGTCAATTTCTTTGTTTTCAAGTAACTTCTGCAATGGAGCATACAGAGCTTCACCTAACAGATAATCTGCATATTCCTCAATACCGTATATTTTGAAATATAGCCACTCATCTAACGGCTCTTTATATCTGACATTACCATAATTCCTTGTAATGTCAAAATTATTGGCCTTATGGGGGGTAGCATCCTGAGCTAAAATTAATGGTATTACCAATTCACTGCAATAAGAACTGTCATTCAGTTTCACTGGATGCTCTGATTCTATATTATATCTTTCCACAACAGTTTCTGATTTTTCCAGCAATTTCTGCAACACAGATAAACATCTGTCCTCTTTCAGATTTAACAGTAGTTTTTTGTCTGTATCTACAGCATCCACCCAAAGGGGTATTTTTCTTGAATTTATGTATTCGTTAAATTTATTTTTAAACTCAGCAAAATCATAATGTTTTGTTAAACCCAGATCGCCTATTTTAATAATCCATTTTTCCTGTTCCAATACGAAGTTTTTATATCGTATTGTTGGAAGATAGGCAAATTTCTCCAGTAAGTATTGCCATGGTTTATTATAAAACTTAATTCCATCAGAAGAAACTTCGTCAATTAATCGTAATATTCTGGGTTTTAACTGCGGATTAAACATATTGGTAGATGTTGATATGATTCTTTTATTGTTAACCGCAGACTTTAAATATAATTTGTTGTTTTTAAATTCTACTAAAATATCACTTAGCTTAAGTATAAATGCCTGATCTTTGGAATTTGTAGTCCCAAAACTTGATTCATAAGTGGAACCATGTATATTTCGAATTATGTTTGCATGCTTTAAAGTATCGGGTAAGTAGGTAAATTCACAGACCTGGCATTTATCACCATAATTTTTATTTATTTCTTCAAAGAATTGTTTTGGATTCTTCATTAAGTGAGAAAATCTTCCAAATGTTTTTCCTGCATAAGTTGATCCAAATATATTACTTAAATAGTAAACATCCCTTCCATTTTCTTTCACATAATTAAAGTAGATTTCCATGGATTTGGGCAACTGATCCAGATCAATAACTTCTGTTAAAAACATTCCCATATCTGCATCAGTAATCTCTATTTCCTGACCAAGTCTTATGGAATCAACATATTTTCTTTCAAAAAATCGTATCCAGGGGTTGATATATTCTCCCAGATTATTTATGCCGGTTTTTCCATCATAATGGTCTGGAAAACCGATTCCTATATCAGGATCAATAAGTTCAATCAAAGGAACGCACCTGGAATGGCCATACTTTTCTAAAAATTTGCTCTTGTAATCATATAAATTATTGAAAGGCTCTTTGATATTAAATTGTATAAATAAATTGAGAAGCTTATTTATTTTTTTTATTTCATTTTGATTTAAGTTGCATTGGCTATAGGAGAAGGAGGAATCTATGGCCAGGTAGTTTTTTGAGTCGTGGATTCTCTTCATGTTTTTGAAAATCTGTGTCACGCTTTCGATGGTATTATTTATATGGCCATTGGAATATTCCTGAAATTTATTTTTTATGTCAATTAAGGAGCTTGTATTTATATCGTATTCCTGAAGTTTACAGATAAAGTATTCAAATTGGTCAACGATTGTTAATGGAGGACGAAGATCGGATATTAAATAACCTTCCTTTATGAGTGATTGGATATATGTATGAAATGTGTTTTCTTCCACATTCGGATATTCTTTTTTAAGGTTTTCTATAATATCAGAATAACTTACGTAATCTCCTGATATTTTCAAGACCACTTCAAATGCATTGGAGTACTTTACAGATTTTTTATTTACTTTTTCCCCATTGCTGTCTTTTGTGCAGTTAAATAAGATTGCTTTGTTTCTCTGAATAGCAACACTTTCATTGATTTTGTATCGGAGGAATTTTAAGTACTTGGATTCGTACATAAAAACCACCTGGTATAACCACTCTGAATCAATCAGGGGGTTCCTTTTTAATTCTGCACTGCTTAATTCAAATGATGTTCTTTCAGATGTAATATTACCAAATGCAACTGTTGAGAATAATCCAAATGGAGTACACCTGGAACAGCTTCTGCTAAAATATTTATAAATTGAATTCAACAAATAATTCGTATCTCTTGCTGTGCCCTCCTCTATATAGTGCTGCATAGATTCATATAAATCTTGGCTTGCCACAAATATAGCTTCATTAAACTGATCTTTGTATTGAGGAGAATCAAATAAAAACATAGTATGATCTATGTTTGTTTTATTTCCTATGTTATCTGTCAATAAATTGATTGGCAGACCCGGTGTTCTTATCATAAAGGAACCTATATCTTTGTATAAATCTTTCATATTTTAACCGTATCCCCCTTGCTTAACTCTTGTATGCCTAACCAAAATAGAAACTTCATTTGTACCAGTAAATTACTTCCACAAAATGTAAACGTACATGCATTTTGTGAATCTTCTAAATGCATGTACGTTTGCATCGGGTTTAGTTTTGCGTGGACATTAATAGCATAAAACTGTGTTTGTGCAGCTTCTTGTTATCCCACATTCACTTGTTTCACAGGTTGTTCCTGTTAAACAACCAGATGTGCAATAAACAATACTTGCAATTTTTGATTCTCCTACATCTACTGAACCCTTGTCCATTTTAAGATCTAAATCAAAATCTTTATTCATGTACTCGTCCCCCTTTCTATGTAGTTATATAATCTCAATCCGATCATATATAGTAAATGTGTAATGAATCACATTACTACCAAATTAATTCCCGTATTATATCAAGAAATATACTCTATTTTAACTGCATGTAATTTTTACGACTCTACATGTAATTTTCTATGATGTTGTTTATGATACGAGTCAAAATCTGCAAATATAGGCAAAAAATAGCTGTACACCAGCTCATTAAAATGCTGTGTGCAGCTATTTTTTGCATCAATTTTCAATTATATATTTTATTATCTCCGCTAAATTAATCGGGTTTTCTATCATTGGCATATGACAGGCATTCTTAACAAATCGAAAACTTAAGAAAAATTTTCTGCTCTTTCTGTTAAAGAATGTGGATACTCTACATATGTTATGTCATATTTTTCCATTTGGATCTGGAACTGTTTCCATATTTCAATTGTGCATTTAGCACCATATAAGGCTAAACCTTTCATTTGATGTTACCTCCGGATTTTTCAATGTTGTTTTTTATATAATTCAACCATTTTGTTTATTTGTCTATATATGTATAAACATAATATTGTTTTAGTCCACGAATTATTCCAATACATATCTCCGCCGTTATAACCTCGATTCCGCTTGCGCTCCATCTCGGTCACGGGCTTCGCCCTATAAAAATAAGCATCAGAAAGCCCGGTGGAGAGCAAGCTCTCCACCGGGCTTTCCGACACTTATTTTTGCACGGCTCATTGCCAACGCATTAATTATTCAACGCTGCCTGTGCTGCCGCAAGTCTTGCGATCGGCACACGGAACGGGGAACAGGATACATAGTCAAGACCAATCTTATGGCAGAATTCTACGGAAGACGGATCTCCGCCGTGCTCGCCGCAGATACCTACATGCATATCAGGACGGACGCTCTTGCCTAACTTGATTGCAGTCTCCATCAGCTTGCCTACGCCGGTCTGATCCAGTTTTGCAAATGGATCATTCTCAAAAATCTTGGTATCATAGTAAGCGTTTAAGAACTTACCTGCATCATCACGGGAGAAGCCATAGGTCATCTGAGTTAAGTCATTGGTACCGAAGCAGAAGAACTCCGCATCTTTTGCGATATCATCGGCTGTCAGTGCTGCTCTCGGAATCTCAATCATGGTTCCTACCTGATAGGTTAAGCTGCTGCCTGCTGCTGCAATCTCTGCATCTGCAGTCTCAACAACAATCTTTTTCACAAATCTTAATTCTTTCTCATCACAGATCAGAGGAATCATGATCTCAGGACATACATTCCAGTCCGGATGTGCTTTCTGAACGTTGATTGCAGCACGGATCACTGCCTTTGTCTGCATTCTTGCAATCTCCGGATAGGTAACAGCAAGACGGCATCCTCTGTGTCCCATCATCGGATTGAATTCATGAAGAGAATCAATGATTGTTTTGATCTGCTCCACAGTCTTGCCCTGTGTATCAGCCAGCTTCCTGATATCATCTTCCTCTGTAGGAACGAACTCATGAAGAGGCGGATCTAAGAAACGAATGGTAACAGGATTTCCTTCCAGAGCTTCATATAGAGCTTCAAAATCTCCCTGCTGTACCGGAAGTATCTTCTCCAGTGCTGCTTCTCTCTCTTCAACTGTATCGGAACAGATCATCTCACGGAATGCGTCAATTCTGTCGCCTTCAAAGAACATATGCTCTGTACGGCAAAGACCGATACCTTCTGCGCCAAGCTCTCTGGCTTTTCTTGCATCAGCAGGTGTATCTGCATTGGTTCTGACTTTCAGCTTTCTGTATTTATCAGCCCACGCCATAATTCTTCCAAACTCACCGGCAACGGTTGCATCGACTGTCGGGATAATTCCGTCGTAAATCTTACCAGTTGATCCGTCCAGGGAAATCCAGTCTCCTTCGTGGTATTCCTTGCCTGCAAGTACAAATTTTTTCGCTGCCTCATTCATGGCAATTTCAGAACAGCCGGATACGCAGCAGGTTCCCATTCCTCTTGCAACTACAGCTGCATGGGAGGTCATTCCTCCTCTTACAGTCAGAATACCCTGAGCTGCCTTCATACCCTCAATATCTTCAGGAGAGGTTTCCAGACGGACTAAAACCACCTTTTCTCCTCTTTCCTTCCATGTCTTAGCATCATCTGCTGTGAAAACGATCTTACCGCAGGCAGCTCCCGGAGAAGCAGCAAGTGCCTTTCCAACCGGCTCTGTCTTCTTTAATACTTCTGCATCAAACTGAGGATGAAGCAGAGTGTCTAAGTTTCTCGGATCAATCATCTTAACTGCTTTTTCTTCTGTGATCATAAACTCGTCTACTAAATCACAGGCAATCTTTAAAGCAGCCTTCGCTGTTCTCTTACCATTACGGGTCTGAAGCATATAAAGCTTCTTGTCTTCAATGGTAAATTCCATATCCTGCATGTCTTTATAGTGATCCTCCAGGATACTGCAGATTCCCACAAATTTATGATAAACTTCCGGCATAACTTCTTTTAACTGCTCGATCTTCTGAGGAGTCCGCACACCGGCAACCACATCTTCACCCTGTGCATTCATCAGGAATTCACCCATAAGATGTTTTTCACCAGTTGCCGGATCACGGGTAAATGCCACACCCGTACCGGAAGTCTCACCCATGTTTCCAAATGCCATCATCTGAACATTGACAGCCGTTCCCCAGGAATAAGGAATATCGTTGTCACGGCGGTAAACATTGGCTCTTGGGTTGTCCCAGGAACGGAATACGGCCTTGATAGCCTCCATTAACTGCTCCTTAGGATCAGTTGGGAAATCAGAACCGATTTTTTCCTTATATTCATCTTTAAACTGTCCTGCAAGCTCTTTTAAATCCTCTGCAGTCAGCTGCACATCCTCTGTAACACCCTTTTTTTCTTTCATTTCATCAATCAGCTCTTCGAAGTACTTTTTACCCACTTCCATAACTACATCGGAGAACATCTGGATAAATCTTCTGTAGCAGTCCCACGCCCATCTCGGATTGCCTGATTTTTCTGCAAGCACTTCCACTACTTTCTCATTCAGTCCAAGATTTAAAATCGTATCCATCATACCAGGCATTGATGCCCGGGCTCCGGAACGAACGGAAACAAGAAGAGGATTTTCGTTATCACCAAATTTTTTGCCGGTGATTTTTTCCATCTTTTCGATATGATCCATGATCTGCCCCATGATCTCGTCATTAATTGTTTCCCCATCTTCATAATACTGAGTACAAGCCTCAGTCGTAATTGTAAATCCCTGAGGAACCGGCAGACCTAAATTGGTCATCTCTGCCAGATTCGCTCCTTTGCCACCTAACAGGTTTTTCATGTCTGCACTTCCCTCGGTGAACAAATAAACCCATTTTCTTGCCATAAGTAAAATCCTCCTCAAAATGTGAAAATTATGCTGCTCCCCCGCAGCTTTCATTGCGGAAAAGCCCTGAAAGTATTATAGCACAATTAAAGGGGGAGTAAAGAGGTTTTCATTGATTATTTGAAGTAATTTTCTCTTTTTTAAATACAATTGCATTGAAAGCACTTACAAAGTCTGTCTTTTTCCGATATGCGATTTGTGTTCGTATATACGAAATTACCTTCGACAAATACTCTGTTTTTTTAACATAATTCGACATACAGCAAGAGTCAGCACTTCTGTCACCGGCATCACAGTCCAGATTCCCGTAACTCCCATAAACAATGGAAGAACAAAAACCAGAAGGCTGTTTAGAACGATCCCCCGAAGCAGGCAGATCCTCAAGGCATTTGCAGGTTCCATCACTGACTGGAACCAGGTGGTGTAAAGCACATTCAGCCCCATTGCTGCAAAGGACAGAAAGTAAATCCTTACTGCTGGAACCGCCATAGTCAGAATTTCCTTATCAGGTCTTACAAATGCTTCTGTTACAAGAGCCGGAAACAAAAGTCCCATCCCGGCAAACAGCACACCGGAAAGACAGGCTGTCCCCTCCGCCAGATGTCTTACCTCCTTTAACCTTTCCTTTTTTCCTGCACCGTAATTTGTTGCCAGAATCGGCTGTACTGCCTGGGATATTCCGTTATTGACTGACGATGCGATATATGCGCTGTTGGAAATAATACCATAAACCACCACTCCCAGTTCACCGGCGATGGAAAGAATCTGGCGGTTAAATAAGAAGGTGACGATTCCATTGCACATATCCAGTAAAAAGCTGGAGAATCCATTTTTCACCACATCTGCAGCCTGCTTCAAACGGATTCCTGTAACAAATCTTAATGTATTTTCTTTTGAAACCAGGTGGGTCAGCAATATAAAAAGAGTTACAAAACTGCCGATGACAGTGGCAGCAGCAGCCCCTTTCATACCCATCTGCATGGGAAACATCAGAATATAATCCAGGATAATGTTTAACACTCCTCCTGAAACCACTGCTGTCATGGCAAGCCTTGGCGCTTTATCATTGCGCACAAATACCTGATAAAAAGATGCAAATAAAAAAGCGGGGGCTCCTGATATCAGAATCCGTCCATACTCCTCCACATAAGGCGTCATATTTCCATTTCTCCCCAGAAATGCTGTAATGGGCAGAAAAAAAGCATGGCCGAAAACGGTATAGGTAACGCTCATTCCTGCAGCCATTATAAATGCAGCTGTATAATACTGATTGGCAGCCAGACCGTCTTTTTTCCCTTTGCACACAGATAAAAGGATTCCGCCTCCTGCCCCGAACAGCATGCCGGTTGCAAAGAACAGGCTGAACAGAGGCAGAAGTATATTCAGGGCAGCAATTCCGATCGCGCCCACTCCTCTTCCAATCATAAGAGTGTCTGCTAATATATAAATGGATGTAACCATTGTTGCACTAATTGACGGAAGAAGATATCCTGCGAATAATTTTTTAACAGGATCTTCCAGTAGATTTACTTTTTTCATAATTAAGTCTCCTTTTTTAAGTCTTAAAATAGTTTAACATAATTTAATTAAATAACAAGGAAAAGAAAGAAAGGGGGATTTAACATATAAAAGTCAGTGCATATGGTTTAAAAAGACAGATTTTTTTATCTTAGTTTTTATGCAAAATATCATCAATTAAGATTGTTTCCAGCGCTGAAATATGATACATTAGTGTTATCTCTGAAAATATATAAATAACAGGAGGAAAGATCGTATTATGAAAAAAAGAGCTCTCGCATTAGCTATGGCAGTCATGATGGCTGCAACACTCAGCGCATGTGGTTCTTCCAATTCCGGAACAGCAACTACTGCAGCTTCATCAGCAGAAACCACAACTGCAGCTGAAAAAACTGCTGAAACTACCGGTGCAACATCCGTCAAGTCTGATTCATCAAACGGATATGAACTGGCGCTGGTTACAGACCTTGGTACCATTGATGACAAATCATTTAACCAGGGTGCATGGGAAGGTATGAAGAAGTACGCAGAAGAGAACAAGATCTCCTACAAGTACTATCAGCCGCAGGAAGGTACCACAGATTCTTATCTGGAGACCATCGGACTTGCGATTGAAGGCGGCGCAAAATTAGTCGTATGTCCAGGTTTCTTATTTGAAGAACCGGTATTCCTTGCTCAGGAACAGTATAAGGATGTTCACTTCATTCTTCTTGACGGAGTTCCTCATAATGCAGATTACTCCGAATATAAGACAGAAGCCAACGTTATGCCAATCCTGTTCCAGGAAGACGAGCCTGGTTTCTTAGCCGGCTATGCAGCAGTAAAAGACGGTTATACAAAGCTTGGTTTCTTAGGCGGTATGGCAGTTCCTGCAGTTATCCGTTATGGTTACGGATTTGCTGAGGGCGCCGATTACGCTGCTAAGGAAATGGGCATTGACAACATTGAAATTATGTACAACTATACAGGTGCTTTCGCTGCAACTCCGGAAGCCCAGTCTATGGCAGCATCCTGGTATCAGAACGGAACCGAAGTAATCTTCGGCTGCGGCGGTGCTGTTGGCAACTCTGTTATGGCTGCAGCTCAGGAAAAGGGCAAAAAAGTAATCGGTGTTGACGTTGACCAGAGCTTTGAATCTGAAACAGTCATCACTTCTGCCATGAAGCAGCTTTCCGTATCTGTATACGATGGTGTAAAAGATTTCTATGACAACAAGTTCCCAGGCGGCGAGACAAGCATTTTCTCAGCTAAGAATGATGGTATCGGTCTTCCTATGGAAACTTCCAAGTTTACTAAATTCACAAAAGAAGATTATGAAAAAATCTTTACTGAATTAAAGGATGGCAAGGTAACTCTGGTACAGCCTTCTCAGGATAATAACGATCCGAACAAAGACTTAAAGCTTGAAAAAACAAAAATTAACTTTGTAGAATAATCCGAAGGGGTATTGCCCTTTCGGGCATACCACAATGTCAGTATTCTGACATAAAAAAGGAAAGGAGATGCCGTTTGATTCACCAGTCATAACAGATCTGGTCTCTTACGGCATCTTCTTTTTGGTTTAAAACTTTATTAACCTGGTACCGGGTCCCATAGATAGGTACCGAAGTAAGGGGGATTTTATGGACTACATTATTGAGATGCTTCATATCACAAAAGAATTTCCCGGTATCATCGCCAATGATGACATTACACTTCAGCTGAAAAAAGGCGAGATACACGCCCTCCTGGGAGAAAACGGAGCAGGCAAATCCACTCTCATGAGTGTTTTATTCGGATTATACCAGCCGGAGAAAGGCTCAATCCGGGTTCGTGGTAATGAAGAAAAAATTACAGGTCCGCTGGATGCCAATGCTCTTGGTATCGGTATGGTGCATCAGCATTTCAAGCTGGTGGAGAATTTCACGGTTTTACAAAATATTGTTCTGGGCATGGAAACCACCAGACATGGATTTTTAAAGATGGATGATGCCCGGAAAAAAGTAATGGAATTAAGTGAAAAATACAAACTGTTCGTAGACCCTGATGCACTGATATCAGATATTACCGTTGGAATGCAGCAAAGGGTTGAAATCTTAAAAATGCTTTATCGTGATAATGAAATCATGATATTTGATGAACCCACCGCAGTTTTGACCCCTCAGGAAATTGATGAACTGATGCAGATCATGCGGGATCTGGTAAAGGAAGGTAAATCCATCCTGTTCATCACACATAAGCTCAACGAAATCAAGGCGGTAGCAGACCGCTGTTCCGTTCTGCGCCGCGGTAAATATATTGGAACTGTAGATGTTGCTGATACCACACGGGAAGAGATGTCAGAGATGATGGTTGGCCGGAAGGTGAACTTAACCATTAATAAAAAGGCTGCAGCCCCCGGTGAAGTGGTTCTTGAAGTAAAGAACTTATCCGTAGAGGCCAAACATAAGGGACAGACCAAAAAGCTGGTTCATGATGTATCCTTCCAGGTAAGAAGAGGCGAAATTGTCTGTATCGCCGGTATTGACGGCAATGGGCAGACTGAGCTGATTCATGCAATTACCGGCATTTCAGACCCAAACTCCGGTACGGTCTCCATTAACGGTGAGGATATGACGAAAAAAAGTATCCGCTACAAAAATACCCACGGCCTCTCCCACATTCCGGAAGACCGGCATAAGCATGGTCTGGTGCTGGAATATAACCTGGCATACAATCTGGTTCTTCAGCAGTACTTTGACAAGGAATTCCAGAGCGGTACATTTTTAAAGAATGACCAGATCTATGATTATGCACAGAAGCTGATTGAAAATTATGATATCCGGAGCAGCGAAGGAGCATTTACCACTACCCGCAGCATGTCCGGCGGTAACCAGCAGAAGGCAATCGTAGCCAGAGAGATCTCAAAAGGGCCGGATATTTTACTTGCAGTACAGCCTACCAGAGGACTGGATGTGGGGGCCATCGAATACATTCACAACCAGCTGGTAAAGCAGCGTGATGCAGGCGCCGCAATTTTACTGGTATCACTGGAATTAGATGAAGTTATGAATTTAAGCGACCGGATTTTAGTCATGTTTGAAGGCGGAATCGTTGCCGACTTAGACCCTGAGAACATTAACGTTCAGGAATTAGGTCTTTATATGGCAGGCGCTAAGAAAGAAGGTGGCACACTATGAAACCGAAACAGATAAAAGATCATACAGGCATTCTCTCTTCCGTTTTCGCCATAATTCTGGGACTGATTGTGGGACTGATTATCTTGTTTCTGTGCAATCCGGTGCAGGCACTTCCCGGATTTGCTACCATTTTAACAGGAGCCTTTACCCACGGCGCCAAAGGCGTAGGCCAGGTATTTTATTATGCCACACCCATTATTCTCACCGGTCTTTCCGTAGGATTTGCATTTAAAACCGGACTCTTTAACATCGGTACTCCGGGTCAGTTTATCGTGGGCGGCTTTGGAGCCGTCTATGTGGGCATTCTCTGGACATCACTGGGACCGGCCCACTGGATTATAGCCCTGGCGGCAAGCGTAATCCTGGGCGCATTGTGGGGACTGGTGCCGGGTATATTAAAAGCCTACTACAACGTGAATGAAGTGATTGCTTCTATTATGATGAACTACATCGGCATGTACCTGGTAAACTGGATTACAAAAAGCTACAAGCCGCTGTTTAACAATCTGCGCAACGAATCCAAGAACGTGGCTGCTACCGCAAATATCCCGAAGATGGGTCTGGACAGGCTTTTCCCGGGATCCAGTGTCAACGGAGGAATTATTATCGCCATTCTGGTTGTAATCCTCATATGGGTTATTTTAAATAAGACCACATTCGGCTATGAGCTGAAGGCCGTTGGATTCAACCGGGATGCCAGCAAATATGCGGGTATCAATGAAAAGAAAAGCATTATTCTTTCCATGGTAATCGCAGGTGCCATTGCAGGTCTTGCAGGAGGTCTCTTATTCCTTGCAGGAACCGGTAAGCATATTGAGATTAAAGATGTGCTGCCTTCCGAAGGCTTTACCGGTATTTCCGTTGCACTCCTTGGCTTAAACAATCCCATCGGTGTACTGTTCTCCGGTATTTTCATCGCATACTTAACCGCAGGGGGCTTTTATTTACAGCTGTTTGAGTTTTCTACGGAAATTATTGATATTATCGTAGCAGTCATTATCTATTTCAGTGCATTTGCCCTTATGGTGAAGATTATTATATCAAAGATTATGGGACAGAAAAATGCAAAGTCAGGCGAAACTGAGAAAGGAGGAACGAAATCATGAGTGTTATTTATTTCATTTTTCAGCAGACCATGTATTTTATGATTCCTCTCATGATCGTTGCTCTTGGAGCCATGTTCTCGGAGCGAAGCGGCATTATTAACATCGCTCTGGAAGGTATTATGACCATGGGAGCATTTACCGGAATCCTGTTTCTTAATTTTACAGGCAGCAGTATGAGCGGACAGCTGCAGCTGATTATTGCCATATTAATATCCATGGGTACCGGAATGGTATTCTCACTGTTCCATGCTTATGCATCCATCAACATGAAATCAAACCAGGTAATCAGCGGTACTGCTTTAAACATGTTCGCACCTGCATTTGCCATTTTCGTTGCCCGTGTTATCCAGGGTGTGCAGCAGGTTCCGTTTAACAATACCTTCCGTATCATCTCGGTACCTGTTCTGGGAAGCATTCCGTTTATCGGACCCCTTTTATTCCAGAACGCCTATATTACCACATACGTGGGAATCTTAATCTTTATTTTATCAGCCGTTGTGCTTTACCGCACCCGATTCGGTTTAAGACTTCGTGCATGCGGAGAACACCCCCAGGCAGCAGATTCTGCAGGAATTAATGTTTACAAGATGCAGTATGCGGGAGTTTTAATTTCAGGAGCTTTAGGCGGTCTTGGAGGTCTGGTATTTGTAGTTCCCACCTCCACTAACTTTAATGCCGATGTGGCAGGATACGGATTCCTGGCTCTTGCGGTATTAATCTTCGGTCAGTGGAAACCGGTAAATATCATGCTCTGCTCTCTCTTCTTCGGACTGATGAAAGCGGTGGCTTCCTCATATTCCGGAATTCCGTTCTTAAGTGCCCTTGGAATTCCCAGCTATTTCTACAAAATGGTTCCTTATATCATCACTTTAATCGTACTTGTCTTTACTTCAAGAAATTCCCAGGCTCCAAAAGCGGAGGGAATTCCATACGACAAAGGACAGAGATAACGAAACTGCCGCAGGGCCGGATGATCCGACTGGATTTTCCTCCTGCGGCTTTTTTGTTTCTCTGATCCTGTTGTCACTTAACAATATCGTACCATATGATATATTACAGCATACTAGAAAAGAGTGATCCCATAATGTCTGACTGTAATTTCATATGCAATTTCACCTGTCATCACAGCTCCTACTATTCCTGGGATGCCAATGACTACGGACCTTCCCCTCTCATTCTTAATATCAATCATGATACTTTAAGAAATCCTTCCTTCCGGACAACAAGATGGACAGGAAAACATATGCAGCTTACTTTAATGAGTATTCCTGCAGGTTATGAAGTAGGTGTGGAAAATCACCCGAATGAAGATCAGTATATCTGTGTTACAGACGGAGATGGTATGATCTGTATGGGTAACAGTCCGTATGACCTTCTTTATACCAAATCCGTAGACAATGGCTGTGCCATTTTGATTCCTGCCAACACATGGCATAATCTGATCAATACCGGAGACCGCCCTCTGAAAATCTATTGTATCTATGCTCCGGTTGTCCACCAGCCGGATACAGTTCACTGGACGAAAAGAGATTCTGATAAGCAGAACTAGCGACAGCAATTCATATAAAAAATCCGGAAGAAAATCTCATCATAGATTCTCTCCCGGATTCTGTTTTTAGAAATGGAACTTATCTTCGAAGTAGCTCTTAAGTTCTGCAATCGGAACTCTGACCTGATCCATGGTATCACGGTCACGGACTGTTACTGCGTGATCTTCTTCTGAATCAAAATCATAGGTAATGCAGAACGGAGTACCAATCTCATCCTGTCTTCTGTAACGCTTTCCAATGTTTCCTCTGTCATCAAATTCACAGTTATAATATCTGCGCAGCTCGTCAAATACTTTCTCTGCGCCTTCATTTAATTTCTTGGATAATGGAAGAACACCAATCTTTACCGGAGCAATAGCCGGGTGGAAATGAAGAACTGTACGTACATCACCCTCTGCGATCTCTTCCTCATCGTATGCAGCACAAAGGAACGCAAGCGTCACACGGTCAGCTCCCAGAGAAGGCTCGATTACATATGGAATATAACGCTCCTTCTTATCGTCATCAAAATAGGTTAAGTCCTGACCGGAAGTATTCTGATGCTGGGTTAAGTCATAATCGGTTCTGTCTGCAATTCCCCATAATTCACCCCAGCCGAAGGGGAATAAAAATTCAATATCAGAGGTTGCCTTGCTGTAGAAGGAAAGTTCTTCCTTCTCATGGTCTCTGACGCGCATCTCATCATCTTTGATGCCTAAATTCTTCAACCAGCTGATGCAGAACTCTTTCCAGTAAGCAAACCACTCTAAATCTGTATCCGGTTCACAGAAGAATTCCAGCTCCATCTGCTCAAATTCTCTGGTACGGAAGGTAAAGTTTCCAGGAGTGATCTCATTACGGAAAGACTTACCAATCTGTCCGATGCCAAAAGGAATCTTCTTACGGGAGGTTCTTTGAACATTCTTAAAGTTTACGAAGATACCCTGAGCTGTCTCAGGTCTTAAATAAACAGTATTCTTTGCATCCTCAGTAACTCCCTGAAAGGTCTTGAACATTAAGTTAAACTGGCGGATATCGGTAAAGTCATGCTTTCCGCAGCTTGGGCAGCAGATATTTTTTTCATCGATGTACTTTTTCATCTCTTCCTGAGACCATGCGTCTACGGAGCCTTCGATGGTAATTCCATGTTCACCCATATAATCTTCAATCAGCTTATCTGCGCGGAAACGTTCCTTACATGCCTTACAGTCCATAAGAGGATCGGAAAATCCGCCTAAGTGGCCGGAAGCGATCCAGGTCTGGGAATTCATCAGGATTGCGCAGTCCACACCTACGTTATAGGGACTTTCCTGAATAAATTTCTGCCACCAGGCTTTCTTTACGTTATTCTTTAATTCCACTCCCAGATTGCCGTAATCCCAGGTATTTGCAAGACCTCCGTAAATTTCAGAGCCTGGATATACGAATCCCCTTGACTTTGCCAGTCCCACTATCTTTTCCATTGTCTTTTCCATGATCTTAACCTCTCTTATTTAAAAATAATGTAGCTTTTTCCCTTTGTTGTCTGTACAGTATGACTGTCCTTTATCACCACATTGTCTGAAACAAACAGAATCCTTCCCTGGGTCTGTATGGTTACGGGATTGGCTGATGTTACAACAACCGTCTGGCTCTCTCCTCTTTTGGATACTGCCTTTTGATCCGCTTTTTTACCATCTGCTTTTATAAAGGTCACTCCCTCTGATTCACTCTGGCCATAAACTTCAGACAGTTTATCGACTGCAATGGACTCTACCTGATTTTCTTTGTCTTCATACTGGGTTGTAAATCCAATCAGTGCATCCGGAGATGCATAATGGAACATCATTTTGGCTGTTCCGTTATCCAGTGTGCAGGAGTCTAAGGTTACCTGGTTCTGCCCGTTTGCCCCGTTATATTGAGAAACTGCTTCTTCCAGAAATGTTTTCAGTTCATCCCCATTGTAATAATCCTGCTGTACATAAGATTCCACCGTAGCAGTCTGAAATGTCCCTTCTTCTGTTACATAGATTCTGCTGCTCTCTGAATTCAAGGTGCTGCCGCCGCCATTCCCAAGACATCCTGTCAGCATGCCTGCTGCCAGCAGGGCAGTCAGAACCGCTTTCCATTTTTTCATCCAAATTCCTCCTGCATTGGCACATATGAGAGCATTATACCAAATGCTGCCTGTCATTTCAATACTTTACTCCCCATCATCGTCTTCAAAATCTCCAGAGAATGAAACTCACGGTCTACGTACCGCTTTTTATTGATTTCCACACAACGGGAGAATTCTATTAGCACCGGTTCCGTTAAGGTAAAGGTATATAAATGCTCTATGGGGGAACCGATCACATACTCCCAGGCATAATTAGCCGAGTCACTGACCTGCCGCGGCGGCCTCTCGGTATATTCCCCATTTAATACCATGGCTTTCAGTTCAAATATCCGTAAAACCATCTGGTTATTTAAAGCAGGCTTTAAAAGAGCCCTTACTGACTGGTATAAAAGCTTTAACAGTCCGGTCCCTTCCATGTTTTCCCTGGAATAGTAATCGGCAAATTCCAGAAAATAGGAGCCATAGCAGGTACATTCCATATCTGCCGCCAGTTCATCAAAGTAATTGGAAATCTCCGCAGACTGCAGTGTATAGGAATCCCTTCCGGCGTAAAGGGAAAACTGGCCGAAGGCAAAGGGCCTGCTCACCGCCATGAACGGATTGCCGGGCCTTCTTGCACCTCTGGCAAATGCGGTGATCTTCCCTCTTTCCCTGGTCAGTATCACAAGACGCTTATCCATCTCTCCTACCGGAGATACCTTAATTACCATCCCCGTCAGTTTCTCTGTTTCCCTCAATGTTAACCACCGCTTTTAAATATCCTTCTGGCTATACCCATAATTTTTCATATACAGTTCACTGTCACGCCACTCTTTGCGGACCTTGACCCAAAGCTGTAAATTCACCTTCATCTCCAGCTGATCTTCAATTTCCCTTCGTGCCGCGCTTCCGATCTTCTTTAGCATTGATCCGCCTTTTCCGATGATGATTCCCTTGTGGGATTCCCGCTCACAGATAATATTGGCTTCAATATCCATAATTTTGTTGTCCCGTTCCTTCATCTTTTCCACTGTGACGGCGATTCCGTGAGGGATCTCATCGTTTAAAAGCCGGAGCGCCTTTTCTCTGATCAGCTCTGCAGATATCTGGCGCATAGGCTGGTCTGTCACGGTATCTTCATCGTAATACTGGGGGCCTTCCGGAAGATATTTATAAATCAGCTCCAGCATTAAATCCGTATTTTTATCCTTTAAGGCGGATACCGGAACGATTTCCGCAAACTTGCAGATATCCTTATACGCGTTTATGAACGTGAGTATCTCTTCCTGGTTTTTTACCGTATCAATCTTATTGATGACCAGAATTACCGGTGTTTTTACCTGATTTAACTGCTCTGCTATATGCTGTTCTCCGGCACCGATAAAGGTGGTAGGTTCTACCAGCCACAGAACTACGTCCACTTCCTTTAACGTGTGCTCTGCCACATTTACCATATATTCTCCCAGCTTGTTTTTTGCCTTGTGGATGCCCGGAGTATCAAGGAATATAATCTGTCCCCTGTCATCCGTATAAACGGTCTGAATCTTGTTTCTTGTTGTCTGCGGCTTGTCAGAGGTAATGGCAATCTTCTGCCCGATTAAATGATTCATCAGGGTAGATTTTCCCACGTTTGGGCGCCCGATTAAAGAAACGAAGCCAGATTTATAATTATGATCCATATAGATTCTCCTTTGTGTTATGAGTGGAACAAGTTCTTTGTCTCTGCAAACATGGAACTTTCCGCTGTGATTTTTTCTTCATTGCCGATGACACAGAGACTGCCGGTACTTAATACCGCTTTTACAATAGGAGCCAGGTTTCTGATGTCTTCCTGTGTTGCGTTTAATACTTCTTCCCGCTCTTTTTCCATCATCTCTCTGCTCACATTTGATAAATAGGCGGACAGACCGCGGTTTCCTTTGGTAGACGGCGGATAAGGCACATCCATGTCACTGATGGTTCCGATTACGTATTTGGTCATATCCCGGTCTTCCACCTGGAAGTTTTCCAAATATTCCACAACGCCTTCATAGATCCGTTTTGTCTCTTTTAAATTAGGATCCCGGTAGGAAGCAAAATACCCTTCGCCAGAGCGTCCGAATCCGCTCATACAGCCATAAGCTCCTCCCTTGACACGCAGATTAATCCAAAGGTAATCATAGCTTAAAATGACTTTTAATATCTTTAATGCTCCTGTATATTCCAATCCTGTACCAGCAAAGGTTCCGCACCTTGCCACATAGTTAACCTGAGACGCGGTTGTAAAACCTTCGTTTCTGTTACCTGACGGATATATGAAAGAATACCGCTTATCGTCTCCTGCAGGCAGTCCATCCGTCAGCTTTTTCATCGCATCGGGAAGAAGGGAATAGCCTTCCTGATCTGCCGTATAGCTTACCAGCATATTGCCTGTAGTGAAGAGTTTTTTCACCACAGACTGAAATCTGGCAATAAACGTTTTCTTATCAGCCGCATACTCCTTCTCCAGTTTTTCTAAAAACTCATAATAACCGATTCCGCCTGTCATATCATTAAAATAAGCAGCAGGAGAAAAGTAGGATGTGGCTCTCGCCACTGCTGCCGAGTGGCAGGCACCCTCCAGTTTCATTCTTGCCCTGGATCTGGTTTCACTGATTACCTCTCCCACCCTCTTTTCGTCATCTAAGAGAGAACGGGTCAGGATTTCATTTAAAATAGAGAATCCAAAATCAATCTTATCATAGAGTACTCTGGCACTTGCCATAAAATAACCTTTAAACTGGCCTCTGTTCTTAAAATCAGGATAAGAGGTGACACTAAAGCTGACACCGCCGCTGTTTAAATGAATCTCACTGGCTAAATCTCCGTAAGTATAGTTTTCAGTGTTAACATATCCAAGCAGAGATTTTAAAAATCCCACATAAGGCAGGTCCTCCATGGGAAGAACCGACGTATCAAACAGCACTTTTAAGTAGCCGATTCCGGAACTGAACATCTCATGATGAATTACCTTAACTCCATGGACTTCCTTTTCTTCCCAGATAATCTCCTCCGGTTCTCTGCTGATATCCTCTCTGGAGAGCATGGGAATCTTTTCTAAATCTTCCTGTGGAGACGGGTTTTCCTGATATTCTCTTAATGCTTTTGTCTGGTCAATAAAACGGGTGATCTCCTCTTCTGAAAGAGAATCCTTATATGCTGCAAGCTTTCTGGCTGTCTTTGCATCTTCCTCTGCTGTCAAGTTCTTTTTCGGGCTGACAGTCAGTACTGCTTCAAACGGATTATCAAGCAAATACTCTCTGATCAGCTGTTCAAAATAGCCGTCATCCACAACCTTTTTTAGATAATCAAAGGTCGCCTGGTACTGTAAGTGCATCATGGGATCACCGTCGTAAAGCCAGCTGTCCATGCACTGAAGACCATACATCAGTCCCTTTGGTGCCGAACCGTAATCTGCTTCCCGATAACGGAATTCGTAATAATTCATACCAGCCTTTAAACTCTTTTTGTTAATGCCTTCATCGGCAAGTTTTCTCAAAGTTCCCTTCACAACTGCAAGGAACTCTCCCAGCTGCTCTCTGTTTGCATTTTTAGCAATTACCGTAAAATATGGCTGCAAAATGCCGCTGTCATAACCGCCAAGGATATCCTGACCGATTCCAGCATCAATAAGCGCCTGTTTTAATGGGGCTCCCGGCGCATCAAGAAGCGTGTACTCAAGAATCTGGAATGCTATATACAGTTTGGGATCCAGATCAGTTCCTACCACGGTATTAATGGAAAGATAAGTGGCGTTCTCTTCCGATTCTCCTTCTGTTATGGAATAGTAAGTCTCATCCTGCACCGGATGTTCAAACGGTTTCTGTCTCACAATCCTGGAATCAACCTCTGTCTGGTCATAATGGCTTAAATACGTTTCATCCAGCCATATAAGTTTTTCTTCCATATCCATATCACCGTATAGATAGATATAGCTGTTAGAAGGGTGGTAATACTTTCTGTGAAAATTCAAAAAATCCTCATAGGTTAAGTCAGGGATAAAAGCTGGATCTCCGCCAGATTCCTGGCCATAGCAGTTATCCGGGAAAAGCACCTTTCTGGTAAAACGGTCAAGAACCTCTTCCGGTGAGGAAAAAGCACCCTTCATTTCATTGTAAACCACTCCGTTATAGATTAAATCGGAGTCTTTATCTTCCAGCTCATAATGCCAGCCTTCCTGCATAAAGATTTTCTCTTCTTTATAAATATTTGGATGAAGTACCGCATCCATATAAACATTCATCAGGTTATGAAAATCCTTTTCATTGCAGCTGGCAACCGGGTATACGGTTTTATCCGGATAAGTCATGGCATTTAAGAATGTGTTAAGGGAGCCTTTTACCAACTCCACAAAGGGGTCCTTAACAGGAAACTTGTCGGAGCCGCATAAAACACTGTGTTCCAGAATGTGTGCCACTCCTGTGCTGTCCCTGGGTGGAGTCCTGAATCCAATGTTAAATACCTTGTTCTCGTCGTCACAAGGTATGATGAAAATTCTGGCTCCGCTTTTTTTATGATGAAGTACGCACCCGGTCGCGTTTAACTCCACAATTTCTTTTTCCTCCACAACCTCATAGGCTGCAAGTTTTTTTAATTGATTCATATATTGTTTCTTCCTCCTGCAAATTCTGTATTAATTACATATTGCCCACTAATTTATCTTTTAATATAGCCGCGCATTCCCTGACGCAAAAATGTATAAAAAGAACGGGATCTGACCCGCAGGATATCCCATAAATATCAGGAATTCCCCACTTTTTAGCAATCTGCTGTGCACGGAATACATGAAAATCACTGGTCAGTACCCCAACTCTTATAGGTTTATCCGGTACCTCTTCAAATGCCCCCGGAACCACAATTCCCGGACTGTTCAGCCTGCGGGCTTTTTTCTTTGCCTGATCCTCTTCAATGGCTACCCGGCTGTAAGCAATATTCTCTACTGTACTGTGGGAACGGGTCTCCAAAATAAGCTGTTCTTCCCTTACGCCGTTATAAACCAGATAATCCCTCATGGCCTCGGCCTCGGCAACCGGCTCATCTTCTCCCCTGGCACCGGATAAAACAAGAATCGTTCCCGGATTTTTATCTACATATTCCACTGCCTTATCCAGGCGTTTTTTTAAGGATTTTGTGATCCCTGTTTCCTTTACTTTCGCCCCAAGAACAATCACATAGTCCAGATTCGATGTGTCACCGGCAGCCACTCCTGTAAATACCAGGATCTCAACCACTGCAAACACCAGGATTCCGGTGCAGCACATGGTTACAACGGAAACCGGAACCCACAAAGGGACTTTATCCTTATGCCTTATATAGGCTTCCCAACCACCTGTCAAAATCATGCATAGAGCTGCAATAAACAGCCAGATCAGGGAAAAAGAAGTGGCTAAGCCTGAATAAACAGCAATGATAATATAATAAACCACACATAAAACAGCTGTGAGCCACAAAATCCATATCATAAGTAAGCCTCCGCTCTGCTAACTTCTAAATTTGTGTTTCTGTACGTCCATTTTATAGCATACCACAATATGGCAGTTTCTACAACAACCACCAGATTTAGCCGGAAAAGAAAAACACCATCCGGCTGCTTAACCTGCCATGCCGGACAGTGCTTAAAATCTCACAATCAATCTATTCTATTTCACTTCTGCGCAGAATGTCGTATGGTTCCACCTCAGCATCAAGATGGACAAAAAGAATCTGCCTGGAGTGAGGTGCACTTTCCTGTGCTTCTCCATCTTCATTCCATATGCCTTTGACTTTTACTTCCAGATTACTTCCGTCAGGCTTCATGACCTCAATGGTCTCTCCCACCGTGAATTTGTTCTTCTGCTCGATTCTTGCATACCCTCTCTCATCAGCAGCCTCTACCGTTCCCAAATAGGTGTAATTTTTTACATAGGTATTATTGTCGTAGATCTGAGTCGTCTCATCAGGCTTTCCAAAATAAAATCCGGTTGTAAACTCCCTGTAGGTACATTTTCCGATTTCAGACCGGTACCAGTCCATATTTGCTTTATAAAGCTCAGGATCTTTGTTATAATCATCAATGGCTTTCCGGTAGGTTCTCGCCACCGTCGCCACATAAAGAGCCGTTTTCATACGTCCTTCGATCTTAAAGCTGTCGATCCCCGCATCCATCATCTCCGGAATATGCTCAATCATGCACAAATCCTTGGAATTAAAGATGTATGTCCCCCGCTCATTTTCATAAACCGGCATATATTCACCCGGACGTTTTTCTTCTACTAGGGAGTATTTCCATCTGCAGGGATGGGTGCAGGCGCCCTGGTTTGCATCTCTTCCCGTCATAAAATTGCTCAGTAAGCAGCGGCCGGAATAGGACATGCACATGGCTCCGTGTATAAAGCTTTCAATTTCCAGATCTTCAGGAATTTTTTCCCGGATTTCCTTAATCTCAGCAAGGGAAAGCTCCCTGGCTGATACCACACGTTTTGCTCCCAGCTGGTGCCAGAACAGATAGGTTCCGTAATTTGTGTTGTTCGCCTGGGTACTGATGTGAAGTTCCATATCAGGAATTACCCGTTTTGCAATAGCGAATACACCCGGATCGGAAATAATCACCGCATCCGGTCTGATTTCCTTTAATTCGTTAAAATATTCCTCTACTCCGGAAAGATCATCGTTATGTGCCAGAATATTGGCTGTGATATAGACTTTTACCCCGCGGTCGTGGGCAAAGGCAATTCCTTCCCGGATATCGTCATTTGTGAAGTTTTTTGCCTTGGCACGCAGTCCAAAGGCTTCTCCTCCGATATAGACAGCATCTGCACCGTAAACCACTGCGGTTTTTAACACTTCCAGGCTGCCTGCCGGAATCAAAAGTTCGGTCTTTCTCATGAAACTCCTCTCTCGTACTTCTCTTTTAAAATGCTGACAGTAATTCCGTCTCCAATTGGAACCACCGATGTAATAAGCTGGTCACAATGCTTTAACTCAAACAAATATTCCCGCATCCGCCCATGAATGGTCCGGTTGCGCCGATCCACTGCATAGCGGGATTCTATAATATCACCGTCCTGGAGAACATTGTCTGAAATCAGCATTCCGCCCGGCCTTAAAAGTTCAAGAATTCTTGGTAGCCAGACTAAATACTGACCCTTGGCGGCATCTAAAAAGACAAGGTCAAAGGGGCCGCTAAGCCCCTCTAATACCTCCTCGGCATCCCCTTCGTACAGGGTAATGCGATCCGTTTCTCCGGCTCTTTCAAAGTTAGACTTCGCTTCCGGAATTCTCTTCTCATATTTTTCTATAGTAGTAATATGGCAGTTACGGGGCATGACCCCGGCCATCAGAAGGGCAGAATAGCCAACGGCTGTTCCTACCTCTAAAATCGCCTGAGGCTGCATGGCGGCAGTCATTGTCTGTAAAAAGGCTGCGGTCTCTTCTCTTATGACCGGAACCCCGTTTTTTCTTGCCCTTTCTCCAATCTCTGTAAGAAGTCCGTTCCGGTCCGTCTCCAGAGATTTAATATATTCCGTTATCCTGTCGTTAACAATCATTGTTTCTCTTTCTTTTCCCCGGTATTATCATTCATCATCTGAAGGATCTCCTTGGAGGTCATGGAAGTGTTAAATGTATAGATTCCCGGATTTACTTTATAATCAAAGAACTCAGCCTGAATGATAAAGGAATATTCATTGGCAATTAAGCCGCTGCCCTTTAAAAGCCTGGCTACCTGGACGGCTGATGCCCCTTTTTCCACCGTGATACTCTTATCCTGCCCTGGACTTTGTTCCATTGCGGATGCATAGAATATCTCATGCCCAAACTCATAGCCTCTGGTCACTCCTTCATACAGCAGCAGTATAACCAGCGCAAAAATAATAAGTCTGGAAGAGATGGCAATAATCGCTCCTGTTATTTTGTTTATCTCATTGGTTGTCCGGCTCATAACAATCCATTCCTTTCGCCTTAAAGGCAGGAGTTAATGAAAAACTCCTAAACCTCCATAATAATCGGCAGAATCATGGGATTACGTTTCATGCGCTTCCAGAGGAAATCGCTTAAGCTGTCCCGGATGATATTCTTAATTTTACCCCAGTCGTTAATCTTGCGTTCCAGGCAGTCCTGTACTGCATCATTCACAATGGTTCTCGCCTCTTCCATCAGATCCTCAGATTCTCTTACATATACAAATCCTCTGGATACGATGTCAGGTCCTGCAAGAAGCTGATTGGAATACTTTTCTAAAGTCAGCACTACCACAATAATTCCGTTCTGAGCCAGATTCTGTCTGTCTCTTAAAACGATATTGCCTACGTCACCAACACCAAGTCCATCCACCAGAATGCCTCCGGACTGGACATGATCCACGATTTTGCAGGATTCCTGTCCCAGCTCCACCACATCTCCCGATGACATGATGACGATATTTTCTTTGGGAATTCCCATAGCCTGAACCAGATTTTTCTGTGCCATAAGGTGACGATATTCTCCATGTACCGGAATTGCGTATTGGGGACGTACCAGGGCATACATCAGTTTAATTTCCTCCTGGCACGCATGCCCGGAAACATGTGTATCTTCACAAATAACCTCTGCGCCTTTCATGGACAGTTCGTTCACTACCTTAGAGACCGCTTTTTCGTTACCAGGTATAGGATGGGAACTTAAAATGATCACATCATTCGGTTTAATTGAAATCTTCTTATGGGTACTGCCTGCCATTCGTGAAAGAGCTGCCATGGATTCGCCCTGACTTCCGGTGGTAATGAGCACGGTCTGCTCATCCGGATAATTTTTCAGCTGGTCAATATCAATCAGGGTTCCTTCCGGTATATTAATATATCCCAGTTCACTTGCAGTACCAATTACATTAACCATACTGCGGCCTTCCACAACAACCTTACGTCCGTATTTTGCAGCCGAATTGATAACCTGCTGCACTCTGTCTACATTGGAAGCAAAGGTTGCTACAATGATACGGTTGTTCTTATGATCAGCGAATATGTTATCAAAAGACTTTCCTACGGTCTTCTCAGATGGCGTAAATCCTGGTCTGATTGCATTGGTACTGTCACAAAGCATAGCCAGAACACCCTTTTTCCCCAGCTCTGCAAACCGCTCCAGATCAGCAGGCTCTCCAAATACAGGTGTGTAATCAATCTTAAAATCACCGGTGTGTAAAATTACTCCTGCCGGAGAGAATATGGCAAGGGCGGAAGCATCGGCGATGCTGTGGTTCGTCTTTATGAACTCAATGCGGAAACATCCCAGGTTAATGGACTGTCCGTGTTTGATCACTTTTCTCTTTGTGTTTTTTAACAGGTTATGCTCTTTTAGCTTATTGTCAATAAGTCCTATCGTCAGCTTTGTTCCGTATACAGGTACATTGATATCCCTTAAAATATATGGCAGGGCCCCAATATGATCCTCATGTCCATGGGTGATGACAAATCCCTTAACTTTGTTTATATTCTGTTTTAAATAGGAAACATCCGGGATTACCAGGTCGATTCCAAGCATATCATCAGTAGGGAATGCCAGTCCGCAGTCCACAACAATGATGCTGTCCTCGTATTCAAAAGCAGTGATATTCATACCAATCTGCTCCATTCCTCCTAAGGGAATGATTTTTACTTTCGCGTTGCTGTCTTGTTTCTTCAATCTTTTACCTCCGTTTTATTATTTCCCGTCCTGATCTTCTTCCATTTTCTCCCGGCATTCCCTGCAGTACCCGTGAAGTTTCACTTCATGATCTGTTACCATAAACCCCTCTGTATCAAGAAGTGCCTGTTCCAGAGTATCTAAAAGGTCGCCTTTAAAAGAAAATACTTTTTGGCATCGGCTGCAAATGGCATGGTGGTGGTGGTGTCCGGACTCACGATTAAAGCCCCCCAGTTCATAGCGGGCAAATCCATCGTCAAAGCTGACCTTATCTATCACTGATAAATCCACCAGCACCTGTACAGTTCTGTAAATCGTGGCAAGTCCTATCTCCGGACAGCTCTGTCTGGCCAGATCATAGATCTCCTCTGCAGTCAGATGTTCTCCCGGACGCTCAGCCATGAGTTCCAGTACCAGCATGCGCTGATTGGTCACCTTGAGTCCTTTTTTTCGAAGCATATCTTTAAAAACTTCCTGTTCCATATAACAGTCCCTCAACCACTTACCATCATTTTTCAATATCCACATCCGCTCCGTCAAGCAGTTCGGAAAATATTTTAAATAAATAATCTATCTCGTTATCATCCTCAACAAATTCATACAAAGCTTCTTCTTCATTCTGCTTTGACATGTCTTTTAAGATGTAACATTCTCCTTCTTCATCCTCATCTGTGGAATCAGTTACCAACAGATAATTCATACCATTAATTCTGGTTTCTTCTAAAACATATAAAACAATTTCTTCCCCTTCGTCATTGGTCAGGGTAATTTTTCTCTCTTCACTGTTCATTGCCTGTCTCCCGTTTTAAACTGTCTAAATAGCCCTGCAGGATCAGTCCTGCTGCCACCTTATCAATCACGGCTTTCCGGTTTTCCCGTCTCACACCGCTTTCCATTAAAATTCTCTCAGAAGCGGCCGTAGTCAGTCTCTCGTCCCACAAAATTACAGGAAGCCCTGTCCGGCGGGTAAGCATATCCTTAAATTCTTCTGTCTTTTTTGCTCTGTCGCCAGCCGTATTATTCATATTCTTAGGATAACCCAAAACAATTGTTTCAATCTCATATTCCTGAATCAGTTCTTCGATCCGGGCACAGGTTCTTCTCAGTTTATTTTCTTCTTCTCTCGTAATTGTCTCCACGCCCTGGGCGGTTATACCCAGTAAGTCGGAAACTGCAACTCCCACAGTTTTAGAACCGTAATCAAGTCCCATGATCCTCATAATTACCTCTTTCTTGTCCATGCTTTTTGGACATAAAGGTATGTCCTTAGGAAAAAATATGCAGCAAAACAAAGCTGGTTCGCAGCCAACTAGATAAAAAACTAACTGTCAGACTCCGCCTCTTTCCACTTCATCTGACAGCTGTAACGCATTGCAAAGGTCTTATAGAGTTGATACCTGACCGACTGACGTCTAACGGCGTCATTACTTTAACATCGTGTCAATATATACCCGCATCAGTTCTTCCAGAATCTCGTCCCGCTCCACTTTCATGATCAGACTTCTGGCATTCTTATGGCTGGTGATATAGGTAGGATCACCTGACATAATATACCCCACAATCTGGTTAACCGGATTATAGCCTTTTTCTGTGAGGGCAATATAAACCTGTTCCAGTACCTGACTTACGTCCAGCTTATTTTCCTGGACTGCTTTAAAAAATTGTGTATTATGAATATCGCCCATGTTTCTCACGTCCTTTAACTGTTCTCCTTTATTTTAAACCATAATCATGGATTCGGCAAGACAAAAATAATTTTTGTCTCTTAACATTTTAAAAATATAACCTCATCTGTCAGCATTTTCCATAAAGTTCCCTTTACCACCTTGCCTTTTATGCCTTCTTCAAAAGGGACTGCTGCTTTTATATATTCTTTCGTATGACCGATAATATAGCGCTTTCCATCCGTCTCATATTCCTCTTCCATCAGCACTTCAGTCTGGCTGCCCAGATGGGATTTCCGGTAGGAAAGTGACATCTCCTGTTCCAGAGAAAGAAGTTCACTGCTTCGCTCCGCCTTCACAGATTCCGGGATCTGGTCCGGCATATCTGCAGCTCTGGTTCCATTCCTGACAGAATATTTAAACACATGCATTTCGTAAAACTGCAGCTTTTTTAAATACTCTCTGGTTGTTTCAAACTCTTCTTTGGTTTCTCCTGGAAACCCTACTATGATATCGGTTGTAATCGCAGGATTCTTAAATGCACTGCGGAGCAGTTCACAGCCCTTTAAATATTCTTTCGTCGTATATTTCCGGTTCATGCGCTTTAAAGTCGCATCACAGCCGCTTTGCAGTGACAAATGAAAATGAGGGCAGATTTTTTCAAGACCTGCAAGAGTACCTGCAAATTCTTCCGTTATAATCCTTGGCTCCAGAGAACCCAGGCGGATCCGTCTGATTTGCGGAATCTCATGTACCTTTATAATTAAATCCAGCAGGCCGATTCGCTCCTGTTCCGGAAAATCCATGCCGTAAGAGCTTAAATGGATTCCGGTTAAAACAGCTTCCTCATATCCAAGGGCTGCCAGCCTTCTGATCTCTTCCACCACTTCCTGGGGTTTTCTGCTTCTGACGCGGCCTCTGGTGAAGGGAATGATACAATAACTGCAAAACTGGTTGCATCCGTCCTGTACCTTCACAAATGCCCTTGTGTGATCGCCCGGCCGGCTGATGGAAAGGTTCTCATATTCAGTGGTATGGCTGATGTCAATTACCGTTTCTTCCTCCGCCGCTTTATTCTGTGCAAAGTAATCTTCCAGAATGGATACCAGCTCTGTCTTCTTATTATTTCCTATCACTAAATCCACAGCTTCATCTTTTTTCAGTTCTTCACCCGCTGCCTGGACATAACAGCCGGCTGCAACAACAACTGCGCCGGGATTCATCTTCTTGGCCCGGTGCAGCATCTGTCTTGATTTCCGGTCTGCAATGTTTGTAACAGAGCAGGTATTGATAATATAAACGTCTGCTCCCTCTGCAAACGGAACAATCTCATAGCCTGCGCTTTCCAAAAGCTGCTGCATCGCTTCTGTTTCATATGAATTTACCTTGCATCCAAGGTTATGCAGGGCTGCCTTTCTCATTTTATTTTCTCCTATCTAAATAATGCTTAAATTTTCAGTATTTTCATGTAAAATTACCATTGACTTTTATACAATAAATCAGTAGTATTGAAGTGAAAAAGGGGGCGGTTCCCTGATTAATAAAAGAGCTCACGCAAGGAGGTTTTTCACATGAAAACAGTTCGTATATCTTTAAATTCCATCGACAAAGTAAAATCTTTCGTAAATGATCTGACAAAATTTGATACAGACTTTGATCTTGTTTCCGGCAGATATGTGATTGATGCAAAATCTATTATGGGTATTTTCAGCCTGGATTTATCCAAGCCGATTGATTTAAACATTCATTCCGAAAGTGCTGTCGATGAAATCTTAAACATTTTATCTCCATATATTGTAGATTAACTGGATTAAGAACTATGTTAGAAATGGGATCCGTCCTTTTAAAAAGGAGCCGGACCCCATTTTTTTCTTTAACACCAGACTTTTTCTACAGTGCGAATGGCCGTCTCAACCAGCTCATCAATCTTTTCTTCCAGTTTTTCCTCTGACCGCTCAATCATCTTAATGCTGGGCTTCGTAACAGGATGTTTTGCAACAAAGATGGTACAGCAGTCTTCAAAAGGAAGCACTGAGGTCTCGTAAGTTCCGATCTTTTCCGATACATCAACAATCTCCTGTTTATCAAAACCAATTACCGGACGGAATACAGGGATCGTGCAGGCTGCGTCAGTGGCTGCCAGGGACTGCATGGTCTGAGAAGCCACCTGGCCGATACTTTCTCCTGTAATCAGTGCCTGGGCTCCGGCTTCTCCTGCCAGATGCTCTGCAATCCGCATCATATACCGTCTCATGATGATCGTAAGTTCCTCGTGAGGGCATTTATCATAAATATAAAGCTGAATGTCAGTAAAATTCACAATATGAAGGTGAACAGGTCCTGAATACCTTGATACCAGCTTTGCAAGGTCAATTACCTTTTCCTTCGCCCGTTCGCTGGTATATGGCGGAGCATGGAAATAGACGGCGTCAATTTTGACACCTCTCTTGGCAATCATATAACCGGCTACCGGACTGTCAATGCCTCCTGATAACAGAAGCATGGCTTTTCCGTTGGTTCCTACCGGCATTCCTCCCGGTCCTGGAATGATTTTGGAATATATATTAATTTTATTTCTGACTTCTACATGAAGCATAACTTCCGGTTTATGAACATCAACCTTCGTCTCCGGGAATGTATGAAGAATCACTTCCCCCAAATCCCGGTTAATCTGTTCTGAGTTCACCGGATATCGTTTATTTCCTCTTCTTGCATTCACTTTAAATGTGAATTGCTTATCCTCATAATACTGGTCCACATAAGATAAAACCTGCTGCTTCAAATCTTCATAACCGTTATCTTCCACCTGAACCATAGGGCAGATCGCTGCGATACCGAATATACGGCTCAGCGATTCAACGACTTCATCAAAATCATATTCTGATTCTGCTGTGGCATAGATACGTCCGGATTCCTTTGAAACAATAAAATCTCCATCCAGTCTCTTTAAAGCGTGACGGATGTGTGCCACAAGGGCATCCTCAAATAAGAAACGGTTTTTTCCCTTCACACCGATTTCTGCATATTTAATTAAAAATGATTGATATTGCATCTGTTGTCCTTTCTTTGTAAAAACCCATCTAACCTCTCTGATACCGTCTGAGTACAGGCAGCAACTCCTTTAAGGTTTCGATGCAGTAGTCCACTTCTTCCCTTGTATTAAAAATTCCGAAGCTGAATCTTAAAGTGGAATCAAGAAGCTCTTGTCTTAAGCCTATCCCTTTTAAGGTTCCGCTGACAGCCGTATGATTGGAGGAACAGGCGGACCCGGAAGATACATAGATCTCTTTCTCTTCCAGTGCATGAAGGAGTACTTCACTGCGGATGCCCATAAAACTTGCGCTGACAATCTGAGGTGCCGACAATTCTCCTTTTAAGCTGTTTATGGTTACTCCCTCTATTTCTGACAGTCTGTCAATCATATAATCCTTAAGCTCTATGATTCCCCGGATTTTCTCCCTGTGACTGGTATACATATAGTTTGCTGCAGCAGCTAAACCGGCAATACCGGGTACATTCTCAGTACCGGAGCGCATTCCTCTCTGCTGTCCTCCGCCATAAATCATAGGTATTATCCTGACCTTCTTGTCAATGTATAAAAAACCGATCCCTTTCGGGCCATGAATTTTATGGGCACTTACAGAAAGCAGATCAATCCCCTGGCTTTTTGGCCGGATTAAAAGCTTTCCATAAGCCTGTATGGCATCTACATGAAATAAAATATTGGGGTTTTTCTTCTTTATAATTTTGGAAATGGCTTCCACTGGTTCAATGGCACCGATTTCATTGTTTACATACATGATGGAAACCAGAATTGTCTCAGGGCAGATTGCTTCTTCCAGTTCTTCTAAGTTAATATGTCCCTGTCCGTCAACAGAAAGATAGGTCACCCGAAATCCCTGCGCTTCCAGAAAGGCAAGTGGATTGTATACGGAAGCGTGTTCAATCCCAGTACTGATAATATGGTTTCCTGCCCGTTTATTGGCCATAGCAGTCGCAATAATAGCCATATTGTTGGACTCGGAACCACCGGATGTAAAAACAATCTCCTTTGCAGCTACCTTTAAAGTTCCCGCTATGGTTTCAGCCGCTTCTTTGATATACCGTTCCGCATCCAGTCCTTTTTTATGCTTGGAAGATGGATTTCCATAATCCTCCATCATTGTTTTTATTACAATTTCTTTTACCGGCTCCAGAACTTTAGTCGTAGCCGAATTATCAAAATATGCTTCCATTTAGATCATCTCCCTAAACGCTTTCCAACTGAAACGCAAGTACGGAAAGAACAAAAAGTCCCGCTGTTTCCGTCCGTAAGATGCGTTTACCCAGTGTGATTGTATTGGCGCCGTATGTTTCTCCAAGTTCCACTTCTCCGTCTTCAAATCCGCCTTCCGGCCCGATAAAAATCCCGACTTTCATTCCCGGTTTTATGCAGGAAAAAATCTCCCGGGTCTGCATCATGCCTTCAGCATGTTCAAAGGGAAGCAACAGTACGTCAAAATCCTTTGCATATTCAAACGCCTCCCGAAGAGTCTTTACGCCTGTCACTTCCGGTATCAAAAGCCGTTTGGACTGTTTGGCTGCGCTTTCTGAAACAGCCGTCCAGCGTTTAATTTTCGATTCTTCTTTCTTTTTATCCAGCTTCACTACAGCACGCTTTGTTTCAACCGGAATAATCTGATACACTCCCAGTTCAACCGCTTTCTGTATAATCAGTTCCATCTTATCACTTTTTGGAAGTCCCTGAAATAAATAAAGCTTTACAGGCAGCTCTGAGCCGCCTTCCCTGACCTCCAATATCTTCGCTGTAACTTCATCAGAAGAAATGGTCTGGATCTCACACAAATAATCTTTATCCACTCCGTTGCTAAGCAGGATTTCCTCCCCCGGTCCCATACGCAGGACATTTTTTATATGATTTACATCCGTTCCTGCGATCCTGACCGTGGTCTCTCCGATCTGATCCTGCTGCACAAAAAAATGATACATGGTTTCCTCTTTGCTCCTCTTTCCTATTTCTTTCTGACGGTCACAGAAACCCACTCTCCCTGATAAGTAATCTCCAGAAGTTCAAAGGCATCGTTATCAGCAAACGCCTGTTTTACCGCTTCCTCTTTCATATTAATGATGCCGGAGGTAATAAATACAGCGCCCTTCTTCATATGAACCGGAATTTCTTTCTGCAATGGAATAATTACATCAGCCAGTATGTTTGCAACTACAACATCATATTTTTCAAAGCCTGCAGCTTCTTTTACTTCCTTATCATCTATGATATTTCCTTTTAAAACTTTAAATTTGGCGGGATCAATGTGATTGGACTCCATATTTTCCATTACGGCAACAATGGCATTTTCATCCAGATCTGTTCCGAAAACCTCCCTGGCTCCCAGCTTTAATGCTGTGATTCCCAGAATTCCGCTTCCGGTTCCCACATCAAGAACAAGGGTATCCGGCGTCACATACTTTTTCAGCTGGCGGATGCAAAGCTGAGTGGTCTCATGCTGGCCTGTCCCAAAGGCAGTTCCCGGATCAATCTCGATTAAAAGCTTGTCTTTATGCTCTTTTGGAATTGCCTCCCAGGTCGGTTTAATTAAAATATCATCAACTGTAAATGGTTTAAAATACTGCTTCCAGTTGTTAATCCAGTCTTTATCCTCTGTCTCGCTGGTCTCAATGGTACGGGCTCCTAAATCAGTAAACATGGAAAGCTCGTTAAGTCCCTCTTCCACCTTTTTTAACATCCCATCTATATCCGCATCAGAGTCAGGATCCAGATAAAAGCTGACTCTTGCAATTCCTTCATCCGGCGGAAGTTCCGGTAGAATATCAATAAACATCCCCTTTGTTTCCGCTTCAGTAAGAGGAATGTTGTCTTCTATTTCAATTCCTTCAATTCCAATTTCATCAAACATGCTGCTGACCAGATCAACAGCCTCTGTGGTTGTAGTAAGAGTAAATTTCTTCCATTTCATAATAATTCCCTATCCTTTTATTATTTTCACAAATAGACACAGCAGAACTACAAGTACGACGGGGCGGACAATCTTAAGCCCATTCTTCACCACAAGTCCTGAACCGATATAATGTCCGGCTATACAGAATACACCGGCAGCAAGGCCAAGGGGTATTAATACTTTTCCATTTATTAAAAATGTTGTAAGAGCTGCAATATTGGATGACAAATTAATGACCTTCGTTGTACCGGAAGCGCTTCTGATATCCATTCCTGCAAGTCCGGTCAGCACAAGAAGCAGAAATGTTCCCGTTCCAGGTCCATAAAAACCGTCATAGCATCCGATCACCAGGGCTGCTCCCATGGTGACCAGAAACATCTTCTTCTCTGATACTTCTTTTTTATATTCCCGCTCTCCCAAATCTTTATTCTTCAAAACATAGAACGCAACAACCGGCAGTGCCACTAACATCATGGTTTTTAACACCAGTTCACTGGCAAGCATGGATAAATGGGCTCCGATTACAGAACCGCCCATTGCCAGAAGTGCTGCGCACAAAGACAGTTTCACTTTAATATAACCATTTTTTGCAAACCGTGCCGTAGAAACCACTGTCCCCATGGCAGATCCCATCTTATTGGTTCCAATAGCAAGATGAGGCGGTATTCCTGCAGCGAGATAGGCAGGCAGTGAGATGAGTCCTCCCCCGCCGGCGATCGAGTCAATAAGACCAGCCAGAAAAACAAGAGGGCATACAATTAAATATTGAACCATCATCTGTTTCCTTTCTTTTGTACATTCCTTTTCCAATAAAAATCCTTCATAAGGAAAACCACATGATATCATAACATACAATGATAAGGGTTGCAAGCGCAGAAAATCAGGCTTTCTCTCATATTTTCCGGGAAAAAAATATTTTTTTTAAATTTTTTTAAAAAGTTTGCAATAAAAATTCTTCCTGGTGCATTAACTAATTGAACGGATGAAAAAGACTTTTGTTCCGTACCGGATGTAAGGGCAAAAAAAAACATATCAAGTAAACGAAATTCCTTGATGCATTACACCCCATCACACCCGCCTGAGTGTCCGGGACCGGAACAGAATCTTTTTTACAAAATTACAATCTAAAGGCAATTAGAATTTGTAATGAAAAACAGGAGCAATTTGGAACGGCTGATGATTCAGTCATCTCAAATGTCTCCTGTTTTTTTTTATCCAAAAAGATTCTTACTGAACCCATGCCCCGTCAGCTCCAACCTTATATCCATCAGGTGTGACCGTATTAAGAAGAAGTCTGCCCAGTGTTCCGTCAGACATGGTGTTAAAATAATATGCCTTTTTGTCAATCAGCTGCCAGCCGGTTCTCATGGCGCCAAGCATTCCGTCATCAACCGGATTTAAATAATACTTCCCGCCGTTCTGGTCCGTATACCAGCCTGTAACCATGTGTCCCCCCTGATCAAAACGGTACCATCTGCCGTCTATATATTTCCAGCAGTCAGAAGGCCATGTACCGTCACTGTACTGAAACCACCAGCCTGCAGGGCTGTAGTACCACCCTCTTCCTGAGCTTCGGTTTCCCGGGCCATCATCGTCCTCCTCCTCGTCATCCCAGAAATCAAAATAATCACTGGAATTACCAGGTCCGCCAATTGTCGTACCGGAACCATTCCAGCCCGGAAAATTTCTGGCGGTCTGTCCATTATCTGCCAATGCATTCATGGACAGCAGGATTATCATTCCTGACAAGGCCGCTGCCCATAAAAGTTTTTTACTTACCCCGTTCATACCTTCCCCCTTCTCTGAGACATGTACTTTCAAAGGCTTTATTTGAAAAGTCCCTTCTTTTTATGTTTATCACTGTCTGCATTACCATTCATTGCATCATCAAAATTCTTCAATGCTTCTTTTTGTGTCTCAGTCAGGCGCTCAGGGACTGAAACAACAAGTGTGACATAGTGATCACCTCTGACAGCACGGTTACGCAGGGTAGGAACACCCTTTCCTTTTAAGCGCACCTTGGTATCTGTCTGGGTTCCTGCTTTTACTTCGTATTCCACATCGCCGTCTACCGTTTTTATCAGAATGGTGCCGCCAAGCGCCGCTTTTGCAAAAGAAATGGGTACAGTTGAAAAAATGCTGGTATCCTGACGTTTAAATATGGGGTGATTGGATACCACTGCCTCAACCAGAAGGTCTCCCCTCTCTCCGCCGTTGCTTCCAGGCTCACCTGCTCCCGCCAGACGGACAGACTGTCCGTTGTCAATTCCTGCCGGAACGGTAACCTTAATTTTCTTTCTTCTGGTAATATATCCTGTTCCATAGCAGTCCGGGCACTTCTCCTTAATGACCTTGCCGGTACCGCCGCAGTCCGGGCAGGTCTGTACATTCTGTATCTGACCAAAGAAAGACTGCTGGGTGTACATGATCTTGCCTTTTCCGTTACATTTGGGGCAGGTTACCGGTGATGTTCCCGCTTTTGCACCGCTTCCATGACAGGAAGCGCACTCTTCCTTAAAATTGATCTCAATCTCCCGCTCGCAGCCGAAAATTGCTTCTTCGAAGCTGATACGGATACTGGTTCTTAAGTTGGCTCCCTTTAATGGACCGTTATACTGGGCGCTTCTTCTTCCGCCGCCAAAGATATCTCCGAAAATATCCCCGAAAATATCCCCCATATCCGAACCATTAAAATCGAAGCCGCCAAAACCGCCTGCTCCGCCGGTTCCGTCAAATGCAGCAGAACCAAACTGGTCATACTGACGTCTCTTATCCGGATCACTTAAAACACTGTAAGCTTCGGAGGCCTGTTTGAATTTTTCAGCAGCGGCAGCATCTCCAGGGTTCGTATCCGGATGGTATTTTTTAGCCAATGCGCGATAGGCCTTCTTAAGTGCTGCATCATCTGCATCTTTGGAAACGCCAAGGATTTCATAATAATCTTTTTTACTTTCTGCCATCTTAGGTCTACCTCTCATAATTGTAAGGAATTTATTCCTGCGGAAAAAGTGCTGTATTCCTACAACACTTTCTCCAAAGTCCTGTCAACCGACTTATTATTAAACTTCTTTATAATCTCCGTCTACAACATCGCTGTCCTGGTAAGAAGCTCCTGCTCCTGCTGCTCCCATGTCAGGGCCTGCTCCTGCTCCAGCCTGGGACTGTGCCTGCTCATAAACCTTTGCAAACAATGCCTGTGCGCTGTTCATCAGTTTTTCACGGCCTGCCTTAATATCTTCAATCTGGGCATCTGTCATTTCTTCCAGTGGTGCTCTGTTAATCGCTTCTTTTAATGCATTTAAGTCAGCCTCAACTGCCGCTTTATCCGTATCTGCGATCTTATCTCCGACTTCCTGCAGAGCTTTCTCTGTCTGGAATACCATGGAGTCCGCATCGTTTCTTGCATCAATGCCTTCCTTGCGTTTCTTATCCTGAGCCTCATATTCAGCTGCTTCTCTCACAGCCTTATCAATGTCGGAATCAGACATGTTGGATCCGGAAGTAATGGTAATATGCTGCTCTTTGCCTGTTCCTAAATCCTTTGCGGAAACATTAACAATACCGTTGGCATCAATATCAAAGGTAACTTCGATCTGAGGAACACCTCTTCTTGCAGGTGGAATTCCATCCAGACGGAACTGTCCGAGAGTCTTGTTATCTCTTGCAAACTGTCTTTCGCCCTGTACGACATGAATGTCAACTGCTGTCTGATTATCTGCTGCAGTAGAGAAAACCTGGCTCTTCTTTGTAGGAATTGTTGTGTTTCTCTCAATCAGTCTGGTAGCCACACCGCCCATTGTCTCGATGGACAGGGAAAGGGGTGTTACGTCAAGAAGAAGGATATCGCCTGCACCTGCATCGCCTGCAAGCTTACCGCCCTGGATACATGCACCAATCGCTACACACTCATCCGGGTTTAATGACTTGGAAGGCTCTTTGCCTGTCAGCTGTTTTACTTTCTCCTGAGCTGCCAGCATACGGGTGGATCCGCCGACTAAAAGCACTTTTCCAAGCTCTGCTGCTGTGATTCCTGCATCTTTTAAAGCGCTCTGTACCGGAACTGCGGTACGCTCGATTAAATCCAGTGTCAGTTCGTCAAATTTTGCTCTGGTTAAGTTCATATCCAGATGCTTCGGACCCTCTGCTGTAGCTGTAATGAAAGGTAAATTGATGTTTGTGGTTGTGGAAGAGGATAATTCCTTCTTTGCCTTTTCAGCAGCTTCTTTTAATCTCTGCATAGCCATCTTATCACCGGATAAGTCTACGCCTTCTGCCTTTTTAAATTCATCCACCATCCACTGAGTCAGACGGTTGTCGAAATCATCTCCGCCCAAGTGGGTATCGCCGTTGGTAGAAAGTACTTCAATAACTCCGTCACCGATTTCAATGTTGGAAACGTCGAATGTACCGCCTCCTAAATCGTATACCATGATCTTCTGTTCTTTTTCATTATCAAGACCGTAAGCAAGCGCTGCTGCTGTCGGCTCGTTGATAATACGTTTTACATCAAGGCCTGCAATTTTTCCTGCATCCTTGGTTGCCTGGCGCTGTGCATCGTTAAAATAAGCCGGTACGGTAATAACTGCTTCTGTAACCTTTTCTCCTAAATAAGCCTCTGCATCTGCTTTTAATTTCTGAAGAATCATGGCAGAAATTTCCTGAGGGCTGTAATTCTTTCCATCGATGGTTACTTTGTAATCAGTACCCATGTGTCTCTTGATGGAAGAGATGGTGCGGTCTGCATTGGTTACTGCCTGACGTTTAGCAGGTTCACCAACCAGTCTTTCTCCGTTTTTAGTAAATGCAACGACAGACGGTGTTGTTCTTACACCTTCGCTGTTAGGGATAACAACTGGCTTACCGCCTTCCATTACGGCTACACAGCTGTTTGTTGTTCCTAAGTCAATTCCAATGATCTTACCCATAGTTTTTTCCTCCTATTTTATAAACAAAATTGTGAGAGTTTCTGATTTATTTTATTAATTAGCTACCTGAACCATGGAGTGCCTTACCACGGTATCCCGATAGGTATAACCTTTTTGAAGTTCCTGGGAAACTACATTCTCACCAAGAGAATCATCTTCCACATGCATTACCGCATTGTGGTAGTTTGGGTCAAAGGGCATTCCAACCGCTTCAATCGGCTTAACCCCTGCCTCTTCCAGTGTTTTCATCAGCTGTTTATAGATCTTCTCCATTCCGTCGGCGAAAGGTGATTCCTTTTCTTCTTCCGGAATTGCTGCGAGGCCCCGTTCAAAATTATCAACTATGGGAAGGATTCTCTCTATAATATCCTTTGCCCCGATTTCAAACATGGCGGATTTTTCTTTTTCGGTACGTTTTCTAAAATTATCAAATTCAGCCATGGATCTTTGAAGACGGTCTGTGAGTTCCTCTATCTTCTCGTCCTTTGGATCCTTCTTTTCTTTCTTTTTACCGAAGAAGCCCTTTTTGCCCGGTTCTTCTTTTGCATCGTCCTCAGACTGTGTCACCTCATCTGATTCCTGTTCTTCCTGTGAAGATTCTTCATTACAGCCGCAAGTTTCTTCTATCTCTTTTTCAGAGGAAACGCCGTCTTCCTGATTCATCGTTTCTTCTGTCAGCTTCCCGTCTGTTTTAACATCTTCCATGCTCAATATTCTACCCTTCACCTTTCATCTTTTTTCAAAATGGTATCCAGCTGGGTCATTAAGTTTCTCAGCGTATTCAATACCTTTTCATAATCCATTCGCTTGGGGCCGATAATGCCAATGGTTCCCCTTAAGCCTTCCCCAAGTTCATAGTTAGCGGTAACAATGCTGCAGTCCTTCATCGTCTGAACAGGTGCTTCATCTCCGATGTACACCTGGATTCCGGAACTGCTTTCCGAATTATTTACATCATCCACCAGTTCCTGAAGAAGCTCCTTCTGCTCCAGCGCACCAATTAACTGACTTGCTTTTTCCCCGTCACTTAACTCAGGGTATTTGAAAATGTTGGTTGCACCGCTGGTATAAATCTGAAGATCTTCATCATCGGCTCTTATGGCTGCCGCCACCTCCGATAAAACCCGGTCAACCACTTCACTGTGGGGACCTGCCTGGGTCTTCAGTCTGCTGATCACTTCTAAGTTAATTTCTTCTATTGAAAGCCCGTTTAAAGCATTATTTAATAGAATGTTAAGATTCAAAAGCCCTTCGTCATTCAGTTCCGAACGAATAGGGATTATGGTGTTCTTTATGATATTGCCTTCCACCACAATTACCACAAGCAGTTTTCCCTCATCAACCTTGGACAGCTGGATAAACTTTAACTTGTTATGATGGTACTGGGGCGCACTGATCATGGCTGCATAATTGGTATTCTGGGCAAGCAGCTTTGCTACCTGCTTGAGGAGAAGCTCTACCCTGTCCACACGCTTTAACATTAAATCCTTAATCTCTGTAAACTCATCTTCCTTTTCCTGAAGAATCTTATTCACGTAGAAGCGGTATCCCTTGTCGGATGGTATCCTTCCTGCAGAAGTATGGGGCTGCATAATGTAACCCATCTCTTCCAGATCAGACATCTCATTGCGGATGGTGGCGGAACTTAAATTCAAGTCCGTATATTTAGAAATCGTACGGGAACCTACCGGCTCTCCTGTTTCCAGATAAGTTTTAATAATTGCTTTTAAAATAATGATCTTCCGCTCATCAAGCTGATCCTTATCATCCAAACTGCCACGCTCCTTTCAGAGGTATTTGTTAGCACTCAACGTTTAGGAGTGCTAACATCTTCTTTTCATAATATATTCTTTTTTTCTACATTTGTCAATACATTCCTGAAAATTTTTAAATGAAGTTTTTGTTACCTGCATGTACATTTTATATCAATTTTCTATCAAATATTACAAAGCCTGTGACATTTTTTTCTTGACTTTTAACACTTTTGTAATATAATGGTAATTGATACACCATAACAACACGATTGCGAGGTAAATCATGATTAGTTTTTTAAGACGAATTCAGGTCACTGGATTTCTGACACTCCTTTGTATTCTGCTGTTATCCACTACTGCAATGGCTGCCCAGACGGCTGAAAGCCAAGGTACAGCAAACCAACAGTCCTGGAGTGTTGAAACGGATAACCAAATGAAAAAGAACGGCACCGGAACGGTTGCTACTGCAAGCGAAGCCACGATGAGTGACGAGGTAGGACCGGGCATAGAGAAGAAAGTACAGCCACAGCCAGAAGAAAAAGCACCCACAGGTCCTGTTTACGAAAGAGGCGCATCTCTCGGAATATTCTCTGCAACAGCCTACTGCCCCAGCAGCTCAGGAAGACAGCAGAAGACTTACTCCGGCACGATCCCACAGCCGCTGCACACACTGTCTGCAGATCTTACTATTCTGCCACTTGGAACAAAAGTCATGATTGACGGAGTTATTTATACTGTAGAAGATACCGGAAGCGGTATCAGAGGAAAGAAAGTGGATATCTATTTTGGAAGCCGTGGTGAAGCTCTGGCTTTTGGAAGACAGTCAAAAGAGATATTTGCTGTAGTAGAGAGATAATAAAAACCATCCATATACACTGCCGGAAAGCGGAAGAACCGCTTTCCGGCAGTTTTTTTGTGCAGCGAAAGGTGTGGCGGGACGAAATCGCCATAAAAACTTGACAAATATGGAAAAAAGTGTAAAATAATTACTTGTACCTCATTTATTACAAATCTGTTACATATATTTATATTGTATTAAATTGTATGTACTTTTTGTAAAAAAGAAAGGAAGGAATTATTACATGATAAGAACAAAGGAAATCCAATGGTTCTTCGGAACATTACTAATGATAGCATTACTTACAGCAGCACCCACCCCTGTTCTTGCCGGACAGACTCCGGGAATTATAGACGGTGCAGATGAAACCAGTGTCAGGGGCTGGGCATGGAACAGCTCTGATCCGTCTTCTACGGAAGAGGTGAAAGTCATCATTACAAGCCAGACAGCCGGAACTGTTGTAGGCGAGCTGACCACTTCTGCTTCGAAATACAGAAAGGATTTAGCTGATCAGGGCACAGGCACAGGAAATTATGGCTTTGAAGTATCTGTACCCTGGAGCAGCTACGGCGACGGCTCTTATCTTGTAGAAGCTTATGCCGGCGGACAGAAACTTTCCGGTTCCAGAGTATACGGTACTGGTTCCTTTGCTTCCGCGACAGGTCTTCGTTCCCTTGGAATTTTCAGAACCACCGCCTACTGCCCCTGCAGAAGCTGTTCCGGAAGATGGGGAGGACGCACCAGCACCGGTACGGTGGCAACGGCAGGACATACCATTTCCGTTGATCCCAGAGTGATTCCTTATGGAACCCGTCTCATGATCGGCGGAGTGATTTACACGGCGGAGGACTGCGGAGGCGGTGTAAAAGGGAATCATATCGATATCTTCTTCAATACCCATGGAGAGACCCGTGCTTATGGAACCAGAAATATGGAGGTTTTTCTGGTTCAGTAACAAAATCCCTGATGTGGTACAAAAAAGGTCTGCAAAGAGAGAATAAATTCCTACTCTCCTTGCAGACCCTTCTGTTACATCAAAAACTGACTCATAACGTAATTACTGATATCAATACCCCGTTCCGTCAGCCGGTAGAATCCTTCTTTCAACTCCAGCAGGCCTTCCCGCTCCAGTTTATCAAGAACAGGTCCATACACATGACGAATATTCTGACCGAAGCTGCTGACAAATCCGTGGGCAGATACCCCTTCTATCAGACGGAGTCCCAGAAACATATACTCTTCCATCTTTTCTTCCATGGTAAGCCGTTCAAACTCCTGCCTTAAAAGTTTGTCAAATTCTTCTTTTCTTTCAAATCCGCCATTTTTATACTCCTGATAACTGGCTGTATTGTGAAAACGGCAGCCATTCATATAGGAAGAAGAACCAAGCCCCAGACCTAAGTATTCGGTTCCCGTCCAGTAGCCGATATTATGCCTGCACTCATATCCCTTTCTGGAATAATTGGATATTTCGTACCGCTCATATCCCTGTTCTTTTAAAAACTCTCTGGTCAGGTAATACATCTCCCTCTCCAGGTCCTCGTCAGGGAGGTCCGGAAGAGACATGAGACGCCTCCGTTCCTCTCTTGTCATGGAATCATTGTCCATTTCCACATGCTCTCCGTAACGGTCATAAAAAGGAGTTCCCTCCTCTACAATGAGGCTGTAAGCCGATATGTGCTCCGGCTTTAACATGGTAACCTTCTTTAAGGTGTTCTTCCATGATTCCACCGTCTGTCCCGGAATTGCTGAAATCAAATCCACATTTACATTGTCAAAACCCGCCATGCGGACTCTCTGATAGCTTTTTAAGAATTCATCGTAGGTGTGTATTCTGCCCAGATAGTTCAGTTCCTTATCATCAGCGGACTGAAGTCCCATACTGATCCGGTTCACTCCCTCACTTTTATACTGAACAAGTGCCTCAGAAGTGACCGTTCCCGGATTGGCCTCCAATGTAATTTCCGCTTCCGGCTGGATATCAAACTGACTGTTTAATGCTTCGAGAATAGCGGTCATCTGATTTATTTCCAGAATAGAGGGCGTCCCGCCCCCGATAAAAATACTGATGACCTGGTATTCTCCGGCGTATGCACTCTGGTATTTTATCTCTTCCAGCAGCTTTTGCGTATATTCCTGCTGCATCTGTCTGTTTCCGGGAAACGATAAGAAATCACAGTAAGCGCATTTACGTGCACAAAATGGAATATGCACATAAATCTCCAAATTTTTTTTATTCATCATCTAATTTCAGTACGCTCATAAATGCCTTCTGCGGTATCTCAACGTTACCGACCTGGCGCATACGTTTTTTACCTTCTTTCTGCTTTTCAAGAAGTTTCTTCTTACGTGAAATATCACCGCCGTAGCATTTGGCAAGTACATCTTTTCTCATGGCTTTTACTGTCTCACGGGCAATGATCTTGCCTCCGATGGCTGCCTGTATGGGAATTTCAAAGAGCTGTCTGGGAATCTCATCCTTTAGCTTCTCACACATTCTTCTGCCGCGTTCATAGGCGGATTCTGCATGGACAATAAAGGAAAGGGCATCCACTTCTTCTTTGTTGACTAAAATGTCCAGCTTCACTAACTCAGACTTCTCATAGCCTTTCAGTTCGTAGTCAAAGGATGCATATCCTCTGGATCGGGATTTGAGCGCATCAAAGAAGTCATAAATGATTTCATTCAGCGGAAGCTCATATTTTAACAATGCTCTGGTAGCTTCCATATATTCCATTCCAAGATAAACACCCCGGCGTTCCTGACAAAGCTTCATAATGGCTCCTACAAACTCAGTAGTCACCATAATCTCTGCGCTGACAATGGGCTCTTCCATATATTCAATCTCAGTCGGATCAGGCAGATTAGAGGGATTGGTCAGTTCCAGCTTCTCCCCGTTCTTTTTGTATACATGATAGACCACGCCAGGAGCAGTGGTCACAAGATCTAAATTATATTCCCGTTCGAGACGCTCCTGAATTACCTCCAGGTGAAGAAGTCCTAAAAATCCGCAGCGGAAACCAAAGCCAAGGGCGAGTGACGTCTCCGGTTCAAAGAATAAGGAAGCGTCGTTAAGCTGAAGCTTCTCTAACGCATCTCGCAGGTCATTATAACGGGCTCCGTCTGCCGGATACAAACCGCAGTACACCATAGAGGTTACTTTTTTATAACCTGGCAGAGCCGATTTGCATGGCCTGTCTGCATGGGTAATGGTATCACCCACTGCTGTATCCTTCACGTTCTTGATGCTGGCGGTTAAATATCCAACCATACCGGCAGATAATTCTTCACAGGGTAAAAACTGGCCTGCACCGAAATATCCGACTTCCACCACCTCTTCCACCGCACCGGTGGCCATCATGCGTACTTTATCCCCTTTTCGTACCGTTCCTTCCTTAACACGGAAAAATACGATAACGCCCTTGTAGGAATCGTAAAGGGAATCAAAGATCAGGGCCTGGAGCGGAGCGTCCGGATCGCCGGCAGGAGCCGGAATTTTCTCAACGATTGCTTCCAGCACCGCTTCTACATTCAGCCCGGTCTTGGCTGAGATTCTGGGTGCATCATGGGCTTCAATGCCGATAACATCTTCAATCTCCTCAACCACACGTTCCGGCTCTGCACTGGGAAGGTCGATTTTATTCAGAACCGGAAATACATCCAGATCGTGGTCCAGTGCCATATAAACGTTTGCAAGTGTCTGGGCCTCAATTCCCTGGGAGGCATCCACTACCAAAACAGCGCCGTCACACGCTGCCAGACTTCTTGAAACTTCATAATTAAAGTCAACATGACCCGGTGTATCAATCATGTTAAATATATATTCCTGTCCGTCATTTGCCTTATAAACAGTACGAACTGCCTGGGCCTTGATGGTAATCCCACGCTCCCGTTCAAGATCCATATTATCAAGGACCTGCGCCTGCATCTCTCTGCTGGTAAGAAGCCCTGTTTTCTCTATAATCCGGTCTGCAAGTGTCGATTTTCCATGATCAATATGCGCAATAATGCAAAAATTACGTATTCTATTCTGCTGGGCAGCTGCCATAAAGTATAATCCTCTTTTCTGATGTTTCTAATGTCTTCAAATATACCATTAAAATTACCGGTTGTCCACCGGGAAAGCGTTGAATTACCTTAATCATATTACTATTTTCGCTTGCAAATACAGTAAATATGTATTAGAATAATAGTAAAGAAACAACCGCCCCAATACAAGGGGTTGGCCAATAACGATGATAGAAATCCATCCTTGCTACCGTCCAAAGTATACAAGGGTGGTTTTTCTATGCCTGTTTCCAGGTCTTTATAGAAAAACGCTACTTACAATTATAAAAAATAAAGGTAAGCAATGCTAAAATGAATGTACCAAAGGCCATAAGGTCTTTAAAGTCATATTTCATTTGCATCACCTCCCATCTATGTAATGATGGAAGGCCAACGCCCCTGCAGTGACACGATTGTTCCTTGTACCTATGGTAACATATTCCATTTTACCACGCAATTGTTTTTGTTCTCTTAAGATCACATTTGTATAAAAGACTCAAAGCTGGATAAACCTGATAAATAACGGGTTCCCAGCTTTTTTAGTTACCAATATGTATTCTGTTTAGTTCCCTTTTAAGACCATATCCAAAACCTCTGACAGAGGTTCCATTGCATTTAATGCCTCCTGATAGGAATTGGTCTGGGCACCTACTTCAATTAAGGAAGACCTGGCTCTTAAGTGCTGGTTATAACGAAGTCCTTTTATGTAAATCTTACGGGTGAGACCGGGAAAATAGGCTGCGCTGTCCAGCTGCATCTGAAAGCTGAAGGCGAGATTCTTCTCTCTGTAAGGATTTGGCAGATACTCAATGGGGCCTTCCGGAGTCTGGCAGACTCCATTAAAAAACATAACAGGCGCAGTCATTTTTCCATTGACTTTATTGACCATATGCAGATCACTGTTTACTCCATCCCGGTGAATATCCAGGATGACTTCGATAGAAGGGTTTTCCTGGAGAATTTTTGTAATGCCGTCGAGAGCGTAGGTATAGGCTTTGTTTCTGTCCAGTTTTCCATTCTGCAAGTCATATACGGAAGTGTCATGAATGACGTTGTAACCCTTAGCGGTTAACAATTTTGTTAAATAGGTTCCGATACCCACTACGGTTGCTTCTTTATTATTCTGAGTCCTGAAATCGGAATATTCTTCCTGGGAATGGGTGTGGTAGATTAAAATCTGGGGTTTGTCATTACCTCCTTCCAGAGTAAATTTCTCCGAAAGGAACTGATCGGCTTTCATCAGATCCCGCCCTGCAGTCGTGGAGGTATGAACGCTGTAAAAATGCTTCATCATATAATCATAATCTGCCAGCTGTTCCTTCCGGTATGTAGTTCCCACAATTGGCCAGATATTGCTTGATGCACAGGTCATTGCAGACTTTTTTTCTGTCCCCCCAGGCATGGGCTGCTGTATCTCCTGGCTCACCTCTGGTTTTTGCGTTTGTGCTGCCGCCTGGCTTTCCTGTGTCCCCGGCTGTATCTTAGGTGCCCCGGCATTTACGCTACCGTCTTCCCCGCTCTCTTCTCCTCCATCATATAGAAGAAAGCTGTGCTCTTCATAAAACTTCCCGCTTTCTAAATAACTCCTGTATGCCGGATCATTTTCTCCGTAATAGCCGGCTTTTGTGTTACTTTTTCCCATATAACGGGATAAGGGGGAATGGCTGAAGAAAAACCCGCAAAAAAGGCTTCCGAGAGAATCTTTCTGATAAAGCGCTTTTCCCTCTTCCCCCTCCTGGTCCCAGACAGCAGCAGGATACTGGTATCGCCAGATAAAGGAGACGCTATCTGCAACTCCCTCTCCCATCCAGTTTTGTATCTCCTTTAAATCCAGTCTGCCTGCTGCCTGGGAAGCTTCTTTAAAACTAAAAAAAACGGCCAGAATCAGGCTTACTGCAATCATTAAATTTTTAATTAACCGGTTCAATCGTTCACTGCTCTGTTTCATAGCCGCCTTCCTGCATTCTTGATTCATAATATACTATGCAGAAAGCCGGCTGTTTACTACGAAACTTCCTGTCCCAGAAAGGTCATATGGATTCCCTCTGAGATGGTGAAACTCAATTCTTTCACGGTTTCGTCAATATCGGGAGGAGTCACATAAAGTGGTCCGAACTCCGGCTCTAAAAGTTCCCGTATGAGATCATACTGCTCATCAGAATTAAGATTTTCCATAAAATCTCCCATACCCTTGGTCTCCATATTTTCTGACAAAGCTCTGATTAAGGTTCTGACTGTATCGTGTACGATGGCAGCCGCCCCTACCACGGTGGGGACGCCAATTGCCATAACCGGGACCCCTAAGCTTTCTTTTGTTAAGCTGTGGCGGTGATTTCCCACTCCGGAACCTGGATGGATTCCGGTATCCGTCAGCTGTATGGTGGTTCCGAGACGTTTTACACTTCTTGCAGCCAGAGCATCAATTGCAATAATGAGATCCGGTTTTGTTTCTTTAATAATTCCTTTTAGTATTTCGGCTGTTTCCATTCCGGTCTGAGCCATAACACCAGGTGCAATTCCGCTGATCACCGGCATGGTTTTTCCCCGCCAGAAATCTTCCCCATACTGAACTTTTAAATGTCTGGTGACCTGAAGGTTTTTCAGAACTCTCGGCCCCAAAGAGTCCGGAGTTACGGAAGAATTGCCAAGTCCTGCCACCAATACGTGAAAATCCGGTTTTCTGAAATCTTTCCCTTCCAGCAGCTTGGAGATCTGGGCTGAAAGCTCTTCGGACACCTCCCTGTGATAATCCTCATCTTTTAAAGACAGCTGGTCTGCTTCCAGGGTGATATAGGTTCCAATGGGCTTTCCCATGGCTTTTGATCCTTTTTCATCAAGAATTTTTACCTCTGTCATTTTAATCCGGCTGTCGGACCGGTGCCATTCCCTTAAGGATACTCCTGATATTTCTCCGCCGTCACCGGGAAAGCTTTCTTTTTCTTCAACAGCAAGGTCTGTACGAACTTCAAATGTGTTTTCCATTTCTTCCTCCTTTCCAGCATTTCTAAGGTATTTTCTGCAAAAAAGCAAGAATTATGTATTGACATATGTATCGAAATTCGCTAAAATATAAAAGTATGTTTACATTGAACTGTCCGTGTCCAGGCTTTGATGCAAAACAAAGAATAAATCATATTACATTTTATTGGAGGTGTACAGATTGGCTAACATTAAATCTGCAAAGAAAAGAATCTTAGTTAACGAAACTAAGGCTGCTAGAAACAAAGCGATCAGATCCAAAGTGAAAACATCCATTAAGAAAGTGGAATCTGCTATTACTGCCGGTGACAAGGCTGCTGCCCAGGCATTATTAGTAAATGCTATTACAGAGATCGACAAAGCTGCTACCAAAGGCGTATATCATAAGAATAACGCTTCCAGAAAAGTATCCAGAATCTCTAAAGCTGTTAACGCAATGGCTTAATTCATAAACGATATTTATCCCATTCAGACTAACCCGCTGAATGGGATTTTTTGGTTTGGCGGAATCTCTTTTTATTGGATCCCGCCAGGTTCTTATAAAATTTGAAGTGCACCGTTTTTATCCGTATTAAGGCGCAGCTCCCCTTCATACATACTTCCGTCAGATGTTAACCGGTAAAGCTCATTTTTCCAGATCACCCACTGGTCTTTTGCCATTTTTCCGTCAATGTCTAAATAATACCATTTTCCGTCACTTCCGGTTTTCCAGGTGTCTTTTACCATATATCCGGCTTCATCAAACCAGTACCAGGTTTCTCCGTCCTGATACCAGTTGTTTTTCACATAATCTCCTGTATTTCCCAAATAAAATCTCCATCCGTTTTCATCTTCCACCCATCCGGATTTTACTTCCGCTGCTGATAAAAGTGAATCTTTAAAATCATCCCATGTATGGCTGGTGTGGTTATATACAAATGGATTGGGGCAGATTTTACCGGTTACGTCGTAGTGGCGGATTACGTGGTCTTCTCTGATCCCGTATTGTTCCATAAGATGCTTTGTCAGTGTTTTTGCTGAAGCGACAGTTGCATCTTCAAAATACCAGTCTCTGCTTGTATCGGACTGACTGCCTTTATTTCTGACGCATAGTTCTATGCCGATACTGTTGCTGTTGCGGCATTCGGGATGGATGTAGGTCCTGGCTCCGCAGTGCCATGCGATATTTTTGTCCTCTACGGACTGCCAGATCTCTCCGGAAAAGCCCACAAAGTAGTGGGCGCTGGCGCCTACGTACTGGGAAGCATAGTATTTGCAGTTTGCTTCTGCCCCTCCCAGCGCCCCTACGTAATGAATGACAATATATTTAATACGGCTTAGTTCGCCGTTGCTGTAATTGTATGGGGTTAGAAGTTTGTTTATTTCCACTTAAATCCCCTCCCTTCTTCCCGAGAATCCCATGTCATCTGCATCAAAGGATTCCCGGAAGCGTTCGATTTCTGTATAATCGGAATTTTTTAAATTTTCCTGTATTCCAAGTAATTCTATGCGGGTCATGTCTTCTGTTGCTTCGCTTTTTACCATAGATATCACCTTGTCCCTTTTTATTAATATATGAAGGACAGGTGAAAGATGTACCGGATAAATTATGGCTTTCTTTTCAAATGACACCCAAAAGAGAACTTTTTAAGACGGTTGTGATTTCTGGTTCAACAAGTCTATCGCCTTCGTCAGAACAGAGGGCAGCGGTATTCCCATTAGCCCGGCATTCTCTACTATGGAAATCAGCTCATTTGCCATAAAACCAATTACTACAGTATCTCGTATGTATGTTGTTCCAATGGACAAATCTAGTCGATAAGCAATCAGAACAAACAGAAGAGTCATAGACTTTCTACATAAGCCTTTCCAGCCTGCTTTTGATTCCAAAGTCCCTGTTTCTGTTTTTTTACTATTATGAAAAATAGCAGCTACTGCTATCCCAGATATGAAGTCTATTGCCATGAACAGGACCAAAGTGGCAATTCCAGTATCCCAACCTCCTAATAAAGTTGTAATAATACTGCCGACTATACCGGTTAAGGTACACAAGGTGTTTTTCATTTTGTCTCTCCTCAAATATAATTTCTGCTAAATAGCATTATGTAGTCTTTTCGTCTACATCATCATTAAAAAAAATACCACTTATCTCCTCCAACGACACAATCCCAAGCAACTCACACAGCATTTTAATCTCACCCGCCTTAAACTGACTCTTATTCCAAAGTTTCCTCCGAAACCCATAACTGGATAAGTGAAGTCTGTCTGCAATCCACCCCTTTTTCAGCCCGAATTTTTTAATTCGCTCATTTAACCGAACCGTATTTGTCATTCCCTCCTCCTTTCTTGTAGTCTTTTTGTCTACATCATCATCATACTCTGTTGTTTCCTTTTTGTCAACACCTTTCTCAATTTTTGTTGAAAGTAATTCTACTACATGTTATAATACTGTCATGGAGGTGGTCCTATGGATATCGGTCAGATCATAAAACAAAGACGAGAAGAACTGGGAATGTCCCAGGAAGAGCTTGCGCGAAAGGCGGGTTACAAATCCCGTTCTTCTATTAATAAGATAGAAGTAGATGGCAGAGGTCTTCCCCAGTCAAAAATTACTGCAATCGCAAAAGCGCTGAGAACAACTCCCGCTTCCCTCATGGGCTGGGAGGAAACAGAGAGTTTTGCACTGGATCATGTGAACAGCTGTTTTGGAGAGTCTGCCAGAGAAATGTTAAGTAACTTTCAAAAGCTCAATGAAAACGGACAGAAAGAGGCGCTAAAAAGGGTCAGTGAGATGGTACACATCCCCCAATATACAAAAGCAGACCCGGTTGTCCAGCCTTTGCATCCGGATTCCAGATCTTATTTACAGCCGGTAGCGGCTCATGAGCGGACAGATATTGAAGTGACTGAGGAAATGAGACAGCATGATGATGCCTTTTTCGATGAATAAGGAATAAAATTCGTTGAGGTGATTTATTTGAATTATGACATATTATTAAAGGAAGCAGACTCTGACGGAATCATGATTAAAGAAAAACCATTAGTTGCAAACGATGGGCGGATCAGGGGCGATCAGATTCTCATCCGGCAGAACATGTCCGGCTGCCAGAAGGCCTGCGTACTGGCAGAAGAGCTTGGGCATTACTACACCACTGCCGGAGATATACTGGATCAGTCCAATGTTTCAAACAGAAAGCAGGAACGCACTGCACGCTTATGGGCATATAACAAGATGATTACATTGGAGAAGCTGGTTGCAGCGAAAGAGGCCGGCTGCAGAAACAGCTTTGAAATCGCGGAACATTTAGAGGTTACGGAAGAGTTTTTATTGGAAGCGCTGGAATGCTATCGGACAAAGTATGAGAAGGGGCTGCAAAAGGACAACTATTTAATTCTTTTTGAACCATTTAATATATATAAAATGGCAGAATAATTTTTTTGTTATCTTAATGTCGGCTGTACTCTCATATACTATCCAGAGGTGATGAACTATGCAGTCCTGTGAACTGGTAACACTGGTGTCATCCATTGCCTGCTGTCTTGCAAAAGACCGCACAGCCGAGGAAATTGCTCTGCTCAGCTGTGTTTTCAACCAGCTGGGTGACACTCTGGAAACAATTGCAGCCCATCGGGTACTTTGTTGCAGCGATGATAAGAATGGCAATATCGATGATGATATATTTTTCCGCTTTTAAAGAGAAAGAAACCGGTAGCCATAAGGATCTGTTCATTAGTTCCTTATGGCTGCCGGTTTCTGACTCAGACAACCCGTTGCTTTAATACTTCGCAGTCAGCAGAAGCTCCACTGCCATACGGTCCGAAAGCCTTCCGGTTTTTACCGCTTCTTCCGCTTCAACACAGGAATTTACATAAGAAAGAATCTGCTCTTTTGAAAAAGTTTTTGCCTGAGGCATCAGCTTACCGGCAGCAAAAGGCGGAATTTTAAGTTTTGCCGCGATTCCCCCTTTATCCATTCCCTTCCCCATCAGTTCCTTCACCTGGAGCAGCTGATTAAACTGCCTGGCTATGAGAAACATAATTCTCATAGGCGGTTCCTTTAAAGTAAGTAAATCTTCATAAAGATCAAGCGCCTTTTTTGTCTGACGGTTCACAATTGATGTAACCATGTCAAAGATCTTATTGGCTGTGCGTTCCGTACAGATGGCCGTCACATCCTCATCTGTTATCACTTCTCTTCCCAATGTGAAACTGATAAGTTTTTCCAGCTCCATGCGGATGTTTTCCATGTCATCTCCGGTCATGCTTAAGAAAAGCTCCATGGTCTGCCCGGTCACCTTCTTCCCTTCTCTGGCAAGCAGAGTTCCCGCCCACCTGGCAAGCTGGCTCATATCCTGACGCTCCATTTCAGCAGCATATCCCAGTTCCTTTATCTTTTTAAACATTTTACTTCTTTTATCTACTTCTGATTCCACAAACACCATGCAGGTTGTATCCGGCATCTGGGGAAGATAGGCAGCCAGTTCCTCTGCCGCCGATTTAAAAAAGCCGCTGTCTTCTACCAGAATCATTCGCTTCTCAGCAAAAAAAGGCATGGTATCAGCAAGGCTTATCAGTTCCTTTACATCAATGGACTTTCCGTTAAACTGATTGAAATTCATGGTATCGCCCTGGGTTATGGCCGATTTCATCTGATTTTTATAGCTGTTTTTTAAAAAGGCTTCTTCCCCAAATAAGAGGTAAACCGGCTTAAAACTATTATTTTTTATATCCTGATTCAGGGTCTGCATAACATGGTTCACTCCTTTTCCTTCCCTTCATTATACCCATGGTTCTGATTTCCGTCAACGAAAGTTGAAAAACGGATCCTGGTTCCATCCGTTTCCAGTCTGACCGCTCCGCTTTTTCCAGTCTGAAAGACCGTAACATTCCGTTCTTTTAAACGGTCTAAAACTTCTTTATGAGGATGCCCGTAGGAATTCCCCTGTCCATAGGAAATCACAGCCCAGGCCGGGGAAACTGCGTCAAGGAACGGTTCACTGGATGAAAATCTGGAGCCGTGATGAGCGGTTTTTAAAACATTTACTTCGCCAAGAAAATGATAATCCGTTTTCCCAAGAAGCCGCTGTTCCTCCGCCTCTCCCATATCTCCGGTAAACAGCATATGACAATCACCATAATCCATTTTAAGCACCTGTGATTCTCCATTAACATCACCCGGAACATCTTCTTTGCCGGGATAAAGGCAGGTAATGGAAAGTGTGCCTATTTTCATAAAATCTCCTCCTGTTAAATACCTCACGCAGGTCCCCCGTTTGCTTCCCAGCTCTTTAAGTGACTGAATTGATTCATCCTCCCTCCCATGATAGGGGAGAAACAGATTCTTAATCTGAATATCCTCACAGCTTTCCAGTAAGTATTTCACCCCGCTTAAATGATCCTGGTCCCCATGGCTGACAAATGCATAATCAATTTCGGAAATACCAAGGGATTTAAGACAGGGAGACAGTGTGTATTCTCCCAGAGACTTATTCGACGAACTGCCTCCATCAACCAGTATGGCTTCTCCCTCTGTTCTCAGTAAAATCCCATCTCCCTGCCCCACATCAAGAAACCATGCATCCAGCCCTCTTACTGGCTTGGGTAAAAAAAGCAGTATGGACAAGAGATAGAAGCCTGCTAAAAAAAGAAGCTTTCCACCATATGGAATCCTCCCTGCATTTTTATCCTTTCTCTCTTTTGGGAGATCTGCTTCCTTCTTCTCTCCATTCTCCCATTTCCCCAACATTTTAATGAACAGCATACCAGCAGTCAAAAGTAAAGCATAAGCGGCAAGAACAAGAATATCCGGCCTTCCCAGGATAATATTATGTCCTGGTATCTGCCCGGCCGTTTTTAGCAGAACTTCATACAAAGACAGAATATAATGCCCGGTGCCAGCTGCCGCAGTTCCTAAAACAGAATTTATGGCTCCAAAGGCAATCACTCCCATACCCGAACAGAGTACTCCTCCCATAAGAGGAATGACCAGAAGATTTAGCACCAGACCATAAGGAGGCATTTGATAAAAATGAAATGCCGTTACAGGCAACGTCATCATCTGAACAGCAAAGCAGGCAGAAATACTCCCGGCAAACAGATGATCTTTCCCCAGCCAGCCCCGGATGACCGGTGCCAGTCCTCCGATCGCAAACACAGCGCCAAAGGAAAGCTGGACTCCTCCCTGCATGATGAGAAACGGGGAATGAAAACTGAGAAGAAGTAAAGACAGAGAAGCTGCAGACAGCAAATCATAGGTTCTGCCAAGACAGGCAGCATAAAATCCAACACACATCATAAACCCCGCCCGCACAACTGAGGGGCCCCCACCGGTCATAATGCCGTATAATATCAGAAGAGCTGTGCTTAAAAGACCTGCCTCCCAAAAACCTGCCCCCGCTTTTTTCATCAGCTTATAGAAAGCCAGCCCGATAAAGGACATGTGCAGACCACTGATTGCAAGGAGGTGGGCGATACCGTTTTTCTGGTATAGATCCTTGATTTCACTGGAAATCCCCTTTCTATCTCCCAGCACGGCAGCCGCAAAAATACCTGCGTCCTCTTCTTTCGCATCCCGATAGAGAAGTTCCTTACTTCGTAACTTAAATTTCCTTAAGCGTTCCAATAGCGGGGACTTTGCAGCATCCACGATTTCCATCTCTTCTGCAAAAAGGCGGAAATCCAGTCCCAGAGACTGGTAGTAATCTTTGAAGTCAAACTCACCCGGATTTCTTGCCTGGGAAAAAAGCTGCACCTCTCCCCGCACCATAACCGTCTGCCCGATTCCCAATTGTTCCGATGAAACGCTGCCGGCCTCCTTTAAGGAAACCAGAATTTTGGAATGCTCATAAGGAACCTCATCCCAGTTTCCTTTTGTCATCTTCCGTATCCGGTTATTCTTTAACGTCAGCAAGACAGCTCCTTCCTCTTCCTCAATGAAAGAAATCTTACCCTGAACCTGGGTATAATGGGAGGAAATCTCATAAAGCCTCTTTTCCCGTTCTCTCCATTTCTCCATTTCAGAACCTGCACGAGCCGATCCCAAGTAGAAAAAAACAAGAGGCAAAAAGACCCATAGCGGGTTTCTGCCTCTCCTGCAAACACAAAAAATCATCCCGGCTGCAATGAACGCCGGAAGAAAAAGCCAAGATGTCAGAGCCAGCAGTACGGCAGTCTCTCCAAGTACAAATCCCCCTGCAATCAGACATAATGGGCGTTTTATTGTTGTGTTCCTCCTGTTTCTTCTGTTGATTCCTCATTTTCCTTATTGTAATCCAGATTTCGCTCAAACAGCTGGTTTAAAGAAATGGAGTCCCGGAACATCACTTCCTGGGAACCATTGACTGTGATCTGCACCTTGTTGATGGAAGAGACCGCAGCCAGAGAATTCACGATGGAATAGATGGGAATATATTCTTTTACCTCCAGTGTGTTATTGAGAAATGAGGAGTCAAAATTGATGTAACATACATTTTCATTAACGGAAACATTGAGTAACTTGGTATCCTTAGGCAGAGTGGGATTTAATCCCGGTCTGCCGGGACCTGCAATCAGCTGTTCAATTACCAGCTTTTCCAGAGAAGTATTGATGTTATGAACCACTTCTCTCGTTTCCTTAACCAGCTTCTCTCCGCTTTCATCTGAAAAATATAAAGACAGCTCCGTCTTTTCAAAGGAGTTGACGTTACTGATATTATCTACAAAATCCGTACTCTGCATGGGCCCAACCGGGTTTCCGGTGCTGTCCATAAGAGGCTGTTCCGCCGTATAGATTGCCACGTATGCAATCCCCTTAATCTGGGTTAATGTCCTGACAAGAGCGGCCCTGCAAAGAATCTCCCTGGTACTGTTCATCATGGCATAATTATTATCAAAATACAGATATAACACCGTATCTTCCAGTTTATACCGTTCAAATCCCACCTTGTCCGGGACCGCTGCCTGCCGGTCTAAATCCTTTGGAACGTTACGAAGCTGTTCCATCAGATTTTTAATCTTCCAGTCTGTTTCCTCTTCTGATTCCTCTGCCGGCTTCTGGGGCATGGTATATGGCTGAGGCTCCATTTTTGTCATGGCTGAATTCAGATAGTAGATCTGATAAAGCTCCCCATCCTCTTTGCTTTCTTCGGGCGCTCTTCCTGAACAGCCAGATAAACAGCATATCACAGACAGCAGGAAGATCAGTATACCGATTCGTCGCTTCATCCCTGTCCCTCCTGTTCCTAAGAAATATAGGTAAGAGGAATACGTACGGTAAAAGTGGTACCCTCTCCCTCTTTGCTCTGAAGCTTGATGGCTCCCTGATGCATCAGCACAATTTTTTTCGTAATGGACAAACCAAGACCGGTTCCTCCCGTTTCTCTGGATCTTGCCTTATCCACCCGGTAAAAACGGTCAAAAACACGTTCCTGGAATTCTTCGGAGATTCCGATTCCTGAATCAGCAACCTTTACATAAAAGAACTTATGATCTGCATCCAGTGTCACCCGGACCCAGCCTCCTTCCACGTTGTATTTGATGGCATTCTCCACAAGATTGCTCAGCGCCAGAGACAGCTTCATCTCATCCACATCTGCGGTGACTTCCCGCATGCTCTCAAAAGTCAGCTCAATATTTCTCTTTCCTGCAATGGGGCGGAGCCGCTTTAAAATCAGTTCCAGCAGCCCGTTAATTTTAACCTGGGCCACGTTTAAGTTTGCTCCTGCCGTCTTATCCATTCGTACCAGAGCCAGGAGATCGTCGATAATTTTATTCTCTCTTTCAATCTCTTCTGAGATATCACTTAAAAATTCCCGGTACAGCTCCACAGGAGCATCCTCCATGCCAATCAGAGAATCTGCCAGAACGCGAATCGAGGTAATGGGAGTTTTTAATTCATGAGATACGTTGGAAACAAACTCTTCCCTTGACTTGTCCACCGCTTTTAACTTCTTTAAGGTGGTATTAATGGAATCAGAGATCTGCCTGGTTTCCTTATAGATACGGGAACTGATATCTTCATCTAAATTCCCCTCTGCAGCCCGGTTTAACAGCCGCTGCAGCTCACGAAACGGCTTCATCAGAAGCTTTACAATAAGAACTGCCGCAATTGCCAGTATGGAAACAATTAAAAGCTGCAAAAATGCGCTTTTATCCGATACTGCAACAATCCTGTTTAAAAGATCCTCAGAAGATGCCGTCACAATCATGACACCGTCTATCTCCTTGTCCTGGCTGTTGGAATAGATGGGAATTGTGAGAGAAAAATATCTTTTTTCCTGATTATATTTGCTGCTGTTTTCGCCGTTAAAGCATCGGATCACTTCCTCCGACACATTGGTCTTTCCTGCTGATAAGGAAAACGTATCGCCGATAATGCGGAAGCTCTTGTTGATAATTACAATTCTTCCGTTAAACATATCCGCTTTCACAGTCATCTCATTGTCCAGCAGGGGATCCTTGGGATCCATGGTTAAATATCCAATCCTGGTCATCTTGTTGCTTAATATCCAGCACTGGTTCTGGATCTCCTGCATTCTGGAATCGATGAGATTTTGCCGGAATGCTCCAAGCAGGACAGAACTTCCTATAAAGACAGGAATACTTCCTATAAACAAAAAGACGAGAATCAGGGTGACCTGCAGGCTTATGGTGGGCTTTCGGCGGAATTGTTTATCCTGAAACATGGTCACACCCCTCCAATCTTCGACTTATCATAGCTGTATTTCTTTGGTACAGGCAACCGCCAGCGCCCCCGGCCCGATATGGCAGGCCACGCTGAGAGAAAGGTGATCCACATAGATCTCTCCTGTTTCCGGAAATAGTTCTTCAAGCTCCCGTTTGAATTCCAGGGCAGCTTCCAGACTGTCTGAGTGTACAACTGCCATATGAGTTTTCTCTCCTTTTGGATCTTTAAAACGTTCATCCATATCTTTTTTTATAGCAGCAACCATCATGGCTTTTGCCTGTTTCATGGTTCTTGCTTTTGCAAAAGCATCAAGCTTTTCTCCCTGTATGGTAAGTACCGGCTTAATCCGCAGAAAACTTCCAAGCAGTGCGGCAGCAGGGGTGATTCTTCCGCCCTTTTTTAAATATTCCAGGGTATCTAAGGTGATATAAATGGTAGAGTCCATCTTTGTCTCCTCTAACTTCTCCTTAATCGCCTGGGGGCTTATTCCCTGATCTGCCATCTCCTTCGCATCAAGTACAGACTGTCTCTGGGTCACGGAGATTCTCTGATTATTAACAACATACACCTTCCCTTCAAAATCCTCTGCCAGCATAATGGCTGTCTGGCAGGAACTGCTTAATCCGCTGGACATGGGTATGTGCACAATGGCTTCATATTCCTTTAGCAGGTCATTCCATAAATCCATTACATCACCGGGAGATGGCTGTGAGGTGGAAATATCCGCGCCGCTTGCCAGCTTTTCATAAAACTCCTTCTGGCTTAAGCTGATATCCTCATAATACATCTCTCCATCCATCATAAATGGCATGGGAATGACATAAATTCCAGCTTCCTTCCCCTGCTTCTGGGTAATTCCGCTGTTGCTGTCTGTAACAATCGCTACTTTCATTCCGGCTCTCCTTTATTTCTCAAATTAAGTATTCTGCTCTGCTTCACTCACAGATGTATAAAGCTGGTAATACATGCCTTTCTTTAAAAGCAGTTCTTCATGACTTCCTTCTTCCACAATACTGTTGTCAGACAGAACTAAAATCCGGTCCGCGTTCTGTATGGTAGTAAGCCGGTGTGCGATCGTCACAGTTGTCCTTCCTTTGGAAAGCCGCTCTAAAGACTGGGAAACCAGCTGCTCGCTTTCATTATCAAGTGCAGAGGTCGCTTCATCGAGAATCAGAACCGGCGGATTTTTTAAGAACACTCTGGCAATACTGATCCGCTGCTTCTGACCGCCGGAAAGCTTCACTCCCCGCTCTCCTACATATGTATGGTATCCATCTTTTAATCCCATGATGAATTCATGGGCTCCTGCCATCTTAGCCGCTGTAACCACCTCTTCCATGGAAGCACCCGGACGGCCGTATTCTATGTTCTCATATACAGTTCCTGAGAATAAATAAACATCCTGCTGCACGACTCCTACCGTGCTTCTTAAGCTCTTAAGCGTTACTTCCCTGATATCCTGTCCGTCAATCAAAATTCTACCCTCTGTAGGGTCATAAAACCGTGGTACCAGGCTGCAAAGAGTTGTTTTTCCGCCTCCGGAAGGTCCTACCAGAGCCACCTTTTCTCCCTGTCTGATTTTTAAGTTAATATGAGACAGGACCGGATTACGGTCATCCGGATATTCAAAAGAGACGTCTTCAAAGGAGATCTCCCCTTTGATTTCCGTAAGAGGTCTTGCGCCTTCTTCATCAAAAATATCTACATTGGCATCCATCAGCTCCATGAAACGGTCAATCCCTGTCATACCTCTCTGAAACTGCTCCGCAAACTCAATAATTCTTCGTATGGTAGCCAGTAACGTGCTGACATAAAGAGTGTATGCCACAAGATCTCCCGGTTCAATGAGACCTTTTATCATAAAAATACCGCCTGCAACGATCACCACTACATACATCAGACCGTCAAACATCCGGATGGTATTCTGGAAAGCCGCCATATATTTATAAGTTTTTCGTTTAATCTGTAAGAATTCCTGATTGTCACGATTGAATTTTTCAATCTCGATCTTCTCATTGGCAAAAGCTCTCACCACCCTGTTTCCAAGCAGGCTGTCCTCAATCCTGGCATTCAGTTCACCAATATGGTTTCTCTGGTGTTTGAACGCTTTCCTTACCTGAATATTAAAATAGGTGCAGGACACTGCCATGACTGGAATCAGCAGGAAAATGATAAGAGTCAGCGGAAGATTGATCCCCGAGAGGATGACAAAAGAGATCACCGTCTTTAAAAATGCAATAAAAAATTCTTCGGGACAGTGATGGGCAAACTCCGTCACGTCAAATAAATCGCTGGTAATCCGTGACATAATCTGCCCGATCTTGGTATTATTAAAATAATTATCGGAAAGCTTCTGAAGATGGCTGAACGCATCCTCTCTCATATCCGTCTCTATGGCCGCTCCCATCACATGACCGGTATATGCCATATAAAAGCTTGCCATGCCGTCAATGATCCTGAGTCCGAAATAAAGTGCACCGATGCTTAAAATGGTACGGATAGTCAGTGCCGAAATATCCCGCAGCCCCTGATTGGTAATAAACCGAAGAATCAGGGGCAGCACCATCTCACAAATGGTGGTTAAGGACGCACAGAACAAGTCCATCACCATAATCTTTTTATATTTTTTATAATATGGCGCAAACCGCCTCAGCAATATGCCTGTTCTCATCTCTTTTTGATTCATACATTCCTCTACTCTGTTATCCTAATGCTTTTTATCAGTTCCAAAGCCCAGTCTTTCTCCCCCGGTTTTCTGCTTACAATATTAATATTCATTCGCTGGTCTTTATAAAGTACCTGGGCAGATACTCCATATCTGGTTTCTCCCGGCTTCTCCTCCGGTTCATAAAAAGCCACCCTGACCTTCGCCTGATTCAGTTCAAAATCCAGGATCTCCTCGGGTTTGCCCTGTTCAAACCACTGGGGCTTAAACTCCGCTTCCCGTCCTGCAAAGACCGCTGCATAAATATAATAATCATGACCGCCATAATCCCTGCCGTCATAATAATGATCCATTGCGCTGTTGTCTTCCTCATCGTATAAGAAATTTCCCGGTATGGCAAAACTCATATTGCCGATCTTCCGGTAAACCAGATATTTTCTGCAACCAATGGAATCCTCAATATCCATGAGATTCACGGACTCCATCTTCATGGGAGTGTGTAAATCAAGAGCACAGACATCAAGATAAGTCTTCATTGGAAATGGAATATCCGGATCCATGACATATGCCTTTTCAAGAAGCTCTATAATTCTCTGATTTACATAAAAGTCCTGTGTGCTCCGCTGGGACGGCATGAAATAGCAGGACTGGTTTAAAAGAACCATCGCGCTGTTCCTATAATATCTGGCATCCTTTTGAAGATCATTCCATATGAAAAAATCCCTGGCAAATGCCACACTCATCCCGGAATGTACCATCCCGGCTATCTCTTTAAACGAAAAAGACCGGATGTGAGTAATCAGCTTTCCTTCCTGCCTGGATGGAACATAGTAAATGGCAGGCCAGCAAAACATGTATTCCCCTTTTTCACTCCAGCCGGATACCAGATCCATCAAATCGGAAAACCATTGGTAAAAATATTTTTGTCTCATGGCAAAAAAATCTCTTTTTAAGAAATAACCCGTCCGGTCTTCCACTTTAAGCTTTAGCTTCTTTTCCCGCGCGGCTTCTTCTAAAAACTCCACCACTGCAGCATGAAACCCGGGTCCTGCAATGTTTGTCTGGCTCTCTCCCTGAAACCTGCGTTTATTCCAGTTAAACCAGATATATCCTTCCGGACACAGCTGGACAAGCAGCATTCCTTCAATGCGAAAACACTGATATCCCATCTTCTTCGCCAGCTCCTTCACCATAAGCTCCGCACACTGACGGTTCTAGGAAAACCGGGAAAATAATTTTTTCTTGGGCTCCAAAGAAAATCTGATTCTTATACTCATCTGAAATCCTTCCTAACATACCTTTCTATATTCTATCGTATTTTTGTTAGAAATGGAAGCACAAAACGTACATGGACAAAGTAATTTTTATTCTTTTACAAAAAAGAAGACCCCCAGTACGTTTACTGGGAAGCCCTCTTATTCTTTCAAATTACCGGACAAGCAGTGATTTTCCTGTCATCTCTTTTGGCTGCTTCATACCCATCAGTTCAATTAAGGTCGGTGCGATGTCTGCAAGACAGCCGCCCTCTCTCAGCTTACAGGCTGGATCCGCATTAACAAGAATGAAAGGTACCGGATTGGTTGTATGGGCTGTAAACGGTTCTCCTGTCTCATAATCCAGAAGCTGCTCTGCATTGCCATGATCTGCGCAGATAAACAGAACCCCGTTCATCTCCTTCACTGCATCTACAGTTCTTCCCACACATGCATCAACGGTCTCGATTGCCTTAATTGCAGCATCTTCAATACCGGTATGTCCTACCATGTCCGGATTGGCAAAATTAACGATGATGACATCGTATTTTCCTGAGGTAACAGCCTCAACCAGTTTGTCGCAGACAACAGGAGCGCTCATCTCAGGCTGTAAATCATAGGTGGCAACCTTAGGAGACGGAACTAATATTCTGTCTTCTCCTTTATTCGGTTCTTCCACACCGCCGTTAAAGAAAAATGTTACGTGGGCATATTTTTCCGTCTCTGCAATTCTGGCCTGAGTCATGTTGTGACCGGCAAGGAATTCTCCAAATGTGTTGACAATGGATTCCTTTTTAAATGCAACCAGCTTATTATTAATTGTCTCATCATAATCAGTAAAGCAGACATAGGTCAGATTAAGACGCTTTTCTCTCTCAAATCCCTTAAACTCATCATCACAGAAGGCTCTGGTCAGCTCTCTTGCCCGGTCAGGACGGAAGTTAAAGAAGATGACGGAATCCCCGTCTTTTACAACAGCAACCGGTTCTCCGTTCTCTGTCACTACAAACGGCTCCACAAATTCATCATTCTTTTCTGCGTCATAGGAAGCCTGAATACCGGAAACAGCTGACTGGGCCTGATTTCCTTCTCCCTTTGTCAGCGCATCATAAGCCCGTTTTACACGGTCCCAGCGGTTATCTCTGTCCATCGCATAATAACGTCCGGAAACAGATGCCACCTTACCTACACCAAGCTCTTTCATCTTCGCTTCCAGGGCTTCCACGTAGCTTTTGCCGGAAGCCGGAGGTGTATCACGGCCGTCTAAGAAGCAATGAACGTATACTTTTTCAAGACCATTTTTCTTAGCCAGTTCCAATAACCCGTAGATGTGGCCGATATGGCTGTGAACTCCGCCGTCTGATACCAGTCCCCACATATGAAGTGCAGAATTGTTCTTTTTGCAGTTTTCCACTGCCTGTAAAAATTCCGGAACAGTAAAAAAGTCTCCGTCTGAAATCGCTTTTGTAATTCTGGTCAGTTCCTGATAAACGATGCGTCCTGCACCCATATTTAAATGGCCAACCTCGGAATTTCCCATCTGGCCATCCGGAAGACCTACTGCCAGACCGCTGGCATTGCCTTTTACGTAAGGGCACTGGCTCATCAGCTGGTCCATAACGGGAGTTCTCGCTTCACACACAGCATTATGGTCGCAGTTATTGTTTAACCCGTATCCATCAAGGATCATTAATACAACCGGTTTCTTGCTCATAACTAGTTCTCCTTTTCCTTATGTTCATTCTATCGTAATTGTACTTGTTGCAATCATGGTCTCCCAACACATTATTTTACATGATTTCGTAATTTCCTGCAACCTGGGAATGATAAAAAATTATCACGAAGCAAAAAGCTGCTCCCTGCCCGAAAGCAGACAGGAAGCAGCAGCTGTGTTATTTCTTATAATTGACAATATTTCCGAATTCCGGTTTTAAGGATGCTCCTCCTACAAGACCGCCGTCAATATCCGGCTGTGCAAAAAGTTCCGGTGCACTGCCGGCGGAAACAGAACCGCCATACTGAATCCGGATCGCCTGCGCTGTTGCCTCATCATAGATTTCAGCAATGCAGGAACGTATAGACTGGCATACTTCCTGGGCCTGCTCAGTCGTTGCAACCTTGCCTGTGCCGATTGCCCAGATGGGTTCATATGCGATCACTGCCTTAGCAGCATTCTCAGCCGGTATATTTAGGAATGCAATCTTGATCTGCTGACGGATCCAGTCAATGGTGATTCCCTGTTCTCTCTGGGTCAGTGATTCTCCGCAGCAGATAATAGGAGTGATTCCGTACTCAAAAGCCTTTAATGCTTTTTTATTAACGGTTTCATCAGTTTCTGCAAAATACTCTCTTCTCTCGGAATGACCGATTACCACGTATTTTACACCTGCGTCCTTTAACATCGCCGGTGAAATCTCTCCGGTATAAGCGCCTTTATCTTCGAAATACATATTTTCAGCGCCGATGTGAATGTTAGAACCTTTTGCTGCCTCCATGGCAGGAATGATGTCAATAGCCGGTACACAAAATACCACGTCTACATCATCACTGGCCACTAAAGGCTTTAACGTATTAACAAGCTCCACCGCTTCGGTTGGAGTCATATTCATCTTCCAGTTTCCTGCAATAATTTTTTTTCTGGACATAAAATAACCTTACCTTCCGTTATTTGTTATCTGCTGCTGCAACACCTGGCAGTTCTTTGCCTTCCAGGAACTCTAAGGATGCTCCACCTCCGGTAGAGATATGAGTCATCTTATCAGCAAAGCCAAGTCTCTTCACTGCATTTACGGAATCTCCTCCGCCGATTACGGTAGTAGCATCGCCAAGCTCTGCAACTGCTCGGCAGACTTCTAAGGTACCCTCTGCGAAGTTAGAGAATTCAAATACGCCCATCGGTCCGTTCCATACAACAGTCTTAGCGCCTTTTAATGCTTCCTTAAACAGCTCAATGGTCTTAGGTCCGATATCGAATCCTGACCATCCGGCATCAATGTTTTCTACCACTTTACGTTCTGTATCGTTGGAGAACTCCCTGCCTTCCACATTGTCGATAGGAAGAAGCAGTTTTACACCTTTCTGCTCCGCTTTCTTAATCATCTCTAATGCGTAATCAAGCTTGTCTTCCTCACATAAGGAATTTCCGATCTCTTTGCCCTGGGCCTTAGCAAACGTGTAAGCCATACCACCGCCGATAATTAAAGTATCAACCTTGTCAAGAAGGTTATTGATTACATTGATCTTATCGGAAACCTTTGCACCTCCCAGGATAGCCACAAAAGGACGTACCGGGTTCTCAACTGCCTGTCCAAGGAACTTAATCTCTTTTTCCATTAAGTATCCGACTACATTCTCAGATGTATATTTGGTAACACCTACGTTGGAACAATGAGCTCTGTGAGCAGTACCGAATGCATCGTTTACAAAGATTCCGTCGCAGAGAGAAGCAAGCTCTTTTGCATATACTTCTGCAGCATCATCTTTGCCGTATTTGGTCTCTTCCACTCTGTAACGGGTATTCTCAAGAAGAAGAACTTCTCCATCCTTTAATTCTGCAGCCACTTTCAGTGTCTCAGGACCAGTTACCTTAGGATCATTTACGAATTTAACTTCTACGCCAAGACGCTCGCTTAAAGCCGGAGCAACCGGTGCCAGAGATAACTCAGGAAGAGGCTCGCCCTTTGGTTTTCCCAGATGGGAGCATAAAATAACTTTAGCGCCCTGGTCAAGCAGCTTTTTTATAGTAGGAATCGCTCCGTCAATACGGTTAAAGTTCTGAATGACACCTTCCTTTAACGGTACGTTAAAATCACATCTTACAAGTACTTTCTTACCCTTTAATCCGGTTAAATCATCAACTGTTTTTTTATTAAGCATCTTTTTATGCTCCTTTCAGATTATGTTGTTACAACATCATAAAAAAAACAAAAGGCCCGGTCCTTTCCGACCGGACCCTTCGTGGATCTTTAGCCTAATTCAGCGAAGTACTTAATTGTACGAACCATCTGGCTTGTATAGGAATTCTCGTTGTCATACCAGGAAACAACCTGAACCTGATATAAATCATCACCGATCTTGGAAACCATAGTCTGAGTAGAATCAAACAGAGAACCGAATCTCATACCGATAACATCAGAAGATACGATCTCATCTGTGTTGTATCCGAAAGACTCGCTTGATGCTGCCTTCATAGCTGCATTGATTCCTTCCTTGGTCACATCAGCGCCCTTAACAACTGCTGTTAAGATTGTGGTAGAACCTGTAGGAACCGGAACACGCTGTGCAGAACCGATTAACTTGCCGTTTAATTCAGGAATAACAAGACCGATTGCTTTTGCTGCACCGGTAGAGTTTGGTACGATGTTTGCTGCACCAGCTCTTGCTCTTCTTAAATCACCTTTTCTGTGAGGTCCGTCAAGGATCATCTGATCACCTGTATAAGCGTGAATGGTGCTCATGATACCGGACTGGATCGGAGCATAATCATTTAATGCCTTTGCCATAGGAGCAAGACAGTTTGTTGTACAGGAAGCAGCGGAGATGATCTTGTCATCTGCTGTTAATACCTTCTCATTTACGCTGAATACAACGGTTGGCAGATCATTGCCGGCCGGAGCAGAGATAACTACTTTCTTAGCGCCTGCATCGATATGAGCCTGGGATTTGTCTTTGGAGCAGTAGAAACCAGTACACTCAAGTACTACATCTACGCCGATCTTTCCCCAAGGAAGATTTTTTGCTTCTTTTTCTGCGTAAATTTTGATGGTCTTTCCATCAACTGTAATGGAATCCTCAGAAGCTTCTACTGTGTGAGCTTTCTCACCATAGTATCCAGCATATCCGCCCTGAGCTGTATCATATTTTAATAAATGTGCTAACATCTTTGGATCTGTTAAATCGTTGATTGCTACTACTTCATAGCCTTCTGCACCAAACATCTGTCTGAAAGCAAGACGGCCAATACGTCCGAAACCGTTAATCGCTACTTTTACTGCCATAATTCAATTCCTCCTAAGAATAAAATTAAAAGTGATCGTTAAATAATAATCAACTACCGTTTATTCTACCTAATATTCCAATAAATAGCAAGTCCTTTTTTTATTTTTATCATTTCATCACATTAATTTTACATTTCATTCTTGACGTAACCGGCAAGATTGTATGCGTGATCAGAAATGCGTTCCAGGTTGCTGATCAGGTCCAGAAATACAACACCGGCTGCCGTGCTGCACTCCCCTGTGGAAAGACGTTCGATGTGTTTCTCCCTTAATTCTTCCTCCAGTGCATCTACTTCATCTTCATACTGAATCACCTTACGGACCTCATCCATATCGCCTCTTCTCCTGGCATCAATGGAATGGGAGAATGACTGGTAAGCTGCCTGGCAGATGATCTTAAGGTCAGATATACCGGTTTCAGAAAATGCCACCTCATGCTCCGCCATATATTCCGCCTGTTCTGCCAGATTCTCTGCATGGTCACCGACACGTTCAATATCGTTAATACTGTAAAATAAGTTGTTGATTATTATTTTCTGTTCCTCCGTCAAAGACAGATTGTTGATTTTGACCAGATATTCCGTCAGCATCTTCTCCATATTATTAATCGTCTTTTCTGTTTTATACACATCCTTTGCTTTATCAACATTTTTCGTTATTACAGCATCAATGGCAAGCTTCACATTCTCCATGGCAATCTGTCCCATATGTACCACTTCCATGGCAGCTGTCTCCACTGCGAATGCAGGTGATTCAAAAATTCTTTCATCCAGATGCTTCATGGTTTCACTTTCCTGATCACTGCTGTCTTCTGGCTGCTTTTTCTCCTCTGGTACCAGAATACCCGATAACTTTACAAGCTGATTAGCAAAAGGAAACAAAATGCAGGTATTGGTCAGATTAAATACCGTGTGAAAAACAGAAATCTGCACTGCAGTAATGTTATGAGCTGCAATATGAGGCATTGCAATAAAAATAAGAAAGGAGGCAATCCCAAATAATGTGGAGCCAATGACATTGAAAGAAAGATGAATCACAGCCGCCCGTTTTGCAGTTCTGGAACTGCCGATGCTTGAAATCAAGGCAGTCACACAGGAACCGATGTTCTGACCAAGAGTGATGAAAATAGCTGCGTTGGTGGTAACCACACCATTCATGGCAAGGGTCTGTAAGATACCAACCGAAGCAGAAGAACTCTGTAAAAGCGCAGTTACCAGTGCTCCGATTATCATACCCAGCAGAGGATTATTGCCAAGAATACGGAACGCTTCCGAGAATACAGGAGCATCTGTATATGGAGAAATCGCACCTGACATGAAATCAAGCCCTATAAACAGCATACCAAGTCCCACCAGTATCTCTCCTGCAGTCTTAGTCTTCTGCTTTTTTGCAAACAGAAGAAGAACAGCTCCGATTCCCACTAAAAGAGGAGCTAAAAAGGATGGCTGACATATGGAAAATGCATCTCCCAGCTGATTCATGGAAACAATCCATGCCGTGATGGTTGTTCCTATGTTTGCACCCATGATAACGCCCACAGCCTGAGTCAGATTTAAAACTCCTGCGCTGACGAAACCTACAACCATGACCGTAGTAGCTCCGCTGCTTTGAATAATCGCTGTAATGAGCGCACCCAGAAGTACTGCCATAAAACGGTTGTTTGTAAGCATTCCTAGAAACTGGCTCATACGGCTTCCTGCACTTTTCTGCATGCCGTCTGCCATGGTATTCATGCCATACAGGAACAGTCCCAGCCCTCCGATGAATCCAAACAGACTCGATATGTCATTGACCGACATTTGTTACCTCCTTGTAACCGTTATGTATTTTTATACGGTGCAGATCTTTTCCCTGGCATTTATCAGCACCGTATAAAATAATAACATAGAAAGATTTCATTTTTCAACGCTTTTTATAATTTATGTAAAGTTTTGGTGAAATTTAGGTAAAACCGTCGTTTGGGCAGATTGCATTTCTACTGATGATTGTTTATAATGAACTTAATTTTTGGAAAGGAGATCACAATGCTGCCAGATTATCATTTTCACTCAGATTTTTCAGGTGACTCCAACACCCCCATGAGGAGTCAGATTGAGCAGGCCATTCTCCTTGGAATGGATTCCTTATGTGTGACGGATCACCATGATTATGACGTAGATTCCCCTATTGACTTTACCCTTGACCCGGACCTGTATTATCAGACCATGTCCGGACTGAGGGAAGAATACAAAGACCGCATTGACCTTCGTATCGGAATTGAGCTGGGGCTGCAGCCCCATTTAACGCAGTACTATAGCGGACTGCTGAAACGCTATGATTTTGACTATGTGATCGGATCCACCCACTTCATCAACCAAAAGGACGCTGCCTACCCGGAATTTTTTGAAGGAAAACGGGAAGAAGAGGCATATCTTCAGTATTTTAAGGCCACACTGGAGAATGTAAGAATGAAAGATGCTTATGACGCAGCCGGACATATGGATTATATTGTCCGGTATGGTCCTAATAAAGCAGCATTTTACAGCTATGGTGCATATCAGGATATCATTGATGAGATATTAAAGACCGTAATTGAAAATGGGAATGGTATCGAGTTAAACACTGCAGGCTACAGAAAGGGAATCGGACAGCCAAATCCGTCAAAAGATATTATAAAACGGTACCGCGAGCTGGGCGGTGAGATTATCACTGTCGGATCAGATGCCCACATACCGGAGGATTTAGGAGCGGATTTTAAGACTGCAAAAGAGCTGCTGAAGCATTGCGGATTTTCCTATTATACAGAATTCAGAAAAAGAAAACCGGAATTTAAACCACTTTGATTAGGCTTGGAGAAAATGGATTGGAGAATTATCATGAATGTATTTGACATCGTAGGGCCTGTAATGATCGGACCCTCCAGCTCCCATACGGCAGGAGCCGCCCGCATCGGAAAAACTGCCGCTCTACTTCTTGGAGAGCCGGTGGCGAAAGCGGATATTCTGTTCCACGGTTCCTTTGCAAAAACCTACAAAGGACATGGAACCGATAAAGCCATCGTCGGCGGAATCTTAAAGTATGATCCCTGGGACCCCGGAATCCGGACCAGTCTTGAAACTGCTGACAGTCAGGGCATCTGCATCGCCATTCACACCGGCACCATTGAAAATGCCCATCCAAATACAGCCCTTGTGACACTTACCGGAACAGGCGGTAATACGCTTTCTGTTCAGGGTGCTTCTGTTGGCGGGGGAAATATCGTAATTACCAAAATTAATGACATGGAAGTATATTTTACCGGCCAGAATACCACATTAATCGTAATGCATCAGGATGTTCCCGGCATCATTGCCCGTGTCACAAATCTGGTTGCTGCCGGCAATGCCAATATCTGCAATTTCCGGTTAAACAGGCAGGAAAAAGGCGGGCTTGCTATTATGACTATTGAAATGGATTCCGCTTTTGATCCTCCTTTAACCGATCAGATCCGGCGTCTTCCTCATGTCTATAACACTATTCTATTGAAACTGGGTTAGAAGAATCAACCAACTGGAGAAAAACAATGAAACTAAAATATAATACCGTGGAAGAACTGGTGAGTGCCGCTTCTTCCAGTAATAAAAAAATTTCTGAAATCGTTTTGGAGCAGCAGGCGGAGGATATGGAATCAACCACAGAACTGGTGTACGCAACCATGGAAAACAGCTTTGATGTCATGCGTCAGTCTGTAATCAGCGGGCTTGATGAGACACTTCGATCTCCCAGCGGGCTTTCCGGCGGAGCTGCCGCAAAAGTAAAAAAAGCCGTCGATGAAGGAAAAAACCATTACGGCCATCTTCTTGGCAATGCCATCAGCATGGCACTGGCAGTCACAGAATTTAATTCCTGCATGGGTAAAATTGTTGCAGCCCCCACTGCCGGATCCTGCGGAGTTATCCCTGCAGCCTTAATCTCTGTTATGGATGAGTACGATATTCCCAAGCATGACATCGTCATGTCCCTGTTTACCTCGTCTGCCATTGGCATGGTCATCGCCAAATGTGCAAGCATTGCCGGAGCCGAGGGCGGCTGCCAGGCAGAGGTTGGCTCCGCTTCCGCTATGGCTGCTGCTGCACTGACAGAGCTCTTTGACGGCACACCCCAGATGGTATCAGACAGCTGTGCCATTGCCTTAAAAAACACCATGGGGCTCGTCTGCGATCCGGTAGCCGGACTGGTGGAAGTCCCCTGCATCAAACGGAATGCCATGGGTGTGGCCAATGCCTTTACTGCATCAGAGCTTGCCTGCGCAGGAATAAAAAGCGTGATTCCCGCAGATGAAGTAATTTTTGCCATGAGACAGGTCGGACAGCTCATGTCTTCTTCTTTAAAGGAAACGGCAGAAGGAGGACTGGCTGCCACTCCAACCGGCTGCCGCTTATGCAGACAGATTTTCGGTCCTGATTCCTGCGGCGAGGAATAACTTTACATCTCATATCTATTCTCTCATTTCTTCATTTTGGAAGAAAGAAATGCGTAAAAATCATTTTTTTCTTCCTTTAAAATGCGGTTTGGTAAAACAAATCCATGGGTGGAATTTAAAAACACCAGGATCATGGAAGGCTTTCTGGCGATTCGCCTGATTTTATTCCAGCTGATATCCTGTTTTCCTTCCCCCTGCCCCACATGAATTCCCATATCATCAAACCGGATCCTTATATCGCGGCTGGCCGCTGCCTGCTTTTTTGCTTTTCCATAAACTGCAAGAGGCTGAATGACCGGAAAGAGACAGCATCCGAGAACTGCAAAGACCCGGAACAAATTGCCGGAAGTTTCCCATCTGACAACGGTAAGTGTCAGGACGGCTGCCGTAAAAATCAAGTTGCACACCCCTACCATTGATCCGTAAATATAGTACATGGAAAGCTGCCAGATATCCTTTCCTGTATTCCGGTAAGTATACTCATATTTCATAATTCTTTCCCTCTCATAACAGAAATCAGGCATTGAAAAGAACAATGCCTGATTTCAAAAGTGCTCATCATTTTGCAAATAAGGACGGTAACCAGAGACTGGCAGCCGGTACAAACGTAATCAGTAACAGAGTAACAATCATGCATAGATAAAATGGAAGGGTTGCCTTTACCACCTTTTCCATCGGAATCTTTGCTACTGCAGAACCGATAAAGAGCACCGCACCAACCGGTGGTGTTAAAAGACCGATACCGCAGTTAAGTACCATAATAATACCGAATTGAACCGGGTCAATTCCAATTGAGGTTGCAATCGGAAGTAAGATAGGTGTCGCAATCAAAATAATCGGTGACATATCCATGATACATCCAAGAACCAGAAGAATCAGGTTCAGCAGCAGTGCCAGAATAATTGGATTGGAAGTAACGCCTGTAATTGCATTGGCCGCCATATCCGGAACATGGAGTGCTGTCAGACAGTAACCGAATACGTTGGAGGTTGAAATGAGGATCAGTACGATAGCCAGTGTATTGACACAGTCCCCCATTACATTCCAGACGCCTTTCCAGTCCAGACCTTTATAAATAAAGACGCTGACGATCAGGCTATAAATAACCGCGATGGCTGCAGATTCAGTAGCTGTAAATACACCGCCAACTACACCGAATACAACAATCAGTACCGCTGCCAGAGCCCAGAAAGAGACTCCCAGCTGCTTAATCAGATTTTTGATGCTGAATTTATCACCCTTTGGATAATTTCTTTTTACAGAAATAATGTAAGAACCAACCATAAGGGAAAGTGCCAAAATCGCACCTGGAACGTATCCTGCAAGGAAAAGGCTTCCTACGGATATACCGCCTGCAGTTGTCGCATAAATAACCATATTATGGCTTGGAGGAACTAAAAGTCCCTCACAGGAAGAGGTAATGGTAACAGCTGTTGAAAAATCATCATCATAACCCTGGTCTACCATCATTGGGATAAGGATAGAACCAAGAGAAGCTGTATCAGCTGCTGCAGAACCGGAGATACCTCCAAAGAAGTAGGAAGCAACGATATTTACCATTGCCATACCGCCCCGCATCCAGCCTACACAGGCATTTGCCAGTGCAATCAGCTTTTCAGAAATACCGCCGGATCCCATGAGAACACCCATGGTGATAAAGAACGGTACTGCCATTAAGCTGAAGGAACTGATTCCTTTTACCATCTGCTGACAGATCACCGCAAGGGAACTTCCCTGAGCAAGCAGACAAAATACAGCGGATAAGGCTACAGCATAAGCGATTGGAAACCGCAGAAAAACCATCAGAAAGAAACTTCCCAGTAAGACCAGGATTGCAATATTAGCGCCCATTAGAGATTTTCCTCCTTTACAAACAGTTTTTTCACATCATTGTAGAGAGCTTCCAGTTCAAATATAATCATTGCACCACCTGCTAAGGGAACAGGGAAATACATCCAAAATCTGGAAAGTTTCGGCATACTGGTATAAAAGCCCTTTGCCCCGATTCCATTAGCATATTTCCAGCCTACCGTCAGCATGATCAATGCAAGAGCAAGAATGGAGACATCTGCCAGAATATCAAGAACCATGATCAGTTTCTTTGGCAGATATCTGTCCAGTGCAGTCATACGGATATGAGATCCTTTCCGAATGGCAAGAGCTGCGGATAGTACCGCCATATAGCTCATAAAGGTTAATACCACCTCTTCACTCCACGCCGGATCCGGAATAAAAGGGATATATCTGCCGGCCACCGACATTGTGGTTATCAGAACATCCCCGATCAAAAGTATCTTACATATAAACAAAACAATCTTATAAACGATATCATAAGCCGGTTTTATTTTGTCAATTGTTTTGAAAATTACTGGCATAAAGAACCCCTTTCTAATAGTGAGGGCACAGAAAGCTGAATTTTCTGTGCCCCACCTGTCAACACTGATTATTTCATATCAAGAATCTTCTGATATAATTCTGCATTATCCTTTGTGTTTTCAGCAATAACGTCCTTGCAGGCTTCCTGCCATGGTGTAATGTCTTTTACTTCAACGATATTTACACCATCTTTCTTCAGACCATCAAGCACTTCATTCTCAGCATCCTGAGAAAGTTTCTGGTTGAAGTCAGAAGCATACTTGGCAGCTTCCGTCATAGCCTTCTGCTGATTCTCGGTTAATTTATCCCATGAAGCATCTGTAATGATAACCTGAATGGCACCAAGTGTATGTCCGTCAAGGATTAAGTTAGGAGCAACTTCCTGGAATGCATTTCCTTTGTAGTTGGCAATTGGCTGTTCAGCAGCATCAACAACGCCGGTCTGAAGAGCTGAATAAAGCTCGTTCATGCTTACTACGGTTGCATTTGCGCCTAATGAGCTTACCATTCCTGTCATAACAGGGTCACTGGAAACACGGATCTTTAATCCTTTAACATCATCAATTCCATTAATCGGCTTCTTGGAGAAGAAATGACGGAAGCCTTCTTCACCGTAGAATAACCCTCTTACTCCAAGTCCAATATCGTGCGGCTCCATTAAAAACTCAGGAGCAAGATCGCTGTTTACAAATTTCCAGTAATGATCACGGCCTGCAAAGGTGTATGGTATGGATAACAGTTTTGACTTGTTTGCACCATAGCTGGTGAGAGCAAATGCAGAGATACGTGACATATCAATGGTTCCGCCTCCGCCAAGCATGTTATCAAGAACATCGTTTTCCGCTCCCAGAACACCGCTTGCCTGTAAATCAATTTTAATGGATCCGCCGGACAGCTCTTCTACTTTTTCTTTAAACGCCTGATCGGTTTTACCTACAATTGTGTCTAATGGATTTACTTCTGCATATACAAGTGTTACCTGTGGATCTGTGGAAGAAGCTTCTTTTGACTCTCCTCCCTTGGTTGTCTCGCCTGCTGCTGCAGTGGTGGTTGCTGCTGCAGTGGTTCCCTCCGTTGCGGTATTATTCTTTGCAGTACCGCCGCATGCTGTTAATGATAAGGCTGCAATTGCAGCTAACATCAAAGCACTCAGTCCTCTTTTTTTCATGATATAACCCCTCCTTCTAAATTTCCTTGCCTGTTGGAAACCTCTATTTCCTTATGTTTCCCCAGCGAGATCATTCTAACACACAAAAAGTCATAAAACTACGGTAAATAATTGCGAATCCTAGTATTATTTTAACATCTTCTTCACAATCTATTCCCGTTTTTTTATATAACATTAACATTGTTTTTATTTTTTTACTGTTTTGTTTGACATTTCAGTCAAAAAAAGGATCCGTACATCATGTACGGATCCTTTTCGTTATTTTACTCTTATTCCTCTATCTTCCTCTTGTAGATCTCAATCACCTTTTTCATGGCCTCCTGTCCGGGTGCACCAATAGTCATTCGCTTTTCCACACAGGTTTTTAAGCTGATGGCATCGTAAATATCTTCTTCAAAAACAGGGCTGATGGCCTTATATTCTTCCAGAGTCATATCATCAAGAGCTATCCCTTTATCAATGCAGAAAAGCACAAGCTGACCCACAATTCCATGGGCATCCCGGAACGGAACTCCATGGTTTACCAGATAATCTGCCGCATCGGTTGCATTGGTGAAACCGTTCTTTGCACTGACCTCCATTACATCCTTGCGGAAGGACATGGAAGAAATCATGCCTGTAAACAGAGCAAGGCATCCTTTTACTGTATCAATGGCATCAAAGGTCAGTTCCTTATCCTCCTGCATATCTTTGTTGTATGCAAGCGGAATCCCCTTCATCGTGGTTAAGATGGAAATAAGTGCACCATAAACACGCCCTGTCTTCCCTCTGATCAGTTCTGCAATATCCGGATTCTTTTTTTGAGGCATAATACTGCTTCCGGTACTATAGGAATCATCAATTTCCACAAAACGGTATTCATTGGTATTCCAGATAATGATTTCCTCGCAGAATCTGCTTAAATGCATGGAGATAGTAGACAAGGCGCTTAAAAGCTCAATTAAATAATCTCTGTCTGCAACCGAGTCCATGCTGTTTAAGGTAGGCCCGTCAAATCCAAGAAGCTCTGCTGTATATTCCCGGTCTAAGGGATAAGTCGTTCCTGCCAGAGCGCCGGATCCCAGGGGACAATAATTCATTCGTTTTCTGATATCCAAAAGGCGGGAATAATCCCGGTCAAACATCTCAAAATAAGCACCTGCGTGATGAGCAAGGGTAATGGGCTGGGCCTTTTGCAGATGGGTAAATCCGGGCATATAGGTATCCAGATTTTTTTCCATCAGAGCCAGAAGCTCTTTTAAAAGCCCCTTTACAAGTACTGTAAGCTCATCAATCTCATCTCTGGTGTATAGTTTCATATCCAGAGCCACCTGATCATTCCTGCTTCTTCCCGTATGAAGACGTTTTCCGGCATCTCCGATTCGTTCCGTTAAAACCGCTTCCACAAAAGAATGGATATCTTCATGCTCCGCTGTGATTGTAAGCGTTCCGCTTTCTAAATCAGCACAGATGCCTTTCAGTCCGCCGATAATTTTATCCTGGTCCTCTTCACTGATAATGCCCTGCTTCGCCAGCATTGTAACATGAGCAATGCTTCCCTCAATGTCCTGATGGTAAAACTTCTGGTCAAAAGACAGGGATGCATTAAAATTGTGAACCAGCTGATTGGTTTCCTTGGTGAAGCGACCGCCCCATAATTTCATAATTGTTCTCCTCTTTCCTTAGTTAGTTGTATGAGTCCGCATGGGTTTGCGTTTTTTGTTCTTTCCTGCTGCCAGGCCAGCCAGCACAAGGAGTATCAATATGCTGCCTCCGGTAATCATTCCTCCGGTTTTTAAGCCCTGGGGCATATATTCCAGTGAAACTTCATGAGTACCGGCTGTCATATGAACGCTTAAAAAGGTGTCAAATATTTTATAAGGCTCTGCGTCTTTTCCATCGATTTTAACAGACCAGCCTTTGTCAAACGGAATGCTTAAATACAAAAGTCCCGCTCTCTCTGCATCAACAGTGCCCTTAATCTGTGTATCCGTCCACTTGGTAAGCTTAAGTGAATTTTTATTTAAAACCTGATAAACCGATTCAAGCCCTTTGGGAAGAAAACGGTAAGCGCTGGCTACCAGATCCTGCTCATTGTCATCGTTTCGGAGGGTAATCTCTTCTCCAGATTTTAGATAACCAAGTTCCAGTAAATATCCGCGGCTCACGTTGTCAAAGTTTTTCGTCTTTTCTCCCAGAAGTGCTGTGACCTTCTCAACCTTTTTATTGCTGACAAATACATAGTAATCTCCATCTGTATCAGGAGTAAAAGTAAAGCTTTTCCCATTTACTTCACTAGGCACTTCAGATAGCACAGGACTTGCACCTAATACCACTGATAAATCATTCTGAACCTCTGCCGGGTTCGTCAGCTCCAGCTGCCAGTTATTCTCCACATCATAAGGCATCATAACACCTAAGGAAAGAGCATACGTATTTTCCCGCAGCTGCATCTCATCCTGAACGGATACAAGAGAAGAGATTTCATTTTCTCCTGCTTCTTCCGAGTACAGAGCATATTTCACAGCAAAAAGAGCATCAACCAGAGGAGTGCTGCCAGTTATGCTGTAGGCATTGGTAGAACTTTCGCAGCCAAGCTTCTTAAAAAATTTGGACAAATCTGCATTGGCAGTGGAAGAAAACAGGGACACGGAAGGAAAGTTCATCCATGCGCCGTCATTCTTAGTCTTTCTGGTCACCTTTTCCACCCTGTAGAAAGCCGGGTTAGGCATCAGGCTTTCCGTTAAGTCTATGGATGCCCTGTTATCCTTTACATAGCTTGTACGGTTTGTGGTTGTCACGCTTGTAACCGTAGTGTTAACTGCCGCCTCTAAAGACACCACGCCCAGCGCCAGTAAAACAAGCAGATTCCGGCTGGCCCCCTTCTGATAAAGACCAATCAGCCCCGTATAAACAGCCAGAAAAATAATGGCAACATAGAATACAGAAAAATGGAACGCATCATCTGTCACAAGCTTCTGAGCCATAATTACAAAGATAACAGAGGCGAAGAAAGCTGTGACAACATGTTTCCATGGGATGTCGTGTAAATAAATATAAGCATGATATCCGGCTGTCAGCATAAGAAATATATAAATAAAGGACTGTCTGCAGGGAAGACTGTTGGGATAATGAAATCCATGCCAGATAAAATTCAATACGTTAATGGAAAAGCTGGCGAAAAAAAACAGTATGAGGGAACACATGACAATCTTATCCCTCTGCCGGATCTTCCTGCATCCAAGGTATAACAGAAAAAATATAAGGATTGCCACACCGCAGTAGATATTAGGCCAGTGATCCAGTCCGATTTCCGTTTCCACCGCAGGCAAATGTCTTGCGATCATATCAAAAATGGAAAAATAGGAACTGAATGTCTGGGGGAAGTTTATATCTCCCGAAGCCGTCATCTTCATGGCATAGATCTCAGGCAGCAGTACAACAGCAGCCAGTCCTCCCGCCAAAAGAGAATATACAGCGAAATGAACGCAGTTAATCAGAATTTCTTTCCACGGTTTTCTTCCTTCCAAAATCAGCAGTGCACCAAAATAGAAGACCATAAAAATACATATCATAATAGATATGTAATAATTTGATAAAATTGATAACCCCAGTGTAATACAGTAAAGAAAACACCTCTTTTCCTGAACCAGTTTTTCCAGTCCCAGCATGATAAGAGGGAACAGCAGGATACAGTCCAGCCACATGATATTCCAGCTGTACGCCGCCATATACCCGGACAACGCATAAAAGATTCCGAAAAAAGCAATACCAAAATCAGCTGTTTTAAAATGTCTGCGCAAATACCAGGAAAAAGCAAGACCGCTTAATCCGATCTTAAAGACAATCATATATGTCATAAACTCAATGATATAATTTTTCGGGCAGAGCACAATCAGCCAGTTTAAGGGACTTGCCAGATAATAAGAATAGAGAGCTGCAAAATTAACTCCCATGCCTATATCCCAGCTGTATAAAAGGCTGCCTCCGTGTGTCAGCTTATACTGGAATTCTGAGAAAAACGGAGCATACTGATGATACATATCCGTTCTCAAAAAGCTTTCTTCTCCAAAAGGGAAGATCCCTCTCTGTGCAAAAATGATGATCATGATAACCACAGGCACAAAAAAAGCTGCAATCAGACCGTCAGAAGCTTTTACAAGGCTTCCGCTTTTATGCTCTTTCTTTTTAAAAGAGGGATGCCTGTCTTCATGGAACGGTTCCCCTGCCCTGTTTTCTTCTTCGTCTTCTTCGTACTCTTCTTCTGCGGTTACGGATTTATCTTCAGAATCATAATCACTATCGTCCTCTAAACCGCCGTATTCATACAGTTCTTCCATTCCCTCTACCGGGACACTAAGCCGTATTACAGGCATGGAATCACGATCAATCTCCTCGTCTCCTTTATCAGCCAAAACCCCTGTATCCTGTCTGTCACCCGGTTTTTTCCCCTCCCGGATGTCCTCAGTTCTATCTTTTTTTTCATCTGATGTCATTTTAAGAATATCCTCTAACTCCTTCGAAATCTTTTCAATATCGTCATCGCGTTCCATTTTAATTTACCTCTCTTTACAGGGGGGAACCTCACTCTTTCGGAATATGAAAAGTTTGCTGAATACATAGTTTACAATCACAACAACGATGGACACCAGTATTTTGCTTACATATTCATCCATATTGAGCCAGGAAACCATTATCACCATAAGAACCATTTCCATGACGCCTGATGCAGCCCTGCACGCAGTAAAGGAAATCATCTCCTTCACCACAAATCCCAGGTGCAGATCATAGCTTTGAAAAACAAAGATTTTATTAACACCAAATGCAAACAGCACAGAAACAAGCCAGGCTGCTGCAGTGCTGATCCGGTAGTCGATTCCGGCTTTCACCATTCCAACGTACACGATCCAGTTGACTACCGTGGTAAGGACACCGAATACCAGATAGGAAATGACCTCGCGGTTCATAACCTTGTCCCATATTTTTTTTATCATAATGCTAATCTCCTGTAAAACACATTTCCTCTATTGTATTATAGGCACCGGAAATTGTAAAGGGAATCTAAGGGGACGTTACCAGAAAGTCCTTTGCTCCTTCCGTATAATGAACACTGCCATCAGCAGTGATAAAAACTCCGTAAACATCATCCATGGAATTTAACAGTTCCATTCCCTGTTCCAGTCCCATGGAGAAGCAGGTGGTGGATAATGCATCCCCATCAACGGAAAGCTTTGACAGGATCGTGACGGAAACCAGTCCATTTTCATAGGGGTAACCATCTCTTGGATTTAAAATATGATGGTAGTTCACACCGTCTTTTACAAAATGACGTTCATATACTCCGGAGGATACCACAGACATATCTTCTATATTCAATGTTTCGATGGTCTCATTCCTGTCTGCATAAGGTTTCTGCAGTCCGATCTTAAAGGGACTGCCATCCGGTTTTTTCCCGACGCAGAGTACATTTCCTCCCAGATTAATGACTGCACTTCTGACCCCATGCTCAAGGAGGTAATCCTTCATCCGGTCTGCTATATAACCTTTTGCAATGGCACCAAAGTCTATGGAAGTATCCGGAGATAAAAAGGTGAGGGTATCACCATCAAGCTTTAAATTCTGGTAACCTACTTTTTTAACCGCAGCACTGATTTCATCGGAAGGCGGAACAACGGGTTTTGGAGCGGTAAAATCCCATAAAGAGGACAAAGGTTCCACCGTAATATCAAAATCTCCGCCTGAGATCTTGGAATAATAAAGCCCCTTGGAAAGGAGCGCCGCCATATCCGGTGACAGTTTAACAGACGATTCCTGGGCCGGTCTGTGGTTGATCTTATAAACTTCGCTTCCCTCAATGGTTTTACTGAAAACATTTTCATAGGAACGGCAGATATCAAGGCATTCATTTAAAATCTTAGGATCATCCTTATCATAAAGCGTGACGGTAACAAATGTATTTAACAGAAAACCAGACTTGCTGACCGGTTCTATCTTTCTCTGGCATCCGGCAAGAAGGCTGACAGCCAGACAGACCGCCAAAACCGCTGTTTTTCCTTTTTTCATTCCTGATCCTCCATTTCCTTACCGGCTGCCACTGCATGCTCCACAAACATCCGGCGTATCCCTTCTATCTCACCCATTCCTTTCAGCCGGCAGATGACCTCATAACCATCTGCTTCGAGCCGGCTTTTCCATGAATCACTGTCAATTCCAGCCATATCATTATGAGCATGATCTCCGCAGACAATCATCATCGGCTGGAGAACCACCCGCTTTGAGTCTCTCTCATCCAATTCTGCCTTTACGTCATCAAAAGAAGGTTCTGCTTCTACCGTTCCCACATGATACCTGGTGTATCCCTTATTCTTTAAAATTCCAGCCAGACGATAATAAGCTGAATTGGCCTCATGTTCTGATCCATGCCCCATAAACAGAATCTCCATACCCTCAGAATCATATACTTTCGTATCTTCAGTCAAAATCGAGGCAAGCTTTAAATAGTCTTCCTCAGAAGAAAGCAGAGGGGCACCTATAATCAGCCGTTCAAAAGAATCTCTGTATTTTTTCGCAGCATTGACAATGCGGTCATATTCTTCCCCGCCCATAACAAGAGTCGGCTGGATAATCACCCGTTTAAACCCTTCTTTTGCAAGGTTTTTAATAGCTTCTTCCACTCCGTCAATGATGATATTATCCCGTTTTTTTAATATATCTATTATAATCCGGCTGGTAAACGCCCGTCTTAATTCATAGGAAGGAAACTTAACAGCTACCGCCTGTTCAATGGGTTCTATGGTTCTGCTTCGGCTTTCGTTATAGCTTGTACCAAAACTCACTACTAATAATGCCTGTTTCATCTTTCTGGTCCACACTTTCTAATCTTTTTCCTGACTACCATATCACAGATGATTTTTGCTGTCAAATTCCTTTTTACGCACCACAGGCGCAGAACCAAACGGTTCTGCGCCCATGACACACATTGCATACATTTTATTGGAGATTATTTTAAAAATCTACCTCTTTATCATAGTAACAACAGGTTAACAGTTTCTCCATCTCTGCGGGTGTAATTGCCCGTGGATTTGAGCCGGTGCATGCATCACCAACTGCTAACTCAGCTACTGCCGCTAATTTATCATTGAACTCTTTTTCATCAATGATTCCGCCTTCGTATTCCTTAATACAGGTAGGAATATCCAGCTTTTTGTTCATAGAACGGATTTCAGCAATCAGTGCATCAACCAGTTCTTCATTTGTGCTGCCCTCTAAACCAATGAAACGGGCAATCTCACCATAACGCTTTGCTGCCTCTGCGTCTTTGGAATTAAACTTAATTACTTTAGGAAGATACATGGCATTGGCACATCCATGCACAATGTGTCCGCCTGAATAAGCAGCTCCTGTTTTATGAGCCATGGAATGAACGATTCCAAGGAGTGCATTGGAAAATGCCATACCTGCAAGACACTGAGCGTTATGCATACGGTCACGTGCTGCCATATCTCCATTGTAGGAATCAATCAGATCATTATGTATCATCTTGATCGCATGAAGCGCAAGAGGATCGGTATAATCGCAGTGAAGGGTGGAAACATATGCCTCCATTGCATGGGTAATTGCATCCATACCTGTATGAGCAGTCAGCTTCTTGGGCATCATCTCAGCTAAATCCGGATCAACAATTGCCACATCAGGTGTTATATTAAAGTCAGCAAGAGGATATTTAATTCCCTTGTTATAATCGGTAATAACGCTGAATGCCGTAACTTCGGTAGCAGTACCGGAAGTAGAAGGAATTGCGCAGAACTGGGCTTTTGTTCTTAAAGTCGGGAAATTAAAGGGAATACATAAATCCTCAAAGGTTGTATCCGGGTATTCATAAAATGCCCACATCGCTTTCGCTGCATCAATGGGTGATCCGCCGCCGATAGCAACGATCCAGTCCGGTTCAAACTCCCGCATCATCTGGGCACCCTTCATAACAGTTTCAACGCTGGGATCCGGTTCTACCCCTTCAAACAGTTTTACTTCAAAACCAGCTTCTTTTAAATATGTTTCGACTCTGTCAAGAAAGCCAAAGCGCTTCATAGAACCGCCGCCTACAACAACAATTGCTTTTTTTCCTTTTAAGTTTTTTATTTCCTCCAGGGAGCCTTTTCCATGATATAAGTCTCTCGGTAATGTAAATCTAGCCATTGTAAAACCCTCCTTGTGAAATTCCTGTCGTTTCTATGAGATAATTGTAGTTCAAACAAAGAGGAATTACAAAGGTAAAAAAATATATATCAGTATATAAATACTGATATATATTTAACATTCTTATTCGGACATTTTTTCTTTTATCCGGCTTAACTGTTCAAGAAATTTCTTATCCCAGCCGGTAAGGGGATACCCCTTGCGGCAAATGAGTGCATCCCTGAAATCCTTCTTCTTTGCGCACTGTTTTTCCACCAGCTGATACCGCTTTAAAAGCTCAGCCGGCATGGGAGACACCCACATATAGGTCATTGAATTATCACACAAAAGCTGAAACTGGCTGCCTCTTTCATATACATAAACCCGCTTTGAGGATCTTGGATATTTGATCCCGCTGCCAAAATCATCGCTTTTGCTGGAGACACCGTCTCCATGAACAATTTCAATAAAGTTTGTTAAATCCTCTGTTTCTATCACGTTCTTATCTGCCAGAGGGTGGGTTTTTGACATGAGAATCCTTAGGGAGTACTCAAAAACCGATTCCATTAACAGGCCTTTTGCCGCAGTCTCCCTGGCATAATACTTTTCTGAATCAACCGGATACCGGATAATGCCAAGATTGTACTCCCCGGTCTCCACATCTCTTATGGTATCTGCCGAATTTGTTTCACGAAGCCACACGTTCATCATGGCCTCCCCTCCGGATTCTCCGATAAATTTAGAAAATGCAGTGCTGATATAGCTGGCTCTAGGCATGGATAGGGAAAACTCCACGCCGTTTCCATCTCCCGTTTTGTAAAGATGCTCCATTTCATCAATCTGAATGAGTACATTTCTGGCATGCTCTAAAAAGATCCTTCCTCTGGCAGTCGGTACAACCCCCTTGGAAGTCCGTTTAAAGATAGGTGCCCCAAGCCCTTCTTCCAGGGTCTTGATCGCCTTGCTTAAATTGGGCTGATCCATGTATAAATTGGCTGCCGCCTGTGTAATGGACCCTGTCTTTTCCACTTCGACTGCATACTGCAATAACACGGTATTCAATCATCTTCCTCCTTCGCATCCTGCCAACCGTTCTTTTCCACTTCATAGAGATACTTTGACAGTGCTGCAAGGGATACTGCCATGTTCTCATTCTGCACCAGTATATGAGACGGTACAGACAGATGCACGGGTGCAAAATTCCAGATGGCCTTCACGCCGCCTGCCACCAGCCTGTCGCATACCCCCTGAGCATACTCTGCGGGGACCGTAATGATTCCGATATGTATACTCATTCTCTGACAGAGGTTTTCCAGTTTATCCATGGAAAGGACCATCTTTCCTCCGATTCTGGTATTCACCTTTCTTCCGTCAGCATCAAAAGCCATAACGATTTCAACTCCGTACTGCTCAAACCCTTTATAGGAAAGCAGTGCCTTCCCCAGATAACCCACGCCTACCAGTGCAGCCTGGTTGGTATTATGAAATCCGAGGAATTCCTCCATATCTGCTATTAATTCCTTAATTACATAACCCATTTTAGGTTTACCTGCCGTTTTAGCAACCAGTGCCAGATCCTTTCGAACCTGGACCTCATTTAGCTGAAGATCCAAAGCTATGACAGGAGCAGAAATGGTCTCTAATCCTTCGCTGCTTTTCTTTTCCAGATAATGATGATAAACGGGAAGGCGCTCCAGCGATTTTCTGGATATTCCTCCGACCATATGTTTTTTTTCTTCCATAAAATCTTCCCCCAGTCTTATTTAGCAAATAACAGATTGCGGCATCGTTTTTGCCAGCCTTCCCGGATACTTCTTAATCCTTCCGGTCCGTAAGAAACATGGCATCACCAAAGCTGAAGAAACGGTATTTCTCCCGGACTGCTTCCTCGTATGCATGAAGAACATTCTCTCTTCCCGCCAATGCCGATACCAGCATAATTAAGGTGGATTCCGGCAGATGGAAATTTGTAATCAGACAATCCAGTACTTTAAAACGGTAACCTGGATAAATAAAGATTTCCGTCCAGCCGCTTCCTGCCTTTAAGATACCGTCTTCCGTGGATGCGGATTCCACTGTTCTGCAGCTGGTGGTTCCCACACAGACGATCCGGCCTCCGCTTCGTTTGGCATCGTTAACCTTTTTTGCTTCTTCCTCTTCTACAATATAGAATTCGGAATGCATGTGGTGGGCTTCTATTTCATCTACCTTAACCGGACGAAATGTTCCAAGACCAACGTGAAGTGTCACATGGGCAATCTCCACCCCTTTTTCCTCAATCTCCTTTAACAGGTCCTTTGTAAAATGCAGACCTGCAGTCGGTGCAGCGGCAGAGCCTTCGTGCTTTGCATAAACGGTCTGATACCGGTTTTTATCCTGAAGCTGATGAGTGATATAAGGAGGCAGCGGCATCTGCCCCAGCTGATCTAAAATCTCTTCAAAAATACCCTCATAGGAAAACCGGATCAACCGGTTTCCTTCTTCAACTACATCGATAACGGTTCCTTTTAATAGTCCTTCTCCAAATGAAATGACGGTTCCGACTTTTGCTTTCTTTCCCGGTTTCACAAGGGTTTCCCAAATATCATTCTCTCTTCTTTTTAATAGAAGAATCTCAATCTTTGCCTGGGTGCCTTCTTTCACTCCGAAAAGCCTTGCAGGAATTACCTTGGTATCATTAATGACCAGGCAGTCTCCCTTTTTTAAAAAATCCAGTATATCCTTAAAATGTCTGTGCTCGATCTCTCCTGTATGCTTGTCCAGTACCAGCAGCCTGGAAGCAGACCGGTCTTCTAAAGGATCCTGTGCAATCAGTTCCTGGGGTAAATCAAAATAAAAATCTCTGACGTTCATAAAACTACTCTCCTTTATCAAAAATGCCCCTCTGCACGGTGCCACGCAGAGAAGCATCTGTTTTACCTGTTGTTCGATTCGCTGGCAGATTCACTGGCCGGCTCAATGCCGGATTCACCAGAAGTTTCCGCAGCGGCTTCCGGCTCTTCCTCCCCGTTTTTCAGCGTGTTATAAACTGCCAGAAGATTCTCATCGGACTTTAAAGCCTTCTCAAGGCCTTCGTTTACCTCTTTCGCCATCTTCTGAACTTCATCAGACTGGTTCACTTCTTCCATAAATTCGGATTCTTCCTTACTGTTATCTGCAACCAGGTAGCAGCCTCCGTCCGCCGCTGTCTTTGCATAGCAGACAATCAGGCTTGGAGCCATCGTCTCTGCCTGACGAAATTTAATGTCAAATCTGGCATAAACCACATAGTCTCCATCTGCAATTCCAGGTGTAGTATAACATTCCAGATTTTCAAAACTCTGATAAAATTTTACTTCCTCTTCCATTCTGGAAGCCAGCTGTTCTAAACTCTCTTCCCCTGTTTTACCGCCATAAACTTTAGAAAGTGCGTCCCGGTCGCAGCTCTTTCTGGCATTAAAATATGACTTCATCAAATCATTTAACTGGGGCACCGAGTCCTTCTTCAGTGCAACTTTCACCTTCTCCGGCTGACCAGATGCGCTTTCCGGCGATATACTTTCCGCCTGAGCAGATACCGTCTCGGGCTCTTTTGCGGTTTGTCCGGCTTTGTCCAAAACAACCACCGCCATGATCAGTATAACTGCAACCAATGGTATGGCCAGAAACTTCAAAAACCGTCTGGTTTCCTCTTTCAGCCCTTTCCATTTTCCTAATAAGTCCTTCATATAGGCCTGACCTCCTGGAGAAACAATCTCCTCTCTATTCTAACAAAAAAACAGCCAAAAATCAACAAATAACTCTTGCGCTTTAAAACAATCTATAGTAGAATGTAAAAGATGCATCTGTAGCTCAGTGGATAGAGCAGTGGCCTCCGGAGCCGCGTGCGTAGGTTCGATTCCTATCAGATGCACTATTTTTTTGCCCGGAAATAATGCTCTGAAACCCTGATTTTACGGGGTTTATTTTACAGTATATTTTGTCCTGTCTTTATTATATTCCTTAATTTTACGTTTAAGTTCTTTTTTACTTAAAAAAACAGAGCATAGTCAATCAATTTGACCATGCTCACATTTTATCAAAATAAGCGTATTGTTCGATCAGTCAGGTTTTCTACTTTCGCCCTGTTATTAAAACACTTCCAGACCCTGTCCACTCAAAAATGGAGTTATCCTCTAAATTATTGAGTAGAAAGTTCTTTTTTTCTTCCAGAAGATATAAATACTCCTCCGCTTCTTCCTTTTTCAGAAACTGATTTCTATCATCTAATTTAAGAAATCTATTCAATTTATGCCATTCACATTCATAAGAATCAATAACATATTTTTCTCTGTCTTTTTTATTTAAACTTGCATTACTAAAAGAAAATAAGTTTCCTATTGGATACAGAGATATATCTTTTAATCCGTTTTCAGCAAAAAAATGGGGTATTTCAGCAGTTGTCATTCCATTGGTATAGCCTTTAACAGGATCTATCTTTTCATACATATTCCATACGTTCCTATATAACTCTCTGTATCGTACTAACCATTTACAATCTGGTGGATAATGTCCGCTTTCCATTACTGCCGGAATAAATGACATGGAGGTTATTGAAGAAATTATCCCTTCTGGTTTCAATACGCGCTTCATTTCTTTCAGTACAGCCTTTGGATCATTCACACTGGTAAAAAATGTATGACTTACAACGTGGTCAAAACTACTGTCATCAAACGGGATTTTTTTTGCATCTGCTATAAAAAAATTGATTCCACCGCCGAGGCGCTTTGCCGCCTCAATAAAACCTTTATCCCGGTCAAATGCAGTTATCTGAAGGGATGGAACCCCTTTCTTCAGGTATCTTCCCAGGTAACCAGTACCACAACCTGCTTCTAAAATTTTATCACCTTCCTTCAGGTGCATGTGGCTGATTACCAGTTCTCTTAATTCATCTGTTAGCATGTATTTTCTGGTATATTCCAAAAATTCTGGCAGTTGGAAATATTTTGACCATTCCTTCATATATTTTTCTCCCTAATTACTTCCTGTAACGAATTATATTTAAAGTACCCCTGCTCTTCCCAAATCCGTTTCTCCCCAAAACTCAAACCAGGATATTGCTGTTCTATTTCCAAAAGTTTATGAAATCTTAAATTCTGTATGTGAAAATATTCTTCCTGTTCCAGATTATATTCCAGTTTTCCCCCCATACCTTCCCAAAATTTCACTGCTCCTTCTTTTAATACAGAATTTAATAGTTCATCATCCTTTAATAATAGCGTACCGAAGTGAATAAAAACATTCTGGCTAATAACAATGGAAGCTCCCATTAATCCAACCATTTTATTTAAATAGGAAGTTACCGCATCACCATTATTACTATCTGCTGTTGAGAAGACACCTGCTGTTTTGCCAATCAAAGGCATTGTATGAAGCCAGCCAGCCAGTCGGTCAACTAATATTTTCATATCTCCGGAAACAGCTGCCGCATACACAGGAGAAGCAAATATTATTCCATCACTCTTTCTTATTTTATTTTTCAGCATCGCCATCCCATCCTTTTGATCCAGCGGACAAAATCCCTTTCGAAAGCAAGTTCCGCATGATCTGCATGGCATGATATTCCAATCCGATGGATATAAAATTTCAGATTGAATTAAGGAACCCTGGCTGTATGCGCTTTTTTTTAACTCGTCAAGAAAAGTCACACATAGCTTACCAGTATTAGAATTTTTTTCTGCGCTGGACCCTACAAGTACAATCACACTTTTTTTATTTTTATCCATTTCTACCATTACCTCGAATAAGCAGCTTAGGAATTTTTTCCGGATATTGTCTTCTTAACAAAGTGTACAGCCAGCCTCCTTCTCCATGAAAAAAAGAGGGAAATAAAACTCCATTAATTCCTTCCATAAGACCATTCTCCAACTCCGCTTCCGTCCACAGCCATATATTATTATTTTCACTCTCATTAAAAAAATCATCTATATCAGTGTGATATAAATTGCTTTTTATTAATTCTCTCATTTGAATAAGCTCCGGAACCTTTATAAAAGCACTTACGATTTCTATCATCTTCCATAAACCTTCAAGTCCTTCTGAAAGACTTGCTTTATAAGAAGAAAGATTCGTATCCCGAACATAATGAAGAGTACGTTCTGCGACATGATGCAGCATATCCAATGCTTCTTCATCATTGGTAATAAAACTCCAGCCTGCCAAAAACGGCAGCAATCCCGGAATCCCCTCCATAATGTTCCATGGTAATCCAGTAAGATAATACTTCCCATTTTTTTTGCATACTACAATACCTTCAACATAATCTGATTTTTTCAGTTTATTACTCCACAAATGCAGTCTAAAACGTATGAATCGTTCTATCACTTTCTTATTTTCCAGACTTCTGGCTAACAAATATACTTTATCCGATTGTATACCATGGCACAATACGGTCCTGATTCTCTTGCATTGCTTCTCCCGGTCTTCCCGGCACAGATATCTGATTTTATTTTCAATAAGTTCCGTTATCGTATGTTTTTCATCTTCTCCACCTTTCCTCCATAGAGAGGATAACTCCATATCTAATCTGGGAATATATCCCCTTTTAAGAGACTCCTTCTCTCTGCTGATGAGCTCATTTATTGTATCCTCCCACTTGTCTTGACTTACAACCCGATACATTTTATTAACATAGCCAATTCTGTCTTCAAAAATTTCTGCTGAACAAATACTGTCTTTCTGACACAACCACCGTATAATATGATAATAAGTTGCTGTATTTCTTAAAAGAAATCTTGCACTGCAAAAAGTAAACTTTACAGAAATACCATATTGCTCCAGAGTATCGTAAGCTTTCCTGAATCCTTCCTCTACATCTTCTGCATATGATAAGGCAGTAACACATCCGTCCTCTCCATTGGGAAGATTATGTGCATTCTCCATAGTAGAGGTAAGAGCATCACTTCCAGGGCATATTTCTCTTGAACCAGTAATAAAAGGCAGCATATTTGTTCGCAGAACCGAGTCAAAACAATATATATTTTTTTTAACATTCCTGATATCACTTAACAAATTATTATCGCATACCCGTACCCCCGTCTCCAAATCAATTAAAACAGGGCAATTTTTATGTGCTATCATATTCTCCGCATGCAAATCACTTCCCTGCAAAACATAGGCTAAACCCAGAAGAAACCCGCATCTGTAATAGAAGAGATTAAAATCACTTTTCTGTTCAACTGGTTCGGCTGTTACATATTCTTCAAAGCCAAAATCACCGCAATCAAGAATCCATGGCGTATAGAAAGGCTCTATCTTCGCCTTTGCAGCTGTTTCCTGCAGCAGCTGCTGCCACTTTTGATCCAATGAAAGAGAACGAGGTTTATAAACAATCTGATCTCCACTTTCAAACAATAATATCAGTATGCAGCTTCCATTATGAATATCAGAGTCTCCTCCGGCTATTTTTATAATTTTTCCGGTATCCTTTCCTAATAGCTTCTGTAACTTCCATTGATACATCAGCAGACGCTTTGTGATAATTACGATAAGATTTGTGAAGTCAGCTGTCCATCCTGCAACCATAGCCCGGAATCTCTCATGATTTTCCAGTAAACTCTTCCACAATTCAGCATAATTGCAAAATGTGTACTCATCCTCTCCCAGATATTCCCTATATAAGGATTGACTTATCAGATCCAACTGCCTGAAAAAAAAATACCGTGTATCTGTTCCGGCCTTCTTTTTAAAAACAGACTTAACAGCTATCTTTTCTGCTTCAAATTTATTCTCAATTTCCTGTTTTACATATTGAAACACAGGATCCATGAACAAAAATTTATACGGCAGTTCTTGCTCTTCTTCATTTCCAAAAAAGAAACTGTCTACTCTGTGCGGCTTCTCCATAAAATTAATTAATTTTTGCTCCGCATTCATCACATTCCCTCATTTATTGTAATTTCCATATATCAGATGTAATTTTTTAGTCATTACATCACTATTAAGAAACTTATTGTATAAATTCCCATAAAAAATACGAAGCTCAGGATACAAACATGTTGTCTGCTCACATTCTTCACATTGAAATTGCCTGCACTTTGGATACAGTTTTAAAAACACTTCATCCCGCACACCAAAATCCTCTTGAACCATCTGAACAATTTTATTATCATACAGAGAATTTAGTATTTCTTCTATCTCTTTCATTCCGTATCCTTCCACTAATCCGCATAAAGTCTTGTGCAGTACAGATAAATATTGGTATTCATCGGATTTGTCAGCATTTCTGCTCATGCATTTTTGAACCTCTTTTATAGCTTCTTTATCATTTTTCAGATAATACTGACATACCGCACTTAAAAAACCTATGGTATCATTTCCGCCATGGATTGAATTGGAAAATGGGGTCTGACATAAGACTCCTATGGTATTCTCCAAAACTGAGTTGCGCTGCAATCGTGTGGTCAGCAGCAGTTTTTTTACTTTATTCTCATTCATATTTTCAACATTACATAGAAAAGAGACTGATTCCATTTTTTGTGCATTTGTTTTTAAGACAGTGTAATTGTAAGGAATGAGTTCACTCATTCCCTCTGCAAATATAAAAACACTTGGGAAACCCAGATATGATACATCCATAACATATATTTGAGATCCTTCATTTACAATCAGACCGGTTAATCTGTCAAGCCACTCTCTGTTTGATTGTTTATCGTTACATTCCAATGACCTGTATTCATAATCTGGTTTTTCCCTAAATAAAGAAACTGGATAGTATCCCGTTCCTGTTTTCATTGTATTAAGCATATTTTGATGATTGCACACATTTTTTTGATCAAAAGAAATCTGGTTTGTCATAGAGAACTCATCCAGCTTCTTCCCCTGTAATGCCTCTGTAAATACTCTTTCCAATGCTATTTTTCTGTCAGGATGGGCTCCAAACTTTACTCCAAAAGTTTTTTTGCTGCCATTTATTACAATTCCGCATACAACAGGGAAATTTTTTCCTAATGAGCAATCTTTAACAATTACTTTGTAATTCTCATTTTTTTCAATGGCATCAATCATGTTTAATACATTCTGGTATTTTTTAAGTTCATCGTTCGGTATATCAGGCGGGGTAATGCATTCCATCATTATTTTACGCTGAACATATCTCTCTAATATTTCTGAATACCCCTGAACAATTGCCTCTTCTATTGTATTACCAGCTGCCATCCCATTGCTTACGTTCACGCTTTTAACCATTTCCAAAGGGATCCATTCATATTGTCCGGACTGTACATGATAAAAAGGGACTGAAAAAACTTCGTTCTTTTCCCAAAGAGGAAAAAGCTTTCTCAATTGGGCTAATACCAGCTGTCTCATATTAAATTCATTGGTATCTACTTCCATACTTTCTTCATAATAACTTATAATTCGATTTAATAAGGAGTTCTCATCTTTCAGAAAAACGTCTAAAGAAATTTTTTTACATAAAGAATGCTTTGGTATTTCTTCTGAAATATATGGAGATTGTATATCATTTTCATGAATCTGATACATAAAAATCTGATTCTGAATTCGTTCCATTAATTCAGCGTAACCACTTGCCAGACAATAATCTTTTGTTGTTCCTTTACCATTAGCAGCAATTACATCTTTAAGTTTTCCCTTAACGTATACTCTGGCCGAATAACAATCAGGTAAATCATTTTCCCAAAAATATGTTTCTGTTTCAATATTTACCTGGTTTAGACATTTTTTTACTTGGATGACAGTATCTTTTGGAAGTGCATCCTTTCCTTTTTCATTCCAATATATCATCTTATTTAGATTTTTTTCCATGGCACCCTCACATTCAGCTGCATTATCAGCGTATATATACATAATTCGAAGTATTACTTAATCTGAGCAACCAATAAACATATCAAGCAATTAGTTCCATTAAATTAATTACCGGTGGTAACCTCGTTTTAAATAGCCGCTGCGGAAGCAGCTGCTGCTGCTGCACCAGTATAAGTTGAAACGGCAGAGACAATTTCACTTGTACTTGCTCCCAATAAAACATTGTTGAGTTCTTTTTCGCTGATGTTGTTTACAGCACTGTTGAACTCTTTCATTGTTTTTACAAATTCTTCGGAAGAATCTGTCACACCCTCATTACGTGCAATTTTGTAAGCCTCTTCGGGTTTTTTAACATTTACCAATTTATTTCTTAATTCTCCATTTTCCAGCTTTTTAATAAACTCTCTTGTTGTCATATAGTCTCCTTTCTAATATTTATTGGTTGCTCTTCATTGTTGGTGTATAAGCAATGATATCTTTCACATCGCATTGAAAAATCTGACAAAAGCGATCAATAGAACTTAACGTAAAATTATGATTGTTTTTCAGTCTAGAAATCTCAGCAGGATTTAAATCGTACTCCTCTTCCAGCATATAAGAACTTATTTTTCTCTCGTTCATTAATTTCCAAAACGGGTCTGTTGATATCATTGTTTTTCCACCTCGCTTACATTATAAAATCACTTTTATATTTATATAAGCTACATATATGTAAGAGATTCGCATTTTTTTTATTTTTCTTTTCTCTATTCAGGCAAATAAAAAGCCCCATATAGGACTTTATATAAATGTCCTATATGGGGCAGCGTACCGAAATGAATATCCCTGTCTTCTTTATTGATTAAAAATAATTTTAACGATTATTATTTCTCATATGCAATATCCCTCCCTCAATAACAAACAGTCCGTTCCTGCTTCTCATTACAGAGTAATACTCCTTTTCATTTCCAGATAAACCATATGCAATCTGAACCGTTTTCCAGTTGCTCCTGTATAAATTACCTACTTTAACAACCTCGGGAATACGTTCTGTTCTGCTGACCTCAACCATATTTTTATTATGTATCATATCGATATAATTATATCTGGTTACGGTTATGGACAAAATGAGTCCCATGAGTAAAAAACCGGACAGTCCGGTGAGCATCAGCCAGTCCCGTCCAAGAAAGAATAAAACAAAAAGCAGAAGCATAACCACTAAATACAAAACTCCATAAACTGTAATCCCAACAATATTTGTCATATAGTTTCCCCCAGGATCAAATCATAATCAAGCTATGGTTCAATGGATATCTGATTAAATTATACCATATATTACCTTAAAATAACAGATATATGTGATAAAATAAGTCATTCTGTCTATTTTTTAAGTGCAAATGATAATATGTATCGTTTGGAAAACATAACTAAATAATAATGTTTATTTTAATCTTTCTTCTTTCTAAACAAAAAAACAGGTGAAGATTAACCAGACATATCTTCACCCGTCTCATTAAACAATTCCATCTGTTTTCTTAACTAAAAATCCCCGTAACTGCATTCCAGATCTTTGCAAACACATTCTTCACTCGCTGCCATACTCCCACATCCACAGCAGCAGGTTCAATATCAACTGCATTATCATTCACATCATCTTCCGATATTTCCTCTGATCTTAAGATTATCTGAATACTGGAAGGAGTTGGATTCTTATCCGATGTAAAGGATACCATTTTATCATCTAAGTTCATTTCCAGAAGATTACTGTCATCTGCAATCTTATCCAGCTTCTCATCCATACTGTCCCTGATGCTCTCATTCGCCCCTTTCAGTTTCCCTGTGGTAGTTGAGGTATCCGCCGCCTTACCCAGAATATCAATCAATCCGTTTAAGGTATCCTTCGTGCCGCCTTCTACTGAACCCCGGTTGTTTTTTATGGTATTTTGAACACTCCGAAACAGGGAAATTACCTGATTGGTGGACGAACTGATCTGCTCTACAGAAGCCGCAGTATCATCAAGCATTAAATCAAAGGCCGCTTTATTGTCATTTTTTGTTTTATTTAAGCTGACCACATCTCCGATTGTAGTATCAATATCATATGAAATGGAAGCAAGCTTGCTGACAACTGCCTTGCTGTCCTTAACTCCGCCTTCCACATCAATTCCGGATATTGTATATCGTACACTGGATAAAATGTTGTTCATGGAGTTTAAGATTTTGGATAAAACAGCTGCTGTCTGTACCAGCGTAGCAGCATTGGGATCGCTTATTCCGGCGGCTGCGACCGATTGCAGCTGGGCGCGCAGCTTTGCTACCGCATCTGCACCCAATGAAAATTCCAGGTCATCTAATACATCATTCATATCACTCATAAGCTGCTGCATACTCTCTGCCTGCTTTTTTAAATCATCCTCACTTAACGCCTGGGATGGAGACGCTGTTGAACCAAGCTTTTTTAAAACAGCCTGAATTCCATCCAGCTGCTGTTCAATATCTTTGATTTCTTCTGTGATCTGGTTCGCATCAGATTCCTCCAGACCGTTTTGCAGATCACCCAGGGAATCTTTTAAATCTCTTAATGATGAAGATAAATTATAGAAGTCTTCTCCGGAATCCTGAAGTGTCTCCACCAGAGTATTCACTTTGTTATTCACATCATCAAGTCCCTGTTTATTAGCCTTAATGTCCGGCGCAAGCTGGCTGATCTTCTGATTTGCAGCCTCCAGGCCATCTATACTTGCATCTGTATTGGAAATAATCTCGTCTTTTGATGCATCAAAATTTTCTCTTGCACCCTGCAGCTGGCTAAGACCTTTTTTTGTAACATTCATACCATCACTGATGTTGTGCAGCGTATCAAGCATTTCATTCATACCATCCAACAATTCATCTGCGGAATCCTTAAATGTATCCTTTGCTTCTTTCACATCGGCAATATCACTGATCTGATCCAGAGTTCCCGGAACCATCATCATAATAATCCCGCTGGATTCAAAATCATGGGAACTTATTTCAATGTGAAATGTCTTTTTCTGACCTGGTACTGCCGCAAACAGAACAGCTTTATAGGTACCAATGGACTGGATCTGCGCTCCGGGCGCTTCAACAGAATTAACATCTTCCATATCTACCATAGTTGCAACCTGTAAAAGCATGTTGTTTTGATAATACACATTGGCATTCTTATTGGGAATGCAGTCTACATCTATCTCTACAAGCCCATCCGCATGCAGCAGGTCCTGGGCTTCTTTTGGCACACCGTTTAATTTATAAGAAATATCAAAATCCCAGGGAAGAACTACTTCGCCGTTATTTAACTGACATTCATAATAGAAGCGGTCCTTGGCATCCTCTGGAAGCTGCCAGATCACTGTGTCTCCGTCAATTACAGGCTTGGCGTAATTTGACATATTGGTAATATCGTTATAAGTTCCATAATCAGAAAAGGTACGAATTCCGTTTAGAGTTACTCCTTTTACCACACTGCTGTTTGTTTCTTTTCCGTAATAATCCAGATTTACATACAGAGTTTCATCAGTGGAAACGGCTGGCGGACCAGCGTAACTATTTCCCGCCATATTTATACAGATCATTGAAGTGATTAATGCTGCTGCCGTCAGCCGGTAAGCTGTGCTCCATTTACTCTTCATTGCTTTTCACTTCCTCCTTTTCCTGCTTCTTATCTTCTGTCTTTCTATCCTGCCTACTCTCTTTTTCACCGGATTTTGCCTTCTTCTGTTCCAACTGTTCTTTCTTCTGTTCCGACTTTTCTTTCTTCTTTTGTATCCGGTCCGCTTTGAATGCTTTTTTCTTTTCAATAACAGCTAAATGGGCAGCAACAATCTTCTGCCTCTTTCCTTCCTCCCACATTAACACAGGATCTGCCATTGTCAGAAGAACTGGTAACAAAAACAATACCATGATTACACTGATAAAAGCTCCCCGGCCAATTAAATGCCCAAGACCTGCGATCGCGGATACCGAAGAGATAAAATATAAACCGTACCCTACGATGGTTAAAATCGTTCCTGAAGTCAGAATGGAAAGCGCACTTTTGGATACGGTGTGCTTAATCGCTCTTGCCTTTTCCGGATACTTTTTCTTCATATCCATATAATTATTAGTCATCAGAATGGAATAATCCACCGTTGCTCCCAGCTGAAGGCAGCTGACGATAATATATCCCAGATACAAAATATCCTCTCCTGTAAAATAAGGAATTGCAAAGTTGAAAAATACGGCTACTTCTATGGGAATCAAAACAATAACAGGTATAATCAGTGACCGGAATGTAATCATAACCACCAGCCCTACTCCCAATATGGAAAGAATATTTACAAAGTTATAATCTTCTGTGATGATTGACTTGATATTCTGGGTAGATGGGATTACCCCTGTTATATAAGCTCCTTCCGGATAATACTTATTTACGATGGAACTGATCTCATCCGAACACTGGAATGCAAAATCACTTTCATCGGAAGATTTTACATAGATCATGATTCTGCTGTAATCTTTTGTGTGCATCAGGCTGGTGATGCTTTTTGGTATGATCGTTTCCGGAATTCCATCTGGTAAGGTGCCTGCCAAAGATGTGGCAGATCTTACATAGTCGAGATCCTTCAGTTCATCCGTTAAATTCTTTTCCGTTACCATTTTGGTATTGGGTACCACTGCAAGGATTAAATTACTCTTTCCAAAACGGCTGTTAATCTGCTGCTCATCATGGTATACCCTGGTACCGGGACTGGATCCAAGTGCGCCGTTACCGAACGTAAATGCATTCATATTCTGGGCTACGAAAGCCGGTATTATAAGAAGTGCTATTGCAGTCAGAACGCCATAACGCACTTTATGTACAAGAATACCTAGTCCATGGAACGACGGCATAAAAGAACGGTGCTCTGTCTTTTTAATTCTGTCTCCCCAGCGAAGCAAAAGAGATGGCATTAAAAACAGCACGGTTATAAGGCTGATAACAATTCCCTTTGCAAGTACAAATCCCAAATCCCGTCCAATGGAGAAACGCATCAGCATCAGAACCAGGAAACCGATAATTGTTGTTGCTCCGCTTGCAAGAATAGAGGGAATGGATTTGTGAAGTGCATTGGTAATCGCAGTCACCGGATCATCCCCTTTTTCCCGCTCCTTTGTAAAACTGTCCAGAAGGAAAACTGAATAATCCATAGCTACTGCCAGCTGTAAAATCGCTGCCACGCTGAACGTAATAAATGAAATCGTGCCTATAACCAGGTTGGTTCCCATATTAATGATAATTGCGATACCCATAATCATCAAAAAGAGAAATGGCTCAAACCATGAGGTCGTTGTTGCACACAAGACCAGTGCAATCATGATTACTCCCATCGCCATGGCAATGCTGATCTCCCTGGTAAGAGTTTCATTTAATGATTTATTCTGAACTGCAGATCCCATAAAATAGCCTTTGTCACCTGTCATCTTCTGCATCTGGCTGATGGCCGATTTCGTAAGACTGCTGGAATCGCCTTTCTTAAATATGATATCCATCACAGCATAATTGTCTTTATAGTAGTCCTGGATATCATCGTAATTAATAAAAATATTCGCTTTATAAACATCGGTGGTGGTATCAGCCCACATCACCATATCCACGCCGTCTATCGCTGCAATCCGGTCTTTGTAGGCCTTCGCTTCGTACAGCGTAACCGGTCCAACCATCACCCTTGCCGTACCAGGATAACCAAATTCTTCTTCCATAACATTAAGTCCTTTTTTAGCAGGAGCCCAGTCCGGAAGGTATTCGCTTAAATCATAATTGACGTGAACAAAGCAGGCGCAGACAGCAGATATAATCACTGCCAGTGCAAAGAACTTTTCTATTCGTCTGCCGTTCTTAACAATCAGCTCGATGAGCCCTGAATGTCTTTTTTTCGGCCTGCTTTCATGAATCTGCTTGTTTTTTTCTTTTGTTTTCACTGTCCTCACCCTTTTTTCGTCTTTTCAGTGTATACAATAATACCAATTTCTAGTTTTGTAATTATACAATCTGTTTAAGTTGAATGATTTTTCGACAAAATTCCAAATATGTCTAAACATATTGTCATTTTTTATCACTTAGGGTATAATGGATTTAATTTTATTGCTTACCTGTCTGCAATTTCTATTCATCATTTTTAATTCCCATTTTTCAACTGCTGTATATCGCATCAGGCGATTTACATAAATCAAATCTAAGGAGGTATACACATGGTATACGAACAATTTCAAAAAGCAGTAAAGGAATCACTGGAAGAACGCTTAGGCTCTGGCTACTGCCTGTCTCTTCAGACAGTTACAAAGAACAACGGACTTACTCTTGACGGCATCTGTATCGGAAAAGCACAGGAACACACGGCTCCAGCTATTTATCTTCAGACTTTCTATGATACATACCAAAAAGGAAAACCCCTGCCGCAAATTCTGGATGAGATTATAGAATTATACAGGACTCATCATTTACCGGAGGATAGTTTTATAGAAGAACTCCACTCAGAAATTCCATTAACAGACCGGATCATTTTCCGCCTCATCAATGAATCCGCCAATCGCTCTCTTCTTTTGGATCTCCCCCACTTATCTTATCCAGATCTGGATTTATCACTGATCTTCTGCCTGTCTCTGAACAAAAGTGACGATCAGCTTCTTACAGCTCTTATCCACAATTCCCATCAGAAATTATGGAACTTATCCACCGAAGATTTATACCTGGCTGCCAAAACTAACACTCCCCGCTTATTTCCCGCCCGAATCAGTTCTCTTATGGATGTGATAAAGGAGATCACCATGAAGGCTTCCGACACAGAAATAAAAGAAGAGGACTGGGCCGGGTTGTTTGAACCCTCGCCTTTGTCCCCTCCCATGTATGTCCTCACCAACACCTTTGGTGCCCATGGAGCAGCCTGCATGTTCTATGAAGGCATATTAAAAGACTTCGCAGAACGCACAGACGGCGATTTAATTATTCTGCCCTCCAGCATTCACGAAGTCTTAATGATCCCATACAGCAGCCAGATATCCTATGAGGAACTGGCACAAACCGTCTTCTCCATCAACCAGGAAGAGGTTGCAAAGGAAGACCGTCTCTCCAATCATATCTATCATTATTCCAAATCACAGAATCATCTGTCCATTGCTTTTACTTCTTCTTTCCCAATCGGAACAATGAATCCATAATAAAAATTGCCATGGCAATGGCACCTGAAATCTGCAGCGTCTCCACCAGATAATGGCTGGAAAGCACCGGATCATTGCTGATTACATAGGATACGCTTCGGTAAATGGACGCACCGGGCACCGAAGGAAGAATCCCGGCAACCAAAAACACGGTGACCGGTGCTTTACATACCCTGGCTGCAATATGACTGAACAGCGCCACCAATAGAGTAGATAAAAAGGCCGCAGCTATGACCGAACCGGCTGCGGCCTGTACAAGAAGGTACACCAGCCAGCCCACGGCTCCGATTGCGCCTGATAAAGCCAGATACTTTTTGGGAAGCTCCAGTATCAGGGAAAAACTGATCACTGCAAAAAATGCTCCAACTGTCTGAATCACCATATCAGGTTACCTCCGGTCAGCCATTGATACAATCCCATACCAGCTCCCACTCCGGCCGCTACCGCCAGAGCAACCACCACCGCTTCCACAATTCTTGCTGTACCCGATGCATAATCACCGTTTAACGTATCGCGGATTGCTGTCGTAAAGATCACTCCCGGCACCAGCGGCATAATGGCACCGATTATAATAATATCACTTTTTATACCGGGCAATGCCCACCGTTCAAGAAAAAGTGTTGTTAAGGCAATAAGAAAAGCGCAGAACGCATTGGCACAGAAATCATTTAAGCGAACCCTTACAGATGCTTCCATAGCCCCCGCTAACACGGCTCCGGTTATAGCAGCTGCCAGACAGTCTCTTGCGTTTCCGCCAAGAAGGAGTGTGAAAAATACAGCTACTCCCATAAAGCCCATATCCTTAAGCCTTTTATGAAACTGCACTGTTCCCCGGATCTCTTTCAGCCTGCCATATGCCTCTTCCACTGTCATAAGACCAGCGCAGAGCTTTCTGGATACATCATTTACCAGATAAACCCTGTTTAAATTGGTACTTCTTACATTCACCCTTCTTGCCACCGTAATAGCCTCAATTGAGGGATCATTTAAGGACGCAAAAATGCCTGTGGAAAAAACAATCGCTTCTGCCGTATCCCGGCCTGCTTTTCTCAAAATGTGGTCAATGGTATCTTCCACGCGAAAGATTTCCGCACCACTTATCAACATAATCTCACCTGCCAGAACTGCAGTTTCCACAAGCAGTTTATCATTCATCGGTTTATCCTCTATCCAATTAAAAAATCAAGCTTCCAATCTGGTACACCATAACAGCAAATATCCAGGCAACTGCCAGCTGAAAAAACACCATTCCAAGAGTCCATCTCAGTGATCCGGTTTCTTTCTTTATGGTAGCAACTGCTGCAATACACGGGGAATAAAGAAGGCAGAAAATCATCAGTGCATATGCATTCACACCGCCAAACCCCACACTTCCCAGTAATCCGGACAATTCACCCATTCCTGCTGCCGAATTAATATTGCTGATTCCAAATAATACGGAAAAGCTGGAAACAACCACTTCCTTTGCGGATAGCCCTGAGATAAGCGCAACAGCTATTCTCCAGTCTCCAAGCCCTGCAGGAGTAAGAACCGGAATTAAAACTCTGCCGATCATCGCTGCGAAGCTTTGTGAAACATCCGTGACAAATCCGTTTAATCCGGTATTTAGTACAAACCAGAGCACGATGGAAGCCAAAAATATGGTAGTACCCGCTTTCCCGAGGTAATCCTTAACCTTATCCCACACATAGATGGCAACGGTTCTTGCATTGGGTGTCTTATATTCCGGCAATTCAATTAAAAGTGTATCCTCTTCCTGTGATTTTATTATCTTATGAGTCACATGAGCAATTATAATTGCAACCAGAAGTCCGATTAAATACAAAGAATAAGCTGCAATCAGCGCGTGTTCCGGAAAAAACATCTCCGAAAATAAGACGTAAATGGGAAGTCTGGCAGAGCAGGACATAAAAGGTGTAATGAGTATTGTCCTTCGCCTGTCCCTTTCACTGGGCAGCGCTCTTGCTGCCATTACAGCCGGCACCGTACAGCCAAACCCTAAAAGCATGGGAAGAAACGCTTTACCGGAAAGTCCCACTCTCCCCATAATTTCATTCATAACATAAGCAACTCTCGCCATATAACCGCTGTCTTCCAAAAAAGCCAGTGCGAGAAACAGAATAAAAATATTAGGCAGAAACGTGAGGATTCCTCCTACACCTGCAACAATTCCATCAACTACCAGAGAAGTGATCCAGTCAGCCGCATGGATCCCTGTCATCAGCTGAAACATAAACGTAGATAAATGGTCCAGGGCAATCTCAAAATATCCCTTTAAGAAATCTCCCACTGTAAACGTCAGAAAAAACACCATGGCCATAATACCAAGAAACAGAGGAACTCCCCAGAACGGATGGGTTAAATAAGCATCTATCTTATCCGTCATTGCCGCCTTCTGTTCTTTATTTACGAGACACTCATGAATAACCCCTTCTATATAATCATATTTCTCATTAATAATCTCTTTTTCATAATTATGGTCAATAATATTGCTTAAATCAACCGGATGATCATTTGCAACCTCTTCATCATATTCCAGAAACTTGATCGCATGCCACCTTAGATTCCTAAGCTTTCCATAATGGGCTTTCAGCACTGTTTCCACTTTGGATATCTTATTCTCAATCCGGGGCGAGTACGTAACCACAACACCCTGGGGCCCTTCCTCATAATGATGAACAACTGCATGCATAAGCACATCAAGACCGGTCCGTTTCCTTGCAGATACCGGTACTACAGGAATATTCCCAAGCATCTCCGGCAGTCGGTGAAGATCAATCTCCATGCCTCTGTCTTCCACAATATCCATCATGTTAAGTGCCAGAATTACAGGCTTTTTCAGTTCCAGAAGCTGAAGTGTCAAATATAAATTACGCTCCAGAGAGGAAGCATCCACAACGTTAATAATCACATCAACCGATTCATCTTCCAGACACTTTCTCGTAACAATCTCTTCTATTGTATAGCTGGTCAGACTGTAGATTCCCGGTGTATCAATCACCCGTATGGACTGGCCTTTGTAGCTGGTCTCCCCTTCCACGCGCTCTACCGTAACCCCCGGCCAGTTTGCCACTTTCAGCCTTGCACCGGTAAACGCGTTAAATAAGGTTGTCTTTCCGCAGTTTGGATTGCCGACAAATGCAACACGGATCATTCTGCTGTCATCATTCATGGCCGGTCTCCTCCTTTATCTCGATTCCCTCTGAGATCTTCCTTCCCAGAGCCAGACGAGTCCCCCTGACCTTTATGATCACGGTGCCGCTTCCCTTTTTATTTAACAGGGTAACCGGCGTCATCTCATTGACGCCTAACGCTTCCAGCCTTCTTGTAATGGCATCTTTCACCATAACACTGTATACAATGTAGGTCTTTCCGATATCTCCTTCATGAAGCTTCATAATAATCTCCTCTGAATGCAGCCGGTTCCATAACCGGCGCACCAGGGTCCTCTCCCTGGATTGCATCCATAGAGATTTTACACTTGTTGAGAATCATTGTCAACATTATCTGCATGCCTTAGAAATATTTTTCACTGACTGATGTCATTTAGCATCTTTTTCACCTGTACCATACGGTCACGCAGCTTCGCTGCCTCTTCGAAATTCAGTTCTGCTGCAGCCTGGTGCATCTTTTTTGTCAATTCCTTTGAGAGCTTCTCCAGTTCCTTCGCATCCATGGATTCAGGATCCTTTTTAAATTCCTTTTCATCGGCTGCTGCAGCCTTTGATATGGCAATCAGATCGCGGACTGCTTTTTTAATGGTAGTAGGAGTAATTCCATGCTCTTCATTATAACGTTCCTGAATCGCTCTTCTCCGGTTGGTCTCTTCAATTGCCACTCTCATGGAATCCGTCATATTATCTGCATACATGATCACGTGACCTTCCGAGTTTCTGGCAGCCCTTCCTATGGTCTGTATGAGAGAAGTTTCTGAACGGAGAAATCCTTCCTTATCCGCATCCAGAATGGCCACCAGCGTAATCTCAGGAATGTCAAGACCTTCCCTTAAAAGGTTAATTCCTACCAGGACATCGAAAACATCAAGACGCATATCACGGATAATTTCCGAGCGTTCCAGAGTATCAATATCGGAATGGAGGTACTTTACCCGGATTCCAACCTCCCTCATATAATCCGTCAGATCCTCTGCCATACGCTTGGTCAAAGTGGTTATCAGAATCTTATTCTTCTTTTCCACTTCTTTATTGACCTCAGCAATCAGATCATCAATCTGTCCTTCCACCGGACGAACGTCAATCTCAGGATCCAGTAGTCCGGTTGGCCGAATGATCTGTTCCACTCTTAACAGTTCGTGCTGTGATTCGTAAACAGAAGGAGTTGCTGAAACAAACATCATCTGGTTAATCTTGGATTCGAATTCTTCAAAATTCAATGGCCGGTTATCAAGCGCTGAGGGAAGGCGGAATCCAAAATTCACAAGAGTGGTTTTTCTTGAACGGTCACCGGCGTACATTCCTCTCACCTGGGGCAGAGTGATGTGGGACTCGTCCACAATGATTAAAAAATCATCGGGGAAATAATCAATTAAGGTGTAAGGCGGCTCTCCCGGTTTCCCCCCGGTCAGATGTCTGGAATAATTCTCAATTCCGGAACAGAAGCCGGTCTCTTTCATCATTTCCACATCAAAATTAGTCCGCTCAGAGATTCTCTGGGCCTCTAAAAGCTTGTCTTCACTTTTAAAATACTCCACCTGCTCCTTTAGCTCCGCAAGAATCGTCGAAGCTGCATGCTCCATCTTCTCTTTGGAAACAACATAATGGGAAGCGGGAAATACCGCAATATGGCCCAGTTCTGCCCGGATCTCTCCTGTCAGTGTGTCAATTTCCGTGATCCGGTCAACCTCATCACCAAAGAATTCCACACGGTAAGCTTCGCTGCCGGAATAGGAAGGAAAAATCTCCACCACATCACCCCGGACGCGAAACGTACCACGCCTGAAATCCATATCATTCCGGTCATACTGAATATCGATCAGCTTATGAATCACTTCATCCCGGTCCTTTATCATGCCGGGCCGTAAGGATATCACCATCTCCTGATAATCAATGGGGCTGCCCAGTCCATAAATGCAGGAAACCGAAGCAACGATAATCACATCTTTGCGCTCTGACAATGCCGCAGTGGCGGAATGGCGCAGCTTATCGATCTCATCATTGATGGAGGAATCCTTTTCAATGTAAGTATCGGTAGATGGTACGTATGCTTCGGGCTGGTAATAATCGTAATAGGAAACAAAATACTCCACTGCATTCTCCGGAAAGAACTCCTTGAATTCTCCGTAAAGCTGTGCAGCAAGAGTTTTGTTGTGAGCAATAATCAATGTAGGCTTCTGCAATTCCTGTATGACATTCGCCATGGTAAAGGTCTTTCCAGAGCCGGTAACTCCCAGTAAGGTCTGAAACTGATTGCCCTCCTTAAATCCTCTCACAAGCTGGTCTATAGCCTGGGGCTGATCGCCGGTGGGGGCAAATTCTGAATGCAACTGAAACTCCATACGTTCTTTTTACCTCCTTGGTGACAATATCGTACCAAGATTATAACATAGCAAAGATAAAAAGTATAGGCAGGGAAGGAACATTTGTTCTGATTTATTTTTGGTAAACTGCTTCCTCTTCTGAGCTTACAATCCGGCCGGTTACTGCGCAGGCTGCTGCGGTTTTAGGTGAAGCCAGATATATTTCCACCCTGGAAGTTCCCATTCTCCCGAGGAAATTCCTGTTATTGGTAGCCACTACCCGTTCCCCGTCGCTTAATATTCCTCCGGTTCTGCCGCAGCATAAACCGCACCCCGGATGGGTGATTATGGCACCTGCATCAGAAAGGATCTCCATAATCCCCTGTTCCATGGCTTCCTGATAAACCTTCCGGCTGGCAGGTGTTATGATAAGCTTTACATAATCTGCTACTTTTCTTCCCTTTAACACCTCCGCTGCTGCTGCCAGATCCTCCAGACGGCCGTTGGTACAGGAACCGATGAATACCTGATCAATCACAATCCCCTTCAGTTCACTGACCGGCTTAATTTTATCCACCTGGGAAGGACATGCCATGACTGGAACAAAATCCTCTGCGTTGTACCGGATTACTCTTTTGTATACCGCATCCTCATCTCCGGTGAGACTCTTCTGGTAATCGCTTAGCTGTATCTCACAATACTCAGCTGTTTTCTCATCCGGCGTAAACAGGGCACATTTTGCACCTGCTTCAACAGCCATATTGGCGATGGTCATACGGCTTGCCACTGACATCTCCTCCACGGTGCTTCCTGTAAATTCAAGAGCCAGATAAGTTGCGCCGTCAGCACCTAAATCCCCGATCAGGCGAAGGATAATATCCTTAGACATCACATGATCGGGAAGTCTGCCTTCAATAACCACCTTTATGGTCTCCGGCACTTTGATCCACATGGTGCCGGTACCCAGAATACTTGCCATCTCCGTATAACCGATTCCCGATGAAAATGCCCCCACGCAGCCATATGTAGTAGTATGGCTGTCTGTGCCAAATACCACATCTCCCGGTTTAACATAGCCGGCTTCCGTCATCAGCTGGTGACAGATTCCATCGCTTCTGTGCACATGCTTCATGCCGTATTTTGCTGCAAATGCATCTCCGATCCGGAAATGCCTGGTATCATCTAACTGGCTGGCAGGAACCAGATGGTCATAGATCAAAACAGCTTTGTCCGGATCCCAGAGCTTTTTAAATCCCATCTCCTCAAATTTATCTGCTACAAAGGGAATGAAAATGTCATGTATCATCACCCGGTCTGCTTTCACAGTTACGATATCTCCCGGTTTTACATTTTGCGCACCTGTATTATGCCTTATTATTTTCTCAATGATTGTACTTCCCATTGCCCCCTCCTTAATCCAGTCCGTTCCGTTTTCTCATGGCTTTTACAAGTCCGCCTGCATTTATAATATCTACCAGGTTCTGAGGCAGTGATGCGATCTCATAAAATCTGCCCTGATATTCCACATGCTCATTTACCGTAACTTTAATGGTATCCCCTTCCGTCATATCATCATACAAATCCGGCTGTTCAATGAGAAGAAGCCCATTGTTAATGGAATTGCGGAAGAATATTCTGGCAAAGGATTTGGCAATTACACATTTCACACCCAGAGCTTTAATAATCTCAGGCGCCTGCTCTCTTGATGATCCGCAGCCAAAGTTTTTTCCAGCTACAACGATATCACCTTCTTTTATCCTGCCTGCCAGTTCCGGCCGGAGAGGGCTAAATCCGTACTGCTTCATCTCCTCTATGGTTTTAAGCGCCAGATATTCCGTGGGGATAATGATGTCCGTATCGATATCATCTCCCAGAACCCAGACTTTTCCTGTAAATGTCTCCATTCTTATTTCCTTTCCCCTTCGCTATGCAAGCGTAATTTCCCCGGCAATCGCTGATGCCGTCACAGTGGCAGCAGAACCTAAGTATACCTTGGAACTGGGATGACCTGCCCTTCCTTTAAAATTACGGGTCCCCGTACTGATCAGAACCTCATTCTCACCAATTACCCCCTGGCAGCTTCCCCAGCAGACGCTGCAGTTGGGATTCATCACTATGGCTCCGGATTCCATGAAGATATCAATGAGTCCTTCTTTTAACGCCTGTTTGTATACGAAAAGACTTGCCGGAACGACTAAAAACCGGACGTTTTCCGCTACCTTTTTTCCCTTGATAATCCCCGCACCGATCCTCAGTTCTTCAATCCGCCCATTGTTGCAGGAGCCTAAAAATGCCTCATCAATTTTTACTCCGCAAACCTCTTTTGCAGGAACCACATCATCTACAAAATCCGGTCTTGCAATCACAGGTTCTATGGTTGACAAATCAATCGTATATTCCCTTGCATAAACCGCATCAGGATCACTTTTGTATACAGCCTTTGGTTTTCTTCCCCATTCTTCCAGATATTCCAGTGCGGTTTCATCCGCCTCAAAGATGCCTGTCTTGGCCCCTGCCTCAACCGATAAATTGCATAAAACCATACGGTCATTGACACTCAGCGTCTTTGCTCCCTCTCCGCAAAATTCCATCACCTGATAGTTGCAGCCATTGGCTCCGATCTGTCCGATGATAGTAAGCATTAAATCTCTTGGATAAACGCCGTCAGGAAGCTTTCCGACCAGATTGAATTTAACAGATTCCGGGACCAGTACCCAGGAGGTGCCGGTAACCATTCCGTAAAGGAAGTCTGTACATCCCACTCCTGTGCCGAAAGCACCTAACGCACCGTAGGTACAGGTATGGCTGTCAGCACCAAAGATCAGTTCTCCGGGACAGACATAATTTTCCATCATAATCTGATGACATACACCCTTCCCCTCCCAGAAATCAATCTTATGCTCTCTGGCAAAATCTCTCATCTTCTTCTGGGCTGCAGCCGTCTTCGGATTGTCTGCAGGCACATTGTGATCCACAATAAAGACCAGTTTGCCTGGATCAGCAATGCGGGGTTTTGTCAGCTTGTTATGATACATGTCAACCGTTAAATGGGTTGTTCCGTCATTGCTCATCAGGCGGTCTAAATTAACAGTATGAATATCACCCGGTTTAACATGATCCACACCGGCAGCAGCCGCTATGATTTTCTCTGCGATTGTCATTCCCATACCTAATCCTCCTTATTTAAAGATGCAATCAGGCCGCCCTGATTCAAAATATTCTGCATGTATTCAGGAAGCTTTGTACAGGAGTACTCTTTTTTGTTAGCCCTTACAATTCCTTCTGACAAAGAAAGCTCCATGACATCTCCGGTACTCACTTCATCCGGAAGTTCTTTGCAGACAATCACCGGGAGCCCTATATTAATTGCATTTCGAAAGAAAATTCTGGCAAATGATTTTGCTATCACCGCTTCCACCCCCAGAGCCTTTAATACTCCCGGTGCCTGCTCTCTCGATGAACCGCAGCCAAAATTCTCCCCTCCCACTACGTAATCTCCCGCTTTTACTTTCTTTGGAAACTCAGGATCAAGAGATTCAAATGTATGTACTTTCATTTCTTCCAGATCAGGCAATAAAAGATACTGGGAGCCTATAATCTGATCTGTATCAAGATCATTATGAAATTTAAAAATTGTACCTGACGGCATAAGGTTTCCTCCTGCTTTAAAGTAATACATATTCTTTTTTTTATTTTACCACAGCCATTTATATAATAATAATACATGATATGAATATTTACTATAACATAAGATTATACTGTATTTGTTTCATCCGCCATTGTAAATCCGGCACATTTAGTATATCATATTTTTTATACCATCAATCATCAGGAGGACATTTTATGTACAGCTTTAATAATGATTACAGCGAAGGCGCGCATCCAAAGATCCTGGAGGCGGTCACCCGGACCAATCTGGATCAGAACGGCGGCTACGGAATTGACGGACACTGCGCTCATGCCAGAGAGATGATCAGGCAGGAAATCGGGCGCCAGGACGCTGATGTTCATTTTATTGTGGGAGGAACCCAAACCAATTTAATTACCATCGGAACAGCTCTTAAACCGTGGCAGGCGGTGATCTGTGTAGCTCAGGGACATATTAATGTTCACGAAACCGGTGCAATAGAAGCAACCGGCCATAAAGTTCTGGCTATGCCCGGTAAAGACGGAAAACTGACTCCTGATGATATCATTCAGGCGTTACAGCATCATGCAGACGAACATATGGTCCAGCCCAAAATGGTCTATATCTCCAATTCTACAGAAATCGGAACCCAGTATTCCAAGACAGAACTGGAAGAAATCCACAGCCTGTGTCTGGAAAAGAACCTCTATCTCTTTTTAGACGGCGCCCGCCTGGGATCTGCACTGACCAGTGCAGTAAACGACTTAACGGTAAAGGATATCGCTGCTTTAACCGATGTTTTTTATATTGGCGGAACAAAAGCCGGTGCTTTGTTCGGCGAAGCCCTGATCATCAGCCATCCGGATTTAAAACCGGATTTCCGCTTCATGATGAAGCAGCGCGGCGCGCTGCTGGCAAAAGGCTGGCTCTTAGGCATTCAGTTTGAGGAGCTGTTTACGGACAACCTCTACTATGAACTGGCTTCCCATGCCAATGCCATGGCTGATATCTTAAGAAAAGGAATTGATGACTGCGGCTATTCCTTTGCTTCCCCTTCATTCACCAACCAGCTGTTTCCCATATTTCCTGAAAGTGTAATAGAAAAGCTCAAAGAAGAATTTATATTTTCTATTCAGGAAAAAGGAACTGACGGACATCTGGTCATTCGTCTGGTTACCTCCTGGGCGACCAGGGAAGACGAATGCAGACACTTTCTAAGTGTACTTAAAACCTGCTCCATGTGATGAAAAAGCCCTTAAGAAACAGGCAATCTGATTGCTTGATATGCTCCCTTCTAGGTAGACAAGTGAAATAATAAAACTTGTTTATCTAGAAGGGAGTGTTTTTTATACCTAGAAATGTATCACCACAGAACAAACTACAAGCAGTTAGCGAATATCTTGCTGGAAAAGGAAGCCAGAAATGTATAGCTAAGAAATATGGTTGTGACCAAAAATCTTTGTCTGCATGGATAAATAACTATAAGGTCTTTGGAGAATCAGCCTTTATTAGAACTGGTCACAACCAAAACTATAGTTCAGAATTCAGAAATAAAGTAGTTCAATCTTTTCTTTCAGGAGAAGGTTCCTACGAAGAGCTTGCAATAAAATTTAAAATTCCTGCAAGATCTACTGTTAGGAGCTGGATTATGAAGTATAATGATCATGAAGAGTTTAAATCTTCCGGGACAGGAGGAGGTACAATCATGACAAAAGGAAGAACTACCACGTTTGACGAACGAATAGAAATAGTACAGTATTGTAGATAAGCGTGTGCTTCGTATTTGCCGTAAAGGTAATATTAAATCAACTATTAAGTATTCCAATAATGGGTGTACAAGGCAAGCAGCAAACCCACAGTATATAGCTGAA
>NZ_QOHO01000024.1 GCF_003432035.1 Lacrimispora amygdalina
ATATTAAAATTATTTTGTCATAAATTTAATCGGCAGACCCGCTTATTGAGAGCCTGAAGTTCCCTGTTTATCATGGTAAATGGAAAAAGTTACCAATAATAAAAGGTTCTCTCCGGGTGCAGGCAGATCAGTACGGAAAAAAATGTGAATAATTATTATTGATTGTGAATAAAAATTCTGATGCGGTGTATTGTTAACGTGTTGACGAAAACAGCGTTTTCATACTATAATATACCTTAATTTAGTTACTGCATAAAAGATATATTGCAGGAGAGGCGGGAGCTTATGAAGCGTATGTCGTGTGAAAACGGAGAAGCTGGTATTTACATAATTGACCAGGATTACAAGATTGTATATCTCAATGATATGGCAAAATTATATTATCCGGATTTACAGGTAGGAATGTACTGCTATCAGGGAACAGAAGATGAATCGGATCCCTGTAAGGACTGCCCGTGGATTGATGAGAACAGCGGCCATGTGATTCGTTATCATGCTGCCACTCAGACATGGATGGCGGTGTCCTCCGGAATGATTGACTGGCCGGGCAGTGAAAACTGCAGGCTTATTATGTCCAGGCCTGTGGATGAAAAAAATAAAAATATGTTCTACCATCTTACAGAGACGACGGTATATGATGGGCTGATTGAACTTAATTTTTTATCGAATACTTATAAAGTTCTTTTTCATGAAAATGATAAATTGGATTTATCCCCTGAGGAAGGACGGCTGGACCAGATTCTGACAGAAGCATTGAATTTCATGGTCCACCCGGATGAAAAGCAGAGCTTCGAGGAATTTTGGGATTTATCCACAATGGCCGGCCGCTTAAAGGAGGCCGGTAGGGTATTAAAGGGAGAGTTCCGCAGAAAGATGCCGGGTGACGGATATTGCTGGATTAACCTGATACTGGTTCTCTTCCGCTGCCGGGATGATATGGATACCATTATCATGTGTTATATCCAGGATATCGATGAGAGAAAGAAAAAGGATGAGGAAGAGGAAAAGCGGCTCAGGGTGATCAGAGAAGAGACTGATTCCATGACCGGTCTTTACCGCTACGGACCATTCTTTGAAAAGGCTGACCAGCTCTTAAAAAAACCCGGATCCACCGGATTTTTTATGGTTGCAATCGATATTGAACATTTTAAACTGTTTAATGAGTGGTATGGAGAAGAGGAAGGGGACCGGTTTTTAATAAGAATCGGGGATTACTTAAAAGAGATTGAGAAATTTTACTCCTCTGTCGCCGGTTATATGGGGGGAGATGATTTTGTTATCCTCATTCCGGAAGATTTATCCGTGCTGGAGGAACTGGAGGATGTAATTAACATATATGCCAAGCAGTATGGCGGCAATGCAGGATTTATGCCTGCTTTTGGCGTGTACCGGGTGGAGGATTTAAGCCTTCCGGTCAGCATGATGTATGACAGAGCTGCCATAGCCCTTAATTCCGTAAAGGGCAATTATACAAAGCGTGTGGGCTGGTACGATCCCGGTATGAAACGGAAGATGGAAAGCGACCAGGTTCTTCTTTCTGAGATTCAGAGAGCACTTGAGAGAAAGGAGTTCATATTCTATGCCCAGCCCCAGTGCAACATGCTGACCGGCAGGATTATAGGTCTGGAATCCTTAGTCAGATGGCAGCACCCGCAAAAAGGTATCATATCTCCCGGAGAATTCATTCCGCTGCTGGAGCAGAACGGTTTTATTACATATCTTGATGTGTATGTCTGGGAACTGGTATGCAGACAGTTAAACACCTGGATCAAAGCAGGGCGGCGTCCCATCCCTATTTCCGTCAATATGTCTCGCATGGATATTTATGCTATTGACGTGGTTGAGAAGTTTAAACAGCTGGTAAGCCGCTATGAGATTGATCCCAAGTATTTGGAAATCGAGATAACGGAAAGTGCATATGCGGAAGACTACGATCTGATCCGGAAGGTTGTGGAGGATCTTAGAAGGGCGGGTTTTCCTGTATTTATGGATGACTTCGGAAGCGGGTATTCATCCCTTAATATGTTAAAGGATGTGAACGTGGATGTAATCAAGATCGACACCAAATTCCTTGATATGAACGAGAACAGCAAGGGCAGAGGCATGGGAATCTTAGAAACCATTGTCCGCATGGCCAGAGTGATGCAGTTAAAGGTCATAGCAGAGGGTGTGGAAGAAAAAGAACAGGTAGATTTTTTGATTAATATCGGCTGCATTTACGGACAGGGCTTTTACTATCATGAACCTCTCCCTGTTGATGTGCTGGAAAAGCTGCTGGAAGAAGACAACAATTTAGATTACAGAGGAATCCAGGCACGCCAGCTAAAGCAGCTGAAACTGGAAGATCTGTTTAATGAAAATATTATCAGTGAAGCCATGCTTAATAATATGCTTGGTGCCATTGCACTCTATGAGATCTTTGAGGACAGCTGTGAGATTCTCCGGGTGAATGAGGAGTATTACCGTGTAACCGGAGACAATCCCATCGACATGGAAGAACGGAAACGGTATGTGTTAAACAAGGTTTACAGAGAGGATATGGACTGGGTTCTTAATATCTTTGAAGAGGCATACAACAACCCGCTGCAGGGCGCGGAAGGGACGTTTAGGCGTTACCGCAACAGCGGAGAACTGATGTGGGTGCATCTTCGCGTCTTCTTTTTGAGGGAACAGGATGACCACCGCCTTTACTATGGTGCGGTAAGGGATGCGACAGAACAGATGGAGCAGAGGCAGAAGCTCAAAGACTCCCAGAAGATGCTGAGAGATGTATTAAAGATTGCAGGCAGGAATATTTCGTTTAATAATATTGCAGAAGAGAATCAATGGGCAGCAAGCGCCATTTTTGCCCAGATGGCACCGGGAGGCCTGATCGGAGTCTACTGCGATAAGGGACTTCCACTGTATTTTGCCAATAATGAGATGCTTCGCATTTTAAATTATGATTCCTACGAGGAATTTACCAGAGAAGTTGACGGTCTGGCACAAAACATTCTTCATCCGGAAGATTTAAATATGATACAGGGGCATTCGCTGCGCTTTATGGCCCCTGGCATGGAATTTACCTTCCGCCACCGAATGAGAAAGAAGGATGGAACCTGGCTGTGGATGGTGGCAAAAGGCCGGGTGGTACAGGCAGAGGACGGCCGGTTTGCAATTGTAAGCGCCTGTATGGATATTACCGATACGGTACTGGCACAGAAGAGACTTCAGGAAGCCAACAGGACCCTGCGGTTTAAGAATGACGAGCTGGAGTTTTTAAGTTCCGGAATGCTGGGCGGATATTACCGCTGCAGAAAAACGGAAGATATGGAGTTTTTGTATACAAGTCCCCGTTTCCTTGAAATTCTTGGATACAGCAGCGATGAGCTGATTGAGCTGTTCCAGAATCGGCTTTTAAATATGATACACCCGGGTGATAGGGAAAAAATCAGGCTTATGACTGGACCTTAAGTCCGGATGAGAGTTTAAAGGGAGTGGAATACCGTATCCTGACACGCAACGGTTACAAATGGATTCTCTGCCACTCCAGGCTGTCTGTAAAATCAGGGCACAGTTTCCTTTATGGAGTTATGCTGGATATTGAAGAGCTGGGCGAGCTGTACAGCCAGGTGGAAGAATGCAGAACTCCCATGCTGCCGGAGGGGGTACGCTTGTTCCAGAACCGTGAGGCTGCAGTGGGAAGAATGCAGAATTATTTATCACGCCACAGATTTTTAACCTCAGGTCTGATTTTGTTTTCATTCAGCAGTGAAAATGCATCAGCCGGTATGAAATATGCCAGACAGTCATTTCTTGAACAGGCACTGTTTATGAAACGGTTTTTCAGAGAAGATGACATTATGTGTCTGGATGGTGAGTATGAAATTCTGATTTTGTGCCGGAACATCAAAGAAGAGGATATTAAAATAAAATGCAGGCGCATTTTAAAGGAACTAAGATACCAGATGATGAGCCAGGCGTCAAAAGCTCTGCTTCCTGTCCGGACAGGGATGACTGTTATAAGGGTGCAGGATGATGACTTTAATGAATGCTACGGCAGAGTGAGAGCTTCCCTGTTAAATACAGCCCTCAGTACAGATCAGGAATTGTAAATTAAGAATGGAACTCTTTTTTCATATGTGTTATAATCCACGTAAACCATTTCAGGATAAAGGAAGGAATAATGATATGATAGCAGACAAGATGAGACCCCTTGTAGAAAACAATTCCGCCATCCGCGCCATGTTTGAAGAAGGAAAAAAGATGGCTGCCGAATATGGTGCCGAAAACGTCTATGATTTCAGCCTTGGAAATCCCAATGTACCCGCACCGGAATCAGTGAAACAGGCAATCATTGATATTATGAACGAGGAAGAATCAACCATGGTTCATGGATATATGAGCAACGCAGGTTTTGATGATGTGAGGGAAGGGATTGCAGCCTCCATCAACCGGCGGTTCGGGACTCATTTTCATGGGGGCAATCTTCTTATGACGGTGGGTGCAGCCAGCGGCCTGAATGTAATTTTAAAAACCATTCTGGATCCTGGGGATGAGGTGATCGTGTTTGCACCCTATTTTATGGAATACGGTTCTTACGTGCGCAATTACGACGGTGTACTTACGGTTATTCCCCCCAATACAGAAAATTTTCAGCCTGGTCTCCTGGAATTTGAACGAAGCATAACGAAAAGGACCAAGGCTGTGATCATAAATACGCCCAATAATCCCACAGGGGTGGTATATTCTTCTGAAACCTTAAGGCAGATCGGAGCCATTCTGGAACGGAAGGAGAACGAGTATGGAACTTCCATACTCCTGATTTCAGATGAGCCCTACCGGGAACTTGCCTATGACGGGGTTCAAGTTCCTTATGTGACGCTGTTTTATAAGAATACGGTTGTCTGCTATTCTTACAGTAAATCCTTATCTCTTCCAGGAGAGAGAATCGGGTATCTGGTGATTCCGGATGAAGTGGAGGATTCAAAGGCTGTGATTGCCGCGGCTGCCATCTCAAACCGTGTACTTGGCTGTGTCAATGCACCGTCTCTGATGCAGAGAGTGATTCTGCGCTGCGTGGATGAAAAAGTAAACTTGTCTGCTTATAATAAAAACCGTGAACTTCTTTACAGCAGTTTAAAAGAATACGGCTATCAGTGTATTAAACCGGAAGGAGCATTTTATCTGTTTATAAAGACTCCGGAGGATGATAAGAAGTTCTGTGAATACTGTAAAAAGCACCGGGTTCTTTTGGTACAGGGAAGTGCTTTTGCATGTCCTGGTTATGCGCGTATCGCCTATTGTGTTTCTTATGAGCAGATTGAACGTTCGCTGCCGGCATTTAAAAGGATTGCACAGGAATATGGACTTAAAGCCGTTAAGGAGGACTTAAGATGAGAGCGTGGCAGGCCAATATCCGGACGGTGACACCTTATGTTCCAGGTGAACAGCCAAAGGGAGAGCATTTAGTGAAACTGAATACCAATGAAAACCCCTATCCGCCTTCTCCGTTTGTAAAAAATGCGATGGATGAGATGGATTATGATAAGTTCCGCAAATATCCGGATCCTGCATCCGCAGTTCTGACGAAGGCACTATGTGAATATTATCGGATGGAGGAAGATGAGATATTTGTGGGAGTCGGTTCCGATGATGTTATCGCCATGTCATTTCTGACATTTTTTAATTCTCAGAAACCAGTCTTATTTCCTGAAGTGTCTTACTCGTTTTATAAGGTATGGGCGGAGTTATTTCGCATTCCTTATGAAACACCTGCCCTTGATGAGAACTTTCTGATTCATACGGAAGATTATTACAGAGAAAATGGGGGAATCATATTTCCGAACCCCAATGCTCCCACAGGTGTATTTATGCCGCTAAGTGAAGTGGAAGACATCATTGCACATAATCAGGATTCCGTTGTGATTGTGGATGAAGCTTACATTGATTTCGGCGGTGAAAGTGCTGCCGGGCTGATTAAAAAATACGAAAATCTTCTGGTAGTGCAGACCTTCAGCAAATCCCGGTCTATGGCAGGAATGAGGATCGGCTATGCCATGGGAAACAAAGATCTGATACGGGCTTTAAATGATGTGAAATATTCCTATAATTCCTACACCATGAACATGCCCTCCCAGATACTGGGAGCGGAAGCAGTGAAGGATGACAGTTATTTTAAAGAAACCATAGAAAAAATTATAACTACAAGAGAGAAAGCGAAGAAACGTCTCAGTGAACTGGGATTTACGTTCCCGGATTCCATGGCGAATTTTATTTTTGCCAGCCACAGGGAGAAAAAAGCCGAGGATATTTATCTGGCACTGAGAGAAAAGCAGATTTTCGTTCGTTACTTTAAACAGCCAGGGCTTGATAATCATTTAAGGATCACCATTGGGACGGATGAAGAGATGGAAAAGCTTTACGATTTCCTGGAGAAATTTCTTTCATCATAGTATTTATCACTTGGGCTTTTGGGGGTATCATAAAGGCAGGAGATAAGCATGGAATATGTAAAAAAATATGGCAGAATCATTTTAAATATTATAATCCCTATCGTGTTCTTTTATTTCATCTGTGTCTGGGGACCGAGAATACTGAATTTTTTTCTTCCTTTTGTAATCGGCTGGGTGATTTCGGTAATTGCCAATCCGCTGGTGCGTCTGCTGGAGAAAAGGCTGAAGCTTGTGAGGAAGCACAGTTCCGTGCTGATTGTAGTAGCAGTACTGGGTCTGATTATTGCGGTTTTTTATTTTCTCATATCCAAACTGGTTACCGAAGCAGCGGGATTTGTGGAAGATATCCCTCTTTACTATGAAACGGCCTGGGTAGAGGTTCAAAAGATGCTCTTAACGGCAGAAAACGTCCTGCGTTTTCTCCCTGAGGGGGTTCAGGATTCCGTGAATGTATTTGTAACACATATTGGAGAATATTTAAATGTCATGGTACAGAAAATCGCATCTCCCACCTTTATGGCAGCGGGAAATGTGGTAAAGAGTATCCCTGCAGCATTGGTTTACATCGTTGTAACCATATTTTCTTCCTATATATTTATTGTGGACCGGGATAAGATTCTTACATTTGTAAAACGGTATATGCCTAAGGGGTTTGCGGGATATTATAATTATCTCAAAAAAGATGTAAAACATCTGGTGGGAGGTTATTTCCTGGCCCAGTTTAAAATTATGTTTATTATCGCCGGTGTTCTGGCAGCAGGCTTTCTGGTTTTGGGAGTGAAGTATGCACTTTTGCTTGCGGTTCTTATTGCAGTGCTCGATTTCCTTCCCATACTTGGAACCGGAACCATACTGATACCGTGGGCATTGCTGCGGATCGTTTCTGGAGAGTACGCCTTTGGAGTCGGTCTGATTGTGATCTATGTACTGACACTGGTATTAAGACAGATCATTCAGCCGAAGATCGTAGGCGACACCATGGGGCTGGACCCGTTAATGACATTATTATTTTTATATCTGGGCTTTAAAATAAGCGGGATCGCCGGTATGATACTTGCTGTTCCCGTAGGCATGCTGATCATCAATATTTATAAATTCGGTGCATTTGACCGGTTCTTATACAGCGTGAAAACCTTAATTCATGATGTGGATGCGTTCCGGAAAGAGAAAGATTAAACAGATTAAAAGCAGTAATTGGAGGATACAATGAAAAAAAACATAAGATTGAGGATTGCCGCGTGTCTGGTTGCCTGTCTTATGGCTTCTGAGGCATTTGCGACCCCATTAAATGGTTTTTCGGCAGAAGCCTGGAAACTGGAAAACGGACAATATATTGATGCGGCCGGTAATCCCATTACAGGAGTTTTGGAAAAGGGAATCACAGTAACCAAATACCAGAACAGACAGAATGAGGCAAACGGCGGTATTGACTGGAAAAAGGTAGCGCAGGACGGGGTTTCTTTTGCCATGGTGCGGATTGGCTATTTAAATGATATGGACCCGTATTTTTCCGAAAATATGAAGCATGCTTCGGAAAACGGGATCAAGACCGGCGTGTTCTTTTATACACAGGCTCTTGATACGCAGACTGCAGTGGAAGAGGCGAAGTACGTGCTTCGTCAGGTAAAGGATTACCGGATCTCCTACCCAATCGCTTATGATGTGGAATCCCAGTATCTTCTGGATAATAAACTTTCCAGACAGCAGATTACGGATAACATCAATGCATTCTGCAAAACCATTTCAGATGCAGGCTACCGTCCCATTGTATACGCAAACAACAAATGGCTGTCACTTCATATTGATATGAGCCAGGTTCCTTATGATGTATGGTATGCCAGATACGGAACCGTCAATGACTACCAGAACAGGACGATCTGGCAGTGTACGGATAAAGGAAGGGTGGATGGAATCGAAGGAGATGTTACCATTGAATTGTCCTTTGCAGATTATGGCTCTCTAATTCCGGCAGATGGATTTAAAACTATTGACGGAGAACGGTACTACATGAAAAACCATGAAAAACAGACCGGCTGGATTCAGACAGACGGAAAATGGTATTATCTTGATTCAAACGGCATTATGGTTCATGATAAAACCATGGTAATAGACAATGTCTCTTATACATTCGATTCCCATGGAGAGATAACAAATCAGACAAGATAACGGAGTTACAGGTGAAAACAGAGAACGATTTAAATTCAGATCATATAAAAGGGCTGGTATGGAGACTTGCGGTTCCCTCCATGCTGGCTCAGTTTGTCAGTGTTTTATATAGTATTGTAGACCGCATGTATATCGGAAATATCCCTAACATCGGGGAAGTCGCCCTGGCAGGAGTTGGAATCTGTGGTCCGGTTGTAACCTTGATTTCTTCTGTTGCTTTTTTAGTGGGCGCAGGCGGATCACCGCTTATGAGCATTCGTCTTGGAGAAAAAAACCAGAGAGCTGCCAGACAGATTCTCGCCAACTGCTTTTTGCTCTTACTCTTTTTTTCACTCTTCATAACGGCTGTTTCTTTTCTGCTTAAGGACCGTCTTCTGGTGTGGTTTGGTGCGGGAAAGACAGTATTTCCTTACGCAGATCAATATCTTTCCATCTATCTCACCGGGACGGTGTTCGCTTTGTTTTCAACAGGATTAAATCCCTTTATTGTATGTCAGGGGTATGCCAGGACAGCGATGAAATCCGTTGTTTTTGGTGCTGTAAGCAATATTATCCTGGACCCTGTGTTTATTTTTGTGTTTGGCATGGGGGTAAGAGGGGCCGCAATTGCAACCGTGATATCCCAGATGATATCCTGTATTTATGTTCTCCGGTTCCTTTTCGGCACCACTCCGCCCATTCAGATAACCTTTCAGGGCTATGACCTGGAGGTTGTAAAAAGAATTCTGGCATTAGGCCTTTCCCCTTTTCTTATTATTGCATTTGACAATGTACTCATCATATCCCTCAATACGGTAATTATGCATTACGGCAGGGAAGGAAACGGAGAGAAGCTTCTTACCTGTATGACCATTGTTCAGAGCTTTATGCTGATGGTAACCATGCCCCTGGGCGGAATTACAACAGGAACCCAGACTATCCTTGGTTTTAATTTAGGGGCCGGAAGGCCGGAAAGGATCAGACAGGCTGAACGGTATATCGCGTCTCTTGCAGTTGGTTTTACCACTGTGATGTTCATTCTCGCACATACGGTTCCCCAGCTCTTTGTACATATTTTCACAAGAGACCAGTCCTATGTTGATTTAACTGTCAGCGGAATAAAGGTCTATACCATGGGAATTATACCACTGGCGCTTCAGTACGTGATTGTAGACGGATTTACCGGTCTGGGAGCTGCAAAGGCGGCAATCTCTCTTTCCATGTTCAGAAAAACAATTTTCCTGATTGGAGCAGTAACGCTGCCTGCATGGTTTGGCGTCAATTATATTTTTTATACGGAGCCTATATCGGATTTCATCAGTGTAACAGTATCCATGATGGTTTTTACCACATTATTTGGACGAATTATTAATAACAGGGCAAAAGTTATTGACGTATGACCAAAATGATTCTATTATATCCTTAATAGTAAATGAAAAAACAGGAGGTCATACCATGAAGATTGCGGTTACATATGACAGAGGAAATGTATTTCAGCATTTTGGACAAACCACACAGTTTAAAATCTATGAGGTGGAAGATAAAAATGTGGTATCACAGGAGATTACAGATACCAACGGAGACGGTCATGGCGCACTGGCTGGCTTTTTAACAAGGCTTGGTGTAAAGACTCTGATCTGCGGTGGAATTGGTGCAGGAGCGAGAAATGCTTTGTCTGATGCAGGCATCCGGCTATATCCGGGAGTGGAAGGAAATGCAGATGAGGCAGTGAGTTCTCTGCTGTCAGGAAATCTTAAATTTGATCCGGATACTCTTTGCGATCATCATCATGAAGGAAGTGAAGAACACGAATGTGGTCATCATGGAGAATCCTGCGGACATTAATTTTATAATTAAAAAAGACAGATAAGGTGCATCCGCATCAGCCGTAAAAGGTCTGAACGGATGCATTTTGTATGATCAGGAACCGGTGGACTGATAGTGTTTCAGCCCGAAATTCCATAAAAGGAATGCAGGAACCAGAAAGAGGGCACAGCAAACCGGAAGCAGGCTGAACCAGGCGTTGTCTGATTTGCCTGTGAGATATAACAGGGGATAATACTGGAATAAGGCAAAGGGGACCAGGCAGGTGCAGATAAAAAGCACATTCTTCCCATAAATGCCTATGGGATATTTCCCGTATTCCCTGGCGCCGTCTGTGAATACATTCATAAATTCCAGCCCCTCCAAAGTAAAAAAGCATAAGCATGCGAAAATTAAGTAGATGGCAGCAAAGATGCAGATTCCTCCAAGAATCATGAGCCCTACAAGGAGGCAGCGAAGGGGTGACCAGGCTATGGAACTGGAGGATATTCCATAAACCAGCATGACAACAGCCTGAAGAAGACGTCCGAAGCGGGTTAAGTCGATCTTGCTGCACAGAACCAGAAACAGACTGTTTTCCGGGCGGAGGAGAATACGGTCAAATTCTCCGTTTCCAATGATGGTCTCAAAGGTATCCAGACTCCGGAATAGGGTTTCTGCCAGTGTAAAGGCCATCAGAGTAATGGAAAAGCAGAGCAGTACCTCACTGTAAGAAAAGCCCTTTACCTGATGGAAACGGGTCATCATAAAGTAAACTCCTAAAAAGATATTGAAGGAGATTAAAAACTGACCTGTTATTGTCATGAAAAATGAAACTTTGTGCTGCATCATGCTTTTTAAATGCATAAGAAAAAAATTTACGTAAAGTCTGATTAAATTCATGAAGTACTCCTTTCAGCCTCCCTGTATGATAACCCGTTTTAGTGCCCGTTTTTCCAGCAGACGTCCGATGAACACAAATGCAAACAGCCAGAAGACCTGTTTTATTATGCTGCTATACAGATCAGGTCCTGTTAAATCGCCGCCAAAGATCCGAAAAGGAACGTTCTGTGCAGAGGCGAAGGGCAGAAATTCTACGATTTTCCGTACATGTCCGGGAAGAAAGGGAATGGGTATGACAGCTCCGCTTAAAAATTCTGCTAAAGAGGTAATGACTGCTTTAATACCCTGTGAAGAAACGGTGTAAAACACGGACATATAAACAATCATGTTGAAAGCCACGATGAGAAGCAGCCCCAGTGTCATGGACAAAAGAGTGAGTACCCAGGTAGTAATATCTCCCGGCAGAGTGAGCCCGTAGGGAGATGGAAGAAAACAGGAGACAATCAGGATCGGCATGCAGCGCAACACCGCTTTTGAAAGGCGGACTGCCAGCCCCCTTACAAACCACATATTATAAAGGCGGACCGGCCTGCATAATTCATAGGCCACATCTCCGGTTGCGATGGAGTTAAAAAGCTCCGATTCCCAGAACCAGACCATATATAGTGCCAGAAATGCCTGCTGGAGCCACACATAAGTGGAAAGTGCTTCAAAGGTCATGGGGAAGCTTTCGGGAGACGCTTCATAGAAGGCCTTAAATAACAGGATTTCCATGGCTCCCCAAACAAACTGTGTCACCATGCCGGACAGAGCGGCGGTTCGGTACTGAAGTCCCCTGATAAACCGGATGCGGAAAAAAGACCAGTATTTTTTCATCTTGTCCCCTCCTAAATATGAAATTCCCGGTATAGGGATGCAACAATCTCATCTAAGGTGGCACATGGGGGTTCACAGCGGGATTTTAAATCTGAGAGAGTTCCGTCCAGAAGCAGCCGGCCTTTCCCGATCAGCAAAACCCTGTCTGCAAGGGCATCAATGTCCTGCATGTCGTGAGTGGTAAGAAGTACTGTGGTTTTGTGGATCCGGTTTAACTTTCTGATAAAATCCCGGACTGCAAGCTTGGAAACGGCATCAAGTCCGATAGTAGGTTCATCAAGAAAGAGGATCTTTGGGGTATGGAGAAGAGAGGCTGCAAGTTCGCAGCGCATGCGCTGACCGAGAGAAAGCTGTCTTGCCGGAGTCTTTATGATTTCTTCTAAAGCAAGAAGCCCGGTGAGCTCTTCCAGGGTAATTAAGTATTGGTGTTCTGGGATGCCGTAGATGTCGCGGAGCAGTTCAAAGGAATCAATAACAGGAACGTCCCACCACAGCTGGGTACGCTGTCCGAATACAACGCCGATGTCCTTTACATGTTCCTTCCGGTCCTTCCATGGAATCCGGCCGTTAATCCGGCAGGTTCCGTTATCCGGAGTCAGGATTCCGCTTAAAATTTTGATGGTGGAGCTTTTTCCGGCACCGTTTGGGCCAATATAGCCTACCATCTCTCCGTCTCCAATGCAAAAGGAGATGTCTGAAAGAGCATGGACCGTGTCGGTCTCCTTGTGAAAAAGCGCCTTTACCGCATTGGAAAATCCGGCACTTCTTCTTGCGACTTTAAAAGTCTTGTTCATGTGTTCCACTTGAATCATATAAATTCCTCCTGGCAGTAATATTTGTGAACGTATCATTCCGGCAGCGGGCAGCTCCTGCCCTGGTGGGGAAGAGATCTGTCATAACTGGTCAGAACGTCCTAATATCTTTCCAAGCGGTCAGTGCAGGCGAAATTGCCAGCACAGCTCTCCGGAATTCTTTCCGGGGACTCTACCGTGGTTTCAATATTCTCTTTTCCTGAATTTGAGATGTGAGTTTAGATATGGAAAAGGAATTATAGTCTATCACCGCAGGAAATAGCTGTCAATACTTTGGCAAAAAGTACTTGACAAAATAAATAAAAATGATAGTATAAACATATGAACAGATATTCATATAATAACATAAAGGAGGTTCCAGATGGCAGAAGAAGAAAAAAGAGTCATTCAGGACGGTGAGATAGACCAGTGTGATTTTATCTGCGTTCATGAGAATGTTGTGAATCAGGTTTTAAAAGTAATGCCGAAAGACCAGCAGCTGATGGATCTTGCAGATTTCTTTAAAATATTCGGAGACCCGACAAGAGTGAGAATTCTCTATGTACTCAGCCAGTCACAGATGTGTGTCTGTGATATAGCCAATCTGCTGCAGATGGGGCAGTCGGCTATTTCCCACCAGCTTCGTGTGTTAAAGCAGATGCGTCTGGTAAAATTCAGACGGGAAGGAAAGACGGTTTTCTATTCCCTGGCAGACGGTCATATTGAAACAATCCTGGCTCAGGGAATGGAGCATATCAGCGAATAAGATATTCGTAATAAAATATAGCAAAAAGGAGAAGATGAAACATGAAAAAGATAATTAAATTAGAGGGCCTTTGCTGTGCAAACTGTGCGGCTAAAATCGAAGAAGAGGTAAAAAAATTAAGTGGTGTTGAAAATGCCTCCTTAAGCTTTATGACTCAGAGATTAACCATGGAAGTGGAAGAAGAAAGAGTGGATGAGATCATGGAAGCAGCCAGAAAAACAGCGTATAAGATTGAGCCGGAAGCAGAATTCAAAGTACTTCGGTAAGCAAAAAGGAGCAGTTATGACTAAAAAACAGAAAATTATGGGAATCAGGCTCATAATCAGTGCCGTATTCTTTGCTCTTGCCATGGCAGCTGAGGGGAGAATTTTCTGGTACTGGATCTTATTTATTATTTCCTATCTGGCAGCAGGCTACGATATTCCGTTAAGGGCGGTCAGAAATATAAGAAACGGCCAGTTTTTTGATGAAAACTTTCTGATGTCTGTGGCAACCTTTGGTGCAATCGGAATCGGGGCCCTGGAAGAAGCTGTGGGCGTTATGCTGTTTTACCAGATCGGCGAACTGTTTAACGATTATGCAGTGAACCGGTCAAGAAAATCCATAACAGATCTTATGGACATTAATCCGGAGTATGCCAATCTTCTTCGTGACGGAACCGAAGAGAAGGTCGATCCCTATGAAGTCGCTGTTGATGACATCATTGTAGTAAAGCCGGGAGAGAAGGTTCCCCTTGACGGTATTGTGGTTAAGGGCAGCAGCAGTCTTGATACCAAAGCACTGACCGGTGAATCCATGCCTGTAGAAATAAAAGAACAGGATTCCGTTATAAGCGGTTCCATTAATTTAAACGGGGTACTGGAGGTAAGAGTTACCAGGCTTTTTGATGACTCCACCGTTGCCAAAATCCTGGAACTGGTGGAGAATGCCAGTTCCAGGAAGGCAAGGGCAGAAAATTTCATCACCAGGTTTGCAAGAATCTATACTCCGGTAGTTGTAGTGCTTGCTGTTTTGCTTGCCGTGGTTCCGCCCCTTTTTAACGGTGACTGGGGAACATGGATTTACCGCGCCTGCAGCTTTTTAGTTGTCTCCTGTCCCTGTGCACTGGTTATATCGGTTCCGTTAAGCTTTTTCGGAGGGCTTGGAGCGGCCTCCGGCCAGGGAATTCTTTTAAAGGGCAGCAACTACCTGGAAGCTATGGCAGACCTTGATACGGTGGTATTTGATAAAACAGGAACTCTCACAACCGGAAAATTTCAGGTTACCAGCGTGGATCCTCTGGAAGGAACGAAGGAAGAACTTTTGGAGCTGGCTGCGTATGGAGAATTCCATTCCAATCATCCCATTGCCTGCTCTGTAAAAGAAGCTTATGGAAAACCACTGGATCAGTCAAAGGTGGGTACAGCAAAAGAACTTGCAGGATTTGGAGTAAAAACAACCGTTTATACACAGAATAAGGAACGAGAGCTTTATATCGGTAATGCCAGACTCATGCAGAAGCAGTCAATTGCAGTTAACGCTGCAGATTCGGCGGCAGGAACAACGCTTTATATAGCAGATAAAAACACTTATCTTGGTTCTGTAACCATATCAGATACCATCAGGGAAGACGTACCAAAAGCATTAAAGGGCTTAAGGGCAGCAGGAGTGAAAAAGCTTGTGATGCTTACCGGCGATAAACCGGAGGTTGGAAAACTGGTGGGAGAAACGCTTGGACTTGATGAGGTTCACGGAGGTCTCCTTCCCGGCGATAAAGTGGGAAAAGTGGAAGAACTGCTGGCAAAGAAGCATAAGGATGCAGCTCTGGCGTTTGTGGGAGACGGAATCAATGATGCTCCCGTTCTCGCCCGCGCAGATGTGGGAATTGCCATGGGTCAGATCGGTTCCGACGCAGCCGTTGAAGCGGCTGACGTGGTAATCATGACCGACGAGCTGACAAAGCTGGTTGATACGATTCTGATTGCCAGAAAAACAGTGGCCATTGTGAAGCAGAATATTATCTTTGCCATAGGCGTAAAGGTGTTGATTTTAATCCTGTCGGCTGCAGGAATTGCCACCATGTGGGCAGCTGTTTTCGGTGATGTGGGGGTATCCGTACTGGCTATCTTAAATGCGGTCCGGGCTCTCCGGTATCAGAGCAGGAATGAAAAAACACATTGACAAAATTTTTTCCAGCTGTTATATTTTACACATATGACGGGGTGGTGCGAAGATGGTCCATTGTAGTGAGGCTGTGTTTGCCCACCCTTTTTTCTGGTATTATTTTCTATAGGAACTTCGTTCCCCATAGAGCAGAGACGCTCCGCAAGGATCGCATAAGTGGCGGAGAGTCCCGATAAATCCGGGGCTCTTTATTCAATCATGAGAAAAGGAGAGTGTTTTATGAGCAAGTATAGCAAAGAAGATATTTTCCGCATTGTGGAAGAAGAAGATGTGGAATTTATCCGTCTTCAGTTTACGGATATATTCGGCATGCTGAAAAATGTGGCAATCACAAAGAATATGCTGGGAAAAGCACTGGAAAACCGTTGTATGTTTGATGGTTCTTCCATAGAGGGCTTTGTTAGAAGTGAAGAATCTGATATGTATCTCTATCCGGATCTGGATACCTTTGAGATATTCCCATGGCGTCCCCAGCAGGGGAAAGTTGCAAGACTGATGTGCGATGTACACTGTCCGGACCAGACTCCTTTTGAAGGAGATCCCAGGTTCGTAATGAAGAAGGTACTGAAAAAAGCCAGTGACATGGGCTTTGTTTTTCATGCAGGTCCGGAATGCGAATTCTTTCTCTTCCATATGGATGAGGAGGGACGTCCTACCACGGATACCCACGAAATGGCCGGTTATTTTGATGTGGCTCCCATTGACCAGGCGGAGAATGTCCGCAGAGACATGATACTCACGCTGGAAGAGATGGGCTTTATGATTGAGGCCTCCCATCACGAGATCGCACCGGGACAGCATGAGATTGATTTTCAGTATGCAGAAGGCATGGTGACGGCTGATAACATTATGACATTTAAGATGGCAGTCAAGGCCATTGCAAAGCGCCATGGACTTCATGCCACCTTTATGCCAAAGCCGAAAGCAGGTGTCAATGGTTCCGGCATGCACATTAATATGTCTCTTTCTGATTTAACAGGTAAGAATATGTTTGAAGATAAAGGGGATGAGCTGGGGTTAAGCCAGACCGCATATCAGTTTATGGCGGGCATTCTCCATCACATGAAGGGAATGACGATTTTAACCAATCCGCTGGTTAATTCCTATAAACGTCTTGTTCCCGGTTACGATGCTCCGGTTTACGTGGCATGGTCTGCCCGTTCAAACCGCAGCTCTCTCATTAAGATTCCATGCGCAAGAGGGGAAAGTACGCGGATCGAGCTGCGCAGCCCGGATTCTGCAGTCAATCCCTATCTGGCCCTTGCAGCCTGTCTGGCAGCAGGTCTTGACGGCATAGAAAAGAAGATGACTCCGCCGGAAAGCGTGGACTGCAACGGTTATTCCATGTCTGTAGAGGAGATGGCTGCAAAGGGAATTGAGCAGCTGCCTGAGACACTGGGAGAGGCCATTGAAGCGTTCCGTAAGGATGAGTTTATGAAGGAAGTGCTGGGTGAGCACATTTACACCAAATACCTGGAAGCAAAGGAAGCCGAATGGCGTGTGTTCCGTGCGCAGGTAACGGACTGGGAAGTGGAAGAATACTTATACAAGTATTGATCGATGTAAGTTCCCTGATACTGTTATCTGGAGGTGAGAGTGTTTGACCAATGTGATTGTGGCATTTTCAAAGGCAGAGGATGCGAAAAATATAAAGAATATTCTTATGAAAAACGGCTTTACGGTCTCGGCAGTCTGCACCTCCGGTGCTCAGGCAGTGAACAGTGCTGATGAACTGGGCAGCGGAATCGTGGTATGCGGCTGCAGATTTGCAGATATGGTGTATCAGGAGATTTATGAATGTCTTCCCAAGGGGATGCTGATGCTGCTTGTGGCATCTCCCAGTCAGTGGAGCGGCAGAGCGCCGGATGATGTGGTCTGTCTTGGACTGCCCTTAAAGGTTCAGGATCTTTTAAGCACGTTAGAGATGATGATGGAATCTCTGGCAAAAAGGCGGAAGAAATTAAAGAGCCAGCCAAAGGAGAGAAGCGGAGAAGAACAGGAACTGATTAAGCAGGCCAAGGAACTTTTAATGGAACGAAACCATATGACAGAAGCAGAAGCACACCGTTACATTCAAAAGTGCAGCATGGACAGCGGAACCAATATGGTGGAGACTGCCCAGATGATCATGAGCCTTATTAATATTTAACAGTGGGGGATTAAGATGAAATTTACTAAAATGCAGGGAATCGGAAACGATTATGTATATATTAACTGCTTTGAAGAATCGGTTGAGAATCCGGCAGAGCTTTCAAAATTAGTCAGTGACCGGCATTTCGGAATCGGATCGGACGGTTTGATTTTGATCTGTCCGTCCGAGGCAGCAGACTGCCGTATGCGCATGTTTAACGCTGACGGTTCAGAGAGCCCTATGTGCGGCAATGGAATCCGATGCGTGGGAAAATATGTGTTTGATCATCATCTGGTAGAAAAGACTGAGTTTGATGTGGAAACCGGTGCGGGAATCAAGCATTTAAAAGTGACGGAGGAAAACGGAAAGGCAGTTCTTTTAACGGTAGATATGGGAATCCCGGAAGTGACCAGCCAGGTTTTGGAACCAATCTGTGTGAATGGCACGGATTATGAATTTATAGGAATTTCCATGGGAAATCCCCATGCAGTTTACTATATGGATGACATTGACAGCCTGGATTTAGAGTCTGTGGGACCTGGATTTGAGAATCATGAGCGTTTTCCAGAGCGAACCAATTCTGAATTTATTCAGGTTATGAGTCCGGAACACATCCGCATGCGGGTGTGGGAGAGAGGAAGCGGGGAGACATGGGCGTGCGGGACCGGAGCTACAGCCAGTGCTGTCGCTTCCGCGCTTTGCGGACGCACCGGCAATACCGTTATAGTATCCTTAAAAGGCGGAAACTTGACCATTCACTGGGACAGAGAGGGGAGCGGTCATGTGTTTATGACAGGTCCTGCTGTGGAAGTGTTTGAGGGAGAGTTCGACATAAATAATCTTTAAAATACAGGAGGAACCTATGGTTAAGATCAATGAAAACTATTTAAAATTACCCGGAAGCTATCTGTTTTCCACCATTGCAAAAAAGGTAAATGCTTATATAGAGGCAAATCCAGGTAAAAAGGTGATTCGCCTTGGAATCGGCGACGTAACACAGCCCATTGCTCCGGCAATTATTGAGGAACTTCACGGAGCCGTGAATGAGATGGGAGCGGCTGAAACATTTCATGGATATGCACCGGATCTTGGATACGGTTTTTTAAGAGAACTGATTGCAGGTGAAGATTACATTGCAAGAGGCTGCCAGATATCGGCAGATGAGATTTTTGTATCTGACGGAGCAAAGAGCGACTGCGGAAATATTCAGGAGATATTTGACCAGAACTGTAAAATTGCAGTTTGTGACCCTGTTTATCCGGTTTATGTAGATTCCAACGTTATGGCTGGAAGAACCGGTGAATATGATGAAAAAACAGGTAAGTGGAGCAACGTCATTTACATGCCCTGCACGGCGGAGAATCATTTTGTACCCCAGCTTCCAGAGGAGACCCCGGATCTTATTTACTTATGCGTTCCAAACAATCCCACAGGAACCACTCTCAACAGAGACCAGTTGAAGGTATGGGTGGATTATGCCAATGAAACAGGAGCAGTCATTCTTTATGACGCTGCCTATGAAGCTTATATTGCCCAGGATGATGTACCTCATACCATCTATGAGATAGAGGGAGCAAAGACCTGTGCCATTGAACTCCGCTCATTTTCAAAGAATGCCGGTTTTACCGGTGTGCGCCTTGGTTTTACCGTAATCCCCAAATCTCTGGAGCGGGGAGGGGTTATGCTTCATTCCTTATGGGCAAGACGCCACGGAACCAAGTTTAATGGCGCTCCCTATATTATTCAGAAAGCGGGAACAGCGGTTTATTCCAAAGAGGGTAAGGCTCAGTTAAAAGAGCAGGTTGCCTATTACATGAGAAATGCAAAGGTAATCTATGACGGTCTGAAAGAAGCGGGCTGTGAAGTTTACGGAGGTGTCAATGCTCCTTATATCTGGTTAAAGGTGCCGGAAGGAATGACCTCCTGGGACTTCTTTGACCGGCTTTTGGAGGAAGCCAGTGTTGTTGGAACACCTGGAAGCGGATTCGGTCCAAGCGGGGAAGGGTACTTCCGCCTTACTGCGTTCGGAACCTATGAAAATACGGTGGAAGCCATTGAACGGATGAAAAAGATGCCGTCCTTAATAAAATAAACGTTGACAAGTATTTAATAATTGGTTATGATATTGATAAGAAAAGATTAATAAGGTTTAAGCTTAATTTGTTAGAACAAAAGCGTTCAGTACTTTGGTGGTACTGGCGCTTTTTTTAATTCAAGGAGGAAGATATGGACGATATTGATAAGAAAATAGTGCAGACACTGCAGAAGAACGCCCGGGCATCTTTAAAGAACATAGCAGAAAATACCTTTTTGTCTTCGCCTGCTGTTTCCTCCAGAATTGAAAAGCTGGAGCGGGAAAAAATTATTACAGGGTATCATGCATCAGTGGATCCCATGAAGCTGGGATATCATATCATTGCGTTTGTGAATCTGGATGTGTCGCCGGTGGATAAAATTCAGTTCTATTCCTACATGGAATCCATACCCAATGTATTGGAATGCAATTGCGTGACTGGGGATTATTCCATGCTGATTAAGGTGGCATTTCAAAGCACCATGGAACTGGATATTTTCATCGGACAGCTCCAGAAGTACGGAAAGACCAGTACCCAGATTGTCTTCTCCACTCCGGTTGGACCAAGGGGCGTGGATGTTATGGCGGAATTAGGAGAAATTGATTAAATCATGGTCTGAAATATGGTACGGAGAACACTTCTTTTACATACTTTATAGAATAGAGGTATGTGAAAGGAGTTTTTCTTTTGGCTGAGAGAAAGATCGTGGTAATAGATGCCGGTCACGGCGGTGCGGACCCGGGTGCATCCTATATTGAGCGGCAGGAAAAAGATGATAACTTAAAACTTGCGCTTGCTGTCGGGAAGATCCTTGCAGACAACGGAGTTGATGTCAGGTATACAAGAACTGACGATACCTATAATACACCCCTGGAAAAAGCCATGATGGCCAATGATGCGGAAGCGGATTTATTTGTCTCCATTCACCGCAATGCCATGCCGGTTCCTGGAACGGGATCCGGAGTTGAGACCGTTGTTTTTGAAAACAAAGGCGTCCAGGGAATGCTTGCAAAGAATATCGGAGAAGCCCTTGGTGCTGTTGGATTTACTAATTTAGGAACGGTGGAACGCCCCGGGCTGGTAGTGCTGAGAAGAACAAAGCTTCCCTCTGTCTTAGTGGAGGTTGGATTTATAGATAATGAAGCAGATAATTATCTTTTTGACGATTACTTTGAGGAGATTGCCCAGGCCATTGCCAGTGGTATTTTAAATACCATACAGCAGCAGGAAGAGACCCAGATCCAGTATTATCAGGTACAGACCGGTGCTTTCCGGGTGCGTTCTCTGGCAGAAAATCAGGCTGATATATTAAAATCCCAGGGATTTCCTGCATTTGTAGTTTATGAAGACGGATTATACAAGGTTCGTGTAGGCGCATTCCGGAATATGGACAATGCGGTTAAGATGGAGCAGGCTCTCAGGCAGCTGGGGCACAGCACATTTATGGTGAAACGCCCGGCTGTATATTAAGCCTGGAAGGGCGGCCGGAAGGAGTGAAAAAGAAGCATATCTTCCGGCCGTCTCTTTTTCTTTGACTTGACAAGATGCTTCTTTTTGTCGTATGGTCTTAATCAGAATGAGCACAGAGGAGAGAATTATGATTAAGGCAGTGATCTTTGATATGGATGGCGTTATTATTGACAGCGAGGGAGTGTATCTGCAATATCAGCTGGAGTTTGCAAAAAAGAAAAATCCAAATGTAAAGCCGGAGGATTTGTATCCAATGGTAGGAGCAACGAAACAGGAATGCTGGGAGGTAGTGGAACGGGCTGTTTCCAATGGACAAACCTGGGAAGAATTAAGAACAGAATTCCGCCTGAGGGATATTTATGGTGAGATTGATTACCGCAGCATTTACCGCCCGGAGGTGACCGATACATTAAAGCAGCTAAAACATGCAGGTTTCCGTCTGGCGCTGGCATCCTCCACCCATTTGGAACTGGTGGAACGGGTACTTAAGGAAAATGGAATCCGGGAATATTTTGAGGCAGTGGTGAGCGGAGAGCAGTTTAAAAAGAGCAAACCCGATCCGGAGATCTATTTATATACCGTCTCTCAGCTTCAGTTAAAGCCTGAAGAATGTCTGGCTGTGGAGGATTCCACCATTGGAATAACAGCTGCCCACAGGGCAGGGCTTAAGATTGCGGCAGTGATTGATACAAGGTATGGATTTGACCAGAGTCTTGCGGATTATAAGCTTAATCAGGTAAAAGATGTATTAGAAGCGGTTAAAGGGGCATAGGATTGGATATACGGATTAATGCAGGAGGAATTGCTTGAAGTATATCGGTGAGCTTTTAAAAGGTGTGATTATTGGTGTGGCAAATATACTGCCGGGCATCAGCGGTGGGGTACTGGCCATCACCATGGGTGTCTATGATAAGATCATCCATGCAGTAAACCGGCTTTTTAAGGAGCCGGTGAAAAGTATAAGGCTTCTCCTTCCCTACGGAATCGGTGCGGTTGCAGGAATCATTTTTTTGTCACTGGCGTTTGAATATCTGTTCCATACATATCCCCTTCAGACGAAGCTGTCATTTCTTGGTTTAATTGGAGGAGGCCTTCCTGCTCTTTCCCGCAAAGCTTTTTCGGGAAAAAAAAATGACTTATGGAAGGGGATTATAACGGCCGGCATCACCTGTGGTGTTGTGATTTCAATAACATATTGGGCAGAGACGGTGATCGCTTCCGGCCATAGCGGAGAGGGCTTTGCCATGGCATCAGGAGCGGAATATTTATCGTCAGGGAAATACTGGGGGGTGACTCTATTTGCAGTGGGGCTTCTGGCAGCAGCTACCATGATTGTACCGGGAGTAAGCGGTTCAATGATAATGATGATGCTGGGTTTTTATGAATCTGTTTTACAGACGAACAATGCCTGCATCAGAGCGGCCTGTGCTCTGGATTTTCACAGTCTTATGAAAAATGGGATGGTATTGTTTCCATATTTTTTCGGCATGCTTACAGGTGTTCTTTTATTTGCCAGGGTGGTGGAGCGCCTTTTGACTCTTTATGAACACCAGATGTACCGGGTGATCATTGGCCTGGTGGTTTCTTCACCCTTTGTAATTTTATGGGATGTGCCATGGAATACAGTGGAGATTTATGAACTTCTGGGAGGGATTGCACTGGCGCTCTTAGGTTACGTCGCTGCAGATCTGCTGGGAGGAGAGGGGTAAGTGATTTTCTGAAATAAAAAAGAGAGGGATATTGCGTCGGATACAGTTTTTTTGTATCTGAAGCAATATCCCTTTTTATAAAGGCTAAGAATATTCGGCAATCCTTGTGATGCCAACATAAATGTGGGAGATCTTATACCAGGTTGCAAAATCAATGACTCCTGTGACCGGAAGCTTGAAGATGGACTGAAACTGGCGGACTGCCTCAGCCGTATTTTCTCCGTAGATACCATCTGCTGTAATGCGGGGAATCCTGGTATAAACTCCGGCTATGGTATCCAGCTGTTCCTGGACCTGGCGGACCTTATCACCGGAAGCGCCTATAGACAAATTATATCCCGGAAATGAGGAGGGAACACCGGAAACCTGCTCTGCAGTATTGATGTACATGTTGCTTCCATAATAGTTACGAAGGATTTCAATGGCTGTATAGCCCTGCTGTCCTAATGTGTTACTCCCCCATTGTGACATCCAGTTTGGACAGGTCACCCGGTTTCCGTCGCAGTACTGGGTTAAGATTGGCTGTTTGATTCCTGGCCGGGATAAGTAGCTGTTAAAGATTTCATCAACAATCTGGGATATACTTTCATAAATATTTCTGCCGTAGATCCATTTATGGTCAAAGGCGGTGGAGGAAGTGATGGTAAAGTTATAACCCTGATTCCGGTACCATTCCGTATAAACACGGTTCAATGTAAAACTCATAATTGCCAGAACATTGGCAATAATTGTTTCTCTTGGCCAGGTAGCATAAATTTCACTGGAAGCGACATTTTTAATATAATCGCCATAAGGGACATAATAATTAGTTGCTGTCGGATCGGTAGGTACGCCGTCGTGAACGATAATCGTCTGGGGAACGACAACCCTGCTTAGTACGATTTCGCCGGTTTCTGCAACTGGCTTTACCTCAGCCTCTGCAATCTTTGGAGGATAATCGCCGTATAGAGTATGATCGGGAATGGTAATCGGAACATCGGGAGTTGTCTCGTCTATGACAGGCGTCATCCGGACTGGCTGAATCGCCTCCGTGTCTGCCAGGATCTGTGTTCCGGAGATGGCCACGGGTTCGAAGCCCTGTGCAGTGATAAAAAGAGTATATTCCGAATACGGCTGCTGCAGTCCGGGAGATAAACTTAATACTACGGGTGGTGCTGACAAACTTACGGTTTCGGACTGTCCGGAACTATCCGTAGTAACCGTTTCTAAAATGCTGTCGGGTTCTCCTGTAAAGGAGATGGAAATTTCTGCGTTCTGGATCGGGTAATTATTTTCCGAAGATACCACATCTACCTGAAGAGAGCCGGAAGCTGCTGTTTCCTGGGCAGTGGTCATATATGGATTCATAAATAGCCCCTTATTGGAATGATTATTATTAATATATTAGCTCATCTGGGCAATGATTACAAAAGCCCCGCAGAAAACCAAATAAATCAGTTTTTGCGGGGACTTTTTTAAAAGAAAGATGTTTTGGGTTCATGGAACATGGACTCTACGTAGTTTCTCATTTCATTGCGGCTTTCAATGTCTCTTGCACCGTTGATAATACGGTTTTGTTCGTCTTTGGAGAGCCCTGCAAACCGTACCATAATGTCTGAATGCTGTGCCAGTTCCATGGTAAATCCAATGGGAAGTTCATTGTTATCTATCATGATTTATCACCTCATGAATAGTTTGTTCGAAGTTGGGAGAAAGTATACGAAAATGTATAATATTAATTGTTTTGCATAAATATACAATATAGATGATTAAAATATCTGAAAAAAGAAAAATAATGCATAAAAAGTAGATTAATAAATTATAAAAAAACAGTTGAAAAATGTCGCGGGATAATGTATAATCTATTCAATTTGGGCTGATACCAGTCAGCTGCAAATTGACCCTTGCGGGTATCCCTTTATGTCCAAAAAACATGGACTATTATTAAGAAACACCCTTGCGGGTATCCCTTTATGTCCAAAAAACATGGACTATTATTAAGAAAGGATTGGGACTTTGCGTATGAAAGCTTTTTTAATACTGGAAGACGGCACTGTTTTTACAGGCACGAGCATTGGTTCAACACGGGAAGTGATCAGTGAGATCGTATTCAATACTTCCATGACGGGTTATTTAGAAGTCCTCACCGACCCATCCTATGCGGGACAGGCAGTTGTGATGACATATCCGCTAATTGGTAATTACGGCATTTGTCAGGAAGATATGGAGTCATGCAAACCCTGGCCGGATGGCTACATTGTCAGAGAATTATCTAGAATCCCCAGCAACTTTAGAAGCGAGGATACCATTCAGCATTTCTTAGAAAGTAACGACATTCCAGGTATCAGTGGTATCGATACGAGAGCCCTAACAAAAATCTTAAGAGAAAAAGGTACAATGAACGGCATGATCACAACCGATGAAGGATTTGATCTTGACGAAGTCATTTCGCGTATGAAGGCATATTCTGTTACGGGCGTTGTGAAGGCAACCACCTGTAAGGAATCCTATGTGCTTCCCGGTGAAGGCAGGCGGGTTGCACTTCTGGATTTAGGTGCTAAAAAGAATATTGCACGGTCCTTAAATGAGAGAGGCTGTGAGGTTACTGTATATCCGGCAGATACGAAGGCAGAAGTAATTCTTTCTTCCAATCCCGATGGAATTATGCTGTCAAACGGCCCTGGAGATCCAAAGGAATGCACTGACATTATTAAGGAAATCCGCAAGCTGTATGAATCAGAAGTCCCTATTTTTGCAATCTGCCTGGGACACCAGCTGATGGCACTGGCGACTGGCGCTGATACCCATAAGCTGAAATACGGACACAGAGGCGGCAACCACCCGGTTAAGGATTTGGAAACCGGAAGGGTTTACATTTCTTCCCAGAACCACGGATATGTGGTGGATGAGGATACAGTGGATCCGGCTGTGGCAGTTCCTGCATTTGTAAATGTCAATGACGGAACAAATGAAGGTATGAAATATACCGGAAAGAACATATTTACCGTACAGTACCACCCGGAAGCATGTCCGGGACCTCAGGATTCCAGCTACTTATTTGACCGGTTTATAAACATGATGGAGGTGGGAAAGAATGCCTAAGAATCAGGATATCAAAAAAGTACTAGTCCTTGGATCCGGTCCGATTATCATCGGTCAGGCAGCAGAATTTGATTATGCCGGAACCCAGGCATGCCGTTCTTTAAAAGAAGAAGGGATTGAGGTTGTGCTTTTAAACTCCAATCCTGCAACCATCATGACGGATAAAGATATTGCTGATAAGGTTTATATCGAGCCGCTGACTGTAGAGGTAGTGGAGCAGCTGATTTTAAAAGAAAGACCGGACAGCGTTCTTCCTACACTTGGAGGCCAGGCTGGCTTAAACCTGGCCATGGAGCTTGAAGATAAGGGCTTTTTTGTAAAGAACAATATCCGCCTTATCGGAACCACTGCCCTGACTATTAAGAAGGCAGAAGACCGGGAACTGTTTAAGGAAACCATGGAGAAGATCGGCGAACCGGTAGCTCCCTCTGATATCGTGGAAAATGTGGAGGATGGCTTAAGAATTGCGGAAGAGATCGGTTATCCCATCGTTTTACGCCCGGCTTATACACTGGGAGGCTCCGGCGGCGGAATTGCTGAAAACCCGGCCCAGTGCCGGGAAATTCTTGAGAACGGACTCCGTTTGTCCCGTGTTGGCCAGGTTCTGGTGGAACGCTGCATTTCGGGCTGGAAAGAGATTGAATATGAAGTAATGCGGGATGGTGCAGGCAATGTAATAACCGTCTGCAACATGGAAAACCTTGATCCGGTAGGCGTTCACACAGGCGACAGCATCGTAGTGGCTCCTTCCCAGACTCTGGGAGACAAGGAATATCAGATGCTTCGTACCTCTGCATTAAAAATCATCAGCGAATTAGGTATTACAGGCGGCTGCAACGTTCAGTATGCTCTCCACCCGGAGAGCTTTGAATACTGTGTCATCGAGGTAAATCCCCGGGTGAGCCGTTCCTCTGCTCTGGCTTCCAAGGCGACCGGATACCCCATTGCCAAAGTTGCTGCAAAGATCGCTCTGGGCTACACCCTTGATGAGATTAAAAATGCGGTAACAAAGAAAACCTATGCAAGCTTCGAGCCTATGCTGGACTACTGTGTCGTTAAGATGCCGCGCCTTCCCTTTGACAAGTTTTTAAGCGCCAAGAGAACACTTGGCACACAGATGAAGGCGACCGGCGAGGTAATGAGTATCTGCACCAATTTCGAAGGCGGCTTAATGAAAGCGATCCGTTCTCTGGAACAGCATGTGGACAGCTTGATGTCTTATGATTATACAGGACTCACAGATGACCAGCTGACAGAAACCCTTCATCTGATCGATGACAGAAGGATCTGGGTGATCGCGGAAGCATTGCGAAGAGGCTTTACCTATGAACTCATTCATGACATCACAAAGATAGATGTCTGGTTTATTGATAAGCTGGCAATTCTGGTGGAGATGGAGGAAGCCTTAAAGAAAGGTCCTCTTACCAATGAGCTGCTAAAAGAGGCAAAGAGACTGGAATTCCCTGATACGGTAATTTCAAGACTGACCGGTATATCTATAGAAGAAATCCATCAGACAAGAAAGAATAACGGGATAACGGCTGCCTTTAAGATGGTAGATACCTGTGCGGCTGAGTTTGCAGCAGAGACACCATATTACTACTCCTGCTTTGGAAGTGAAAATGAAGCGGAGCAGACAACAGGAAGAAAAAAGGTTCTGGTATTAGGTTCCGGCCCAATCCGGATCGGCCAGGGAATTGAATTTGATTACTGTTCGGTTCACAGTACCTGGAGTTTCAGCAAAGAAGGCTATGAGACCATTATCGTTAATAACAATCCGGAAACAGTCAGTACGGATTTTGATATTGCAGATAAGCTGTATTTTGAACCTCTCACTCCGGAAGATGTGGAAAGCATAGTTGATATTGAAAAACCGGACGGAGCGGTGGTACAGTTCGGCGGCCAGACAGCAATCAAGCTGACAGAGGCACTAATGAAGATGGGAGTTCCCATTCTTGGAACAGCGGCAGAAGATGTGGATGCGGCGGAAGACAGAGAACTGTTTGATAAGATTCTGGAAGAATGCCAGATTCCAAGACCAGCAGGACAGACTGTATTTACAGCAGAAGAGGCCAAGAAAGCAGCAGCAAAGCTTGGTTATCCGGTTCTTGTGAGACCTTCCTACGTACTGGGCGGCCAGGGAATGCAGATTGCCATTTCTGATCAGGATATTGATGAATTTATTGCGATCATCAACCAGATCGCTCAGGAACACCCCATTTTAGTCGATAAATATATCGTGGGCAAAGAGATCGAGGTAGATGCAGTCTGTGATGGGGAAGATATTCTTATACCGGGAATCATGGAGCATATTGAACGCGCAGGCGTTCACTCCGGTGACAGCATCTCCGTATATCCGGCTCAAAGCTTAAAGGAAGAGATTAAAGACAAGCTTGTGGAATATACAAGAAGACTTGCAAGAGCACTTCATGTAAAAGGAATGATCAACATTCAGTTTATTGTCAGCGGAGAAGATGTCTATGTCATCGAGGTAAATCCCCGGTCTTCCCGTACGGTGCCGTATATCAGCAAGGTGACTGGAATCCCCATTGTACCCCTGGCAACCAGAGTCATCTGCGGCCATACCATTAAAGAACTTGGATATAAGCCCGGGCTTCAGCCGGAAGCAGATTACATCGCTGTAAAGATGCCGGTGTTCTCTTTTGAAAAGATCCGCGGCGCAGACATCAGTCTGGGACCTGAGATGAAATCAACAGGAGAGTGTCTGGGAATTGCAAAGACCTTTAATGAGGCACTCTACAAAGCCTTTGCAGGATCAGGAATCAAGCTTCCCAAGCATAAGAACATGATCATTACGGTAAAGGATTCTGATAAGGAAGAGATTATCGATATCGCACGCAGATTTAAAGATCAGGGCTACAAGATCTTCTCTACGGCTGGTACGGCAAAGGTGTTAAATGATAACGGAATCAAAGCCTTCCAGGTTCGCAAGCTGGAGCAGGAGTCCCCCAACCTCCTGGATCTGATTCTGGGCCATGAGATTGACCTGGTTATCGATACCCCGCCTCAGGGCGCAGACAGAAGCAAGGATGGTTTTGTGATCCGCAGAAATGCGATCGAAACCGGCGTGACCGTGCTTACGTCCTTAGATACGGCAGCAGCCCTGGTAACCAGCATGGAAAACAGAGCGAAGGAGCTTACCCTGATCGACATTGCTCTAGTTAAAAATGTATAAGGAATTATAATATCATGGTATTTTATATTAATAAACAGGCTGTAGAAATTAAAACCAGGTTTGAAAACGCGCCCTTAACTTCCCCCAATGAGGCGTGTGCGGCTATGGGAATGCTTTATAAGATCTACGGTCTGCCTGTACCGGAAAAAAAAGAGATGGTAAGTGAGATGAAGAAGGAGTTTCATGAGTCAGTTGAAAAGCTTCCGGTTCCGTCGGAATACGCAGCTAAAATCATCAGCCTTCTTGATGAGTATTATAAAGATGATCGGGTAACAGATGAAATATATGAGCTGTTGAAATACAGCTATGAAGAACAGCATTAATGATAGAAAAAAGACTGGTGCAGGATGGATTCCTGCTCCGGTCTTTTTTTCGTCGTGTGCCCGGCGGGCACACGTTCCAACGGGTGTAAGTCCCGAATCCGCCCGGTAGTGGGAAGGATATAGCCGAAGGCAAGGGTGTCCATCGCGAGGTGGAATCTGAAGGAAGCTGGATACTGGGAACATACTAACCAGTGGGCAAATCTCTGGTCTGACGAACAGAAATCACATCAGGCTATGCATGAGGGTGAGACTGCGACACAAGTTAAAGCCCAATAACTACACAGAATCATGTATGGTATATGTGGCAGATAGATGGAGAGAAGGAACGTGTGAGTACCCGGGGAGGTCTGTATGAAACGCCTTGAAAGAGGTAACTGTTATCGCAAGGTAATACTGAACATACAGAAGTCAGCAGAGGTCATATTAGCCGAGAGGTGAAGGACCGAATCAATAGGAGTCCCAAGTATGACAGAGAAAGGAGGAATGACTAATGAAGGCAGAAAATTCTGAAAATAGAGACTGTCCGCAAAGAGATAGTGCGGAACATGAAGGGTATGCAAAAGTGCGGAGGTCATTCCGTTCGATATGGAAAGAAAAGGACAGTGCACAGCCAGAACTCTTAGAGAAGATACTGTATAAAGACAATCTTAACAGAGCTTTTAAGAGGGTAAAGGCAAATAAGGGAGCACCGGGGATCGACGGTATTACAGTCGATGAAATAGGTGGTTATCTACGGGAAAATCAGCAAGCGATTACCGAGAAAATATACAAGGGGAAATATACACCCGACCCGGTAAGGCGTAAAGAAATCCCGAAAGCAGACGGTGGAATGCGAAAGCTTGGTATTCCAACAGTCAAAGACCGTATTTTTCGGCAAGCGATTGCACAACAACTAATGCCGATGTATGAAGAGCAATTCTCGAACGGAAGCTATGGCTACCGACCGGGGAGAAGTGCAAAGGATGCCATTATTAAGGTCAAAGAGTATGCCGAAGAGGGTTATCGCTATGCGGTATCACTAGACCTATCAAGATACTTTGATACCTTGAATCATGAGTTATTATTAAACATACTTCGAAGAAATGTGAAGGATGAAAGGGTAATACAATGGATTAAAAGGTATCTTAAGAGCGGTGTCATGGAAAATGGTGTAGTCATGGATACGGAGGAAGGTTCACCACAGGGCGGAAATCTGTCGCCGCTATTGGCAAATGTTTATCTGAATGAGTTTGACCAGGAATTTCAAAAGAGAGGAGTTCCGCTTGTACGTTACGCAGATGATATAGTACTGCTGGCAAAGAGCGAAAGAGCCGCAAAGAGACTATTGGAGACAAGTACAGAATATCTTGAAGGTAAGCTTAAGCTAACAGTGAACAAAGACAAAAGTCGTGTGGTTAGTGTGTTTGCAATCCGAAATTTTAAATTCCTTGGCTTTGTACTGGGAAGGAACGGAAATGGAATATATGTCAGAGTTCACCCAAAGTCATGGAAGAAGTTTAAGTCTAAACTGAAAGAACTTTCTTCCCGAAGATCTGTTCAGAGCATACGACCGGCATTGGAAAAGATAAAGGTATATGCGAGAGGCTGGCTTAACTATTACGGAATAGCAAGTATGAAGAACCTTATCGAGGATATCAACGGGTGGCTCTACCATCGGATACGTATGTGTATTTGGAAGCAGTGGAAGAAGCCAAAGACAAAAATGAGAAACCTTGTAAAACTAGGAGTGTCCAAAGACTTGGCATATGTAACAGCTAACAGCCGAAGAGGTTATTGGTTTGTGACACACACAATGGCGGTCAATATAGCTTTAACAAAAGAAAGGCTGATATGCAGTGGCTTCTATGATTTAGCCAATGCATATCAGTCAGTGCACGTCAACTATTGAAAGCGCCGTGTACCGAACGGTACGCACGGTGCTGTGAGAGGACGGCGGTTAGTCACCGCCTCCTACTCGATCCTATTGAGATAATGCAGCATATGCAATCGCATAATCAGTATCGTAGGACAATGAAATCAGTGCAGTTTTTATGCCCTTATCCACAGCCAGTTTTTTTGCTTTTCCGTGAAGGAATACCACTGGCTGTCCATTTTCGTTCTCCAGAATTTCAATTTCATTTAACCGGACTGCATCCGGGTGAACGCAGAGAGCTTTAAAAACGGCTTCCTTTCCGGCAAATCTGGTGGCAAAGCTATTAAGGGGAACCGGGCGGTTTAAGATCAGTTCCAGTTCCTTTTTAGTATAGGTTTTCTGTACAAAGGGATCATTTCGATCCTTTACGGCATTTTCAATATTATGAATATTTAAGATATCAGTACCAATGCCAATTATCATCGCAACACCTCATTGTCAGCAGGAAATTTCATCTTCTTATCAAAATCAGGGGAAGTCATTTGTTTATTGGAAAGAAAGCCAGCGCCGACGCGCATGGTATTTAGCAGGTTGATAATTTCTCTGATTGAAAGAAAATCCTCTTCTTTGCTGTCTAACCAGGTGCGGGCGGCAAGAAAATGAAGCTCAATAAAAATCTTCGTAAAATGCTCCCGTAAGCCGTCTCTTGGCATTCCGTCATAATCCATGATGTGATTGATTTGCTGGGCTAAGATCACTTTCAGTTTCTTTACAAAATAAGCATCCCCATTTTTAGAGTCTAGTAAAGAAGAAACGGCCTTTTGATGGTTTTGACAGAAATCAAACCAGACAAACAGCTCATGAGGCGGGGAATAATCGTATTTGGAATCGAATAATTCCGGAGGAAACAGACCGTTTGGACTCTTAAGAGGAAGCAGCTGATACCGGTGATTTAAATCTGTAATCAGTGTGTCTTCAATCTGTTCCATTAAATCGTATATATCATTATAATACTGATAAAAAGTTCCTCTTGTAATGCCTATAGCGGCACAAAGTTCTTTCACAGAGATCTTATCCCATTTTTTCTCATTGGTCAGTCCCAGAAAAACATCAATTATTTTTGCTTTTGTCTGTTCTGATTTGGCCAGTCTGAGTATACCATTCGTTTCGTTCACATTCTATCTCCCTTATGACAATTGTGTGAGTAAAATCGTACACATATGAAAAATGTGTTCTGTTCATGTGCAGTATTTCTAATTAAAATGAGCATATATCGGATTTCATAGAAAAAGTATACAATATAAGCTTTGTGAAATCAAGTTCCGGGATCTTTTCTAAGGAACGATACCAAACAAAATGGGAGGATATGATTGTGCCAGATCACAGAGAAAGAATAACGAAAACAGTAGAAATGTCAGGAGAGCCGGTTGAAATCTATATGACAAAAATGATGACACCCTGTACGCCGGAAGAATTTAAAGCAATGTCCGTGGAGGAAAGAGAGACAGCAAAAATCCAGCCGCCTTTAAATCAACGGACTTATAACCCTGAAGACGGAATTGTCTGTACGCAGGATATTCCTGTTAAAATGCGGGATGGAGTGATCATTTATGCAGATATATATAAACCGGAGGCGGAGGGAAAATATCCGTTAATCATATCATGGAGTTTCTATGGGAAGCGGCCGTTTGACGGACAGTCTGAATGGCAGATCATGGGAGTGCCGCCCCAGACTGTGTCGGATATGTCAAAATTTGAAAGCGCCGATCCGGGCTACTGGTGCCGCCGTGGATATGCGGTTGCCAATGTGGATCCCAGAGGTATCGGCCATTCGGAAGGGGATTTTGTCCAGTTTGGCACACAGGATGGAAAAGACGGTTTTGATTTCATTGAATGGGCGGCTGCCCAGTCCTGGTGCAGCGGCAGATGTGCCCTGTCAGGGAACAGCTGTGTGGCCATGACCCAGTGGCGTATTGCTTCCCAGCAGCCGCCCCATTTAACCTGCATTGCCCCATGGGAGTCCACCACGGATATGTACCGGGAGTCCCTTTGTGAAGGGGGAATACCGGCTCATTCCTTTGTCAGGCTGGTAATGAAGGAGGCCTGCGGTCCTAACTACATGGACAGCACCCCGGATAACCTGGAGAAATACCCGTTTATCAACTGTACTTACTGGAAAGACAAAGATCCCATCTGGGAAAATGTGACCATTCCTGTATATCAGACTGCCTGCTGGAATCATTTTCACTTAAGAGGCTCCATCAATGCCTTTCGTAAATGCAAATCCCGAAGAAAATGGCTGCGTGTCCACAGAGATTTTGAATGGCCGGATGCCTACAGCAACGAAAATCTGCAGGACCTGGAACTGTTTTTTGCCAGGTATTTAAAGCTGGAGAGAAATGGCTGGGAGCTGACTCCAAAGGTTCGGATTGAGGTACAGGATGCGGCTGAATTTCTTTTCATGAAAAACCGTCCTGAGGAGAATTTTCCGCTGAAACGGACGAAGTATGAAAAGCTTTATTTAGATGCCTCGGATAAGTCCATGAAAAAGGAGCCGGTTCAGGAAAACGCCGTGGCTGCTTATGACAGTGAAACCGGAGAGGTGTCTTTCGATTACCGCTTTGAGGAAGATACCGAGCTGACCGGATACATGAAGCTGCGGCTTTATGTTGCGGCGGAGAGCTATAACGACATGGATCTATTCATTGCTGTGCAGAAGCTTGGCACCAATGGGGATCTGCTTCCGGTCACACTTTTTGGAGAGCCGCATCCAGGTGCCTGGGGGAAAATGCGGGTATCACGAAGGAAGCTTAATGAGAAGCTTTCCACAAATTACTGTCCGGTTCAGGCTCATACATGTGATGAGAAGCTGGAGCCGGGTCAGATTGTTCCCGTTGACATTGAGATTGTTCCCACCAGCCGCTTTTTCCATAAAGGCCAGCAGATCAGGGTTTCCATTGCAGGGAGATACATACGGGGCGACTGGTTTGAGCCTCTGATGTGGAATACAGATAATCAGGGAAATCATCTGGTTTATACAGGAGGAGAGTACCAATCATTTCTCCAGATTCCTGTAATTCCGCCAAGATTTCAGGATGGAGACATCATGATCCGGTAACAGAATAAAAGGAAAGAGGAGAAATTATGAGAGAGAAAGTATTGAATAAAATAATAGAACGAGCCAGCAGCATATGGAAAACAGAGCCGTCAGCCATGAGTGAAGAAACTGTTTTTGCGGATATGAACCCAAAATCAGTCCATTATTCCCAGATGACCACATTTTTGGAAGATGTATTTGATATAGAAGTTCCTTATATGAATTTTAAACGCTGCCGTACTTTTGGGGAAGCGGCGGACTACATTGTGGAATTGTTAGAGGATTAGACTAACTTTATGGGGAGGCTGACATGAATAAATTTATCACAGAAATGGCCCGGAAAGCAAAGGAGAATCCACAGAAAATAGCTTTTCCGGAAAGCTTAAACAGCGATATTCTTCGCACTGCCAGTCAGGTTGTGAAAACAGGAATCGGATTTGTACTGTTAATAGGAAATCAGATAGAGATTGAAGACCTTTCGCGGCAGGAAGGAATTTCAACGGAAGGCTTTGAATATTTCGACTGCAAAGATGAGCAGAACCGGATATTGCTGGCGGAGGAATACCGGCGGAAGTACGATGATTTTACGGAAAAATCGATTTTGCGCAAGGCAAAGGACCCGGTGCGGTGTGCCATGTTTCTGTTGAAGCTGGGGAAAGTGAACTGTGTGGCGGCCGGAAAAGAGTATTCAACCGGAGATGTTATCTTTGAGGCAATGAGCATTGTAGGACTAAAAGAAGGCGTGGAACGTGTATCCAGCCTTGGAATCGCAGATATCCCCGGCTTTGAGGGACCGGAAGGGACCTTACTGGGACTGGCTGACTGTGCAATCACAGCTCAGCCGGATGCAGCAGATCTTGCAGGTATTGCCATTTCTTCCGCTGACACAGTCCGGACTTTATTAGGCTGGGAGCCCAGATTAGCCTTGCTGTCCTTTTCCACCTGCGGCAGCGCAGACCATGAAAGCATTGATGTGATCAGAGAGGCAGTAAAACGGGTACAAAAAATACGTCCGGAACTAAGCATTGACGGGGAATTTCAGCTGGATTCGGCCATAATCCCGTCAGTTGCAGCAAAAAAAGTAAAATGGGAAAGTAAAGTTGCAGGAAAAGCCAATGTCCTGATCTTCCCAAATCTCCATGCCGGTAATATTGGCGTGAAGATGATTCAAATTTTCGGCAAAGCCAATGCCTACGGCCCGGTGCTTCAGGGCTTTGCAAAACCAGTCTGTGATTTCTCCAGAAGCGCCCCAGTGGAAGAAATGTTTGGGAACGTGGCAATGCTTGTGATTCGTGCAGGAGGAGAGAATGGATGAGTAACTATAAGATATTTACCATTAATCCTGGTTCAACCTCTACCAAAATAGCCCTCTTTGAGGGAGAAAGAGAGATCTTTTCCAGGAATGTCAGCCATGATGCAAAAACGCTTGCTGCATTTCCGGCGATATCCGGTCAGTTTTCTTACCGCCGGGATATGATTGTAAAACTTCTGGAGGAGAATGGAATTTCTTTAAGCGGAGTGGATGCGGTTGTAGGCAGGGGTGGCGGTCTTCTGTCAATGGAAGGCGGAACCTATGAAATAGATGATCTGGTGCTGAAACACTCCCAAACAGGAGCAAACGGTGTACAGCATCCTGCCATGCTTGGCCCCCGGCTTGCACGGGAATTCGCCGATTTATATCACGCGAAAGCCTATGTCGTTAATCCTCCGGATGTGGATGAATTGCAGGATCTTGCAAGAATGACAGGAATCAAGGGAGTTTACCGGGTGATACATCTCCATGCCTTAAATTTAAAGGAGGTTGCAATCAGACACTCCGCACTTCTTGGCAAAACCTATGAAGACTGCCGTTTTATTGTCTGCCACATAGGCGGCGGAATTTCCGTATCTGCCCACCGTGCGGGAAGGATGATAGACGGTTTTGATATTGTGGGAGGAGAAGGCCCCATGGCTCCCACCAGATGCGGAAGTATTGCAGTTGCCGACTTATTAAGGCATTGTGAGGGGAAAACATTACAAGAGGTGAAGCTTCTTTGTACAGAAAAAGGCGGCTTTGTAAGCCATACAGGAAGTTCTGACGCGCTGGAACTGAGCCAGAAAGCGCAAGATGGAGATCCCTACGCAAAACTCCTCTGGGATACCATGATTTATCAGATTGCCAAAGCCATTGGCTCCATGGCAGCTGTGCTTCATGGAAAAATTGATGGGATCTTACTGGGCGGGGGCATGGTACATAATAAAAATCTGGTAAATCAGATCACAGAAGCCTGCGGATGGATTGCCGCCATTACGCCGTACCCGGGAGAATTTGAGATGGAGGCTATGGCAGCTGGAGCAGTCCGGGTTTTGAACCAGACAGAGGCTGTAAAGCGATATCAGGGAGTTTGCAGATTCCAGGGGTTCGATTTTGACAAAGAAAGGAATCAGTTCCATTGAACCAGACAAAAAAAATAAATATTATTATATCAATCACTGCCATTTCCTTTATTCAGGGACTGCAGTTTAGCATTTCCCCGGTTCTGGGGCAGATAAAGGAACATTATCCACAGGTATCAGTCAGTCTGATCCAGATGCTGGTTACAACACCTTCATTGTTTTCCGTGGTGGTTGCCCTTGCTTCCGGTTTGCTGGTGACGAAAATCAGCAAAAAAAAGCTTCTCCTTTTTGCCTGTTTTATTGCCGGAATTACCGGATTTATCCCGTTTCTTTCTGATAGCTTTCCTCTTTTGTTTCTCTCAAGGACCTGTTATGGAATTGCACTTGGGCTTGCGTGTACATTAAATACGGCGGTGGTGGCAGAATTTTTTGAAGGAGATGAGCGGGTTACTGTGATGGGGATTCAGGCAGCCAGTATTGGCGCCGGCATGGTTATCATAACTACATTAGCCGGTATGCTGGGGGTTCTCGGTTTTAAAGCATCTTATTTTATCCATGTGATTGCGTTTGTTTGCTTTGCAGCAATTGCATTGTGGCTCCCGGATACGGGAAGAACCGGTACGTCTGAAGGCGAAGCTGTCAGGCTGAATGGGAATGTATTAAAAATATCTCTGCTTGGTATGGTGGTATTTATATTTTTAATAACCTATACTACTAATATTTCCATGCATCTGGAAGGTAAAATAGCAGGCGATCCCACTGTGGCAGGGCTTTTGACCGGTGTTTTTTCCAGCGCCCAGATTGTTATGGGCCTGATTCTTGGCAATGTTGTTAAAAAAACAGGAACATACACACTTCCTGCCGCCATGTTTCTCTTTTGTACAGGAGGTGTTCTGTTAATTCTATTTCCAGGAAATGTAGGAATGCTTATGGTGGGTGGGGCTTTATGCGGATTTTCCCAGGGGATGTTTGTTCCCCGGGCAATGTGTGAAGTATCAGATGCGGTTGCTCCTGCAGCTGCTGCCATGGCAGCTGCCTGCTTCACCTCCTTTATGTGCTTCGGACAGACGATTTCACCATTTGTGCTGAATGCTGTGGCAAAGCTGGTATTTCAGTCTGTCACCACCGGCCATGTTTATCTTATAGCAGTAACCGGTATGGTTGTGGCAGCGTCAGCCGTTATTATTTCAAAAAGTATGTGATTTGTGCAATGGGCTTTCGTCATCCATATGAAGCGATTTTATAAAAGTACATTTGATGCAGAGTAGGATATAATTATCTTACTCTGTATTTGCCTGAATACCATTTACACAATCATGGAATAATGTTAGAATTTTGTCTGACAGACAGACCTATTAGGAGAGGATGGGGAAACAAATGCGTGAGATAATGGAGTTCAGCTTTGCGCTGAACAGTGACAGAGAAACCCATGTACATCAGGATGTTGAGATCTTATATCTACTGAGGGGAACGGCACAGATTCTGATCAATGAGGAATCTTATATGTTGAAAAAGGGTGATTATATCCTGGTGAATGCAAATAAGCGCCATTCCATAAAAAATTTAGAAGTAACAACGCTGTTTGCCAGATTTGTTATTGATTACTCCATGATGACGGAATACTTAGGCACAAACCAGCTTTTATTCTGGTGCAATACAGTTTCGGATAAGGATGAAGCATATAAATCTCTTCGGGTGATCTTTGACCGCATTCTCACTCTTTTTTTTGAAGGAGAGCAGGAGGAACAGTTCCGGCTTCGCAGCCTATTCTATGAGGCGATCTATCTTTTGGTCAGTCATTTTATGGTAAAGACAGATGATATCCGGGTCCAGCGGCTTGGCTTTACCAATGATACCAGAGTATTTGAGATACAAAATTACGTTCAGGCAAATTACCAGAAGCAGTTGAGTTTAAATGAACTGGCCCAAAAACTGTATTTAACGCCGGCATACTTATCCAAATATATCAGGAAGCAGTTTGGTCTAAGCTTCCTGGATTATTTAAATAACGTCCGTTTGTTCCACGCGCTTGATGAACTTCTCTATACGGATAAAAAAGTAACAAGAATTGCGGTTGATAACGGATTTCCTGCAACTGCGTCCTTTAATAAAGCGTTTAAAGACTGCTTTGAGATTACCCCTTCCGAGTACCGCCGTAAATATTCCGGAAAAAGCGCACCGAAGGAAGGCAGAACTGGCAGTTTAAATGAATTGGAGATTGAGGATATAAAGAAATTTCTGGAAAAAACCAGGGAAACGCCGGAGGTATCCCATGGAAAACAGACGGAACTGTTTACCGTACAGGGTGATAAATGGGAACCCTTAAAAAAACCATGGTCTCATATCATTAATATTGGCGAGGCGGCGCTTTTACTACGTTCTGATGTTCAGGAACACATTAAGATGTTAAAGGATGAACTGGGGTTTTCCCAGGTGCGGATCTGGAATATATTTTCTTTGATCATCTATCAGAATGCCCAGGGTTTTTTAAATTATAATAAACTGGACCGTATTCTTGATTTTCTGACAGAGAATGGGCTCAGTCCTTTTATTGAACTGGGATTTAAACCGAAAATTGTGATTAAGGCAGCCGATGATTTCCTGATCAATCAGGAAAGTGAGATTTTATTTCACAGTCTGATGGAATATGAACATGTTCTTAATGAGCTTGCAGCCCATATGGTGAACCGGTATGGGCTGGAAACAGTAGAAACATGGTATTTTGAACTCTGGCATGACAATCGGCTGAAAATTGAGTCAGAAGATGGCTGGTATTTCCCAGTCTTTGATGCCGGGTATTCCGTGTTGAAACGAATATCAAAAAAGATTAAGATCGGCGGTGCAGGTATTGTGCTGGGGTATGAAAGCCATCTGTATGAAGCGGTATTCTCTGCCTGGAAAAAGCGGGCTATCTGGCCGGATTTCCTTTCTGTTTACAGCTATGGCTATGTTATGATCCCTCAGGAAGGTATTCTTTATGGAAAAAAATCGTTAGACAGTCAGTACACCTTAAATCAGCTGGATGTGTTAAAACAGACCTTAAGCCAGCTGGGATTTGATGACAGGCCGATTTTTGTCAGTGAGTGGAATTTTACCATATCAAACCGAAATATGCTCAATGACAGCTGTTGGAAAGCAGCCTATCTGGTGAAGAACTGCATTGATGCAGAAGGGAAGATTGATTTGCTGGCGTGCTGGCATGGCACCGATCTGATTTCTGAACATTACGATACAGAGGCGGTCCTGAACGGAGACAGCGGACTTCTTACAAAAGAAGGAATCTGTAAGCCTGCATTTTATGCATTTCGTTTTTTGAGCCGGATGCAGCCCCGCCTTCTTGGCAGGAATTCCCATGCCATGATAACCGCTAACGGCAGAGGAAATTATGGAATCGTATGCCATAACTATAAAAAGTTAACCTATCAGTATGCAACGAAAGAGGAGGATAAACTGGATCTTGAACAGATGGAGAGTTATTATGAGGACAATTTATCCATGCGTCTTCAGTTTCGGATTGATGGGGCAGAGGATGGGGAATATCTGGTCAAATCCCACTACATGAACCAAAGCAACGGAAGTGTACAGGATCTTTGGAAGGAAATGGGGTATCAGAAAAACCTTTCCGGAGAAGAAATGATGTATATGAAGCAGATGGGGAATGCCCACATGGAAATGCAGAGGGTTACAGTAAAAGACGGTGTCCTGGAACTTGAGACAGTTTTAATGCCTCACGAAATCAGGCTGCTGGAAATTAAATATCAGTATTAGTATGAAAAAAGAGAGGACAAAAATCATGGTGGAATTTTTGTCCTCTCTTTTTTACTGCTTTGGAAAAAAGAATGATTGGGTCGAAAAGAGGTTAATTGCGATGATGTTAAAAATAAGTCAAAAACTTATAATGATAACAGTAAATGAAGGGAACGGAGGAGGTATCTATGAAACTAGGATTTGTCAGTGCCATACTGGAAGCGTATTCCTATGAGGAAATGATGGATTTTGCTGCGAAACACGGATTTGAGTGTGTGGAAGCTGCCTGCTGGCCGTCGGGGAAGGCGGAACGAAGGTATGCGGGAGTCAGCCATATCGATGCAAAACGTGTTCTTTTGGAACCGGCGTATAAGGAACACATCCTGGAATACAGTAAAAACAGTAAGGTGGAGATCTCATCTCTGGCATATTATCCAAATACTCTGGATGAAGATTTAAAAAAGCGGGAAGATGTAATGGAACATTTGAAAACTGTGATTCAGGCCAGCAGCGCTCTTGGGATCGGAATGGTGACAACCTTTATCGGGAGAGATCAGAAAAAGACGGTGGAGGAGAATTTAATCATGGCGAAGGAGGTGTGGACTCCCCTCCTTAAATTGGCAGAACAGCAAAATGTGAAGGTAGCCATTGAAAACTGCCCCATGCTGTTTTCGAAAGACCAGTGGCCCGGCGGACAGAATTTAATGACAACGCCGGATATCTGGAGACGTGTATTTGAAATTCTTCCAAGCAGGAATCTGGGAATTAATTATGATCCGTCTCATTTTGTCTGGCAGATGATGGACTACATCAGGCCGATTTATGAGTTTCAGGATAAAATTTTCCATGTTCATTATAAAGATATTAAATTGTATCGGGACCGTTTAAACCAGTGCGGTATTATGGCGTACCCTCTTGCGTTTATGTCGCCAAAGCTTCCGGGACTGGGAGATGTGGACTGGGGGGCCTATGTATCGGCGCTTACCGATATCCGGTACGACGGCTGTTCCTGTATTGAAATAGAGGATAAGGCCTTTGAAGCTTCAAAAGAAAGAATCGAAGCGTCGCTGATCTTAAGCCAGCGCTATTTAAAACAGTTTGTCATTTGAAACGAGAAGGAGAAAAGAAAAATGGGTGAAAAAGTAAGAGTTGCGATTGTCGGGTGCGGAGGAATTGCCAATCAGAAGCATATGCCATCTTTAAAAGCAAATTCCCATAGGGCAGAAATGGTGGCATTTTGCGACATTATTGAGGAACGGGCTGTAAAGGCAGCAAATGAATACGGTACACCGGATGCAAAGGTATATACGGATTATCAGAAGATGTTAGATGAGCTGGCAGAAGGGATTGATGCAGTCCATGTCTGTACGCCAAATGTGGCGCACTGTCCCATTGCTGTAGCCAGCTTTGAAGCAGGAAAGCATGTAATGTGTGAAAAACCAATGGCTCATACCACGGCTGATGCCCAGAAAATGGTGGATGCATGGAAACGTTCCGGAAAGAAATTTACCATTGGCTATCAGAACCGTTTCCGTGATGACACGACTGCCCTGAAAGCCTCCTGTCAGAACGGGGAGCTGGGTGAGATTTATTTTGCCAAGGCACATGCGCTTAGAAGAAGAGCTGTTCCTACCTGGGGTGTATTTCCCGATAAATCCCTTCAGGGCGGCGGACCGCTAATTGATATCGGAACCCATGCACTGGACATTACCCTTTGGATGATGGAGAATTACAAGCCAGTTTCAGTCTCTGGCCAGGTATTTTATAAGCTGGGACGGCAGCAGGACGGACCGGCAGGCAATGTATTTGGACCATGGGACCCGGAGACCTTTGAGGTGGAGGATTCTGCCTTTGGTCTGGTGAAGATGGAAAATGGGGCTGTCATTTATCTGGAAGCCTCCTGGGCGTTAAATGTCTTAAAATCCATGGAAGCCTCCACGACTTTATGCGGTACAAAGGCAGGAGCTGAAATTCACCACGGAGGAAGTTATCCGAAGGATGAACTGATCTATAACATGGTTGAGCACAATCAGCTGATGGAAAAGACGATTTCACCGGCAGGAGTTGTAGATTTCTTTTCAGGTGGAGCTTCTGCAGAAGGCGTCCGTGAGCAGGCTCAGTGGATGACTGCTATTCTGGAAGATAAGGAACCATTAGTCAGGCCGGAGCAGGCATTTGCAGTGACCCGGATTCTGGAGGCAATTTATCAGTCGGCTGAAACCGGAAAAGAAATAATCTTATAAAATACAGAAAGGAGCTTTCCAATGTATCCAAGACATATGTTTCACCCGGACCGTTTTACCAATGTCCGGTCAGGCGATACAGTAACAGGCTTTCAGTTTGACTGCCGGATTCAGTACTACAGGGGTGTGACCCTATCCATTATCCGTGACATCGCAGTCAATGTAGATGGGATAGATTATGACAGAAAGGATATCCGTTTTACTCTGGAAGGGGATACCTTCACGTTGGATGAAATGGAGACCGTGATCACATACCGCTGGAAATTCGGTCAGTTTGCAACGGTAACCGTATTAAAAGAGGGAGGGCTGGCTCCGGGAAAACACCATATTTGTTCCACGCAGACCATTGCGCCGTCGTATATGCCCATGATTCTGGTTCATTCCGGCGAATACGATTTTGAGATCAGGGAGGGAAAAGATGAACTTTGATATAAAACGGAGCGTTTCCCTATACAGCTACCAGGAAGAATTTTACTTAGGGAAAATGAATCTGGAGGACTGCATCAGAGAAGTATCCAGAACAGGGGCAACAGGTATTGAACTGCTGCCGGAGCAGATGATAGATGAATTTCCGGTGGTCACTCCCGAATTTAAAGAAAAGTGGTTCGGCTGGATGGAAAAGTATCAGGTAGAACCTACCTGCTATGACGCGTTTTTAGAAAACCACATTTATAAGAACCGCCGCTGTACCTTAAAAGAGCAGATCCAGATGATGGAGAGGGATATCAAACTGGCTCATGAACTGGGCTTTAAAACCTTAAGAACCCTGGTATCAACACCAATGGAGGTGATTGAGGGAAGCCTGGCCTGTGCCAGTGACCAGAATATCAAAATCTGTCTGGAGGTACATTCTCCCTTTTCCTTAAATTCCGGATGGGCAGATGGCTATATGGAGATGATTTTAAGAACTGGTACGGAAAACTTTGGCTTCATGCCGGACTTTGGAATCTTCTGTAAAGCGGTTCCTGATGTTCTTCGGGATCAGGCCCGCAGAAGAGGAGTCAGTGAGGAGGTAATAAAAGCGGTAGATGAAGCGTTTGCTCAAAGAGTGGAAAAGGGCTTCGTAAAGATCAAGTATGATTTAAACCTTGGAAAAGCCAATAAAGAATACCGGATTGCAAACGGGGAACCGCAGCTGTTGGAAAAGGTGAAGAAGCTTGGAGGTGGTGAAGCAGCGCTAAGGTATGCAGCCTCCACATTTGCCTATACCTGGTGTGATCCTCAGGATATCATTGATAATATCAGGTATATCTACCATACCCATGCCAAGTTTTACAACACCGATGAGAATTACAAAGAGACATCAATTCCCATTGGAGAGGTAGTAAAGGCCTATAAAAAGGCTGGCTATCACGGATATCTAAGCTCTGAATATGAGGGTAACACAGCCCTCAATGATACCTTTGATGTGGATAGCGTGGAACAGGTCCGCCGCCACCAGGAGGCATTAAGGAGCGCAATTGAAGAGCAGGTAGAATTATGAAAAAGATAAAAGCCGGAATTGTTGGATATGGATTTATGGGTCACTGCCACGGGGAAATGCTTGGAACTTTTGATGAGGTCGTGTTTGCGGCAGCAGCCGATACGAATCCGGAGCAGTTAAAGGATGTTCCGCAAGGGGTGCACGCATACGGAACGATTGATGAAATACTTAAGACTGAAGAACTGGATTTCATTATTATTGCAACGCCCAACCCCAGTCATCTGGAGATGGTGGAAAAGAGCGCGAAAGCCGGTATACATATTATCTGTGAAAAGCCGGCGGCCATGTCGATTGAAGAATTTGATAAAATGACTGCTGCGGCAAAGGAGAATCAGGTGATATTTACCGTCCATCAGCAGAGGCGTTGGGATAAGGATTTCAGAATCATGAAAGAAGTGTATGACAGGCGGCTGGTGGGTGATATGTATGTCATCAAATCACAGCTTTATGGAATCAACGGAAATATGCATGACTGGCATATCTATCCTGAGATGGGCGGAGGAATGCTGTATGACTGGGGCGTTCATTTAATTGACCAGATCCTGTTTATGGTGGATTCTGAGATTGATTCCGTTTTTGCAGATGTGCGCAATGTCATTAACCGGGATGTAGATGATTATTTCCACATACTGATTAAATTTAAAAATAAGATCACAGCCGATATGGAACTGGGAACCTATTATCTCACACCAAAACGCGCATGGTTTATTGGCGGAACAGGCGGAAGTGCCATGATTGACGGATTTGGTGGGGAAGGAAAGATTGTGAGAACCACTCATCTGCTGGAAAATGTTCCTGGAACGATCACCATGACTGCAGCCGGACCAACAAGAAGTTTTGGCCCACCTGCACCGGGGCTGCTGATTGAAGAAGATCTTCCGATAACAAATGCAGAACACCGGCAATATATGGTACACTTTTTAAAAGCGCTTCACGGAGAAGAAGAACTGGCAGTGAAGCCGGAGGAAGTGCGGGTTGTTTTAGATGTAATGGAGGCAGTCCGTGAATCAGCCAGAACGGGAGAGGCAGTCCGCTTTAAAAATAATAATCAGAGGTGATAAGGTGAAAAAATACGAGACACAGATCGTTGTGATAGCAGCCGGACCGTCAGGGCTTTCTGCGGCAGTCCAGGCAGCAGAAAACGGAGCAGAAGTCATCGTGCTGGAAAAAACATCCACAGTGGGCGGAGCTGCAAACATGGGTATGGGACCCCTTGGAATCGGAACAAAATACCAGAGACAGCAGATGATTGACATTACCGTGGAAAAAGCATTTAACATGTTTATGGAATATACCCACTATAATGTCGATGCCAGACTGGTGAAACGGTATTTTGAACAGTCTGCGGAAACCATTGAATGGCTGGAAGATATGGGAGTGGAGTTTGAGGGAGCATTTCGCTATTTCCCTAAATCAGAGGCAACCTGGCATATTGTGAAGACAGACCATGGAATCGGACCAAGGGCAGCTTCTTTTATGAATAAGGCTTTATATGAGCGGGCGAAGGAGCTTGGAGTTACGTTCCTTCTGGAAACGCCTGCGAGGGAAATAATAAAAGAAAACGGTGCCGTTGCCGGAGTGATGGCTGCCGGTCCTGACGGGGAGGAAATCGAGATCCGCTGTAAGGCGGCGATTATCTGTACCGGGGGAGCAGGAGCCAATAAAGAGATGATCAAGGCAGAAACCGGGCTGGATCATGGAAAAAATCTGTATAGCTTTGCAATACCAGGCCTTACCGGTGACGGCATGAAAATGGCATGGGCGGCAGGTGCAGGAAAGACCCAGGTGCGTATTGAGATGGCAGCCAGCATTGAGGGCATGGATGATTTGACCCAGGGGGTATCCAACGTCTTTGGCCAGCCTAATCTTCTGGTGAACAGACAGGGAAAGCGGGTTATGAATGAGGAACAGATGCAAAATTCCACCTTCCTTTCCAATGTAGTGTCTCATCAAAAAGACAAATTGTGTTTCAGTATTGTGGATTCCTCTATTGTAAAGCATTATATCCGCAACGGAGTAGATCATGTAAGTCTTGTGAGAACCAACCCGGATGTGTCTGATTTCTACGATGGAATTAAGATGGCAGAAGAAAACGGGAATGTAGATTTATTCGTGGCTGATACAATTGAAGAATTAGCTGAGAAAGCCGGTATTCATGCAGAAAATCTGGTGAACACAGTGGAAGACTATAATGATTACTGTGACAGTACAGATGCAGAGTTTTTTAAAGACAGAAGATATATGCGCCCTGTTTATAAGGCACCTTTTTACTGCGCTAAAGTAAGGATGGGCGGATACGGCACCGTCGGAGGAATTAAAATCAACGAAAACTGCCAGGCTGTTGACGAAGCATTTGAACCGGTGCCCGGATTATATGCAGCTGGTGCGGATTCCTGTAACATTTACAATGACAGTTATATGTTTCTGCTTCCTGGCAATTCCATGGGTTACGCGGTAAATACCGGAAGGATTGCCGGAATGAGCGCGGCTGAGTACGTGGAAGAATCATAAGAGCAAATCGGGAGGAAATAAATGAAAGTATTGGGAATATCATTCGGACGAAAGATGAAATGCGGAGACATCATGGTAAAGGAAGCTCTTTTTCAGGCAAAAGCAGCCGGAGCTGAAGTGGAATTTATCAACACCATTAATATGGAAATCGGGCACTGCAAAGCCTGCGGAGCCTGCAGCACGAAACGGGACCGGGGGGGCCAGGTAGCGTGTATTTTAAAGGATGACTATGAGAAACTGGAAGAAGCAGTGCTGAACGCAGACGGAATTATCATTGCTGCTCCCGTATATGCGGTAGGAATTGTGGGTCAGTTTAAGAACTTTGTTGACCGGTTCTGTCCTGCCCATGACAGGGCGGCTCTTTTGGAAGAACAGAAAAAGAGGGTGGAAGCCGGGAAAACCGGAGAGGAACTTTTGGATGCCAGATATTTTAAAGACCGTTATATCGGATATATTTCAGTAGGCGGAGCGTCTACCCAAAACTGGGTATCCATGGGACTTCCCATGCTCAATCTGTTCGGTTTTTCCTGCCATATGAAGGTGGTAGGACAGATTGATGCCTATGATCAGGGAAGAAGGGCCAATCCCGTGTTTGACAGCCATCTGATGGAGCAGTGCCAGAACCTGGGCAGAGCCATTGCCCAGTCAGTGGGAAAACCCTATGATGAAGTGGAATGGCTTGGGGAAGAGGGAATCTGTCCGGTCTGCCACTGCAATCAGCTGAGCATTTCTCCCTCCCGCTCTGCAATTGTGGAATGTCCTGTTTGCGGAATCAGCGGAAATCTGGAGCTAAAGGACAATAAAATAGAAGTAAAATTCAGTGAAGAGCAGATAAATCGTGCCAGATGGACCATTAACGGACTGTATGAGCATTATCATGAGATACAGGGAATGATTAAGATCTGTGTTCCAAAGCTTCAGGAACATAAGGATACATTGCCAAAGATGCTGGAGAAGTATGAGAAATTTGATGAATTCATCAATCAGTGACGGAATAGGAGAGGGAGAAGATGGGGACAAACAAAAATGAAATAAGACCGGTTCAAATAGGGGTTTACGGTCTTGGTAATTTTGCATCACAGTTATCCTGGACAATGGTCAGTTCATATCTGATTTTGTTTTATACGGATGTGTTTGGGCTGGCAACCGGGGCAGTTGCAATTCTCATGCTGGTGGCCAAGATCTGGGATGGAATGAATGATCCCATGATGGGGGCAATCATGGAGCGAACAAGTACCAGGTGGGGAAGGTTTCGTCCGTATATTTTTATAGGAGCCCCTCTGCTGGTGGTTTTTACAATTCTCACGTTTACAGTACCTGGGTTTGGTGAGAAAGGAAAGCTGATTTATGCCTATATTACTTACATTGGTCTTGGCATGAGCTATACAGTATTAAATGTTCCTTATACAGCATTGCCGGCTGTTATGACCAATGAACCGAAAAGTATCAACCGGCTTTATGCCGCACAGATGGTGGGAATGACAACGGGTATGATTATTCTCAATCTCTGTACACTGCCTCTTGTGAAATTTTTAGGCGGCGGCTTACAGGCAGCCGGATATCAGAAAACGGCAACCTTATATGCGCTCATCTCCCTTCCGATTTTCTGGTTTGTGGCATATTTCTGCAAAGAAAATATTACTGTCCGCAAGGAAGATCAGGTGCCGGTAAAAGAGACCGTAAAGGCGATTCTGAAAAACAGAAATTTAATGCTTACCATTGCCTATACGATCATTTCCATGGCCGGACTATTCGGTCGCATTGGTGTAGCTGTATATTTTTACATTTACTGTGTTCAGGATTACCGCTTCATTACTCTGTTTATGATGATGCAGATGATCGTTGGTACAATCATCATGCCGATTTCTCCAAAAGTAATGGAAAAGATCGGAAAGCGCAATACATGTATTTTGGCTATGCTGCTCCAGTCCGTATCAATGGCTCTTATGTTTTTCGGCCCATATAAGAACATTCCTTACTTATTCCTGTGCCATATTATCTACGGATTAGGCTACGTTGCTGGACCTTGCGGAAGTGCAATGATCATTGACTCCATAGACGAATATGACATTAGAAATCAGGTCAGAAGTGACGGAACGGCATTTGCCATGAACGGCCTTGGAACCAAGGTGGCAGCAGCAATCGGAAGTGCACTGGGGATCGCTATTATCGGCTGGTTTGGTTATGCGGCCGGGCAGGATCCCACCCCCGGAGTTCAAAATGGAATTAACATAGCTGCCAATCTGGTGCCGATGCTGTTCTTCCTCCTGTCAATCATACCGCTTGCAATGTACAATCTCTCCGATGATAAGATGGAGGGGATCAGGAAAGCAATCTATGAACGGAATATGGCAAAACAGAAAGCAGATTAATAAGGAGTTTTAGTATTGATAAAGACAAAAGGGAAACAGGGAGGAATGATTCATGGCAGTCATAACCATAGACGGTAAAAGAATGGAAGTACCAGATGGCAGGAATGTGCTTGACTGCGCTCTTGATGCGGGAATTTATATTCCTCATCTATGTCATCATCCGGATTTAAAGCCCTTAGGCTCCTGCCGGATGTGCCTGGTTGAAGTAGATGGGGGGGAGACACCGGTCACCTCCTGCAATTTAATAGCAAAGACTGGAATGAACATCCGGACTGACAGTGAGGAGATTGCAAGGCTACGTATGCTTTCTCTGGAACTGATCTTAACCGGTCATCCAGAGGATTGTTCCACTTGTCCCAAGTACGGCAGCTGTGAGCTTCAGACTCTGATCCAGTATATCGGTCCGAAGACAGGCAGGCTGAAAATGAGGATTAAGGGATTCCGGACAGAAGAGGAAAATCCCCTTCTGGTCCATGATATGAACCGCTGCGTTCTCTGCGGCCGCTGTGTCAGAGCATGTCAGGAGCTGAGGGGAGTTCACGTACTGGATTATCGGCAGAAAGGGCTGGAAACGTATGTGGGCACAGTTCACGAAAAGCTTCTGGCTGATGCAGACTGCCGTTTCTGCGGAGCCTGTGCTGAGGTCTGTCCAACCGGAGCAATCCGTGACAAATGGAAAGAGGGACAGGAGCGCAGATCAAAACAGGACAGAATTGTCCCCTGCCGCTACGGCTGCCCTGCCCACATTGATATTCCAAGATATGTCAGGCTTGCAGGGGAAGCACGGTATGATGAGGCGGCAGCCGTAGTCCGGGAAAAAGCTCCCTTTCCAGAGATCCTGGGGCATATTTGCAGCCATGCCTGTGAGCTGGAATGCAAAAGAGGGGAGATTAATAAATCTGTTTCCATCAGAAATATCAAACGGTATGCTGCGGAGCATGATACGGGAAGCTGTTGGAGAGGAAAAGGAAAGCAGCTTAAAGACAGTGGAAAAAAGGTATGCATTGTGGGTGCCGGACCTGCAGGTCTGACAGCAGCCTACTATCTTCGCAAGCAGGGGCATGAGGTTACGGTTAAGGAGTCACTTCCGCAGGTTGGGGGTATGATGAGCTATGGAATTCCTTCATACCGCCTCCCAAGAGAAGTAATAACAAAAGAGACAGCCCTGATTACAGAAGCCGGTGTAAGGATTGAAACATCTGTAAAAGTAGAAAATCCGTCATTGTTGCTAAAGGAATATGATGCTGTGCTGATGGCAGTGGGAAGCCACAAGGGAATCCGTCTAACGATGGAAGGAGATCATCTGCCTGGTGTGGTTTTAAATACCGATTTCCTCAGGCAGGTAAATCTTGGGGAACCGGTGGATTTAGGAAGCAGGGTGGTTGTTCTGGGCGGCGGAAATGTAGCGTTTGACTGTGCCAGGACAGCGAAACGCCTGGGGGCAGAACGAGTTTTACTTGCCTGTCTGGAAGCCAGAGAGGCCATGACAGCCGATGAAGAGGAGATTCTTCAGGCTGAGGAGGAAGGAATTGGGATCTATCCTGCACATACTTTTGAACGGATTACCGGAACAAAAAAGGTCACAGGAGTAGATTTTATGAAGGTAAAATCCTTTACTTTTGATGTTCAGAGAAAGGCTGTTATTGAAAAACAGGAAGGAACTGAGCTGCATCTGGAAGCTGACACGGTGATATTTGCTGTGGGGCAGAGGCCGGATCTTGATGAGACGTCAGGTCTTTTGCTGGGAAGAGGAAACTGCATACAGGTAAAAGAACATTCCCTTAAAACATCCTGTGATGGCGTTTTTGCTGCCGGTGATGCAGTATATGGAACAAAATCAGTAATTGCAGCAATTGCATCCGGAAGAGAGGCGGCTTCAGAAATAGACCGTTATCTTGGAGGTGATGGAGATATATCAGAGAAACTGGCTCCGGATGAGTCTGTATCACCCCATATCGGATCTTGTCCGGGTTTTGCTTACAGGGAGCGGCAGGAGTCCCAATTGCTGCCTGCAGAACAACGGGTTGCTAATTTTAATATAGCTGACACGGGGATCGGGGAATGCGTATCATTGGAAACCGGACGCTGCCTGCAGTGCGATCTGCGTCTAAATATTGCCCAGCCCAGACTGTGGGGAGATTATTCCGGACAGGAGGGAACGGATGTATGAGTGACCGCCGTGATGATGTGATGAGAGTACTATCGGCTTATCAATTAAAGGATTATGGTATAAAAGGACCTTCCCTTGCAGAAAGCTTTGCCAGGCGTCAGGCCAGCTGCCTTGTGGTCGGTCTGCGAAACAGCGATAAATCCGGGGTTCTGCTTCAGCTTTTGGATACACAAGAAGGTGTGAATCAGCTGATAACCGGAATGGAATCTGCGGCCCTGCTACTGGGAGCCGGAAAGAAAATATTTTATATCCCAGAATATGCAATACATGTAAAGGAACGGATTGAAACGTTTGTGAGCGCAGCCGGCATTGAAGTAAGGATTGGATTAATTGATGTAAGAGAGCATGAGGATTCTGTTATCTGCCATCTGGTGACCATGCTTGAGATTGCTGATTGTTTAGAAGGTACATATGAGGAAAGTATTTATGTTTCTGTAAATGGAGGCAGTCTGAAGCGAGTGTCTCCTGATACCTCTGTTGGAGATCTGACCGGCACAAAAAAGGGAAAAGGAGTCCTGATTGGTAACCGTATCTATGATAATCATGCATTGGAGATGAATCTGGATGAGTCAGAGTTGGACAATGGAATGGTGCAGATACTTGGCGAAAATGACTGCATGATCCGTCTGGTGGAAAAAGATCTTTTGGAAAACAGGGAAAGAAGCTGCGGAAAATGCGTGTTCTGCAGGGAAGGACTCTTACAACTGCACGCCATGTATAAAGATACTGCCGAAGGGAAAGGGAAAAACGATTATCCGGAACTGATCCGGGAAATAGGACTTGCAATGAAGCATGGATGCCTTTGTTCTCTGGGGCAGAACGGTGCACAGCCGGCATTGGGAGTTCTGGAACATTTTTCTAATGAATATATGGCACATAATAAGAGAAAAAAATGTCCTGCAGGTGTTTGCTTTTTGAAATCAGTAATCTATATAGATCCTGTTCTCTGTACCGGCTGTATGGAATGCCTGGATCGGTGCCGGGCAGGCTGTATAGAAGGAAAGTCAGGGTATATTCACATGATAGACAGTACGGAATGCACCGGATGCAGAGCATGTATGGAGATATGCAAAGCAGATGCAATTGTTGAAACGGAAGGAAAGCTGCCTAAACTTCCTGAAAGACTGGTAAAGTGCGGTAAATTTAAAAAAAGATAGGCGTAATTTATTGCATTAAGTAGAAAATGCAGGCAGAGCCTTGTTTGATATTTTGCAAAGTGATAAAATAAATGCGAAGTATATAATAAGGAAGTGTTTAAGATGAAACGTTTAATAAAAATTTACTGGCTTGGCTGGGTAAAGTGTGCAGAAATCATGAAGCAGGGTGTCTTTTCCATGAACCATTGTGCTTATGTTCCGGATGTAAAATCAAAATAAGGAAACTGATCCTCTGACTCTGTTATACGAAAATCACCTTTCGTTTCCAATAGAAATTTTCTATTTTACGAAAGGTGATTTTTTTTTGTACACCTTAAATTTTTTTCTTAACAAAATGTTTTTACAATTTCGGT
>NZ_QOHO01000025.1 GCF_003432035.1 Lacrimispora amygdalina
TTTTATTGTACCGAGATACAACAAAAGCACAGTAGTTTAGGAACATATATAACTACTGTGCACATTTAAATTACAAACCATTAAATCTAGTTTCATCTTGTTTTTAAATCTTATTTAATATTAAAAACTTGTGGTAAAACTCTTAGCGTAATCAAATTGTTTTTAACAACCCAATTAACTCTTATTGAGTCCACAAGGGGACGACTGCCAATCTACAACAAACCAATAGACGAAAGTACAAGTTATTTCTTTTATTGGTTGTTGATGTAAACTCAGTATCAAATGGATTGCAAGTCATTTCTAGTCTTAACACTGGGTCTAAACTTATCAGGGTATGATCTAAAAATAGTCTTTTATAATTCCTCGTTTTATAAGGAATTGATTCAAAAGTTTCTCTTTATGCATCCGGAAAGCTGCGATATTGCAAGCAACAGGAATGGAAACCCAAAAAGAAATAAATAACCGGGCACTACATAGATTCTGTGTTGGAGCAATACTATAACGGTAATACCCACTGATGTAATTCCAAAAAAGACAGTGGTCGCAGCAAGGAAAACCGAACGCAGTTTATTTATTGATAAAGAAATCATAAATTCTATACAACAAAATACTGCCGCACCTAGCCCAGCTACCAGCATACTGCTAATCATAACAATATTACATATAAACAAAGAACTAAGGAAACGAAATTCCATGTAGAACGGCTTGTAATAAACACCATTTATAAAAAGAGACACGGATAAGAGTATCATGGCTGTAATCGCTACTATACTGACGGCCCTGCTTTTTTTCCCTCCATAACATGGTCCCAGAAATAAACAACTAATAACCAGTATGCAGATGGCTGTGAGAATTAGACTGAAGGAAAAGGGATTATATGTAAAGGTATCTTTTATCCATAAGGTGATACCATATCCCACCCCCTTTCTCATACCATTTTTCTGTACAAATCCCAGTTTCAAGATTTGGGAGACAAGTAGGAACAATAAAGCCGCAAAAGTTCCTGCTATAGAGGTGATCCATCTCATTATTCTGTTGCTTGTGTTCTGCTGCACATCATATAAGGAAGCATTTTGCTCAGGAATACCGCCTATTTCATTAATTTCCTTCTGCATCAATGCCATAGAAACCGGCCAAGCAAAGAATGTCAAAATCAGAAATAACAGCTTCAAATTTTTAGGAGGCAACCCTGCTTTGCTCCTTTCCTGATCCAGCACAATACCAATTTTCCAAGACCAAAAATAGATATAGATTCCACAGGTAATCAGTTCAAACAGCAAAGATTTTATGCCCGATGTCTTTTTATCAGGCTTTGCAAGTTCATTAACCGTGTCAGTAATCTGCACAAGCCAATAAAATCCGTACAACCCCAAAGTTAATATCGTCAGTAAAACACACAGCAAGTAATTACGTTTTTTCACCACTTAATTCTCCTCATCTCATTTATAATATAATTTACTCAAACTTCGCACTTGACTAAGTGTCTATGCACTTTGAAAATGCTTGAAAGTATGTATCACCTTCATTGTTTTTCAACAGTTTTATTCCCAATTCTAAAGTTTTTCTCTCATCTCTGTCTGACAATTCTATCATTGCTTCAACAGTTACATCCATATCAAATTTTTTTCTATAATAGTTATTAACTCTTCTGTACTTTTGTCTCTTATATAACCATATTCATCCTCCATTTTTGATTCCCCTTTCATCATTTTACTGCTTTTAATATAATAGTGCTGCAATATGGTATTCCATCACTGTCTATTATCCACCAGCTCTCTGATTAAAAATACTACCGCAAAGAGAAGCACCGCTTAAATAAACTTTTGAAAAATCACAATTATTAAATGTAATCTCTAAAAAGCTACTGTTATTCAAATCATATGGAGAAAAATCAATATTATTTATGGTAACATCCTGATAAATTAAACTACATTTCTCTTTTGTTTTTCCTAAAGAATATTCCGTATATTTTTGAAGATTGGTAATTAAATCCATATAACCTCCTTATGGCCAAGTAACTATTTTATCCATCAAATTTAAATCTGAAAGCTTCTCAAGAAGTTCAGCCTTATGCAATGAACTTAAATTTGATGTATCAAGAATCACAAATTCACCTTCACTTAAAGATTTATTAATAGATCTAAGTGAACTTTCTAGTGTATATCCTCCTTTTTTAGGTTTAAAGTTAGAATTAAATGATTTAACATCCCACGCTTGACCATTGGCGTCAAAAAAATTCTGCTTTTCCAGAAGGATCTCTTACAATAGGTCCTTTGATTTTTCCACTTTCTTCTACATTTAGTCCAACTGTACGTTCATGTATTCCTTTTTCAATATCTATTGGTCTATTTGAACCTGTATGTGCTGGATCTTTAGCCAAAGAATCTAACTCAGTGGAAGTTCTACCGCCTGTATAATTACCTTCTATGTCATATAGCGGTTTACCCGCCCCCTCAGGTGGAGTACTGAGATATGCGACGAACAGTGAAGTTTTATATTCGATTAAAAAAAGTATAGAACATCTTCGTGCTATTTTTAAGGAAAAACTACTGTTCTTCTTCCCATATCGGTTCCCGATATTCTGTCTTATTTTTCATCATTCCGTAAACAATGTTTACCAATCGGCGCATGATACAGACCAGTGCCTGAGACTTTGTTTTTCCTTCGCCGATTTTTCGCATGTAATACTCGTAAAATATCGGATGATTGGGTGCTCCATTCTTTGGTTTTGACACCATGGTCACTGCCAGGAAATAGAACAGTCCATGCAATTGTCGGTTCCCTTAATTCGATTCTTTACCCTACTTTAACTCCTTTAAAAAGGTTTTTTAATCAATCTGATAGTTTTCTATTCACGTGGATTTTTATAACACCATTCTGAGTCAAAATTCTCACTCTTAGCTATTTTTTCAATATCCATGAATGTATAATGCCATTTTAATTCATCATAAAATATGTCGTCCAAATTTAATTTCAAATACTCATATATAAAATTTAAGAGCATTTTACATGACCTAAAATCCTCAATATTTATACATTGCTGATAGTTATTTTTCTCATCAATAAAATTAAACATTCCATCTACCATATTATGAACATCATTATACACATACATGATAAATTGATTATCAGTCTCCACTTCAGTATCTTTAAGAACAAATGTTACATATTCATATGTTCCATTATTATTCTTTTCATATTCCATTCCATCTAAACAAATAATACTTGCTTTGTTAGCTGCACACCTGATATCATATATTAACTTATCAAAGTCAAATTTCTCCTTCTTCTTTAAAAGTATTCCAGATAACCCCATTACTTAACCATTCCTTTCAATTCATTTATATCATTAACAACAGTAACACCCATATCTTTTATCCGTTCTAGCAATTTCACATTATTCGGATTAGCCATATCTATAGGTTCACCAATATACAATATAGCCTGCTTGTTCCCAGTATTTATATATGTATTTTTAGTACTATCAATATACTTATATAATTGCTTTTCTTTTACCGATGAAATTGATGCTTTTACTTCAATTAGGCTATTTTCTGTTGCAACATCAATATCTCCCAAAAGATTTCCATTAGAAGACTTAATTTTATTACCAAAATCTGTTATTGTGGCATCAGTATTATTTTTTATGAAATCTGCTACTTTTGCCTCTGTACTTACTCCAATATCTGCACTATCTAAATTCTTACTTATTGAATCAGCAATAGATTGTGATGTTTGTTTTGGAACTCGTATTACTGTACCTGATTCATTGACATAATCTACAAACATATCTGTTTCTTTTACAATATTTAAAGAACTTTTACCAGCCTCACCCGTCCCCTCAGGTGGAGTACTGAGATATGCGACAAACGGTGATTTTTTGTATTCAATTAAAAAAATTATAGCACGTCTTTGTTCTGTTTTTAATAAAAAAATTACTGTTCTTCTTTTGGAATCGGTTCCAGATATTCCGTCTTATTTTTCATCATTCCGTACACAATGTTCACCAAACGGCGCATGATACAGACCAATGCCTGAGACTTTGTCTTTCCTTCACCGATTTTTCGCATGTAATACTCATAAAATACTGGATGATTGGGTATTCCGTTCTTTGGCTTGGAAACCATTGTTACCGCCAGGAAATAAAAAAGTCCATGTAACTGACGGTTTCCTTGTCTGGAGCTTTGTTCCTTGCCTTTTCCGGCAGAACTGAACTTTACAGGTGCCACTCCTGCAAATCTTGCCAGTTTGTCTGCACTGGGAAATCTTCGGATATCTCCGATTTCTGCAATCAGCTTACTGGCTATGGAAGTTCCAATTCCTGGCATACTGGTTAGTTTATAATCAAAACTAAGCAGGATCTTTTCGATTTCTTGATCAAGTCCTGCCAATTCTTCTTTCTGATGTTCCAAGTCCCGTACCAGACTTGTTGTGATAAAATCTCTGGATTCCTGATATTCCCGAAAGGTATTTCCATCATTCTGAACGCAATCTAGAATCAGCTCCGCTTTATCTTTCTTGGCAATACGGGATATTTCCTTAAATTCGATTGTTAGTTCTTCTGCTGTCTTACCCTGCAAATGAACAGGGGATGGGTAGGCTTTCCAGAAATACATGGCACATTTCCCGTCTATCTCGCTGAAAAACTTACTGTAGCTGGGGTATGCCATGGATATCTGCTCATGGAGTCCGTTCTTAAACCGGATTCCGTCTTTGACCAGTAAATCTCTCCGATTTACCAGTTGTGACAACGTCCATTCGTTATCTTTTGGCTTTGCATCCGGCAACGTATGCAACTGGTTAATCAAAACCGTTGCCACACAATACGCATCATGCTCATCATTTTTGCGTAACATGGGTGCACTTTTTCTCTGGTCATAAGCCAGGGCAGGATTAATGTCTTTTACAACATATCCTCTTTCAATCAACCAGACAGCTAAGCTTCTGCCGTAGCCATAAGCATTTTCCAATCCATAAATGGGTTCAAGCCCAAGATGACGGGATTTTCTGTTCACCTTTTCTGCCAGCTTTTTAAATTCACTGGGCTTGTTTTCTATGACGACTACCTCTAACTTTTCATTCCAGCAGTTCACCATTACTGCGGTATGACTTTCCTTATGCAGGTCAATTCCTACATAAAGCAGATTTTCTCTTTTCTGCAATTCTCTCCCTCCAAATCTTGTTTCCATCCGATCAGTTCCTGTACCGGCAACCTCAGATGACAGCGTTAACTCTTCACGAGTCCGCAAGGGGGCGACAGCCAATCTACAACAAACCAATGGGTGGTAGGACAAGTTATTTCTTTTATTGGTTGTTGATGTTAACTCTGTATGGAATGGATTGCAAGTCATTTCTGTATTTGTTTTTAGGAGAAGAAAAGGCAGAAAAAAGAATAGAAACGGGAGCCACAGAAAGAGTGTTTTTTTACCCCCTGTAACCCCCGGCAGCACCATTTTACCATAGAACCCTTTTGCTGTAAATTCATGGTTCACCATGAACCATAGGGTAGATGATCTGGCTAAGTTTCTGATCAAATCAGAATTAATATACCACTTTCAGTTTGCCCTGTGTCGCAAGATATTGCCCCTGTGTGACCTTTAAATACGATGGTAGAACATGTATGCCATTCAGGCGATGAAAAGCCTTGTTGGCAACTCTAAAAAACATAGGCTTTTTCCGTTGCACCTGATAACTGTTTGGATTGCTATTGCCTCCTGTTCGTCTTCCTGTTGCTTTTTCAGAAAAATATCGCATATAGGCCAGTTTTTCATATCCCTCAAGTCGCACAATCGCAACCATTTATAAATTCCTGAACTGGTAAATACTCGCCTTATTTTGCTTCAAAAGCAGGGATGAACCATGGGGTCGAAAATGATGCAGGTTAAAGAGCTGGGGTCAAAAACTTCCCCGACTCAGCTTACATCAGCCCGCAATGCGGGCTGATAGGACTTTTTTATCGGGGTCGGAATTCTGGCATTGGGGTCGTAAGCGTGGTCGTAAGCGCAAGAAATTCCCATTAATGCAGAAGATTTACGGAGTCACGTACGACCCCTAGCATTAATGTTCTCTTCAAATTCTGTAAAATAATCAATTATTTTATTTTGTTCAAATTCATCTAAATTATGATATCTTTCCAATAATAAATTTAATAACTCATCTGGTATTTGAATATTTGTCTTTTTATAAATATCAATAGATACTTCAGACATTATATCTCCTAATAGTACTACTCCAATATCAGCTTTTCGTTTGTAGATGCAGCCCAATGTTTTCATCGGATTAATATCATATATAATATCAAAAACGGTAGCTTGCAAATAATCATCACCCTTATTATTTTCAAGAATATCTATACCTAATTCAAGGGTTTTATTAATATCTCTATTATATAACTCAAGCAATGCTGCACTAGTTTCCTCAAATCCAAAAATATCTTGTATTATTTCAATTAACTTACTTGTCTCCAATCTTTTGATATATTCTAATTCATCTTCCATACAACAACCTCCATTATTTAATAGGTTTTAGTATTACTGTAGCCAAATAAGGCGTACCATCATCTAATATCTTCCATCTGCTAACGACTTGAATATTTCCAGTAGATCCTTCAATATAACTTATAATTTCCGTATTACCGATCTTTGCAGACTTAGCTGCTTCTAATAACTCTTCAGCTATCATCTGATTATTCTCAGCATTGTCCAATATGCCAGCATTATTTAGTGTTTTGCTCATTTCCTGTGATCTCTGATAATTGTGCAGTTTATCTTCAATCGATTTAAGCTCATTTTTCATATTTTTATTAAAGATTTCTGGATTAGTTTTCTTTATATTTTTCAACTCATTTATTCGTGATTTAACAGCATCAACATCTAATTCAACTTTTCCTCTCATATATGTATCAATTTTACCTGTATTAATCTGTGCATTACCATCAGTATAAACTTTTACAGGATGACTAGAACCTGGTGGTGTCACTTCAGTAGTCTTTAGACTACTTTTACCAGCAACCCCCGTCCCCTCAGGTGGAGTACTGAGATATCAGACGAATGGTAAAAATCTTTATTCAATTAAAAAATTATAGCACGTCTTTGTGCTGTTTTTAAATAGAAAAATTACTGTTCCTCTTCTCGAATTGGTTCACGGTATTCCGTCTTGTTTTTCATCATTCCATACACAATGTTCACCAAACGACGCATGATACAGACCAGCGCTTGAGACTTTGTCTTTCCTTCACCGATTTTTCTCATGTAATAGTCATAAAATACCGGGTGATTGGGTATTCCGTTCTTTGGCTTGGAAACCATGGTTACTGCCAGGAAATAAAACAATCCATGCAACTGGCGGTTTCCCTGTCTGGAACTTTGCTCCTTTCCTTTCCCGGCAGAACTGAACTTTACAGGAGCTACTCCTGCAAATCTTGCCAGCTTATCTGCATTGTGAAACCTTCGGATATCTCCGATTTCTGCAATCAACTTACTTGCTATTGAAGTTCCGATACCTGGCATGCTGGTCAGTTTGTAATCAAAACTAAGCAGGATTTTCTCGATTTCTTTATCAAGCCCTGCCAATTCTTCTTTCTGATGCTCCAAGTCCCGTACCAGACTTGTTGTAATAAAATCTCTGGATTCCTGATATTCCCGTAGGGTATTTCCATCATTTTGAACACAATCCAGAATTAATTCTGCCTTATCTTTCTTGGAAATACGAGCTATTTCCTTAAATTCGATTGTTAGGTCTTCTGACGTCTTTCCCTGCAAATGAACAGGGGATGGGTACAGAAATACATGGCACATTTTCCGTCTATCTCGCTAAAGAACTTACTGTAGCTAGGATACGCCATGGATATCTGCTCATGGAGTCCGTTCTTAAACCGAATACCGTCTTTCACCAGTAAATCTCTTCGATTTACCAGTTGTGACAACGTCCATTCGTTATCTTTTGGCTTTGCATTCGGCAAAGTATGTAATTGGTTAATTAAAACCGTTGCAACACAATACGCATCATGCTCATCATTTTTACGGAGCATAGGTGCACTTTTTCTCTGGTCATAAGCCAGAGCTGGATTAATGTCTTTTACAATGTAACCTTTTTCAATCAGCCAGACAGCTAAACTTCTGCCGTAGCCGTATGCATTCTCCAATCCGTAAATGGGTTCAAGCCCAAGGTGATTGGATTTTCTGTTTACCTTTTCTGCCAGCTTTCTAAATTCACTGGGCTTGTTTTCTATGACGACTACCTCTAACTTTTCATTCCAGCAGTTCACCATCACTGCGGTATGACTTTCCTTATGCAGGTCAATCCCTACATAAAGCAGATTTTCTCTTTTCTGCAATTCTCTCCCTCCAGTTCTTGTTTCCAACCAATCAGTTCCCGTACCGGCAACCTCAGATGACAGCGTTAACTCTTTATGAGTCCGCAAGGGGGCGACAGCCTATCTACAACAAACCAATGGGTGGTAGGACAAGTTATTTCTTTTATTGGTTGTTGATGTTAACTCTGTATGAAATGGATTGCAAGTCATTTCTGGATTTGTTTTTAGGAGAAGAAACGGCAGAAAAAAGATTAGAAACGGGAGCCACAGAAAGAGTATTTTTTTACCCCCTGAAACCCCCGGCAGCACCATTTTACCATAGAACCAGTTTGATGTAAATTCATGGTTCACCATGAACCATGGGGTAAATGATTTGGCTAAGCTTCTGGTGAAATAGAATTAATATACCACTTCTGGTTTGCCCTGTATCACAAAATATTGCCTCTGTGTGACCTTTAAAACCGATGGTGGAACATATATGCCATCCAGGCAATTAAACACCTCGTTGGGCAAATCTGAAAAAGATGGATTTTCCTCTTTTACCTGCTAAGTGCTTGGATTACTGTTACCTACTGTTCGTTTTCATGTTGCTTTTACAGAAAAATGTCGCATATATGCCAGTTTTTATATTCTCCAAGTCGCACATTCGCAACCATTTATAAAATTCTGAACTGAAAGATTTTCAGTCTATTTTGCTTCAAAAGCAGGGATGAACCATGGGGTCGAAAATGATGCAGGTTAAAGAGCCGGGGTCAAAAACTTCCCTGGCTCAGATTACATCAGCCCGCAATGCGGGCTGAGAGGATTTTTTATAGGGGTCGGATTTTTAGCATTGGGGTCGAAACTGGGGTCGCACTTACAGGGAATGCCCATATATGCAAAAGATTAACGGGGTTATTAACGACTCCTTAAATAGAATTCTATTTCATTAATTTGTAAAGTAGTGTAATAAATTTTGTGTCTCTGGAAATAAATGGCTTCTTTCTGGGAATGAATTAGATAAATAATTCATTTTCAGAAGGGAGCTTTTTCTATGGCAATCGCTAAAGAACAGTTACAGCAAATCATCGCAGACAACGATATTAAAAGTGTCGGTGATATCTACTCCTTATTTAAGGACAGCTTTAAAGACATGTTGCAGGAATTAATGGAAGCAGAGCTTAATGCATCACTTGGTTATGAAAAAAACAAAAAAGAAGTTACTGATACTGATAACAAGCGCAATGGATATTCTCCAAAAACGGTGAAAAGTAAATTTGGGCAATTAACTCTGGATATTCCCAGAGATAGAAATGGAGAGTTTGAACCCCAAATCGTCCCCAAATATCAACGTGACATTTCTGGTATTGAAGAACAGGTTATTTCTCTTTATACAAGAGGAATGTCTACCAGAGATATTCATGACCAGCTTCATGATTTGTACGGGATAGAACTTTCCGCGGATATGGTCAGTAAGATTACAGATAAAATTTTACCGGAAATAAAAGAGTGGCAATCTCGTCCTCTGGAGCCGGTTTATCCCTTTATCTTCATGGATGCGATCCACTATAAGATTCGTGAAGATGGTCGGATCATGAATCGTGCTGCCTATGTGGTTCTTGGGGTGACACTTGATGGAAACAAAGATATCCTGAGTATTAACATAGGTGCAAATGAATCCTCAAAGTTCTGGCTTGGTATGCTTAATGATTTAAAGAATCGCGGAGTACAGGAGGTCTTGTTCTTTTGTGTAGATGGGCTTGCTGGTTTTAAAGAAGCAATTTATGCCGTTTATCCCCAGGCAGAAGTACAACGGTGTATTATTCATATGCTGCGTAATTCTTTTAAATATGTATCCTATAAAGATATTAAAAAATTTGCAGCGGATTTCAAGGCAGTTTATAAGGCTCCTACAGAAGAGCTGGCTCTATCCGAACTGGAGACTGTGAAAGAAATTTGGGGCAAGAAATACCCTTATGCAATAGCCAACTGGGAACAGAATTGGGAAGTGGTACGCCCGTTTTTTGGATTTAACGAAGATATTCGAAGGATCATGTATACCACAAATATCATTGAAGGAGTCAACCGACAATTCCGTAAAGTGACAAAAGCCAAAAGTAGTTTTCCCAGTGACAATTCTTTGGAGAAGATGTTATATTTAGCAAGTCAGAATGTTAAAAAGAAATGGACGCAGCGGTACCGGAATTGGGATTTAGTACTCAGCCAGTTAATGCTATTGTATCCGGAACGCTTGAATGAATATCTATAAAGAAAAACCGGTCAGACAGTTTACCACAACTGTCTGACCATCCTAATGATTTCCTTATTCCGTCGGTACTTATAGTATGCCCGGTTTTTTCCTAATAATTCCAGAGGTCGGGTGTGGGCAGAGCCCACAAAAAGAACGCTATAGGTAACGACTATTTTTGCTGTCCGAAAGTATATAAATTTGGAATCAGGAGAAACTACTGCTAGAAACTTATGTTCGACATTGCAAATAAGTTCCGAATCATAGGAATTTACTACATATCTAATTCAATTCCAGATAGTTGTTCACTCTCCGGACACAAGAAAATTTACGCTCTCATTTGTAATATTAACATCTATTTCTTTAGCTATTATAAAACAAGATTTGTCATTATCATCAATTGATAATTTAAATATATAATTTCCTTGTTCTACTTTGTAATTTCTATTTATACCAATAGCTTCTTCCCCATCTACTAAAGAAATAAAATCTCCATCATCATAAGAAAATTTCATTAAACAGGAAACCATAAATGGTTGAACAAAAGAAATCTCAATTATCTCTTCATCCAGTTCATCCAACTTACCACTTAATATAATTTGACCTTCATTCATTCTACATATTTCGAAATCCATCCATTGATTTTCTTTCAAACAATTATTTATTTTATTTATTACTTTTATACAATCTTCGTTATTCATTATTTGCCTCCTCCTAAAGGAATATGTGTCATTTTTGATGCACTCTCATTAAATAACGGATTTATACTTCCATCCTTATAAAATTCTTTTAAAACTGACTCTTGATACCAATTTCCATCAGTTCCTAAATATTCTAATCCTCTACCTTGACCAAATTCATCTACTACTGTACTTTTTCTTGATACTCTATAAATGGAATCTGCATCCGTATATGTTGAATTACCCTCATGGACTCTTACAGTGTATTTATAATCTCCATCTATCCAGTTTTCTTTCATTCGGGCTGGTGTATCTTCCAGTCCTTGATTTTTTAATGCTTTTTGTAAATATGTTTCTGGATTGTTAGAACTCAAACCACTTTTACCAGCAACCCCCGTCCCCTCAGGTGGAGTACTGAGGTATGCGACGAACGGTAGAAATCTTTATTCAATTAAAAAAATTATAGCACGTCTTTGTGCTGTTTTTAAATAGAAAAATTACTGTTCTTCTTTTCGAATCGGTTCCCGATACTCTGTCTTGTTTTTCATCATTCCGTACACAATATTCACCAAACGGCGCATGATACAGACCAGCGCTTGAGACTTTGTCTTTCCTTCACCGATTTTCCGCATGTAATAATCATAAAATACCGGATGATTGGGTATTCCGTTCTTTGGCTTGGAAACCATTGTTACCGCTAGGAAATAAAACAGTCCATGTAACTGGCGGTTTCCTTGTCTGGAGCTTTGCTCCTTGCCTTTCCCAGCAGAGCTGAACTTTACAGGAGCTACTCCTGCAAATCTTGCCAGCTTGTCTGCACTGGGAAACCTTCGGATATCTCCGATTTCTGCAATCAGTTTGCTGGCAATAGAGGTTCCGATTCCAGGCATACTGGTCAGTTTATAATCAAAGCTAAGCAGGATTTTCTCGATTTCTTGATCAAGCCCTGCTAATTCTTCTTTTTGATGTTCCAAATCCCGTACCAAACTTGTTGTGATAAAATCTCTGGATTCCTGATATTCTCGAAAGGTATTTCCATCATTCTGAACACAATCCAGAATCAACTCCGCTTTATCTTTCTTGGCAATACGGGATATTTCCTTAAATTCGATTGTTAGGTCTTCTGCCGTTTTTCCCTGCAATTGAACAGGGGATGGGTAGGTTTTCCAGAAATACATGGCACATTTCCCGTCTATTTCGCTAAAGAACTTACTGTAGCTGGGATAAGCTATGGATATCTGCTCATGGAGTCCGTTCTTAAAGCGAATACCGTCTTTCACCAATAAATCTCTCCGATTTACTAATTGAGCCAATGTCCATTCGTTATCTTTTGGCTTAGCATCTGGCAAAGTATGTAACTGGTTTATGAGTACCGTTGCCACACAATACGCATCATGCTCATCATTTTTACGGAGCATAGGTGCACTTTTTCTCTGGTCATATGCCAGGGCAGGATTAATATCTTTTACAATGTAACCTTTTTCAATCAGCCAGACAGCTAAACTTCTGCCGTAGCCGTATGCATTCTCCAATCCGTAAATGGGTTCAAGCCCAAGATGATTGGATTTTTTGTTTACCTTTTCTGCCAGCTTTTTAAATTCACTGGGCTTGTTTTCTATGACGACAACCTCTAACTTTTCATTCCAGCAGTTCACCATCACTGCGGTATGACTTTCCTTATGCAGGTCAATCCCCACATAAAGCAGATTTTCTCTTTTCTGCAATTCTCTCCCTCCAGATCTTATTTCCAACCGATCAGATCCTGTACCGGCAACCTCAGATGACAGCGTTAACTCTTTATGAGTCCGCAAGGGGGCGACAGCCAATCTACAACAAACCAATAGGTGGATGGACAAGTTATTTCTATTATTGGTTGTTGATGTTAACTCTGTATGGAATGGATTGCAAGTCATTTCTGGATTTTTTTTTGGGAGAAAGAATGGCAGAAAAAAGAATAGAAAAGGAGCTACAGAAGAAGTATTTTTCTCCCCCTGTAACCCCCGGCAGCATCATTTTACCATAGATCCTATTTGATGTAAATTCATGGTTCACCATGAACCATAGGGTAGATGATCTGGCTAATTTTCTGGTGGAACAGAATCAATAGACCACTTTAGGTTTGCCCTGTGTCGCAAATAATTGCCCCTGTGTGACCTTTAAAACCGATGGTAGAACATATATGCCATTCAGGCAATAAAACACCTCGTTGGGCAAATTTAAAAAACATAGGATTTTACCTTTGCGTCTAATAACTGTTTGGATATCTATTGCCTCCTGTTCGTCTTCCAGTTGCTTTTTCAGAAGAATGTCGCATATAAGCCAGTTTTTCACATACCTTAGGTCGCACAATCGCAACCATTTACAAGTTCCCGAACTGTAAGATTATCCCTTATTTTGCTACAAAAATAGGAATGAACCATGGGGTCGAAAATGATGCAGGTTAAAAGCAGGTGCACCTTATGGCGCTCCAGCCGATTCACAGCAGCCGGCAATGCCGACTGCATAAGGATTTCAGCATAGCCTTTCATTTTCATCAGGTGGCTGTAAATTGGTCAAGATACACCTATCAGGTGGCTGTAACAGCTCTGATATCAACCAAATTTTAGGTTTTCTAAGGTGTCTGTATGGGTACACCGCATAAAATATCACCAGATACAAATTATAAACTGGAAAAGAGCTTAGATTTAAACTGAAACCAGCCGTATTCTAAGCTCCTTTCCTATGCTCTCTTGGTAAATTTACAAATTGGAAGCTTTATTGCTATTTTCTAAAACGTACTTGTAAGGTACCATATCTGCTAACCATACCTTTTCATTACCATAATAAAACTTTATCCCATCATTCCAAGCTTTTAAGGAATCAATTATTAAAATACATGGCTTATTATCATGCCTTTTCCCTACTGTCTCAGCCGTTTCAATGTCTTGTGATAAATGAACATACTGCCTACTTTGGGGTAATAAACCATTTTCCTTAATAGAATTTAGAAATCTTCTTGCTGTTCCATGGTATAAAAATTCTGGGGGCATCTTTTCTTCTTTAATAATTTTCATAGGTATAGAATGTCCATAAAATGCTTTGATTTTACCATCATAAATTTCATGTCGCTTCTTTTCTGATATTTCAATCATTTCCATTAAATCTTTCTCAGTAAGATGTTCCCATTTTGAAGTTAGGTGTAAAGAAGCTAATAATTGCTCTAGTGGTACACCACCGTTTTCATCCATCTCCAGTTCATACTCCCATGGTGCATGACGTAAAGCATAAGATACTTCCTTACTTAATTCTGAATAATTCATGATTTCACTTCCTTACTCTATTCCAATGAGTTCTTTAATAGCGCTAATAAACCACGACCAAAAGTCATCAAATTCTTGCCTTCTTTCAAATCCTTCAGTCGCATAATCGTGAACAATAAATACTTTTTCGCCAAAATCTATTTCAAAACATGCAATGTCATCGCTATCGTATCTTCCAGCAAAAGGAACCAGATTTCTATTGGGGTATCTTTTAATTAGTTCTTCCCTTCGATCCACCAATTGCTCAAAGCTCATTAAAAACCAGTTATCAAAATCAAGTAATTTAAGTTCAACAACCTTTAGATATGCATCAGGGTATTTATAACCAAGTAAATTCTCATATTCTTTTAATTTTTCTAACATTTTTAATACTCCTTTAATTTTTCATTTTAGGCATATCAAATGAGCCCGATGGATAATTTCCTCTAAATGCTGAATTTTGTTTAAGTATTCTTAAGTTTGTAGCCTCACCCCACGTAGATGGTACTCCCTTTGGAGTTGTAAAACGGTTGACAAAATTACTTGGCAACGGATCGTTATAATTATGTACGTTAGCCTGAACATTAATCCCAGCTTCTCTTGCTGCCGCAACCCTTGTATTATCAATAGTGGTATAGCTTCCATCAGGCATTTTAACTACATCAATTGGATCTCCAACCCAGCCATCTTTCTTCATACTTGTAATAATATCATCTGCACCATTTACAGAACTCTGGCTAAATCTGATTTCATTAGGATTAATACTCTTACCCGCCCCCTCAATTGCAACTTTGGCACTTCCATCTCTAGCACTTCTATTCGCCCCATCCACAACATCATCGATATACCTGACATAAGATGAAACATTGCCCCCATCATCAACTATTCTAAATGTTATCTTACCAGCATCATCAAAATATCCCCCTCCCGCAAATGCTAGTCTGTAGCCATCTTCCCCGTGCATGCCGCTGCTTAAAAGATCCAGAGCGTCATCTATATGTTTTCTCAAAAATGCGGCTCCATCTGACGAAGTTTTATATACCAATTCCAGACCTTCCACTATCTTCTTTCCGTCTTTTCCAAGCTTTACAGCCAAATCTGTACTGGCTCCCATTACCGCCTTACCGCCTTTTCCTATCAGATCACCGATCAGCGGTGCTGTACAAATTAATGAAAGTACTGCTTCCTTGCCATTCCCCCGGCAAGCGTAAATAAAGCAATTTAGAAGATCTGCTCCGTCAAAAACAATCCCTGCAACATCAAGCATATCCTGGAATCCATCGAGAGTGCTCATATGCTCCCAAAATTTCTTTAATTTAGATTTCCCATATGTCTCATCCAACCAGCTATCATAAAAATTCAGGACTGGCTGCCCAATTGGATTCTCGTACTCACCCTTACCATACACATTTTCTTCAAAATAGTGAAACAGCTCCTCACTGAAAAGAATATCGTCATACCCCTCTCTTCGTATTATGCTTCCATCTGAAGCATATATAGGGGGTATTGTTTTTTTTGATTTTTCGTAAATACCCAGAATCTCCTCAACAGCATCTTCCTTAACAATTTCATGCGGAACATTTTGTGGGCTTTCTATGTAGATCTCTTCTGCCTTCATATGAACTGCATCTGGTAACAGAAGAAGTCCGCTCTCTTCACAATTAATCCAGACATATTCCTTAGCATTCATTTCTATATTTTTGCCATACCCAAGAATATTTCCTGTCTCAAGTGATAGATTTCCAGAACTGGATATATTAATCCCATTCCTATTCACACTTACTCTTGTCTGTTTTTTGTTTGACAAGCTCACTCCGCTTCCATTCAGTATCAGTTTCTGATTTCCAGGTGTTGTCCAGCTCTTTGTTTTTGAAAGCGGCTGGGATGCTGCCGAACCATCTCCTCCTGCCGAAACTTTCTTCCTCTTCAATTCTTCCTTTTTTTCTTCAGATGAGGCCTTACTCACAATGGACGAGATCCTCTCTTCTCCTGCATCTGCTCCTCCCAGAATGAAACGGTCTTCTTCCCGCATGGTTGGAAAATACAGGTACTGGCCGTCACCCTTTTCAGGCTGTCCACTGTAGCCTTTTCCCCCACCTGCATAATATACCGGCTGTACATGCCAGCTTTCCACAGTTCCTTCCCCTATATCTGTATCCAAAGCAAGCATGGTAGATGTCAGGGAGGTTCCCAGTACCCTTCCTGATATGGCTGCTCCCGCCAGTCTAAGGTTATCCATCCGCTCCATTTTACAATTCAATGACGGTCTCAAACTATAATCATGAATCCATTGACCGCCTTTTAGGTAAGAATTCTTTGCTGTTACTACCAAATGGACTTTTAGAAATTCTACAATATCTCCGAGAAAGTAATTTTCATAGCTGTCTTTGACCTCTATCTCCAATCCCTCTGAAAGGCCTCCCGTAGTCTTATTATCCAGGTTCCTGCAGGTTTTTTCAAGACTTTTTTTAATTCGGTACTGATCAGCAGCCAAAGGCTGAGCTTTTCTTCCTGCAGGCAGTCCGATAAACATCTTTGCTCCAGGAAAACGTACTTCCGGTATAATTGGGTGCCCATAAAGAGATGCTACCCTGCGTAAAAATTCCCAATCGCTCTCCTGGTACTGCATCAGAAATCTTCCCACTGGTTCGTCACGTCCTTCACGATTCCAGATATATGCCGCCTGATAGGGAGACAGTATGCTGCGAACTAAACCGCCATATGTATTACTCTCCTGTTGAAAGGAACGATCTCTATTAAATCTGTCCATTATGATCGTATAGGAATAAGCCTCCAATTTTACCACAGGTCTCCCATTAATATGTGAAAATGCAGAGGAAGTTACTATTCCGGAAAATATAGGCTCCTGTGCCTTACCTCTGGGAATCAGTGCAATCGGCATATCTTCCCACTGCTTGCTGTTTTCATCCCATTCTATTCCATATTTCAGCCATACAATCGCCTTTAAAAAACCATGTTTCCCAAAACTCTGTTGCAGGCTTACATCTGCCAGGGAACCAAAACATTCCTTCCCAATCAATTCCAGACTTCCCTGTTCCAGAATCTCCATGTTCATTCCCCCTTCTTTAAATCTTCTCTCAGCGCTCCAAGAAATAAATCAGCAACCTTATTCGCGTTCTTTGACTGTTCTTGTACAATTTCTCCCAGCTTTGGATCTCCCTCTATGTTAAAAGGCATATGATCTTGTATTCTTCCTGTAATCATGTTGTGTAAAATACCTATATTCTGTTCTGTAACAGATAGTTCATTTGGGTCATAGCCTTGATCCAGGCAATATCTGTCTCTCCATTCCTGTGGCGGATAACTGGCATATGATTGGTATCTTCCATAACTATCGTAGTCTGGATCACTGTAAGAGTTAAAAAAACTGTTTAGAAATTCATAGGAATTTTTTCCACGCTCCTGTCGGCATGCTTCCAAATATCCGTTATACATTCCCCTGTCTTCTGCAATAGTCTGTGATACACATTCCCATTCATCTTTCGTTCCATTAAGAGCTTTATTAACCCCCATCATATAACTTAAATCAATAGGTCCGTTCTCCCCATCTTCAATATAAAGACCACGTTCAAAGTAATTGAATAAATGCGGGTTTGTTTTTTCTAAATAAGAACAGAATTCGCGATTAGTCCCATTGCTTTTATAATCCCAACAAATGTCCTGACCTAAATATCCATTCCACAGCAGTACACTATCCATTATTGCAGATTTCTGTTTTGGCGAAATTCCATGTTTACTAATATAGTCATCAACAATACTGTTTAATTGCAAAAGCCGTTCCTGCATTTCCTGGATTAGTGCTTCTTGCGTCTGCCCCGAATCAACAAGTGAAATAATGCCTAACCCCGTCTCACAAATAGTCCAGCCATCATCCAGTAAAGCTTTATATCCTCCTAAAAAAACATCTTCCTTCGCATTTTGCCATTGAAGCCTTACAGACATCTCACATGGTATATCATTACATAAAACCAACTGCTGTTGACTCTTCAATCCATCTCTGTACTCACGCTTTACAGAAGCCACAAACGGACTCCTGCACGAACCAAAGGTTCCATTACAACACAATTTTCCAATATCACATTCACTGGCAATCAGCTTATCTCCAGTATAAATATGACGGTCATCCCATGGTTTTAATTTACAAGTACCATTCCCATACTGGCAGCTTAGAAGAGCTTCTTCTATTACATACTTTTTTGACATCTCAAATCACTCCTGACTTGTTTTAACCATCGACCAGTTATATCCGGTTATATTTTCTCTTATCATTTCTTCCAGTACATCTGCTGAAACAATCAGTCTGATGCGTCTGAGAGATCTTACGCCAAATACCCGGTTTGCACCAATGATTTTTTTATTTAAAATCAGTTCCCTGATATCACCATTCTTAAAATATTCTGTATCACTGTGGATTGCTTCCAGAATTCTTGGCATCATAAAACAATAGGGCAGAATTTGTCTCTGCTTTACGCTTCCAAATGCACATGGACGGTATCTGCCTCCTTTTTGGTATTTTTTCCAAATATATTTAACTGGGTCTGAAATCAAAAATGCATCACCATCATAAAAAGGCAAAAACATTAAATAATCGTCCGGCTCCTTTGACAGCCCTGGCAGAAAAAATGGTTCAGATCTTGCCCATATTTCAGTCACATGGGGAACCTCAGGTTTTATTACATTCCACCAGTCATCCTTTTGCGTGATTCTATAATATTCCATTCCACCACCTGCCTAAATTGTTTGTATACTCGTTGGTTACCATAATCGTTTCAAACGGTCCTCTATATTCCCCTATCTGAATCTGAATTCCTTCCGATAGTTTAAGTTTAGTAAATTCTTCCAAGTTAATGATATGTACCAATGATTCCTCCAAAAGATATTTCAGTAATCTGTTGCAGTTAATAAGTTCTGCAAGAATTATGCGGTCTAATTCCATTCCTCCAATCTTAAGGATATATTTCTTGCTGTCCTTCTTAACAGCTTCGCAGAATTCATTAAATTTTTCATAGAACCAGTCGAGACTAAGTTCGTGTACTGCAATTGGCTGTGAAAGATAAAACAGACTTCCATATCCTTCTAAAATATAAAAAGGCTTATTGCTAAGTGCCTTTGACCGGACAAGTGAGAGCTGAATATAACGAACAGATTCTCCTGATTTTTCGCATTCATTGAGCAATATAAGAAAATCATTTACGAAAGCTTCTATCTTCTTCTGTCTTAATTCTATCTTCAACTCATCTAAGGAACTTAATAAAAAAATTCTGGATCTTTCTTTCACATCTTTCTCTAAAAAAATTTTCAGTGCTTCCGCTTTCTGCATCAAATCCCCCCTATTTCTGGTCTTTATAACACTGACTGCTTACCATGGACTGAATGATATTATAGTATCCCTTCTGCACTGCCTTTTCCATTTGGGTCCCTGTTGGGAAAAAAACCTTGCCCGCCGCACTGAAAATTCCATTAGATACGCTTTTTCCAAAATTATTTTTTAATTCTGACATAATAATAGCCTGTTTGGGATTTGCTCCTGTCGTAATCATTCCATCTGCTCCTTTATTCATTTATCTTTATATCCGTACCCTGTATTCCTATCTTCTCAGGTACTATTTCCAATCCACACTGATCACAATTTATCTGAATCTTTTCTTTTGCTGATATGTTAAGAGTTTTACCTGCTGATAGATTAATATCTTCTGCTGCATAAAAAGTTATTTTATTATTGGAGGTAATCGTAATATTCGAACCTGCCAACCCAATAAAGGTCCCATCATTACAGACTATAGAGACGCTGCCATTCGAGTCATCTAAAATTACCATTTTCCCACCTTTCGTACATAGGACCTTTGTGTTTTCATTAGCGGCCAGGGTCTGGAAATCATAATTGGGCTGAGCACTTTTTGCTACTGTTCCGGAGGTCCCCCCCATACCTCTTTGAGCATTCCCACCATTATTTTCAGCCTGCCCTTGCTGCTGGGAAGATGCCTTATCATTGTTCTCCTTATAGGTAACGGAAGCATTGATAAGCTTTCCATTTTGAGGATTGGCCAGCATTTCCAATATTGGTGAAATGTCTATTTCTGTCTCTTCCGTTCCCTGCATCTGTTTAACAGAATCTGTTCCTGCCTGCTTTCCAGTATCCCCAGAAGTACCATCTGTCTTTTGAGATGCGGAATCAATTACAGCCTTTTGTGGAACTGTTCTGACAGAATTCAATACAAAAGCATGATTCTCTATATTGTCTGGAAAATACAAATTTACTCTGTCTCCATTCTCTGGCATGCAATAAAAGGTGGAATAAAAAGTAGAGTAAAGAAACCAGCATTCATTTTCATTTAACGCATCAATATCAAGTGATACCTTTATTTGGTTATTCTTCACCTCTTTTACACTTCCAGGAAGCGATAAACCTGTTATATATGGATTTCTTTCTTGAGGGACATAAAAGCCTTTTTTACCATATAGATAACACTCCTGTGAAATTATATGGTTTTGTATTACCACATCTGCTTTCTTAACGTAACATTTAATTCCCTTATAAAGTACACAGTCTCCTACTTCAAAGACCGGAACTTCCGGACTATCTATCTTCCATTTAAAATACTGCTGCTCTCCCTGATAATCATCTGCTGCTGTTTCTGATTTATTAATAGAACTATGTATAATCTCTACCTGACACTCATCTTCTAGGGAAATCTCGAATACTTTAGTTTTCCAAATTACTCCAAATGTAAATTTTGCACCTTTCGTATTATGACTGGCTACCAGCGGAACATGAAGAAAGGAGGCTACTCTCTTAAGAAATTCCCAGTCTGTCTCATTGTATTGCACTGCAAAACGGTTTAAAGATTTTCCTGATACTTCAGGGTTTAATATGTAATTGGCCCCCTGGTAATCTTTTAAAATAAATTCAATAATTTCCTTATATGAGGCAGTCTGCTTTTGAAAAGAATGATACTGTTTATTTTTATCCAGCAAACTGCTAAATGACCTTGCTTCCAAACAAAGCTCCTGATATTGTTTTCCTTCAGATACACTAACCTGAATATCAATATAAGTTACAATACCCCAGAAAATATTTTCAGGCTGATCTGATAGTTGTACCTGCACATCAGTACTTGTGTCAGCAATAATAAGCTGTCGATAGCTATTCTCCCTGACAATCCCCTGTATTTTCAGTTTTGTATGTTCTCCTGTGTTTTTTTGAATATTTATCATGGGATTAATTAAAAATATTTCTTGGGAATTTAACATGATTTTTATGTTTATATATTCCGCCATAAAATTTCCTCCTTTTAAATTTGTCTCTTTGAATCTCCTTAATCATATAAAATTACAATTAGTTCCAATAATTACAAAATAATATATTTTAAAATATTATACTTTATTTCGTAACATTTTTGCGTGTCATGTAATAAATAACGCTCTAAATGTAATTTTTGGTAAGATTCTGTCCATTTTGGGCACAAAAAGGTACAAAAAAGCGGTACCAGAGTTTCTCTCTCCGATACCGCAATCCTCATTACATAGTTGGTTCTGTATCTGTTCCTGTATCTGTTCCTGTATCTGTTCCTGCATCTGCTTTCTGAACCACCGTCTTGTCTTCCTGTTTAATGGTAATCTCCGGCACTCCACTGATGTTAATATTCCGGTTTACCTTCGCATCATAGGTTCCGGCTTTTACAATATCACCTAAATCAATACCAGTGGTTTCCTTCATGGATTCAAACAGTTTTGCCATAACGGCAGGAACGTTGCCGGATACAGAATCAAGGCTGCCGCCTTCTCCGCCTCCGATGATAGTAATCTTATCAATCTGAGAAAGAGGTTCTGCAATCTTTCCTGCCACTTCCGGCAATACCTTAATGATCATTTCAGCAACAGCCGCATTGTTGTATTTCTGATAAGCCTGGGCTTTCTTTTCCATGGCTTCTGCTTCTGCAAGACCCTTTGCCTTGATGGCTTCCGCTTCCGCTTCACCCACCATACGGATTCCCTGGGCTTCCTGCTCTTTTGTATAACGCTCGGCTTCTGCACTTGCCTTCTGTGCTTCTGCCTCCTGAACCTTTTCAAACCTCTTGGCTTCCGCGTTTTTCTGACGCTCATAAAGCTCGGCTTCTGCCTTCTGCTGTCTGGCAAATTTATCGGCTTCCGCTTTCTTTCTGATTTCCGCATCAAGAGATTTTTCCATAACTTCGGCTTCCCGCTGCTTAATTAAAACTTCTTTTTCCTGCTTGGCAATGTCCGCATCAGCCGAAGTGATCTCAATGGTTTTACGCTGTTCTTCCTGCTGAATCTGGTATGCAGCATCTGCCTCTGCCTTTTTCACATCAGCAATTTTCTTTAAGTCGGATTTCTGAATATCCAGCTCATTATTTTTGATCGCTATTTCCCGCTCCGAATTGATTCTTGCATCATTGGCCTGTTTATCTGCAGATGCCTTTGCAATGGCGATCTCTTTATCCGCTTCGGCTTTTGCAATGGCTGCCTTCTTCTTAATCTGGGAAATATTGTCAATACCAAGGTCATCTATAACACCGTTGGCATCGGAAAAGTTCTGTACGTTAAAGCTGACGATGTCAAGTCCCATGGCTGCAAGATCCGGCATGGCATTTTCCTTCACCAGCTCTGCAAATTTCATACGGTCGCTGACCATCTCTTCCAGTCTCATGCGCCCAACAATTTCACGCATGTTTCCTTCTAAAACCTCTCTCGCCACCGAGCCTATGTATTCGGAATTCTGATTTAAGAAGTTCTGTGCTGCCAAAGACAATTTGCCTGGCTCACTGCTGATTTTCACATTAACAGCCGCATCTACCTGGATATTAATGTAATCCGCAGTAGGAACCGCATTGGATGTCTTAACGTCAATCGGGATCAGCTTTAAACTCAATCGGTCAATCCGCTCAAGAAACGGAATCTTAATGCTGGCTTTGCCGATCACCGTCTTTCTTCTTAAACCGGAAATAATAAATGCCATATCCGGCGGAGCCTTTACGTATCCTGACATCAGGATACCCAGGATAACTACAACAAGAACAACGGTGATAATTGTGGAAATCATACTCATATTGATCATACTCATACTCATATATTCTTTTCCCCTTTCTATTGGTGTAATATTTCGAACTGTTCATAAAATACAGTCTTATTTATTATAACAAACAATACTCTTGGTTTCAATTCAACAATACTTAAGCTTTTCTTAATAAATTATCCGAATTTGATATTATCATTGTGGTTTTTTCTATCAAATGTTTGTCCCAACCAGATTTTATCACACCGGCATGTACCAGCAGAATATACTGGTATGAGAGTGCTAACATAACTAAATTATGATTTCTTGAAAGGAGTCTTCATGAATATTCAGGATTTACACAAAAAAGCGGCAAAAAATAGCCGAAACTATAAAACTTATGAGGAAATGGGGGATTATTATCACCAGAACGGCAATCTTAAACGGGCTTATCTCTGCTACGCTCACAGCCTGTTCCTGTGCAGCAGCCCGGAGGAAGCCAAACGGCTGTCTAAAATTAAAAAGGATTGGGAAAAGGAGCATTCAACGGAGCTGGCAAAAGCTGCTCTCTTAATCCCATCTGTCCCTGACTTAACTATGATGAAAGCCATCATACAGACATGCCTGTTAAACAGGGAAGACGTAAAAACCATGATAGTCCACGATGATGAAGAGTCTATGGAAGTTACTGAATGGCTGAAGGAGCAAAATGAAATTAAGCTTGTTTGCGTGAAAGGCCTCACACCTGGTGCCGCACTTAATAAAGCCATAGGACAGACGAAAAAACAGGAGGATCTGTTCGTGCTTGGAAAAGGTTCCGCTTTGCTCCCCCATGCATTGTTTCAGCTACGTATGTCCCTTTATAAGGAGGAATCAATTGGTGCAGCCAACGCGGTTACCAACGGCCCTGCTTTCGGGCTGACTGATTTTATCACTCCCATTGACCGGGCCAGCGTTTATGCGGATGAGCACAACCTGCCCGGGGATGAGCAAATGGATCCGGTTCTGATTCCTTCCTGCTGCACGGTTCTCATACGCAGAGACTTATTTGACAAAACCGCAGGATTTGATGAGCATTACCTGACACAGGAAGTAACAGAAAAGGATTTTTCTTTTCAGCTTCTTAAATTGAAGAAAATTACCTTTTTATGCCATCATGGCTATGTTTATACCTTTGGTCTGCAGCAGAGCAATCAGGCAAGGTGGAGTGACTACAGCCATTTTTATGAAAAATGGAATGTACGGCTTAACTATTCTCTCTTCCCCCGTCCGGATATTCTGGCCCTGATTAAAGATCCCACAGACACTCCTATAAATGTATTAGATGTAGGCTGTGCCTGCGGTGCCTCCCTGCTTGCCATCAGGAAGAAATACCCCAAAGCCTCCCTCCACGGAATTGAACTGGATGAAGGGTCCTGGAACATCTCTTCCCTTCTCTTTCCTGTCACCCAGGGAAATGTAGAGGAGAAACTGGACTATGAGGACGGATATTTTGATTATATTATCTTCGGAGATGTTTTAGAGCACCTTCATCAGCCAGCGGCTGTACTGGAAAATATGAAACGGTATCTAAAGCCGGGCGGAGCCATACTGGCAAGCATCCCCAATATCATGCACATTTCGGTAGTAAGCAATCTGCTAAACGGATACTGGACCTATGAGGAAAGCGGAATTCTGGATAAAACCCATCTGCGTTTCTTCACCCGGAATGAGATCACACGAATGTTTTCCCAGACTGGTTACCAGATTGAAGATATTGGTGTTACCAGAATTTATATCACTCCCGAACAGCAAAAGCTGATTGAACAGCTCTGCTCCATCAGTTCCAGCAGTATGGAGGCATTTACCGCCTACCAGTATTTAATCAGGGCGAGGAAAAAATAAACAGGCCCGTGCCAAAGGGAAGGTGCCGGTCTCATAACTATATTTTCGTTATGAAATCGGCACCACCTTTTAGTTTCTATTCAATTGACTGAAACATACGTGCACAGCTGATAGCTGATTCTAAAAATTCATTGCCAAGCCCAGGAAGCTCCGGCAGTGTAAAACTGCCATTTACAGGTTGGAGATTGTATTTTGTAAGCCCCTTCGAGGTCTCCATACGGTTGCAGACATGATGCTCATGTATGGTAAAATTAGGTATGGCTGCTTCTAAATGAAGGGCTGCGTTAGTAGCAAGAGGGCTGCCCGCCACATGTACCTGAATGGCCACATCATAAATATATGCCAAATCGCAGATCTTCTTCACCTCAGTTATTCCCCCGCAGTTTCCGATATCCGGCTGCGCCAGCTGAATTAAATTCTTCTCAAAATATGGTGCATACTGCCAGCGGCTGAATATCCTCTCTCCGTTTGCAATCGGAATAGAAATGTTTTTCGTAATATATTCCGATGTCTTAATCCCTGGTGTATTTGGCTCTTCAAATGCCCAGATCCCGTATTGTTCCGCCAGCTTTCCCAGTTGTACAGCACTTAAAGCATCGGGATAGGAATGATTCTCCATAATAATATCAACATCAGGACCAATGGCCTCTCTGACCGCTTTCATCCGCGCCTCCACCATACGAAGTTTTTTGGGGGAGAGAAGTCCGGTGGTGTCGAGAGAAGTCAGCTTTTCTCCCCTTTCATTACGGTCGAAGAAGTCGATTTTAATGGCATCATAACCTTCAGCCACTGCCAGACGGGCATTATCGGCATAATCCTCCGGAGTCACCGCCCAAAGCTGCTCCTCTCCTTCTTTTCCCCAGCCAAACTGCAGCTGGCTGGCATAACATCTCAGCTTATCCCGCAGCTTTCCGCCCAGGAGTACATAACATGGGACGTTAAAATATTTGCCTTTGATATCCCAGAGAGCCACATCAATAGCTGCAATACCGGAAAATATGACTGGACCGCCGTTCTGCCCCCAGAACGTACTTTTATACATCTTCTCCCATATAGCTTCCGTATCAAGAGGATTCATTCCTATAACAAGCTCCGCCAAGTCACACACCATGCCAAATGCAGCGCTTCCCCCTGTTCCGTAAGCCATACCAGCTTCTCCGTCTCCAAAGATACCATTGTCCGTGTAAATACGGCAGCCGATAGGGCTGTTCATACGATTGTTAGAGGTCTGAAGACGGAACACATCAATTTTTATTATTTTCATAATTATTTTCAACCTTTCTTATCCTAATTCTACCATTCCTTCCGTATCCACGTGAGTCTTCCCCGATCTGTGGCGCACAATTGCATATGTAAAGCAGATAATCAAAGCTGCAATGTTAAATACTGCAAGCGCTGGCGTTAACGATCTCATGGAATTCCAGCCAATTGCTGCCTGCACGATAAATGCAACTGCAAGAATGAAATAATACACCGGATTACTCATATGCATTCTGGCTTTTGCCCATTTAACAGGCATCTTTTGCGGAACCCTGGTAAGGGAATAAAACAGCAGGAAATTATAAACAGAAGTAATTAACATCATGTTGTTAACAATCATTTTAACTGAAAATCCAAGCAATACCGGGATCAGCCCCACTACCAGCTGAATTGTCAGAACTACATAAGCTCCTCCTTTCCGGTTAACCGCTCCCAGCTTCTCAGGAAACCAGCCATCCTTTGAAGCTTTTAAAAAGGGGCCGCACATCGCACCATAGCTGGAATTCATCGTTGTTAAAAGTGCCATGATAGGACCTCCAAACATAAACACGTAGAACAGTGCCTTTGGAAGAATCTCTCCTGCCGCCAAAGTAAGAGGCTTGCCTGCAACGGTTTCGATAGGCAGTACTACAGAATCAATCAGTGCGGCTCCGCAGTATACCACAAGCAGTACAGGCACAACAGCCAGCATGGATAAAGGCATATTCCGTGTTGCATTCCTTGTCTGGGCACCGTAATTAACATTAAATTTATATCCCTGACAGGAGTAGACCAACAGCATAACGGCTGCCCAGAAGCCTTTGCTGCCTCCTTTAAAAAACTCACTGCTGCCAAAATCAAAGGCTGGTGTGAAATTTGCCTTTCGTGCCCCCGCAAAGATGAACAGGAGAAGGGATGCAACCAAAATTGCGCTCATAATTTTCTGGGCTCTCGCCATGTTTGCAACCCCCATCATATTAATGAAATAGAAGAATACAAGGAAGAAGATCCCCACAATCATTCCATTTGCATCAGGAAACATGGAATTTACATACCAGCCGAGAGCTGTGGCAAACAGTGACATTCCCAGAGTCTGTAATGAAAATCCTACAATATACATCCCGCCAGCCTTCTGCCCCCCAAGCATAGTGATGATGGAATAATCTCCTCCGGAATACTTTGTAACTGATGAAAAAATAATAATCGGCAGATTCGTAATAGCACCAAGGCAAACCGCCACAAAATAAGCCAGCCATACCGAATAACCAGTAAGGCCTATGGCTGGTCCGATGAGGGTAATAACCCCTGCGCCGATTACCTGGCCAATTCCAATCGCCCACAATTCCGTAAACCCAAGAACACCCTCTTCTTTCTTAACTCCGTCTTTGCCCATAATAAAATACCTCCTCCAGAAAAACTCACTACATGGACCAGAATAACTTATCTCCTTTTATTGTTACCTTTTCCCCATTGATAACAAAATCAGAAAGTTCATTGCCAAGGCCCGGAAGTTTTGGAACCTTAAATTTACCGTTCACGGGCTGATAATCGTATTTACACAGCTTTTTATTGAAATCGCAGAGATTTACAATATGATGTTCATGAATAACGAAATTTGGAATTACGCATTCTATCTGAAGTGCGGCTGCGGTGCTGATGGGACTGCCGCAGGCGTGAATCTGTACCGCTATATCGTAGGTATAAGCCATATCTGCAATTTTCTTTACTTCTGTGATTCCTCCGCATGTTCCAAGATCCGGCTGGATCACCTGCAAGGAGGCATTCTCAAAATATTTTGCATACTGCCATCTGGTATAGATTCTCTCCCCGCTGGCAATCGGGAAATTCAGACTGCCTGATATGTACCTGGCTGTAACAGGATCCGGCGTATTGGGTTCTTCATAATAAAATATATTGTACTTTTCAATTGCTCTTCCAAGCTGGACGGATGACTGCGCATCCAAAAATGAATGATTTTCAATAATTAAATCCACCTTTGGGCCGATTGCATTACGGACTGCTTCTACCCTTCCGGCTATGGTGTCAAGCCTCTCCGGAGGCAAAAGTGTGGTACGTTCTGTATCGCTGTAGCTTGTGCCATCCTCTTTGTAGGTAAAAAAGTCAATCTTAATACAGTCATATCCTTCAGAAACTGCCTTTTTTGCATACTTTACGTAATCCTCTGTTGTATAAGCAGCTTCCATGGAAGGCTGCCAGCCAAACTGCAGCTGGCTGGCATAGGTTCTGAGATCATCCTGCCTTTTTCCCCCCAGCAGCTTATAAACCGGCACACCAAAGAACTTGCCTCGTATATCCCATAAGGCTAAATCAATGGCACTCATTCCTGCCGTAAATACACAACCGCCATTCTGTCCCCAGAACGTCTGCTTATAAAGCTTATTCCAGATCACTTCATTATCAAGTGGATCCATGCCTATAATCAGTCTGGATAAATCCTGAACCATACCAAAAGCGCCTGTGGACCCGATCCCATAGGCCATGGCAGCTTCTCCGTCTCCGTAAATCCCTTCATCCGTATAAATCCGGCATAGTACCGGCTTCCACATTGGGTTATCCGGATTGTTAATCTGAAACACGTCAACCTTTGTAATTATCATCTTGTAACCTCCTTGTTTGTTTGTTCACTTGTTCGCTAGGTTAATCGTACATCAACTTTTAATCGGTGTCAATCCTTTGTTTATTTTTTATGTTATATACAAATAAAAACATCTTTTATTGTACATTTTTAACAGTAATGCATCTTTTATATTCTTCTCTAAAATGGCAAATCTGAAAAAAGAATTGCAATATATATTTTTTTATGTCAAAATAGGTACAACTTAAAAAAGCGAGTGAGAAAAAATGAATGATAAAAAATCAATGAAAATTACACACATTTCTGCTGTAGAGCAGGTATGCGAAAGTCTCAAGCAATCCATTCTTGCAGAGGAATGGCAAATCGGCGAGAAACTTCCGTCAGAGAGCAGCTTGGCAGAGCTTTATGGAGTGAACCGCCTTACTGTACGTATGGCACTTCAGAAACTTAATACGTTAGGGGTTGTGGAAACAAAGGTGGGAGAAGGGACTTACGTGAAAAAATTCTCCCTTGGAGATATTTTTTATGATATTTCAGACTTTTTTTCTTCTAAAAAGCCGATTGACGAAATTTATTCACTGCGTATGCTGATAGAAGTGGAATGCTGCAGGCTGGCTATGATCCATGCTACAGATCATGAGCTGGATCTTTTAAAAAAACAGCTGGACCGGTATCTGACAGCCAGGAAAGAATGCCAGGAAAAAGGAACTGATGAATCCATACAGGCATTGGTAGAGGAAGACCTTATTTTCCACTACCATATTTTCCGTATCAGCCACAACACAGTTTATGCTGATTTATTTTTACTGATTAAAAATATAATCCGCCAGTATTTGCTTGAAATTATACCCAGGAAAAATAATCTCTGGATAGAAAAGAAGTACAACGAAGATCCGGACAAACATGTTATTATTTACAATGCTCTGCTGGAAAAAGATCTGGCTGCATGCAAACAGGCTTATAATGAGGCACTATCCCTCAATTTAATGAAGGATGAAAAGAAAGATTCTTAGAAATATGATTGAAATGCCCCTGATTTTTCTTTGTGTTCCTGTATTTCGAATAAGTTTCACAATAACAGAAATACTAAGACAAAAAGCAAAAAGCGAGGCGTCCCATGAAACAGAAAACAAATGGCCTGACTGCAGGCCACTTAACAATGATGGCGTTGGGGACCGTGATCGGCGGTTCCTTTTTCCTCGGGTCATCCGTTGCCATACAGGCCGCTGGTCCCGGGATAATACTTTCTTATCTTCTATGCGGAGTCATGGTCTATTTCATCCTGTTTGCCATTTCAGAAATGACCGTTTCCAATCCTGCCTCCAGTTCCTTCCGGTCATTTGCTTCGGAATATTTAAGCAACGGGGCCGGTTTTGTTGTTGGGTGGGTCTATTGGACCGGTATGGTGATTGCCATGTCAAGTGAAGCAACTGCTGTCTCTTTGCTGTTTCGGACATGGTTTCCTAATATCTCCATACCGGTTCTTGGAACAATTCTGATTCTCGGAGTGACCCTTATTAATCTTCTTGGAGCCAGCCAGCTCAGCAGTCTGGAAAGTATCCTTGCCGGAGTAAAGATTGCTGCCATCCTGGGATTTATTCTTTTTGGTGCTCTGATCGTATTCGGTTTCGTTCCAGGTTATCAGCCCATGGGATTTCAGGTTTTAAGATCTGAACCATTTCTCCCAGGCGGCATTAAAAACCTGGCCGGCAGCATGCTGATTGTTCTTTTCACCTATGCTGGCTTTGAGATTATCGGACTTGCGGCCAGTGAAACACAGAACAAGGAAAAAAATATCCCCCGGGCCATTCATATGACCGTGGGATGGCTGGTGACGCTTTATATTCTCTGCATTTCAGTTCTACTGCTTCTGGTACCTACCTCATCCTTAAGCGAAGAGGTGAGCCCCATGGTAACGGCTTTAAACCGCTATCAGATGACCTGGGCCGGCACTGCCATGACAGTCATCTTAATCAGTGCCATATTGTCAACTATGGTAGCTGCCATGTTTGGAATCGGCAGAATGCTCCGTTCTCTGGTAGAGGACGGACTTGGACCCGGTTTTCTAAAGGACAGAACCGACGTTCCTTACCGCGGTATCCTTTTCTCCGGCTGCTCCATGCTGCTGTTTCTTTATTTTGGACTGATTTTTCCTGAAGTATATTTATTCTTAATCAGTTCCGGAGGATTTGCTCTTCTTTTCACTTATATTATACTCATGGCAACGCATATCCGGTTCCGGAAAAAGAACGGGAAACCGGAGGGAAACTGCAGGCTGTGCGGCTTCCCCTACAGTTCCTTATTTACTCTGGCCGGTCTCCTCATTGCCATGTTCAGTATGCCTTTTATTAAAGGACAGACCATTGGATTTGTTACAGGCATGGCTCTGGTAGCCTTTTTCTCAGCCTGTTATCCGCTGGTTCGTGCCTCAGCAAAGCGTAAGATTCAAAATCCAAGCCGTACTCAGGAGGAAACTGCGAAACGCCGCCGCTTATTAACGGAATTTTCGGAAGAAATTCATCATCCCAATATTCCAAAGAAATAAAATGGTTAAAAATAAAAGCGTCAGAAACCGGCTGAATATATTTTTATCGCCTTGTTTCTAACGCTTTTACTATTGCTGTCTGATTTACTTTCTGCTGCCTCTGCGCTTTTTCGCTGCCGTTACCAGGTGCTTTGCGAGCACTGCTGTTGTTACGGCCCCCACACCACCCGGTACCGGAGTTGCCATAGAAGCAATACTATTCAATGACTCAAAATCCACATCTCCGCAGAGATTTCCATCCTGATCCACATTAATTCCCACGTCAATCACAACTGCATCTGCCCCAACATAAGAGGAATCTATCATCTTTGCCTTTCCCGCAGCTGCAATTAAGATTTCCGCATCCTTACAGGTCTTCTCTAGCTCCCTGGTGCGGGTGTGGCATATGGTAACCGTTGCGTTCTCTTTTAGTAAGAGCATGGAAAGAGGACGGCCCACTACCATGCTTCTTCCAATAACAGCCACCCGCTTTCCGGACAGGGAGATGTCATTGGCCTTTAACACTTCAATAACCGCTTCTGCGGTACAGGGCGCAAAGCCCTCATTCTCTCCGGCAAAAACACGGGCTATATTCTCAGGTGAGATTCCATCTAAATCCTTTTCAGAGCTGATCATATGCTCGATATCCCGTTCGTTGATCTGCTCAGGCAGCGGACGCAGGAGGAGAATTCCGTCTATGTCCGGATTATCATTGATCTTTTTAAATTCAGCCTGAAAAGCTTCATCTGAAATATCACCAGGAAAGGAAAAGCTTTCTGCCTGAAGTCCGAAGTTTTCCATTTTCTTTAATGCACCACGTTCATATGCCATGTCATCGGGACGTTCTCCCACTCTTACAATTGCCAGCTTCGGTGCTGCTCCCGGAAACTCATGTAAAGCTTCCGTTACCTCTTCTCTGATTTTGGCAGACACAGCTGCTCCTTTTAATGTTATCACGATACCTTAAACTCCTTTATCTTTACTTTAACGCAGCCTCCACGTCAGCATATATCTCATCAGAGAGCCTGACTCCTGTCTCAGCAAGCGCTTTCGCCTCCTGGTCCAGCTGACTGGCTGTTTCTCTCTGTTTCATGAATTTTGTATTAATGGAAACGTTCATCTTTGCTCCTAAAAGCGCTGATCTGAGAAATGAAACACCCACGCCCACGTCACTGACAGCCAGGCGGCTGCCCTTATGTGCCAGAATATCCATGACTGCAATTGCTTCCAGCGCCTGTTCCATAACAGCTTTGGGAACGAGGCTGGCTGCAAGAAGATGGGTTTCTAAAACTTCTTCCTTATGTTTTTTTTCCTCTTCCGTTGTGGAAGGTAAGCCATAGGCTGCTGCCAGAGGCGCAAATACTCTCGCATCCTCATCAGCCAGTCTTAAAAATTCTTTTTTTATTTCCTCCAGCTTTATAAGAAGACGCCGCATCTCTTCTTCCACATCCGCATACTTCTTTTTTCCCAGAGTCAGATTAATTACCATCTCACCTAATGCCACGCCCTGGGCACCACCAAGAGCTGCCGCACCACCGCCTCCCGGTGTGGGATTTTTGGAGGACAGTTCTTCCAGAAACCCGGAAACTGTAAGATCCTTTATCATTTATATGTTCCTCTCTTTCCGGCATTATTTTTTACCATTATATCGGCCTTGCAGAAAAAACACAAGGCTCTTTTTCGACATTTTTTTACAACATAAACTTGTAATAAGGGAGGATCAATGTTATCATTGTCGTTAATAAAAATGGAATGCAAACTTTTGATACGCTGTGAAAGGAGAATGGAATGAAGTATCCGCCCCTGACTCTCGGATGGTTTCTATATGAAACTCCAATTGACAACCTTGAATTTATCGGCAGAGAAGAAGACCTTCAAAAGCCGATTACCGGAATCAGTGTTCTTGATAATCCCGATGGTGTAAGATGGATTAAGAAACATGAGATTATTCTGACAACCGGATATATATTCTATAATGACGTGGAACTGCAAAAGCAGGTCATTGCCGATCTCCACGCCATTGAATGCACTGCTTTCTGTATAAAAGTAAAGCGCTTCTTTGATCAGATACCAGATTCCCTGATCAAAGAGGCTGAAAAATATGGGGTTCCTCTGGTCTCCGTACCATATTATCATGTCTATTCCAATATCATCAGCGTAATCAATCAGAACTTAATTGACCAGAAGATTTCCCTGCAGCAGTTTATTCTCAGGGAAACAGAAAAATTTCACCATCTCTATTTTAATAAAGAAGGGATTATGAAAATGCTGGAAGAAATATCCCATTATACCAATTCCATTGTGATGATCACCACCATCTCCGATTTTCCGCTATATTACTATATTCCTCCCAGACAACAGGAGGAATTCAACAAAATAAATAAGCTGCATGCCCAGCCTCTCCATACAGTGTCCCGGCAGGACACCGAAAAAGATCCTTCTGGAAATCGAACGTTTTATTTCAATAATACGCTCCTCAGCTTTCAGACCTTTCTGCTTCCTGACAACAGGCATTATTTGTGTATCGATCATACAAAAACGAATATTGATGAGACAACCGCCGTTATTTTGAAGCAGATTTTTTCGGTAATCGCTTTGGAGCTGTCCTCCATGCAGGTTCAAAACAGGACATTTTCACAGAAAAATTATTTTGATTCTTTTTTTTACATGCTTACCGATAAGAAGAAAAAATCTGCGGAGGAGATTCAGCTGATCTGCGACTCTTACTCATTTCCTTATCAGTTAAAACGAATCTGCGTCACGTTTGAATGCCTGGATAAGGAAAACAAAATGTTTAGGAGTCTGTACAACTTAATCAATCATGAAATGATTCGTCTTGATTATAAATACTTTTTGTGCAACCATGATAACCGTATTGTTATATTTTTTCTGTATTCAAAACAAGTTTCCAATGGAAAGGCACTTTTTCTTGTTAATCAGGCAGTTTCTCAGCTATTGGAAGCGCTGAACGACTATCACTCCTTTTTCAGACTTGGGATCAGCCGGTGCCATTTATCCTGCTCATCCATTGCAAAGGCATATGAAGAAAGCCTGCAGACCTTACATCTGCAGACTCCATTTGCGGAAGCTTCTCTTGTTAATTCATACTCTGCGCAGTACGCCTACCATGTCCTGACTCAGCTTAGTTCCTATGAGTTAAATAAAATTTACACAGATACGGTAAAAGAGCTTGTTTCCTATGATCAGGAAAACAAAAGCGAGCTTCTTTTAACGCTTAAAACATATCTGGAAAATTCCATGAATTTAACGGATACAGCCCAGAAATTATTTATACACAGGAATACTCTTACCTCACGGCTGACACAGGTCAAAAAGCTGCTTTGCTGCGAATTATCGGCAGTTGAGGATATTCTGCGCCTCTATCTTGGAATCTGTGCCTGGGAGCTGATTCAGAATATGTAGCATTTATGCATCATCGTCGCACTCATTGCCTGTTCCCAGAGTCTGAAAGTGCTCCATATTGCCGTAAAGATACTGAATCCGCTCATATTCCCCTTCATCATAGAAGCTGCACTCTCCTCTGCCATAAGCCTTGGCTACCTCCAGCATAAATCTGGCGGTTTCTTCACAGTCTGTGATGTGCGTGGCTCCGGTTGCACAGCCTGCCACAGGAGCTTCCGTTGTTACAGCAACTCCGATTACCGGTGCTTTCGTGGCTGTGGCAGGCTGAAGAATGCTGTTTAAATGATAAAGGCCGTTTCCATAGGGGGTGATATCCTGCTGGGAAAGGGCATATACAAAAGGCTGTTTTCCAGTGGTCATCTGCATCAGATCCAGAATACTCTCTGAAACCTTTAAAATATATCCTTCCTTCACTGTTGGTGAAATAGCGAAGCCTCTGGTATTGATAATCCGGTTCCCTTTTGTGGTGTCCACGGATAATATAGCATCCAGTTCTTCTGTCACCTCTTCCCGGTTTACCTGGGCCATGTTCACCGGAGAATCCATGAACGGTACCGGATGATGCTCTCTGGTGGGTGCATCGGGACAAACGTGGGTGGAAATAAATACATCCCCCTCCAGATAATCTCCTTTATTCTGCATATCCAGGATTTTTGATGCCAGAGAGATTGCAATCAGAGCTCCGTCTCCGTCTGACACAAAGCCGATCCGCTCCGGTCTGGCTCCCAGTCCGCCAAGTCTTCCAAGCAAACCGATGGTGGGGGCATCCATGCCTTTGCTTTTCCCTTTTGATCCTGGAATTCTCACCTTGACCATATCGGTTTTTCCTTTTGGCCCTTTCAGAGTATAAACTTCCACATCGGCATCGCTTCGTATGCCTTTTAAATAACCTTCCACCTGTTTTCCGCTGGCATAACTGCTGTCAAGCAGATCATATACCTCGATCAATTGTTTCATCAGCATAATGAATCCTCCATGTTCTTTACTTAATTTCCATCAAATCACAAATAGCTGCCACATAGATTTTAGCTGCTGTCACCACATCCTCGATCTGGACTGTCTCATTATAAGAATGGATACCCACTGTATTCGAGGGACCAAACTGAATCGTAGGAATCCCCAGCTTGCGGTAATCCCTTGCATCACTGGAGGCCCACTGGTATGCCGGGATCACTTCTTTACCAAGAAGCAGTTCTGCATTTTCTTTAAACGCCAGCACGATGGGAGCCTCATGGTCTGTAAAATTGGCATCACTCTTGTACTGAAGCTCATACTCCACACCCTCGACTCCACTGATTTTTAGAATCTGTTTTAAGGTTTCATCAATTTCTTCTTTGTTCACTCCGATGGGAAGCCTCACATCGACGGTCGCTTCACAATAGTCAGGAACCATATTGTGCCTGGTTCCTCCCTGAATCAGACCTACATTGGTGCTGACATGATCAATCACTCTTCCAAGTCCTGGAATGTGATTTTCTCTTTCTGCAAGAAGCTTGGAATCCATGAGCGGCTTTTTCTGACGTTCGGAAAAATGTCCTTCTATCTTAGAGAGAAGGGAAACGTGGGAAAGAACCCTGGAAAGCTTTAAAATGGCATTTTCTCCTTTAAAATCCCCAAGACTTCCATGTGCGGATTTACCGAACGATTTTATCTTTAAAAGCAGGCCGCCCTTCTGCCCGATCTCTATGGTATTCATGGAAGTGGGCTCGGCTACCAGGCATGCATCGGCGTGTTCCCCATATCCGTTGGCACAAAGCCACTGGGTTCCAAACTGTCCTCCGCTTTCTTCATCAGAGACAATATGCAGACGGATATTGCCATTTAAGGGAACCTGCTTTTTTGCAAAGAGGGAAAGAGCAAATAAAACGCCTGCCACCCCTGCCTTCATATCCGAGGTCCCTCTTCCCAGGATCTGGGTATCTGTTATCTCACCGGAAAAAGGATCAAACTCCCACTGGTTTAAATCCCCCGCAGGCACTACATCTACATGGCCATTTATAATCAGGGAAAAACCCATGTCTTTTCCATAGCCTGCTACTACGCAGGGATAATCCGGATTACAGCCCGTCTCCTTATATTCAATACCAGCATCTGTTAAAAATGTTTCCACAAAATCAACCACATCTCTCTGTGTGCCGGTTGGATTTTCACTTTTTATCTGAATCAGTTGAGATGTCAGTGTAATCAGTTCATCACGGTGGTTCTCCACGTACTGTACCAGCTCTTTTTTTGTCATCTCATTTTCCTCCCTGTGCTATTTTGCTTTCATATAAAAAGCAGGCCACCTGATGCCCCTCTTCTCCATACGATAAAAGCGGCGGAACTTCTTTTTTACACCGTTCCATACACGCAGGACACCGTCCGGCGAGGGCACAGCCTTCCCTGTCTCCAATGGGGCTTGATATCTCTCCCTCCAGTGTAATCCGCTCCTTATTCTCATCCGGGCTTTCCGGCGGAATGGCAGATAAAAGAGCCTTCGTATAGGGATGAAGCGGATTTTTATAAATATCTCCTCCACTGCACAGTTCTACAATCTGTCCCAGATACATGATTGCAATCCGGTCACTGACGTATTTCACCACACTTAAATCATGGGATATAAACACGTAGGTAAGATGATATTTCTTCTGCAGACCTTTTAGTAAATTGATTACCTGTGCCTGAATGGATACATCAAGCGCCGATACCGGTTCATCACAGACAACCACCTTAGGCTGAATGGAAATGGCCCTTGCCACATTTAAACGCTGTCTCTGTCCGCCTGAGAACTCGTGGGGATAGCGGTTCATATGCTGAATGTCCAGACCTACCTGATGAAACAGCTCTAACACTTTCTTTTCCAGTTCTTTCCGGCCCTTTACCGTTTTATGGACAATCATCGGCTCGGATACGGAGTCGGCAGCTGTATGTCTGGGGTCCAGGGATGAGTATGGGTCCTGAAAAACCATCTGAATGTTTTTGCATAACTCAAACCGTTCTCTGGAAGATAAATTTAATATGCTCTTTCCTTCAAACAGAATATCTCCCCCAGTGGGTTTATGAAGTCCCACAAGGCATCTTCCAAGCGTTGACTTTCCGCACCCCGATTCACCGATAATTCCAAGGACCTCTCCTTCTCTGATATCCAGGCTGATGTCCTTTAAAGCATGGAGAACCGATTTTTTTCCTCCCAGGCCTCTGCCCTTTACCTCAAAATCCTTAGACAGATTTTTTATCTGCAAAATGATTGAATTTTCACTCATGTCTTAACACACCTCCCCGCACAAGACCGCCTTCTTCACACTGCCTGTGACAGGCGACAAAATGTCCCGGTTCCAGTTCTTTTAATTCCGGTACCACGCTTTTGCAGATTTCACTGGCATAGGGACACCGGTTGGAAAAATTACAGCAGGTTCCTGTAAGCCTTAAATCAGGAGGCGTTCCCTGAATGGTGGACAATTCTTCTTCTGATTCACTGCCAAGCCTTGGCATGGAATCCAGAAGCCCCCACGTATAAGGATGCAGCGGGTTGTGATATAAATTGCTGCATGTGGTGTATTCCACTGTCTTGCCGGCATACATCACCATGACGCTGTCACACATTTTCCAGACCACCCCCAGATTGTGGGTAATTAAAAGAATGGCTGTCTGATAGGTCTTCCGCATCTCTTTTAATAAGTCTAACACCTGAGCCTGAATGGTCACATCAAGGGCAGTGGTGGGTTCGTCTGCAATAATCATTTTGGGACTGCTTAAAATGGACATGGCAATGATTACACGCTGGCACATACCGCCTGACAGTTCATAGGGATAGGAATCCATTCGCCGCCTGGCATCTGTTATGCCAACCTTCATTAATGCCTCTTCTGCCATACGACAGGCTGACTGCCGGTCCACCCTCTGCTGGGTCCGGATCAGCTCTGTCATCTGGTGTCCGACTTTAAAAACAGGAGATAAGGAAGTCATGGGATTCTGAAAAATCATGGAAACATCCTTTCCGCGAAAAGACAGAAGTTCTTTCTTATTAAGAGCCAGGACGTCTGTCCCATCAAAATCAATACTGCCGCTTACAATTTTTCCAGTACCTGCCGGTAAAAGACGGATAATTGAGGAAGAAGTCACACTTTTGCCAGATCCTGATTCGCCAACAATTCCCATGATCTCTCCGCGGTTAATCTGAAAACTCACTCCGTCTACCGCCTTGCTTACACCGCCTGACGTATAAAAATAGGTTTTTAAATCCTTTACGGTTAATAATGCCTCACTCAAAGCATTCCCTCCTTTCTTCAAAGCTTTTCTTCACCTTCTCCATCGCCTCAGGAGATGACAGAAGATCCAGTGCGGTAAGGGCAAGTGCCTTCGCCCCTGTTAATAAAGCCCTCTTCCCGTCTTCACTTTTGCATGCCTCTTCAAACTCCCTGGTATGCCCCCTCAGTTCCGGCACCACCTTTACGTATGACTGGAGTGCAGGAATTACATGAGTGATATTTCCTACATCTGTGCACCCGATTCCCAGTTCTTTCCTTCTTGGCATTACCACTTCTCCAAGTTCCGTAAAGTTCTTTTCAAGCAATGCTTCCAATCCGGGATTATTACGGATATCCTCGTAAGTGTATCCTGCCTGCTTATACTGAACGGTTGTCCTTGTCATCCGTGCAATGGATTCACCGGCTTCCAGAAATTCCTTTAATATTTTTTCTTTGAATTTCTGGTCAAAGGACCTGACTGTAAACTTCGCCTCAGTGACTTCCGGTATGGTGACCGGCTCCCTGCCGCCGTCGGTTATCACTCCCAGAATTGTACCTCTTCCATTCCATGACAGCCTCTGTCCGTTTATATACTGAAACAGCAAAAGCAACGGTTCCAGTGCGCTGACGCCTTCCTCCGGCCAGGTTGCTCCATGAGCCTTTTTTCCATGATATGTGACAATGATATCGGTTACAGAATAGGAGATATCGTTGACCACAGTCTCATTTGCAGAGTGTATAATCATGGCTGCGTCCAGTTCTTTAAAGGCTCCCCGCTCAAGCATGATCACTTTTCCGCCTCCGCCCTCTTCTGCCGGAGTTCCGTAAACCGTTATGATTCCGCCCAACTGGTCAATGACTGACTTTACAGCTGCACCTGCACCCACAGCCATGGCTGCCATCAGATTATGCCCGCAGGAATGTCCCATACCGGGAACAGCATCATACTCAGCAAGGAATCCAATATGAGGTCCTGGCTTTCCGCTGTCATAACGCCCGCAAAATGCCGTATCAAGACCGCAGATTCCCCGCTCTATTTGAAAACCAAAGGTCTCAAGCAGTCCGCTCACCGCTTTGCTGGAGGCATATTCATTGAAATTATATTCCGGGTTGTCCCACAGGTAGAGAGCCAGTTCCCAAAGCAGATCCGATTTTTCCTCAATCACCTGTAATGCCACTTCTTTTATCCTGTTCATTTCCATACGTTTCCCTACTTTTTCATTTTCGGATCCAGCACATCCCGGATCCCGTCGCCAAGAAGATTAAACCCAATTACCGTTATGAGGATAAATACACCGGATACGGCCGCAATGTGAGGCGCTGTATTCAGTGAATTTCTTCCTGCCCTTAGAATGCTTCCCCAGGAAGCCGTAGGCAGATCGATTCCAAGTCCCAGAAAGCTTAAGGCTGATTCCGAAATAATGGCACTGGCTATATTTAACGTCGCATAGACGATTACTTCCGAAATGGTATTGGGAAGGATATGATGGAACAGCATGCGAAAATGAGAGATTCCGATTACTCTTCCTGCATTGCAGTACTCTTCCCGCTTCACCACCAGCACCTGGCCTCTTACTACCCGTGCAAACCTTGGAATCTCGGCAATTCCGATGGCCAGAATGACATTGGTCATTCCGGAACCAAGTACAGTCATAAGGACAATGGAAAGCAGGATGAAGGGAAACGCCAGAACTCCATCCATAATCCGCATCACAACCGCATCCACAATTCCTCCCATATATCCGGCAAGAAGCCCCAAAAGAACACCGGCAATGCCGCCCACTATGGTAGCTCCTGCAGCCACCAAAAGAGAAACTCTGGCTCCATAGCAGATTCTGGTAAATAAATCTCTTCCAAATTCGTCGGTTCCAAACAGATGACCTTTTTCAAAAAAAGTCAGGTAAGCATCAATTGGGTGGATTTCATTTGGTTTTCCATCAGTTATAAGTGGAGCAAACACAGCAATGGCAATCATAAAGCAAACAGCTGCAAGTCCCAGCACTGCTGTCTTATTTCGTTTCAGCTTATTCCATGCATTATTTGCTTTCCTCTCTTTTCTCAGAATCTCTTCCTGAGACTGCTGGTCCTGTAAAAGCACCTTTGCCATTTAGTAACCTCCTTCGTAGCTGACATTGGGATTGATTATCATATACACCACATCCACAAGCATGTTAATAATTACAAATGCCAATGCAATCACCAGAACCGCTCCCTGTATGAGCGCATAGTCTCTGTTATCAATTGCCCCTACAATCAGAGTTCCCATGCCCGGCCAGGCAAAAATGGTTTCTGTAAGAATCGCGCCTGCAAAGCATCCTGCCAGCTGCAGTCCCAGAACCGTAATTACGGGCGGAAGTGCGCTTTTTAATGCATATTTCCAGATCACAACTGATTCCCTGATCCCCCTGGCTCTGAGAGCACGAATGGAATCCCCATGAATGGATTCCAGAATGCTGGAACGTGTGATTCTTGAAAATGTTGCGGTCGGTATGGTAGCCAGACAAAAACAGGGCAGCACCATATGGCGGATCACATCTCCGATTCCAGATGAAATACTTCCCATTCCCAGTACAGGAAGCCAGCCTAATTGAACGCTGAAAACCAGCACCAGCATCAGACCAAGCCAGAAAATAGGCATGGAAACTCCCACCAGTGCCAGTACCATGAACAGATAATCAACTAAGGTTCCCTGTCGGACTGCCGAAGTAACACCGATTAACAGACCTGCAATCAATGCGATCAATACTGACGGCAATGCCAGAAGCAGGGTATTGGGTATTCTTTTTGCAATCAGTCCCAAAACCGGCTGATTGTAAGAATAGGAGACACCGAAGTCTCCCTTTGCAATCTGAATCATATAATCTTTATACTGACTGACAAGAGGCTGATCAAGCCCCATGGTCTCACGCATTTTCTGTACATCCTCCACGGATGCCTGAGGTCCTAAAACCGCTCTTGCCGGGTCACCGGGAATCATTCTGGTAAGGATAAACGTCAGCGTGACGACCACAAAGAGAGACGGAAGGATCTGCAGACATCTGATTAATATTGTTTTAAACATAGATCTCCTCTCGTGTTTTTGAAACAGGGGATATTGCCTGCGCAATATCCCTCATTCCAGCTTCTTATTTTGATAACCATACATTGATATCAGGCGTACAGATTTTAACTTTTCCATCTGCTCTCTGTGTGAGACCCTGAACATTGGAGCTTACGCCCCAGTTTACATTTTCATTGGCATAAAAGATTCCCGGATACTGTTTCACAATAACAGCAAGGGCTTTTTTATAGAGTTCTGCACGTTTTGCCTGATCGGTTGTAAGAAGGGCATCATCCAAATACTGATCTACCTCTTTATTTTCAAATCCCTGACCATTTCCAAGAGAACCGATGGAACTGGAGTGGAACAGCTTATTTAAGAAGAAGTAAGGATCCGGATACCAGGTCCAGGACATTGCGAAGACATCAGCTTTGCCGGATGCTGCAATTTCACTGAAGGCTCCCCATTCACTGGTGTTGATGTTCACGTTGATGTTTAAGTTCTGCTTTAAATATGCCTGGAACAAGGTTGCCATTTTTATTCTTGCTTCTGTGTTGGAGATGTAGATATTTAAATCAAAGCCATCGGGATAACCTGCTTCTGCCAGAAGCTTCTTTGCTCCTTCCGGATCATAGGCCGGTTTTTCTGACTCAAGACTGGAGTCATATCCCCAGGAACCAGGAGGCAGCGGAAGGCTGGCCGGTTTTGCCTCATTATACTGATATACTCCGGCAGTCAGCTCATCCACATTGACTGCTTTGATAATTGCTTCTCTTACTTTGATATCAGCAGTGGGACCGCTCTTCTGGTTGAAATAGATGTATGCAACATGAAGTCCCGGTGTCTCCATCAGTTCCACAGACTGATCTTCTCTTGCAATCTTGACTGCTTCTCCGCTTAAGCTGGTAGCCAGGTTGATTTCCCCGGTTCTCAGAGCATTCACTGCCTGATTTCCGTCGCTGACAGGCTTAAATGTAACTCCATCCAGATAAGGTTTTGCAGCCCAGTATTTGTCGTTGCGTTTTAATACAGCCTGCTGGTCCAGTTCAAAGGACTCCAGGGCAAATGGGCCGGTTCCTACAAGATGAGTGCCGAAATCATCTCCCCAGCCTTCCACTTCTTCTTTTGGAACAATCACATTTCCGGCATCAGTCAGTGCTGTTAAGAATACAGCATTGGGCTCTGCCAGATAACATACCAGTTCTGTATCACTGACTGCCTCACAATGATCAAGCATGTCCAGACGGTTCATGGCGGAAAGCTGACGGGAACGTTCCAGAGAATACTTCACATCTTCTGCCGTCATCTTTCTTCCTTCCTGATATTTACCAGGCTGGAAATAAACATCATCCCGAAGTGTAAAGGTATAAGCCAGTCCATCGTCACTAACCTTCCATGATTTTGCCAGACCAGGCTGGATTTCGGTCAGTTCTGTGTTGTACTCTACAAGGGTATCGCAGACAGTTCCGATGATCTGGGATTCGTAAGTTCCCGTATACTTTACGGGATCCAGATTCTTAGGGGAGGATGAAAGGGAGATGGTTAAAACGCCTCCGGATACCGGTTCCCCAGGTGTCTTCTCTTCTTTTGCCGTCTCCTGTGCTGTGCTGGCCTGCTCAGTCGCTGCTGCTGTCGAGGCTGGTTTATCAGAGCCGCATGCACTTAAGACAGCAGTAGCTGCCAAGGCGGCGATTGCTGCTAAGATTCTCTTTTTCATAATTCTTCCTCTTTTCTTTATATTTTAATAAAACGACAGCCAAAGAAGACATAGTCGCCTTTAACTATCGTTTATTATGCCAGTATGAAATAAATCTTGTACTTAAGAATGTTCTCTCAGCCATTCCATGGCAGTTCCCGCATAGATAGCTGCCATTTTATGTAGACTTTCCTCATTAAATGTGACTCTCGGGTCATGAACACCGTAGGGATATCCTTCTTCCTCTGACCCGGTCCCGACCCAATAGAGTACCGATGGAACCAGCTGGGATACAACGGAGAAATCCTCTGAACCCGTCATACGGGGAAGTTCATAACAGGTGTCTTCTCCCAAAATACGATTAATATATCCTGTGGTTTCCTGTAAAAGAATGGTATCATTTCTCATTGGAGGAATACCTTCGTGAAGAAACTCAACCGCAGCTTCGGCCCGAAATGCAGCTGCAGTCTGCTTTGCGATCTGAACCAGGCGATCCTTTGCAAAACTTCTTACTTCCGGATTCATGGTCCGGATCGTTCCCTTCATCACTACTGTCTCAGGAAATATATTGGAAGCGGTTCCCCCATGTATTTCGCAGATGCTAAGCACCAGCATCTCATCGGGATGAACCTCTCTGCTGTTTACCGCCTGCAGGGCCATATGTATATGCACTGCTGTATTGATTGGATCCACGCAGTTGTGAGGTGCCGCTCCGTGACCGCCCTTTCCCTTCACCGTTATGGCAAATACATCACTGGAAGCACACGCCGTAGTCCAGGAATATCCTACCGTTCCAGCTTTTTCATGTACTACATGAAGAGCCATGGCTGCGTCTGCGTTAGGATTTCCAAGCACTCCCGCCCTCACCATGTCAAGTGCACCTGCCACGCCTTCTTCACAGGGCTGAAACATCAGTTTTACGGTTCCCTGTAATTCTTCTTCTCTTTCTTTTAAGATCCGGGCTGCCACAAGGAGAGCGCTGGTATGGATATCATGCCCGCAGGCATGCATACAATCGTTCTCTGATGCAAACTCCAGACCGGTTTCCTCTTTCATCGGAAGAGCGTCCATATCTGCCCGGAGCAAAAAAGTCCTGCCTGGTTTTCCTGCTGCTGCAGTGATCCCGGCCTTTCCGCAGCGAACCGGCTCATACCCCAATGAAACCAGTTCTTTTTCAACAAGCTCTATTGTCTTTGGAAGTTCAAAGCCAAGCTCAGGATTCTTATGAATCTGCCGTCTTATGGCAATCCCATATGACTCAAGTTCCCTTGCTCTGAATAAGATATCACTCATAATAAGAATCCTCCTGACTTATATTTATAAATTATTATGAATATACTAGCAGGCAGTTTCCTCTTTGTAAATAGCTGCGTGCACAGTCATTTCGGGACAAATTAAGCAGCGTGCACAGAAATCAGGGGATTTGTGCATTTACCGGTCTGTTAATTCTGAGATCATACGTGCAAGCAGCGTCCTGGGCAGAATCACCGGTTTTTTCGTTTCTCCCGCAAACACCTTTTTCATTTCCTGACTGTATCCAATGCAGTCCAGTACGATCACATCTGCATTTAACCCCTTTATCTGCTCTGCCGCTTTTATAATTTCCTCCCATGCTCCATAAGGGGACGCAGAAATAACGTTTACATCCGTTACAATCTGTGACCATTTGTCCAGACTCTGTTTTAACTGCTTAGGGGACGGGGTTACTACAATAATAGATGAATTTGGGGAAAACAGAGGAACCATTCTGTCCAGAATATCACAGGGATAAATCAGGGGAACGGAGGATTTCAGTGTATCCGGAAACTTGCCCGTGCAAAACATCATGATAAGTTCTGCTCCCTCCGCCTCCAGTTCGTGGATTGCTGTCTGAAGACGGGGAAGAATAAAACGTTCTGCAAACGTTACGGAAGAACCATCATTTAATCGGGATACCAGCACGTAATCGCCTTCCTCCGGTTTGAATTTCCGGATTTCTTCTATTGTCAGCCCGTCTAATCCTCCTTTTTCACTAAGTTCTGCCTTTCCCTCAAAAATACCCATAATATCGGCTGTGACATCTGTTCTTGGACTCTGTCCCACTGTAATCGCACCAATTTTCATCTTATTTCTCCTCTCGTCAAAAAGCATGTGATCTATGCATTTTAATTGAATTAATATACACCCTTTTTAATTTAAAGATTCTATCAGCACTTATCCGTTCTGTCAACCTTAAAGAAACTTGATAGATAGTTCATCAAGTTCAGAACGAAGTCTGAAATCGGCACATTTTGATGCAATTGGGGAAAAAAGCCGCAACGTATCCTCTGCCCTTCTTTTCCATGTTGCCGGATCCACAAATTCAATTGTTCTCATGTTATGAAGACGGTCAGAAAGTGCTACCAACGCTCCCCTGTCATCCGAACTTACATGTGTACGCTCAAATTCTTCGTAAGATAAAAGAATCTCACAAATTACAGGTCCTGCATCTTCAGCAATTTTTTCCTTATACTCTCCCTGCCATACATCATGAAGAAGTCCGGCACAGACAGTATTTTCATCGGTTCCCATATCCGCAAGGATGATTGCCACATTTAACGGATGGGTAATATATTCCTCTCCGGATTTTCTTTTCTCTCCCTCATGTAATACTTCCGCCAGTTCGTATATTCTTCTTAACCTGGCATTGTCATACTCTGTTTTATTTTCTTTTAATGTAAGGCGCAGAATCTGCCACAATTCCTCCGGTTTTAAATACCTCTGTGTTGTTTTTATATAAGCTTCCATCAATTGTCTGTCTCCTTTCACTGAGGCATCACGAACGTAGAAAGCCCGCAGTAAAACAGGGGAGTATCCAAATACAGAGGTGAAGGATTTGGTAAATCCGCTGTGGGTTTCCCAGCCGTAGTCCAGAGCTGCATCAAGAATCCGCCTCCCTTTCGCGATCTCCTTTGCAGCTGTTAAAAGCTTTCTCTGCTTTACATATTCCATGGGAGATATGCCGAATTTTCTTTTGAAACATCTGGTAAAATAGCCGGCGGAATAACCTGCCCATGCAGACAGCTGAAGGATGGTCAGCTCCTCTTTTATGTGCTCATCAATGAAAACAGCAACCATGGATATTCTGTCATTGGCTCCCATTTTCGCCTGCCTCCTTTCTTTTATTCCACGTGGTAGCTTTATTATATCGGATAAGAGAGAAATCCGCTGTTCCAAAACTGATTTCTTTTTTATATATTCGAACTGGAATCTTCAGGAATCATTGTTCTAAAGCCTCACTAAAAAAGAGCATCCGATTTATACAACCGGACACTCCGCATTTTTATTTTTGCTGTTCCAGCACAGCAGATAGTTTTTCCACCATCTCGTCTACATGTTCTTTTTCAATTATAAGAGGGGGGACAAACCGTATTATATTGGTACCTGCACTGATTATAACCAGCTTCTGCTCGATCAACGCCTGACTGATAATAGAGGAAACCGGAACCGTAAATTCCAACCCCTGAATGAGGCCCAGCCCCCTTCTTGCTGTGATAATCTCATACTTATCTTTGAGTTTTTCCAGTTTTTTGGTCAGGTAATCCCCCATTTCCTTTACATGATTCACAATATCCCGCTTTTCAAACAGTTCCAAAACTTTGTATGCTGCAGCAGTTACAAATGGATTGCCTCCGTAAGTAGTTCCATGATCACCAGGCACCATAGCAGTAGCCGCTTTTCCTGCTGCCAGGAATGCCCCAATGGGAACTCCGTTCCCCAGTGCCTTTGCAACCGTCATCACATCGGGTTTCACGCCGTATTGCTGCCAGGCAAACATAGAGCCTGTGCGGCCCATTCCGCACTGAATTTCATCAAGGATTAACAGTATATCATTTTTATCGCAAAGCTCTCTTACGCCGGATAAAAATTCCTGGGTTGCAGGGTAAATCCCGCCTTCTCCCTGTACAGTCTCCATAATAATGGCGCAGGTTTTTTCATTTACAACAGCCTTCACACTTTCTAAATCATTGAAATCGGCAAACTTAATTCCGGGTATTAAAGGCTTAAACGGCTCCTGATAATGATCATTACCGGTTACGGAAAGTGCACCAAGGCTTCTTCCGTGAAAAGAATGGTTCATGGCGATAATTTCATGGTCATGACCGCCGTCTTTGTTATAAGCGTATCTTCTGGCTATTTTTAAAGCACCCTCAATGGCTTCCGTTCCGCTGTTAGTGAAAAACACTTTATCCATCTGAGATGCCTTTAAAAGCAGTTCTGCCGCCTCTACAGACGGTACATTATAATAGAGGTTTGAAATGTGAAGCAGTTTATCTACCTGAGCCTTTACTGCCTCATTAAATTCCGCATCATTATATCCAAGACCATTTACTGCGATTCCCGCATAAAAATCCAGGTATTCATTTCCGTCTGTATCATAAAGCCTTACTCCGTCCCCATGGTCAAAGACAACTGGAAAACGGTTGTAGGTCTTATAAATCTCTGATTCCGCCTTATCGATATATTCCTGTTTATTCAGCATGATAAAAACGCTCCTCTCCCGGGCTTACGATTGCAGTTCCGATTCCTTTATTGGTGAAGATCTCAAGCAGCAGGCAGTGGGGAATTCTTCCGTCCATAATATGTACTCTGGACACCCCGTGGTTCATGGCATCTATGCAGTTTTGAAGTTTGGGGAGCATTCCGCCTCCAAGAGTTCCTCCGCTTACGAACTCCTGAGCGTCTTCAATGGACATTTCAGAAATTAAAGAATCTTTATCCTGAAAGTCCCTGTAAACGCCCTCCACATCCGTCAAAAAAGCCAGTTTTTCTGCCTTCATGGCGGTTGCAATGGCACATGCCGCGTCATCCGCATTAATATTATAGGTTTTAAAGTCCTCATCAAAGCCTACCGGACAGATGATTGGAAGAAAATCTTTTTCCAGAAGATCGTTGATGATCTGGGTATCAACCTCTGTGATATCGCCTACAAAACCAATGTCTTCACCGTCTGAATAACGTTTCCGGCATTTTAGCATCATGCCGTCTTTTCCGCTGATTCCCACAGCCTTAACTCCCAGCTCATTGACAAGCTGTACCAGGCTTTTGTTCACCCGGTTTAATACCATCTCTGCAATCTCCATGGTTGGTTCATCCGTGACTCTTAAGCCATTGACAAAATGAGGTTCCATACCGGTTTTCTCCACCCATCTGCTGATCTCTTTTCCGCCGCCGTGGACGATAATGGGCTTAAAGCCTACCAGTTTTAAAAGTACCACATCCTGGATTACCTGTTTTTTCAGTTCTTCATCTACCATGGCGCTTCCGCCGTATTTTACCACAATCGTTTTTCGGTTAAACCTCTGTATATAAGGAAGTGCTTCAATTAACACTTCGGCTTTCTGCATAATGCTCTGATCCAGTTCCATTTATTTTTCCTCTCCTTCTTACGGTCTGATTTCAAATGCTTAAGAACGGTAATCTGCGTTGATCTTTACATAGTCAAAGGTCAGGTCACAGCCCCAGGCCGTTGCAGATGCATTTCCCATCTTGATGTCAGCGATGGCAGTCACTTCCGGCTCCGATAATATCTTAGTCGCCTCATCTTCACTGTAAGGAAGTGCCACACCATTTTCAATGATCTGAAGCTTTCCTGCTGCACTTTCAAAATACAGATCCACCTTTTCCGGATCAAAGGATGCTCCGGAATATCCCATGGCGCAAAGAATGCGTCCCCAGTTGGCATCGTGACCGAATATGGCTGCTTTTGTCAGGCTGGAGGTGATGACTGATTTTGATAATGTAACAGCCTGTGCCTTTGTCTCCGCGCCGATAATTTTCACTTCAAATAAAGCAGTACAGCCTTCTCCGTCCCCTGCCATCTTCTTTGCCAGAGTTTCATTGATGAAATTAAGTGCTTTTATGAATAACAGATAATCTTCATTTTTTTCCGTAATTTCCTTATTTCCAGCCATGCCGTTTGCCAGAAGGAGAACGGTATCATTGGTAGAAGTATCTCCGTCTACGGAAATCATGTTGTACGTATCTTTGATATCTTCCCTTAACGCTTCCTGCAAAAGTTCCTTTGAAATCGCAGCATCCGTGGTAACAAAACTTAACATGGTGCACATATCAGGGTGGATCATTCCGGAGCCCTTGCACATGCCTCCGATGGTGATGGTGGCTCCCCCTGCCTCAAACTGAACTGCCACTTCTTTTTTTACTGTATCGGTAGTCATAATGGCCTGTGCTGCTGCTGTTCCGCTCTCCTCACTGCCATCAAGGATAGCAGACATTGCTTTCACTCCCGCTGTGATGCGGTCGATTGGAAGCTGCATACCAATTACTCCGGTGGAAGCAACAAGTACCGAATCTTCCGGTATGGAAAGGCACTCAGAAGCGGCCTTTGCCGTCTGGCTGCAGTAGGAAAATCCTTCTTCACCGGTACATGCATTGGCAATACCTGCATTTACCACAACCGCCTGTGCAAAGGGAGAACTGGTCACGATCTCCTTATCCCATTTGACAGGGGCTGCTTTTACAATGTTGGTAGTAAAGGTCCCTGCCGCCCTGCATGGAACCTCACTGTAAATCATTGCCATATCGTTCCGGTTGTTCTTATATTTAATGCCTGCTGCCGTTGATGCAGCTTTAAATCCCTTCGCTGCTGTTACTCCTCCGCTTATCTGCTTCATAATTATATTTCCTCCCTGTCTCCGGTAATGGTATCCTGTCCTGTCAGCTTACAAAATCAGTGCGGTTATCCTCACTGATGGCCAAATCATAGTAATTTAAATCATCGCGGAATGTGAATCTTTCCTTCCGCCAGAAATTATTTCCCAAAAGGTTGGAACGAAAGGCAATCAGATTAACTTTATTAATTCCCTCTTTTCTCAGTCGGCTGACGGCTTCCAAAACCATCTCATGACCGACTCCATGCTTTCTGTATTCTTCTGCCACACATACATGATATAACGTTCCCCTGCGCCCGTCATGACCGCATAAGATAGAACCGATCACGGTTTTGTTATTTACTGCTACCACGCTTAAATCCGGATTTCTTAGAAGAAACCGACTGATTCCTTCCTTAGAATCATCAACAGCGCGGATACCGAACCCCTTAATTCCGGACCAAAGTGCAAATACCTGGTCATAATCTTCTATTGTCATTGATCGTATTATCATTCTTTTTTCCTTTATCATTACGCTTTCATTCAAACAGCTACGGAAACATGGGGATCAGCTTCAGTCCCTTGTTTTCCTCCAGTCCAAACAGAATATTCATGTTCTGCACTGCCTGCCCGGCGGCTCCCTTTACCAGATTATCCATGGCGCCCATCATTACAATCCGGTTTGTTCTTGGATCAATCTTAAAATTCACATCAACGAAGTTGCTGCCTTCCACCCATTTTGTCTGAGGCGTCACATCTTTTTCCAGCACCCGGACAAAGAATTCTTTGCCATAGTACTTATCATAAACGGATTTTACTTCTTCATAGGAAACCTGCCTGGTTAACGATGCATAGGCAGTTATTAGAATACCTCTGTTCATGGGAACCAGATGCGGTGTAAAACTGATGGTTACCGGTTTTCCTGCCCCGTAAGAAAGCTGTTCTTCAATCTCCGGAGTGTGTCTGTGTACACCGACCCCGTAAGCTTTGATGTTCTCATTCACTTCACAGTAAAGATTGTCAGTCTTCGCTCCTCTTCCCGCTCCTGACGTTCCTGATTTTGCATCGATGATAATTGTATCAGGATCAATCAGACCTTCTTTTACCAGGGGATAAATGGAAAGCTCAGAACAGGTGGGATAACAGCCCGGATTGGCTATCAGTCTTGCATTTTTAATCTTTTCCCGGTTGATTTCCGGAAGTCCGTATACCGCTTCCTTTATATATTGAGGTGATTTATGCTGGATCTGGTACCACTCTTCATAGATTTTCACATCCTGAATCCGAAAGTCCGCACTTAAATCAATGACTTTGGTCTGTGATAGAATGTGTTCATTTAAGGCAGCTGCCAGAAAGCCCTGGGGTGTTGCCGTAAAAATAACATCCACTTTCTCTGCCAATGCTTCTATATTATCATCCATGCAGGAATCGCTGACGATTTCAAACATATTCTGATAAATGGAAGCGTATTTCTGGTCCACGTAGCTTTTCGATCCGTACCATTTAATCTCCACATCATCTCTCTGGAGTAAAAGTCTTGCCAGCTCACCGCCTGCATATCCGGTTGATCCTATAATTCCTGCTTTAATCATCGTCATCGCTCCTTACCATTCTCTATTTTGTATCGGTCATCCGCTCTCCATTCATGAGCGATTTGCCATTCCTTTAAGGATTTTCATAATTATACATCTCTTTTGTATATTATGCAAGATGTTTTTATATTTTTCATTTTACCCTTGCATTTTTCCCGGTTTTGTTGTATATTTATGTAAGTTCAAAAAGAAAATATACAAAAACCATTGAGGAGGAATCATATATGAAAGAAAAAGTAATTTTAGCCTATTCCGGCGGACTTGACACCACTGCCATTATTCCATGGTTAAAGGAAAATTTTGATTATGAAGTAGTCTGCTGCTGCATCGACTGCGGACAGGGCAACGAGCTTGATGGTCTGGAGGAGAGAGCCAAATTATCCGGAGCTTCCAAATTATATATAGAAGATCTGGTAGATGACTTCTGTGACAACTACATCATCCCCTGTGTACAGGCCAATGCAGTTTATGAGAATAAGTATCTTCTGGGCACTTCCATGGCTCGTCCGGCCATTGCAAAAAGACTGGTTGAAATTGCAAGGAAGGAAGGCGCTACTGCCATCTGCCACGGAGCAACCGGGAAGGGCAACGACCAGATCCGTTTCGAACTTGGCATCAAGGCTCTTGCTCCTGATTTAAAGATTATCGCACCATGGCGTATGACCGATGTATGGACCATGCAGTCCCGCGAAGATGAGATCGAATACTGTAAACAGCACGGAATCGACCTTCCGTTCTCAGCAGACAACAGCTACAGCCGTGACCGTAACTTATGGCACATCAGCCATGAAGGCTTAGAGCTGGAAGATCCGGCTAATGAACCAAATTATGATCACCTTCTGGTCCTTGGCGTTTCTCCTGAAAAGGCTCCTGATGAAGGGGAATACGTGACCATGACCTTTGAAAAAGGCATTCCTGTCAGCGTAAACGGCGAAACCATGAAGGTTTCCGATATTATAACAAAATTAAATGAGCTGGGCGGAAAGCACGGCATCGGTATTGTGGATATCGTGGAGAACCGTGTAGTAGGCATGAAATCCAGAGGAGTTTATGAAACTCCCGGCGGAACCATTCTCTTGGAAGCACATCAGCAGCTGGAAGAGCTGGTTTTAGACCGAGCTACCATGGAAGTGAAAAAAGATATGGGTAATAAATTTGCACAGATCGTATACGAAGGAAAATGGTTCACACCGCTTCGCGAGGCAGTTCAGGCATTTGTTACTTCCACACAGGAATATGTCACAGGAGAAGTGAAATTCAAACTTTATAAAGGTAACATCATCAAAGCAGGAACCTCTTCTCCTTACTCCTTATACAGCGAATCTCTTGCTTCCTTTACCACCGGTGATCTCTATGATCATCACGATGCAGACGGCTTCATCACTCTGTTCGGTCTTCCGTTAAAGGTTCGTGCAATGAAGATGCAGGAACTAAAAAAATAATCATTTCTAAATAATAACAGGAATTGTGGCTGACATCTAATTCAGCCCAATTCCTGTTTTTCTCTCTGAATAGCAGATCATTATTCACAATAACCGGACTCAAAAAGATGGAAAAATCCCACATAATGTTTAATCTTTTTTTTCTTGTCCATGACAATTGACAGCCAGATACTCTTGATTTATAATTGCTCTGATTACATAAGATAAAATTTTGACAAAAGAAGAAAAAGAATAAAACCAGATCAGGAGAAAAACACATGTCGCAGGAAAAACACTTGCCCACACCAGGCAGTAAGAAGCCGATAGGAAAAAACATGGGCAAAAATTCTATCAAACGCAAGCTTCAAATCAGTATCGCAGCATTGTCAACCATTATCACATTACTTTTCGGCACCGTCAATTCCATTATCGTCTATCGGGATGCAAGGAACAACATGCAGCTTAGAATCCAGGAAAACACCAACGCATACAACCATTCGGTAGAAAACGCTATTCTCATTTTTAAGACTAAAATTGAATCAATTTCAAAGGACAGCAGAATCAGAACCTCCACAGGCGCATCGGAACAGCTTAAGAAAGACTTAGCCCAGCTGGCAAAGGAATATGGATTTGATTCCATAGTCGTCAGCGATCCCAAGGGAATGACTTCCGACGGAACAGATATCAAAGAAAGGGAATACTTTCAGAAATCCACAAACGGGGAAACCTACATCTCCTCTCCCCTTTTAAGCAAAGCAACCGGTCAGATGCTTATGATTCTTTCAGCCCCGGTTAATGGGGACGGAAGCAAGGGCATCGTATTTGCACGACTCTCCTGTGATTCCTTCAGCAAGATGATTAATGACATTTCCCTTGGAAAATCAGGTTACGGATTCATCGTGGATAAAACAGGAACCGTTGTTGCACATAAAGATCAGGATAATGTAAACCAGCAGTTAAATTACATAGAAACTGCCAAAACAGATTCATCCTTTTCTGACGCTGCAAAGATGGTGCAGAACATGATAGCCGGTAAGCCCGGTATCGAATCGATTCATCATAAAGGAAGTCAGCTTACCGTAGGTTATGCCCCCATTCCTAATACAGACGGCTGGTCCATCGGTGTGGCGGCAAAAACCTCCGAACTCATGGAAGGTTTCTACATCTCAATCTTCATTATGATACTTTTTATAGTTGTATTTTTGATCATCGCTTTGATTTGCGCAATCAGGATTGCCTCTCCTATTGTTAATCCGGTCATTAAAATGGTGGACAGACTGGAGCTTCTTTCTCAGGGTGATCTTCATTCCGAGGTCCCGGAATATGTGAGCGACGATGAGATCGGCACTCTGTCCGCTTCTTTAAAATATACCGTTTCTTCTCTCCGCTCCATTATTAATGATACCACAACTGTTTTAGACGGCGTAGAGAAAGGGAACTATACCCTGACCATTGAATCGGATTACAAGGCGGATTTTATCCGTCTTAAAACCTCCATCAATGGAATCATTACCAATTTAAATACCATTTTCGGAAATTTCCGAGACTCCATTAATCAGATTTCAAACGGAGCGGATCAGATTTCCTCCGGAGCCCAGCTTTTAGCTTCCGGTACAACCGAACAGGCGGCTACTGTGGAAGAGTTAAATGCATCCATTTCCAATGTGGCTCATCATGCGGAAGAAAATGTGGTTACCGTTTCAACAGTAAATGAATATGTAAAACAGACCGGAATAGAGCTTACAAAAGGAAATTCCTATATACAGAATTTAAACCAGGCCATGAATGAGATAGGAGAAGCTTCAAAGAAAATCACAAATATCACCAAAGTGATTGAAGATATTGCATTCCAGACCAACATTCTGGCACTGAATGCCGCTATTGAAGCAGCAAGGGCCGGAGAGGCAGGAAAAGGCTTCGCTGTTGTTGCAGATGAAGTACGCAATCTGGCTGTTAAGGTATCGGAAGCAGCCGGAGAAACTTCTTCCCTGCTGGCTCACTCCTCTTCTCTCGTAGAAAACGGAGAAACTTTATCACAGGAAACAGTGGAAATACTGAAAGGTCTGGCTGATAAAGCTGACTTCCTTGGCGAATCCATGGAAAAGATCCGCAGTGCGTCTGCAGAACAGGTAGATGCCATCCAGCAGATCAACACAGGCTTAACCCAGGTATCATCCGTAGTTCAGACCAATGCGGCAACTGCAGAGGAAAGCTCTGCATCCAGTGAAGAGTTAGCAGCCCAGGCACAGACCATGAAAGATGAAATCAGCTGGATTCAGCTGATGGATGACAAGGTTTCTGAAAAAAAGCAGATCAGTGAACCGGTATATGAAGCAGCAGAAGAAACAGAATTACCGGAAGCTCCGGTCATAACAGATAAATATTAATTATAAAAATACCGCCAGTTCCGGCGGTATTTTTTTATAAGTACACATATGGAGGATTTTTAAGACGGCAGATGGTAACAGCCGTAGCCTGCCTGATTGCCGGAATAACTGCATCCGGATAAGCATACCATCATGGCGGCTGACATTGTCATCTGTAACAGGATCTTTTTATTTCTTCTTTTCATGCTTATTTCTCCGTCTCCCTGGCAGTCATTTCTTTTCGCAGGTCAGATATCATTCTTTAATATATACAGTCCATAGGTATCCTGTGTTTCTGTATCATAGATAATGGACAGGTATACGTTGTTGTACTTAAAATGGGCATCTCCGTTCTGGTCACTGACCGGATCTTTTAATACGTCTTTAAATCTGTCAATTTTTTCTCCCAGCTTTACACCAAGAATATCAAACTGCGGATCCATGACCAAAATCTGCTCCGCTGTCCTGTAATTTGTATGATCAAACCATATGCGTATTCCGGCATTTTTAAATTCCAGACCTCCCTCATCGATTTTCTCCGGCTCTTCACCCAGGGATTTCACCAACTCTTCTTTCGTAAGGCCGAGAAGCCCGATATAACGGTCTAACAAAGCCGGTTCTGTTTCTGTTTCTGTTTCTGTTTCTGTTTCTGTCACAGCTGCTGCCGAACTTTCTTTTGTAACATCATTCTGGCTTACCTGTACGGCAGTTGAAGCTTCAGTATTTTCGCCTGTCCTGTCCTTTTGCTGTAAGCTGCAACCGGTAACTTCCATCATACTTATAAGCAACAGTACAGTCAGTAACCTCCTGTTGTATTTTTTATCCATGATTCGTTTCATAACTATCCTCCTTGGAATTTTATTCAAGTATAACCCACTATGCCATAAAATTGTTTACAAAGACATTACAATTTCATGATTCTTTTCCAAATAAATTAAGGAGCGTCCTATAAACGCTCCCCATGTATTTCCTGTCTTCAATGATCTTTAATTATCACCGGCGTCTCCCAGTTCGTTCAGCCTCTCACCGGATATGCGGTATACGGTCCATTCATCCATTGCCTCCGCTCCCATGGAACGGTAAAAGTCGATACTGGGCTGGTTCCAGTCCAGACACCACCACTCCAGCCTTCCACAGCCCCGTTCTCTGGCAATGGCTCCTAATTTCTTAAAGATTGCCTTTCCAATTCCCTTTCCTCTGTATTCAGGCTTTACAAATAAGTCTTCCAGATAGATTCCGGCTCTGCCGAGAAATGTGGAGAAATTATGGAAAAATAATGCAAATCCTGCTTCTTTCCCATCTGTTATTGCAAAGATTACTTCTGCCTTTTTCTGCCCGAACAGCCAGTCTTTTAAAAGTTCTTCTGTGGCAACCACTTCATCAAGCATTTTCTCGTAATCTGCCAGTTCTTTAATAAATTCCAGAATTAATGCTGTATCTGATTCCTGTGCATATCGAAACGTCAGTTCCATTTGCTTCCTCCTCGTGTGCATCTGTATTCATTCAGTATACCTTATTTATTTTCTTTTTTCCAGAACATGCTTAATCCGGGGCATCATTTTTTTTGTATATAAATATCCGCTCTCCATGCATTCCTCCATATATTCAAAGGTCAAAAGCCCAGATCCTTTGGGAATCGGCGGCTTTAAAAGAAGAATTTCACCGCTGGAACGGCAGTCCTTTAACTCCCTGCTCATGATGGAAAAAGAATGGAACGAGATCTCCATAATGGAATGATCCTTTGGCATCTCATATGCTTCCCCGATATCAACTGCAATCACTCTTGATTCCCCTGTGGAAATAAGTAAATCCACCGGAAGGTTATTGGTCACGCCTCCATCCACCAGTAAAAAACCATTGATCTGCCTTGGGCAGAATACAGCGGGAACGGAAGAGCTTGCCATCATAATATCGCATAAAAGTCCGTTTTTCTGCCACTTCACATTTTCTTCCCGAAGCGCAGATATGGGGACCTTTTCCTGAAAAAGGTTGGTAAAAACAACGGTGTTGCCGCTGTTTATATCAACAGCCGGTATCAGAAGCCCCTTCACGCAATCCTGTATCTCCAGCCCATCGGTTAAATCACAGAGAAAACGGGAAAGCCGGTTGCCCTTAATTAATCCCGTTAAAGATGTATTTCTGTGAAGCAGTACCTGGGGCAGAAAGAGGATGACTCCAATTATATTGGGATCTATATAATTTTCTCCATGCTTTGCCAGCCAGCCCACTGTTTCTCTCAACTTACCAATCCCCATTCCGGTAGCGTAAAGTCCAGCCACAATACTTCCGGCACTGGCCCCAGCAATCCGGTCGGGTAAAAGACCGTTTTCTTCTAACGCCGAAAGAACACCTACATGAACTGCTCCTCTGGTTCCTCCTCCTGCTAATGCAAGCCCATAATCCGCCATGTTTTTCTTCTCCTTGCCTGGAAGAAACGTTTCAGGAAAATGTATGCTTTTTCCACTTCATTTATGACCTGGAGAGGAGTACAAAAAAACAGCGAAAAGCCGGAAAGCATATGGGATATAATCCTTCCGCTTTCCGGCTTAACATCTGTAATCTGATTCATTTTAAAAGATGGATATCAGTTGCCGCCTGCATAATAGGCATCTATCCCATCTGCGATCCCTTTTGCAATCTTGTCCCGGTAATCATCCGTCGCCATCTTCTTATCTTCTTCTACATTACTCATAAAGCCCATCTCAACAATGGTTACTGGTATCTTGCACCAGTTAATTCCGCTCATGGAATCTGTCTCCTGTACGCCCCGGTTTTTAAATCCGGTCTGACTGCAGATTCCGTTTACCACTGTTTTTGACAGCGCTGAGCTTTTACCGTACAGGCTGCCGTTATAAGGATTCCTGGAAGTCTGGCACATCGTCAATGCTCCGGCTATGGAACTGTCATTTAAGGAATTGGCATGAACTCTAATGAAAATATCTGCTCCGCTTTCATTGGCCATTCCGGCACGCTCTGCATTGCTGATATTCACATCATCGGTCTCACGGATCATATAAACCCGGTATCCTCTGTTAAGCAGTTCCTGCTTTAATTTAAGGGAGACTGCCAGAGTCAGCTTGTACTCCGGTATTCCGGTTGCAGTTCCCTGGGTTCCTGATGCTACCTTTGGTTTCATCTGGGATGAACCCGGACCAATGGGTTCTTTCTGAGAATTCCCCTTTGCCTGATGTCCCGGATCAATGGCAATCAGCCGTCCGTTTCCGCTTCCGGATATGGAAGGGGTCTGTGCTTGATCAGCCGGTTTGTCCGTGGATAAATAGCGGGAAGACACATAGCATTCTTTATTCTCATAGATGACACGGCTCCAGCTCTGGCTGTATCCGGTTCGTTTCAGTGCAGCCCCCTGATTAAGGGTAACAGCTATCTGGCCGGAGACAGATGGCTGTGTCCTCACATTCACCCCGCTGCCTGTCACATAGACTGTCTCGTCTGCTTTTTGAAACTCCGGAGCGGTCTCCGTTGTTACAGCGGCTTCGTGGGAGCTTTTCTCGGCCGTCTTTCCGTCTTCATCCCCGATGGTTACAGGGTTACTCTGCGTTTCCCCGCTTATCTCCCCTTTTGCTTCCTCAACAGCAGGAGTCGGTATGGCTTCATACTTTTTTCCGCAGCCGGAAAGCAGTAACACACACAAAAGCAGGGCCGGGAATATCCATCTGATTGTTTTTTTGCTGAGTATCACAGTATGGTTCCTCCTCCCACTACATACTCGCCCTGATAAAATACCACGGCCTGTCCGGGAGTAATCGCTCTCTGCGGCTCCTCAAACCTGCATTCTACCACGCCATCCTCCACTTCTTTTATGGTACAGGGGGCGCCCTTATGGCTGTAACGGATCTTTGCCATTACCTCCATCTCTTCTCCATGAAGACCATCAACCGCCATCCAGTTTAAATGTCCGGCGCGGAGAGTGTCAGAATAGACATCCTCTCCTTTTCCAATGACCACTTCGTTTGTCTCAGGGCGTATCTCCACCACAAAAACCGGATATCCAAGAGATAAGTTTAAGCCCTTTCTCTGTCCGACGGTGTAGTGAGTAATTCCTTTGTGACGTCCGATCATCTGGCCATCCAAATCCACAAAATCACCTTCCGGCGCTCTCTCCCCTGCGCTCTCTTCAATAAATCCGGCATAATCATGATCCGGTATAAAACAGATCTCCTGGCTGTCCGGTTTGTGAGCTACGTTAAGATTGATCCGGTCAGCAATCTCCCTGATCTGATCTTTGGAATAAGCTCCTACCGGCATCAGGGTACGTGACAGCTGATCCTGGGTTAAGTTATAAAGTGCATATGTCTGGTCTTTCGCAGCAGTTACAGACTTTTTAAGGGCATATCTGCCGTTTGGAAGCCTGTCAATCTGTGCGTAATGACCTGTGGCAATATAATCGGCTCCAATATCCAGGCTCCGCTTTAAAAGAGATTCCCACTTGACATAGCGGTTGCAGGCGATACAGGGGTTGGGAGTCCGTCCTCTCTGGTATTCCTCTACAAAGTAATCGATGACCTGTGATTTGAACTCTTCTTTAAAATTCATAACATAATAAGGAATTCCAAGATCCCAGGCAACTCTTCTGGCATCGTCTACGGCACTGAGGCCGCAGCATCCTCCGTTCTCTTCCTGAGTCACGTTATCCTCGTCCTGCCAGATCTGCATAGTTACGCCGATTACGTCATAGCCCTGTTCCTTTAACAGCCAGGCTGCAACGGATGAATCCACGCCTCCTGACATTCCTACTACTACTTTCGCTTTACTCATAGTATTCCATTTCCATTAATATTCTTCTTCTACTTCTTCCTCGCCGATATCAGACTTTGGCTTCTTTAAGCCTTCAATCTCAATGCCATGCTTGGTTGCATAATCCCATAAAGCAGCATGGATTGCCTCTTCGGCCAGTAAGGAGCAGTGGACTTTTACAGGGGGCAGCCCGTCAAGTGCCTCACATACGGCCTTGTTGGTTACCTCCATGGCTTCCCGAACTGATTTACCTTTTACCATCTCTGTTGCCATGCTGCTGGTAGCTACCGCCGCACCACATCCAAAGGTCTTAAACTTTACATCCTGAATAATCTGGTTCTCATCAATGTCCAGATAGATTCTCATAATATCGCCGCATTTTGCATTACCAACAGTCCCCATGCCGCTGGCGTTCTCTATTTCACCCACATTTCTGGGATGCTCAAAATGATCCATTACTTTTTCTGTATACATATTCTATATTCTCCACTTTCTGGTAATTCATCTACCCTGTACTAGTTCCCCTGGTGCTTGATATAATCCTCATAAAGAGGAGACATGCTGCGAAGCTTCGCCACGATCTCCTTGATGGCTTCCACAACGTAATCCATCTCTTCCCTGGTATTTTCCTCGTCAAGAGTCAGGCGAAGAGAACCGTGGGCGATCTCATGGGGGAGGCCGATTGCCAGCAGCACATGGGACGGATCCAGGGAACCTGACGTACATGCAGAACCGCTGGATCCGCAGATTCCTTTCATATCCAGCATAATCAGTAAGGATTCTCCTTCAATAAACTGAAAGGCAAAATTTACATTATTGGAAAGGCGGCTCTTTCTGCTGCCGTTAATTCTGGTGTATGGAACCTCTTTCCTAACACGTTCCATCAAATATTCACGAAGCTCTGTCTCTTTGCGGGTTCTTTCTTCCATTCCTGCCACTGCAAGTTCCACCGCTTTACCGAAACCTACGATTCCGGTTACATTCTCTGTTCCTGCACGGCGCTTTCTCTCCTGGCCGCCTCCATGAATAAAGGAACGGGACTTCACTCCTGTTCTGATATATAAAAATCCGATTCCCTTTGGTCCGTTAATCTTATGACCGCTGGCGCTTAACATATCAATGTGGTATTCATCTACATTGATGGGCACATGACCGAATGCCTGAACTGCATCGGTATGGAATAAGATCTTATGCTCCTTTGCAATCTCACCAATTTCCTTAATGGGTTCAATGGTGCCGATCTCGTTATTGGCAAACATGACAGAAATGAGGATGGTGTCAGGACGAATGGCTTTTTTCAGCTCGTCTAACTTTATGGAACCATTCTCATCTACATTCAGATAAGTGATATCAAAACCGCGTTTCTCTAAATACTCACAGGTATGGAGCACGGCATGATGTTCGATTTTACTGGTAATGATGTGTTTTCCTTTTTCTGCATAGGCTTCTGCTGTTGCAATGAGAGCCCAGTTGTCGGATTCAGAACCGCCGGCTGTAAAATAAATCTCGTTTGCCTTGGCTCCAAGAGAATTCGCGATGATCTCTCTGGATTCCTGAACCGCTTTCTTTGAAATACCGGAAAATTCGTATACGGAAGATGGATTACCATAATATTCCGTAAAGTAAGGCAGCATGGCTTCTACGACCTCTGGTCTGGTTTTGGTCGTCGCTGCGTTGTCTAAATAAATCAGTTGCTTCATATTTGTTAGTTCCGCCTTTCTGTAGTTCTAAAGTTAAAAGCTTCATCTACATTTTCTATTATACACACATTTCCTAGAAATTCAATAGGAATGATTCTCATTATGAATATGTCATGAAGAAAGAACAATTTCCATATATTTATAATAATTCTCTTTTTCAGGAGATTTCATGAATGATTCCCTAAAGATCCCCAGAAAACTTTCAAAAAGAAAATATGCGCTACTGACCGGCACGCTTCTTCTTACGTCAGCCGGGCTCATCACCCGGGTGCTGGGCTTTTTTTACCGGATCTTTCTCTCCCGTACCATCGGAGCTGAGGGTCTGGGTATTTTTAATCTGATTCATCCGGTTTTTGGGATCTGCTTTGCTCTTTGTGCAGGTTCCATTCAAACCGCCATATCCCAGTCCGTAGCCGCTAATGTGAAGAAAGGCCGTTCTGTATTTCGAAGCGGTCTGGTCATTTCAGTGGCTATTTCCATGATACTGGCTTATTTCATTATTCAGTTTAAGGACTTTATCGCAGGTTCCATATTAATGGAGCCGCGCTGCGCCCCTCTCCTTACGTTTCTTGCCGTATCGGTTCCCTGCGCAGCAATCCATGCCTGTATCAACGGTTACTATTATGGTATGCAGCGACCCTCCGTTCCGGCATTGGCCCAGATTATGGAGCAGATCATAAGAATCGGCGCGGTTTTTCTCATTGCCGACATTATGATCCGGTCAGGAATTACCATCACGGTCCAGCTGGCGGTCATGGGACATTTAATCGGGGAAATTGCTTCGTCTTTGTTTACCGTCTTTGCCTACCGCTTTTTCCCGCCGAAAATGGCAAACGACTTTGCTTATGACTCCTCCCATTTCAGCAATACCGCACCGGGACTCCTTCATCTTGCACTTCCTCTCATGGGAAACCGGCTGGTTTTAAATGTTCTTGCCAGTGCAGAGGCCATACTCATCCCAAGCAGGCTGCAGATGTCCGGTCTCTCGGATTCGGCCGCATTTTCCGTATACGGAGTATTAACAGGAATGGCACTGCCCTTTATTTTGTTCCCTTCCACCGTATTTAATTCCCTGGCAGTGCTTTTGCTGCCCACTGTGGCGGAAGCCCAGTCAGAGGGGAATGAGAAACGGATCGGAACCGCTATTTCCATGTCCCTGCGCTACTGTATGTATGTGGGGATTCTCTGCATCGGAATCTTTACTTTATTTGGTAATGACTTAGGAGTGAGCGTGTTTAAGGACAGCTCCGCCGGACAGTATATGACTGTGCTGGCATGGCTCTGCCCTTTTCTTTACATGGCTACCACCATGGGAAGTATTTTAAACGGGCTTGGCAAAACCTCCATCACCTTCACCCAGAATGTAATCGCCATGACGCTCCGGCTCCTGTTTGTACTTTTTGGTATCCCCCGGCTGGGAATATTCGCTTACCTGGTGGGTGCTTTGGCAAGTGAGCTGCTCCTGGCCTTCATGCATGTGCTTACTTTAAGGAAAATGGTGGATTTTGTGTGGAATGCATGGGATATGATCGCAAAGCCATCGGCACTCATGCTGCTGGCAATCGGAATCTATTACGCCGCCTTTTCCTTTCTTGATCCATTTGCAGGTCTGCCCCTGTTTATTAAAACGGCGCTGCATATTTTAATCTTAAGTACCTTTTATCTGGTACTGCTGTTTGGGGCTCACGTGATGAAAAATGACGGTGAATAAAGGCGTATAGGACAGTTTTGGTATTCCTTGCGTTCAATTTAATGGTATAGTATAATACTTATATATTTACCGTGATCTTATTTTAAAGAATGTTTTGCGCCAGGCTGAATCAAAGGAATAGAGCTATCTTAGTAAAACGCAAGACAACGGTAAAAAAGGAGAATGTGGATTCCCATGGATATAAAAGAAGCCTGTTCCTGTATTGAGTTTTTTCAAAACATATCAGAAAAATCAACTGCTGCACTGATGGCCTGCGCCAGCCTCCGGCGTTTTCCCAAGGGCGCCCACTTATTCTGGGATAAGGAAATGAACCAAACGCTTTATGTAGTAGTAACCGGTTTCGTATCCCTGTATAAAATCAACTCCCAGGGAGAGAGGAAAACCATTTTTCTTCTGGGAAAAGGAGAATTGGTGAACGAAGAAGTCTTGCAGAATATGCCCGCTTCCATTAACTGTGAAGCCTTTGAACCATCTCTGGTTCTGTGTTTTGGAAAGATGGATTTTCTGGAGGTCATGCGTCATGATTTTGAACTGACGAAACTGATTCTTGATTCCCTGGCTTTAAAAAACCGCCGCTTATACCGCCAGTTAAAAAATACCTCCAACTCCGTACATGGGGAAAAGAAGATCGCTGCGAAGCTATGGCGGCTGTCTAAGGATTATGGCATTCCCGATGAGGAAGGAACCTTAATCAATATGGATTTAAGCGTTACGTATCTGGCCGATATGCTGGGATCCAGGCGGGAAACCGTATCCCGTCAGTTAAAGCATTTAACCGAACAGGGGCTGGTCCGGGTCCAGCGGGGAAAATTTATCATCCCTGACCGGGATGCCCTGTCTGTTTTTTTTAAGTCACCGTGATTTAGATCACGGTGATTTTTTTATTTATTGATTATACTGGTTTTGTGGGTAGTTTGATAAAAAATAAACAAAGGAGGTTGTTTATGTTTCAGGAAGAATATTCAACATTAGCAAAAGCAGCGGAAAACAAATCAAAGTTTCTTAAAAACAATCCTGTTGGTTACTGGGTTGCGGCCATGCTGGCAGGCATTTATGTTGGTTTTGGAATCCTGCTTATTTTCACGGCAGGAGGAATGATTTCAAACCAGCCTTACGTCAAGATTATTATGGGCGTCTCCTTCGGCATCGCTCTCAGTCTTGTTGTTATGGCAGGTGCGGAACTTTTTACCGGCAATAATTTAGTTATGGCCGGCGGTGTTTTCAGGGGTACGGTCACATTTGCACAAGCGGTAAAGCTGTGGGTGGTATGTTTACTTGGAAACTGGGCCGGTTCCATACTCCTTGCCCTTATTTTCTGGGGTGCCGGACTGGCAAAGGGACCTGTGGGAGAATTCATGGCCAATACCTCTGCTGCAAAAATGGCACTTCCCCTTATTCCGCTCTTTTTAAGAGCAGTTCTTTGCAACATTTTAGTGTGCCTTGCTATCTGGTGCGGCTTCCGCTGCAAATCAGAAAGCGGGAAATTAATTATGGTATTCTGGTGTCTCTTTGCGTTCATTACCAGCGGTTATGAACACAGTATTGCAAACATGACACTTCTCACTGTGGGAATCTTAAGTCCAGGCGGAGCGGCTGTCTCTCTTTCCGGATATTTTTATAATATTCTGGTTGTAACCCTTGGCAATATGGCCGGCGGAATTTTATTTACGGCTGTTCCATACTATCTGATTTCCGGAAAAAAGGAGGCTTAGCATGGGATATATTCTGAATGCAAAAGACATTAATGAGGTATTTCGCCAGTGGAAAAAGGATTCTGTCATCTATGCTCCAGTGCTGTTGAAAAACGGCGGCGCATTTTCCGATACAGACTCGGTTCATTACGGCGAAATCCAGTCCATAGAGGAAATCGTCTTTGATAAAAAATCCGATTTTTCATTTAAAGAGATTCTTCTTCCAATCTCTGAAACCTTATTCTATTTTACGGAAAATTCTGTGAAGGAACCGGACGCCCCTGTGAAACAGGCCATCATTTTTGTGCGCAGCTGCGATCTTCATGCAGTAAAACGCTTAGATACCATGTATCTCCATAACGGAGCGGAGGACCCTTATTACAAACGCCTCCGGGACCGGGTTAAATTCGTACTTATGGGCTGTAAAGAATCCTTTGAGAGCTGTTTCTGTGTTGATATGGGAACCAACCGTTCAGACGACTATCATGCTTCCATGGAGTTTTCTAAAGAGGGAGTAAGAATTGATAATAAAAATCCGGAGTGGGATGAGTTGTTTGCTGCTGTATGCGCAAAACAGGAGGTTGTCTCCCCTTCCTATGTAACTGAAACACAGACACAGGTAAACATTCCCCAGTCTCTCTCCTTAGATGTCATGAAGTCATCCATGTGGAAACAATATGACAGCCGCTGCATAAACTGCGGTCGGTGCAACTTTGTATGTCCAACCTGTACCTGCTTTACCATGCAGGACATTTTCTATACCGATAACGGTAAAGCTGGAGAACGCCGAAGAGTCTGGGCTTCCTGTATGACAGATGGTTTCACCGATGTGGCCGGCGGCGGCAGCTACCGCCAGAATAATGGTCAGCGCATGCGCTTTAAGGTTATGCATAAAGTATATGATTACAAAAAACGCAACGGTATTCATATGTGCGTGGGCTGCGGCCGGTGCGACGATGTCTGCCCGGAGTACATCTCATTTTCCCACTGCATCAATCAGCTGGAAGATGCCATGAAGGAGGTAAATGGAAATGAATCATAATGAATATCTTCCCTTCCGTTCTGAAATCAAAGAGGTAATCCGTCATACGGACATTGAATACACATTCCGCATGGCGTATCATGGAGACGTGAAACCGGGTCAGTTTTTCGAGGTTTCCATTCCTAAATTCGGAGAAGCTCCTATCTCTGTCAGCGGCATCCGGGAGGATTCGGTGGATTTAACCATTCGCCGGGTCGGAAAGGTGACCGGGGAAATCTTTGAGCGGTATCAGGGAGACAGCCTTTTTTTAAGAGGGCCTTACGGCAATGGATTTGACATAGAAAATTTCCGTGGAAAAGAACTGCTGGTCATAGCCGGCGGAACCGGACTTTCTCCAGTCAAAGGTGTGGTTGACTATTTTTCCAGCCATATGGAAGAAACAAAGGGTATGACCCTCATCGCCGGATTTAAAACACCGAAGGACATTCTTTTTCTGGAAGACTTCGGCAAATGGAAACAGGCGATGGAAGTCATACTGACCGTTGACTGCGCAGATGACGACACTGCCTGCCAGATCGGACTGGTCACCCAGTATATACCTAAATTAAAGCTGAAAAATAAAGATGAAACCACTGCAATCGTGGTGGGACCTCCTGCCATGATGCGTTTTACCACTCAGGGACTTTTGGATATCGGACTGAAAGAAGAAAATATCTGGATTTCCCATGAACGGAAAATGTGCTGCGGAATCGGCAAATGCGGACACTGTAAAATTGATGACACCTATGTGTGCCTGGACGGACCTGTCTTTCCATTTACCAAAGGCCGCAAACTCTTGGATTAGAAAGGGGAACGTCTTATGGATATCAATACAAAGGAACTGAAAAAAAATGCTTTCCGGGTAACGAAACACAGAGGCCTTACCGCCTCCCGCATCCGTGTTCCCGGCGGTCACTTAGAAGCCAGATTTTTACCAATGATTCAGAATATTGCCGATACTTACGGAAACGGCACGGTACACATTACCTCCAGGCAGGGGTTTGAGATCCCCGGAATTCCATTTGCGGATATTCCAAAGGTTAATGCCCTCCTCCAGCCGATTATAGAAGGTCTGGATATTAACCAGGAAAAATCGGGGCAGGGCTACAGCGCTGCCGGAACCCGGAATATTACCGCATGTATCGGCAACAACGTCTGCCCTTATGCCTGCTACAATACAGCTGAGCTGGCAAAGAAAATCGAGAAAGCGGTTTTCCCAAACAACCTCCACTTTAAAATCGCACTCACCGGCTGTCCCAACGACTGCGCCAAGGTGCGGATGCATGATTTCGGCATTATGGGAATGACACTTCCCCACTACGATGCAGACCGGTGTGTCAACTGCGGCGCCTGTGTGAAGGCATGCAAACGGAAATCTACAGGGGCTCTTGAAACAGTAAACTGCAAGGTGGCACGCAATCATGAGACCTGCATCGGCTGCGGTGAATGTGTTCTTGCCTGCCCGACCCGTGCCTGGACCAGGAGTCAGGAGAAGTTTTACCGTCTCACACTTCTTGGCCGGACCGGTAAGAAAAACCCCCGCATGGGCGAAGATTTCATCAAATGGGCAGACGAGGACAGCATTTTAAAAATTATTCTCAACACCTATGATTATGTGACAAAATACATTGATACCACCGCTCCGGGAGGGAAAGAGCACATCGGTTATATCGTAGACCGGACCGGATTTGAGGAATTCTACCGGTGGGCGATGAAAGATGTTTCTCTGCCGGAAGAAGCAAATGTGTATAAGCCCCTCTACTGGAAGGGTGTTAAATATTAGGTCTTAGAATTACAATTGTATTTTTATACGAATAAGATCAGGGCAAGAATTCATTTCATAGAATTCTCGCCCTGATTTTTTTCTTCCTGATAAAAATTACCCGCTTTCCATACCTGCTTTATGAAATAAGAAAAGTATTGACATTTTCAATCTACAAATGTAAACTATTAATTATGTTTACATTTGTAGATTGAAAAAGGAGGATTAAAATGAAACATTTATTTACACAAAAAATGATTGCTGCTGCATTCGCATGCGCTTCTGTATTAGCAGTAATGCCCATATCAGCCAATGCTATGGCAAATAAAAGCGCTGCTGTTGTTGAATCACAAACTTACCACAACAATAAAGCAGCCAAATCAACAAAGATGGAATGGATCCACGAAGGTGGCAAATGGTATTGTAAGATAGATGGTAAATATGTAAAAGGCTGGTTAAGGCATGAAAAAAACTGGTACTATTTTGACAATCAGGGAGTTGCGGCTGTTGACACCACCATAACCATCGATGGCAAAAAATATTCGTTTGACAGTATTGGTACCTGCACAAACATAAAACATTCAAAATAACTAACTATATTATAATGGTGTTAAAACTACAAATGTAAACTATTAATAAATTCTTCTGCATAAGCAAGCCTCCGGTGTAAGCACACTGGTATAAAAATTGCTTTGGTAAAAATTGTTTTTCCCTGCATCCCACTATATTTCTGCAAAATATCTGGTATAATTATAACAGAATTTTAACAGTCAGTATAAGGGGGAGCTTATGTCCAGTGCTATGTTTTTCAGTCTTCTTTTAAATATCGGTCTTCTTGTCCTGATTGCCGCTCTGCTGACCAAAATCCCTATCGTCCGGAGCATGCTCCTTTATGATAAACATTCAGCCGGCTGCGGGATTATGCTTGCATTGATATTCGGCTCAATCAGCATCATATCAACTTACACGGGTGTCCGCGCCCAGGGAGCCATCGTCAACACCCGGGTAATCGGAGTGCTGGCTGCCGGCCTTTTAGGCGGTCCATATGTGGGAATGGGTGCTGCACTGATCGGAGGTATTCACCGTTATCTGTTTGACATTGGAGGATTTACCGCAGCAGCCTGTGCTGTCTCCACTCTGGTTGAGGGTATTGCAGGCTCCATATTCTCCAGCCGGTTTAAGGCAGGAAAAATTGGCAGTACCGGAGTCTTTTTTCTTACAGTTTTTGTTGAGTTTCTTCAGATGGTGATTATCCTTCTCATTTCACGGCCATTTTCTGCAGCAGTCCAGCTTGTGAAGCTGATCTCACTTCCCATGATGACCATGAACGCACTGGGAATGCTGGTATTTCTCGGTACTTTTAATATGGTATTTTTAGAGGAGGACAGCCAGTTTGCTGAACGTATGCGCCTGGCTCTTGGAATCGTGGAACAAAGTCTTCCTCATCTGCGCAAGGGCTTACACAGCACCCAGGATATTCAGGCTGTTGCTGAAATTATCTTTCAGTCCACCAGCTGTTCTGCCATCTTAATTACTGATTCGGAAAAAATTCTGGGTATGAAAAAGAATTCTGAACTGACAGATATGCAGGAGAATTCTGTCCTTCCTCCAATACTCGCCTCCACTCATGACCGTAAGCCAACCGTATTTCATTATGCTGGAAAAGGGGATCCACTGTATTCCGTTCTAAAAAACCATGTGATTGTTGCAGCACCCATTATTGAAATGAATCAGGTTACAGGCAGTCTTACAATGGTTTTAAAAAAACACTGGCAGCAGTCCCAGTCCGATTTAAATTTAGCCTCAGAACTGGCCAGGCTTTTTTCCACCCAGTTTGAGCTGTCCGAACTAGAGTACCAGAAGAAATTACGGCAAAAAGCTGAATTAAAAGCGCTGCAGTCCCAGGTCAATCCCCATTTCCTGTATAATTCCCTCAACACTATCTCCTACGTCTGCCGTGAGAATCCAGACAGAGCAAGAGAACTTCTCCTTACCCTGTCTTCCTATTACAGACAGACACTGGAGCATAATTCCTACATGCATGCACTTAAGACAGAGCTTCAACATATTACCAGCTATTTAGAGCTGGAAAAGGCCAGATTCGAAGAAAAACTGCATATTGAAATTAAAACTGACGAAAAAGTAAACTGCTTTATTCCGGCTTTCATACTTCAGCCATTAGTGGAAAATGCCATTCGCTATGGCTTTGATAAAAACGGAAACCGTTATGTGTCCATCTGTGCCTGTATGGAAGGAGCATTCATAAAGATTTCGGTTTCTGACAGAGGGCCTGGGATCCCTGAAGCAATCATACACCAGTTATATCACGGGGAACATTACGGAGGAGTAGGTCTGGAAAATGTCCATAAACGGCTAAAAAGCATTTATGGACAGGAGCATGGGCTTCATATCCAAAGTTCCGATTCTGGCTCTGACATTTCTTTCACCATTCCGGCTTCATCTGAATCAAAATATGATGATGAGGAGTATGCTGTAACCAGGGAAAAAGATGTCCTAATGGAAAGAAGGGGGATTTACCTATGAAAATTGCAGTCATTGATGATGAACGCCCGGCACGAAAAGAACTGATACATCAGATATTAACGATCATGCCTGACAGCGAAATTATGGAAGGAGACAGCGGCAGTGCCGCACTGGAACTGTTTGGCCAGCATCTTTTTGATATTCTTTTTCTGGATATCAGCTTAAACGATATGGCAGGAACAACACTGGCGGCAGCAGCCAGGAAAATGTTGCCTCATGCCCAGATCGTCTTTGCAACCGCGTTTTCCCAATATGCAGTCCAGGCATTTGAACTGGGAGTGAATAACTACATTTTAAAACCCTTTGATCCGGAGCGGTTACGCCGGATTCTTGAAAAATGCAGACATGATTTAGAGAATCCTCAGAAAAAGGAGCTCTCTTTCCCTGCACATAAGCTTCCTATTAACGTAAACAGAACCATTATTCTTCTTGATATCAGACAGATTGTCTACATAGAGACATGCTGCCGAAGCTGCATTCTTCATACTGTAACCAGGGATTATACGGAAAACCAGCTGCTGGGCGAATATGAGAAACGACTTTCTTCTTATGATTTTTACCGGATTCACAAAAGTTATCTGATTAATTTAAATTATATATCCGAAATGTTTCCATGGGCCAATAACAGTATGGCAGTTAAAATGCAGGGGTTCGAGAAAGAGATTCTCCCCGTAGGAAGAGAAAAAATCAAACAGCTCCGGCAGATCATTGGTGTTTAGCTGCCGTTTATGCATAAATACCTACTTTTCATCCATTTTTCATTTATTATTGTGCATATTTCATTATAATCAATGGTGATGAGATGTTTTATCAATAATAGGAGGTAGGTATATGATAAGTTTCTTTTTATGTCTGTTGCTTCTGGTTGCAGGTTTCTTCTTCTACAGCAGAATTACAGAAAAGGTTTTCGGCCCCGATGACAGGGAAACACCGGCTCTTTCCATGACGGATGGCAGCGACTACGTTCCCATGGGGACCCCCCGCATCTTTTTGATCCAGCTCCTTAATATTGCAGGCCTTGGTCCCATCTTCGGAGCACTGGCAGGAGCCTGCTGGGGGCCCAGCGTATTTTTATGGATCACCTTCGGAACTTTATTAGGCGGCGGTGTCCACGATTACATGATTGGAATGATGTCCATGCGGCACAAGGGTGCCAGTGTGTCAGAACTGACCGGTTCCTACCTGGGCACTGCCATGAAGCAGATTATGCGTGTATTTTCAGTGGTTCTTCTTGTATTGGTAGGTGTGACCTTTTCTACCGGCCCGGCAAACCTCCTGGCCATGCTGACGCCCCATGTCTTAAATTCCAGATTCTGGCTGGCAGTTGTACTGATTTACTATTTTATTGCAACCTTTGTCCCCATTGATAAGGTGATTGGTAAAATCTATCCTTTCTTTGGAATCTGCCTGATTGTCATGGCTCTGGGTGTTGGCGGTGCGATCCTGTTTAAAGGGTATCATATTCCGGAAATCACGCTTTCCAATCTCCACCCTGCAGGAACACCCATCTGGCCTACCATGTTTATATCCGTCGCCTGCGGTGCCATATCCGGATTCCATGCCACCCAGTCCCCTTTAATGGCACGCTGTCTTACCAATGAAGCGGACGGCCGGAAGGTGTTTTACGGTGCCATGGTTGCAGAAGGTGTCATAGCGCTCATCTGGGCTGCTGCAGGAGTTGCCTTCTATGACGGAACCGGCGGTCTTTTAACCGCACTTGGAAATGGACAATCCAGCGTTGTTTATGAAATCTGCTTTCAGCTTCTTGGGCCCGTTGGTGCCGTTATTGCAATGATCGGAGTTATCGCATGCCCCATCTCATCTGCAGATACGGCTTACCGGAGTGCACGTCTGACTTTGGCAGACTGGTTTAAGCTTGACCAGAAACCGGTGAAAAACCGGCTTCTCCTTACCATACCGCTTCTGGCAGTTGGTTCTGTTCTGACCCAGTTTGATGTTCAGATCGTATGGAGATACTTCTCCTGGAGCAACCAGACACTGGCAATGATTGCGTTATGGACAGTAAGCGTTTATTTATACCGGAAAAAACGTTTTTACTGGATCACAGTGCTTCCCGCTACCTTTATGTCCGCTGTCTCCTGTACCTATATACTGATGGCTAAAGAGGGACTCCAGATCTCCACCACAATTGCTTATCCAATCGGAATTCTTTTTGCCGCTGCCTGCTTTGGTACCTTTTACTATACCTCTGTTCTGGGAAAAGGCAGCCACGCAGGAGCTTCCGCATGTGAGACGGAGTATGCTGCTGCAAAATCAGACTAAGCATCCAAAAGAATGGAACTGCCGGAGGCAGTTCCATTCTTTATTCTCTCATGGCTTTGTTGCACAGGGAACAGTTTGCGCAGTCAGAAGGACTGCAGTGCATTCCGGGCCGTACAAAAGGTTCTATGGTAAAGCCGCATGATTCCAGTTTATATCTGTCATTTTCTATCATCACTTCGCCTGAATCCTGTAAAAACTCCACTTTAATACCCGATACAGTGAGGATCTCATCATAGAGCGGATGAGGTTTTATATGGGGAGAATATTTTTTCATCACCTCTTCCTCTGTCTGAACATAGATGGAGTGATCACAGGTAATAAGAGCTTTAATCTCTCCATTTTCCGTGAAAGACAGAGAATTGCTGTCTGCATTGATTCCGATCTGGTCCGGATCGTAAGCGGTAATTCTTCCGATTGGAGTCGGCAGCAGAACAGGCTCTGCCGGTTCCATTGATTTTAAACTTCCCGACTCATATAAGGACAGCCCCACCTTTGTTTCCACCAATCCCAGGGGAGTCCGTATGGAAGCCTTTTCTCCCGGAAACAAGGTAATACTCTTAATATCACCGCTTTTATAAAAACACAGGCCATTGATCATTGCCTGAAATTCAGTAAAACCCAGATCAAAGGTCAGGGAAATGTTAAGCTCCCGCTCATCTTCCTCCGTCCAGAAACCGCTTATCTGCCCATCGAGAATAAATACCCGGTGAATCTCTCCGGTGGGATAAAATTTAATCAGTTCAGCCGGCAGCTCCCCAATGGGAGTAAGAACCTCCTGCTGCTCTTCCAGTGCCACACTGATCACCATTCCCTGCTTGTCAAATTCCACAGACGGCTTCTTTTTTCTTCTTCCGTTTTCCGTATAGGCCGGAATCAGTTCTCCTGCCTGGGTGACGATCATATTTTTTTCCGACAGGCTCACTCCTGAAAGTTCTCCGCCTGGATGGCAGAGAAAGGAGTCCACTCCGCCCAGGACTCCATAAGGAGTCTGAAGTGTCCGTGCGTCTAAAACCATATAATTTTCCATCCTTTCACCTCCTGCTAACACTGTTTTCTGGTTACCGTTATATGTACTCCGCCCTCCCGCGGGCGGACCTTTTTTTCATAGGAAGCATCTGTTTCCAGCCATGGGGGAATGTGGGCACAGACAAGGCGCAGTTCCAGAAACGGAGTATTGGAAAGGAATGATAAAAGCGCCTTTTTGGAGGAAATCTCCGGGCACTCCTTCTGAAGCTGCATTAAATCCAGAAAATAGATTCCAGGCGTTTCCGTTTCCACAGGTCCGGCATTCTTAATCATCTCTTCTTTCCTTCTTCGTTTTTCATCACTTTCTTCCATATCCCTTACCACTCCGTTTAATGTGTCCTGATCCGCTTTTGGGGCACAAAAGATGCAATATCCCTTTTGGTTGAATACGGAAAAGGGGATTCCTGAAAGTTCTCTGCACAGAACTGCTTTTGCATCCTCTGTGAGAGCCAGGACAGCTTCCGTTTCTTTTCTTAGTTCCTCAACTGTAGTTCCTTTTATTGCGGAAAAGGGAGAGGTCCGCACCACCTGCCACTGTGTCCCCTCTTTTTGAAAAATTTCCACCAGATTACAATGCAAAAAAGGAACAAGTTCCTGATTTTTACTGATTACCGCTATTTTTTCCACCTGCCCGTTCCTCCTTTACCCATCAATTTCAACCACATTGCCATGGATCAGTTTTGCAAGAAATTCCTCCAGCTCAAGCCTTGCATCTTCTTCGTCAATATTTTTTTCCCGGGATAAAAGAGCGGTCAGTTCCCCCACTCCTGCCCCCCTCTCCAGGCTGTTCCATAAAAAGATGCAGATTTCATTTACCGACGGCAGACCATCTAAGGAACCATTCTGGCTGTCTCTTTCATCAAAAATACAGAATTCTCCCCCAAGTTCCTTTAATGTAAATCCAGGCTTCAGCTTTACTTTCCTGATGTTCATATCAGCCCCTTAACCTTTCTATATCCACTCCGCTTTTTATCAGCTCCAAATCTTCTCTGTCATATCCGGTACTCACCATGACGGCTCCGGTTGTCAGCCACATGACAATCAGCCCGCAGATCTTCTGAATCATCAGGATAAGCAGATATGCGCTGATTTCCTCTTTTTTAAAGCTTTGTCTCATGGACTCTTTCAGGAACCTTTCTGCTTCTGTTCCGGCCGGAAAGTTGTTTAAATCATCTTTTTTTAGTACTCCATACTGCTTCACCGACTGATAATAGGCAACTGCAGATTCGATTCTTCTTTTCTCTTCCTTCGCCTGTAAGGTTGTGTATCCGCCTGCATAAATCACAGGGGCACAGCCCATTAATCCTGCAATTCTTTCTCTTAATTTCTGCTTATCATAATAATTGGTTTTGGGATCGCGGATGCGTTCTTCTATCCCCTCAATCCGTCTGCAAATCCGGCTGTTATCCGAATTTCCCTCCATAACCGTATAGGAACCGGCAGCTGTCACCGTTTTTGCCCGCCCCAGCATGGCTTTCGAAACTTCTTCTATTCTGCAAGGATAAATACCGTCAAAAACCACCGTATCCGTATACACCGCAGCGTCCTCTAACAGATCCTCTTTTCTCCTGCCCATTCCCGGCGCTTTCATGGCTCTTACATGAATGCGGTTCTGCTTTACATTTGCATTAAGAAGAGTCAGAGCTTCCCCCTCTATCCCGTCAGCCAGAATGAATAAATTCTGCTGTCCGGTCTTTTCAAGAAGAGGATAGAGGCTTGAAAAGGAAGTGATGGGGGTTTTTACAATCAGGACCAGGGCATCCGATACCGTTCCTTCCGCTCCCACTGCCAGCCCTCCTTCAAGACGCATTCCTCTGGTAATTTCCAGCCTTGTTTCCCCAAACATGGAATCTTTTACAACCACCTCACCCACGTTTGATCCATCAACAACCATTTGGGCAGTCTCCCGGTCTTTGGTAATCGCTTCTACCAGATCCGCTTTTGCATCAGACAGGGGAACCGCTTCTTCACGGACAAATGCTTCCAGGGTTTTTGCAGCTGCCTTCAGCTCCCTGGCGAGAAGTACCGGACTGATTCCCGATGCCGATTTTCTCTCACAATAGGCCAGAAGCTCCGCTGCCAGACGTGCTGACTCTCCGGTTCCGCAGCCTGCAGTCTGGTTAATCTCACCAATGGCCTGCGCTGCCAGACGGATACCCTGATTGAAAAATAAATCCGTTCCCTCAAGCTTTCCTGCCACCTCCGCAGCGGAAAAGCTGTAAACTCCGTTTACCAGCACCTGTCCTTCTAAGGAGAGAACACGGCAGAGACTTAAAATTCCTTCCGCCAGTTTTTTTCTGCCATCATCAAATTTAATCTTCCGAATCATTCCTCTTCCCTCCATTCATTATGGAATTTAAAAGATTTTCCCCTTTTTTGATATCCGTACTGCTGACACTTAAATCAAATTTACGGGCTGCACTATGGACAAATTCATAGAGGTTGCAATTTCCTGCCCTCTCTCCGATTCCAAGCAGCGTTCCATCCACCAGATCTGCGCCTGCCAGCGCCATGACCATGGAATTGGCCACTGCCATTCCAAAGTCATTATGTTCATGAACCTCAATCATGATACCTGTCTGCTTTATTTCCCGTACCAGTTCCCCTGCCCGTTTTGGGAACAATACCCCAACCGTATCAGCAAGACGAATGGTCTCCACTCCCTTTTGTTTCATCAGACGGATTAAAGAGACTAAAAATGCCACATCTGCCCTTGAAGCATCTTCTAAACCTACCGTAATGGGAATGTTATAATCCCTGGCAACTACAATACATTCCTGTAGGGAATTTTCAATCCATTTTTTATTTTTTCCTAACTTATTATAGATCTGCGCATAAGACACAGGGGTCCCGATATGAATTAAGTCCGGTTTCTGCCTGGCTGATTCCTCTACATTCCCAGGGTTTAGTCTGGACCAGAGGGAGATTGCTGCCTGCTTTTTCTTTTTCATAATTTCGCTGATATAATGAACGCCCTCTGTACCTACATCGTAAATCCCCGCCTCGATTTCAGAAACACCGATGCTGTCCAGAAACAAAGCCAGACGCACCTTGTCAGAAGGTGAGAATACGACACCCGGACACTGTTCGCCATCCCGAAGAGTGGTATCAACTATTTTGATTCGCCTTTTCATACTTATCACACTCACTCATAATTGTTAAAAACTCTTCATCAGTTACTTCCCCGCCCTTTTTAATGCTGAGCCGTTTTACCATTTCCAGAATATGCTCCACTGAACAACAGTCTTCCATATGGTACTGCTTCAGCTTATACCGAATGGACGTACCCCCGGAATGCTTTCCCAGGATCACCTTTCTTGATGCTCCCACAAGCTCCGGAGGAAAAGATTCGTAATTGGATGGTTTTTTCAAAACTCCATCCACATGCAGCCCGGATTCAATATAAAAGATCTTTCTTCCGATGACAGGTGTATGACCTGGGATCTGTGTATTTGTCATGGCTTCAAAGATGTTACGTAAGTCAGCCAGCTTCTCGAAGCTGTTGTTGGGTTTATAGCGTTCCACCACTCTCATGGCCAGAATAACCTGCTCGGTGGCAGCCTTGTTGCCGATACCGGTAAAAGTGGTCATCACGGTTCCGTTATGGTGATTTTGTAAGTAATCCGCCGCAATGGCAGAAGCACAATAGCAGGAGTTTTCCGGATACAGGATGGGAGAAGCCTGGATTAAAAGCTTCATTCCCCGTTCATAAATATCACGGCTTTCATAAATGAGTAAATCGTCCAGTCCCGTAAGCCTTAGCTTATTATCCGGTCCGGCACTTTCCAGCCCTCTTAACTCTGATACATCATTGACCTGAATATTGCGTATATACTTTCCGGTACCATCGCAAAAAGAGGAAAGGAAGAAATGAATTCCGGGATATTTCCCGCTTTCCGATGGATTTGGAAGTTCCATATACCAGGTGATTCCCTGTGGTAATTCGCCCTGCATCAGCTGGTAAACTTTTGGAGTTAACACAGCTCCCCATACGCAAAGACTTTCTAAGGTCCGGGCAAACTCAAAAATAAGTTCCTTTTTTAACGGATATTCCTCCAGCATAGTCAGTGTGGCATCAATGATTTTAATCAACAGCAAACCCTCCTTTTTCCCGTGCTCCCTTCCATGTCATAACAGCTGCTAGATCATTAAATCACGAACCGGTTTTCCCCCCTCAAAATGTTCATCAAAGATGCGTTCCACATCGTCCCCGGATACATTGCCGTACCAGACTCCTTCCGGATAAACCACCACAACAGGCCCCTTGTCACAGATTCCAAAGCACCCGGTATTGTTTATTACCACCTCTCCGGACATCTCTCTGTCTTCAATCTCCTGCATAAAAGCCTGGATTAAGTCAACCGCTCCTTTCTGAAAGCACATCCCTTTTTGAGTTCCGTTGATTCTGCAGCTTGTGCAGATAAATACATGATATTTTGGCTGTACCATTTTTCTCCTCCTCTTACATGGCTTCCGCCGCTTTTTTTACCGCATCTTCAATCATGTCATAGGTATTCACCGGCTTGATCCCCAGCTTTGCCAGCTTTTTGGCTGGCTCCATGCCGATGCGCATGGCAATGACTCCGTTGCAGCCGTTTAAAGCAGCTATAATCCGTTCAATTTTATCCTCTTTTTCCCCGCATTCCTCTTCCCCCTGACAATACTGTTCCACATTTCTTTTTTCTGCAAACCGGACTTCCCCATTCCGGTAATCATATAAATAAAATTCCTTTGCATGGCCGAAGTGGGTATCCACTACGACTCCGCTTTTAGAAGCGACTGCAAACCGGTAGCTTTTTGGAACAGGGACAAAAACCGGCTTTTCCTCAGACAGAAATCCTTTTAATTGTATAGATTTATCATCCGTTAACGTTCCAACCGCATCTGCCCGGCAGTGCTGGCAGTGATACATCTGGGGCATGATCTCTTCACACTGTTTTCTGATCTCATTTAGCTGCTTGTTTGAAACAGGCTCCACATGCTCCAGCGCGCTTCCCTTTACCGGAATCATCTGCATTATATTGGTGATAAAGCAGCCCAGTGATTTCACAGCCTTTACCACCTCCGGTACATGACTGTCATTGATTCCCTTCACTGTTACGATATTGACTTTTACCAATATATCACTGGCAATTAAAAGCCTGATTCCCGCAAGCTGGTTTGCCACCATGAGAGCTCCTGCCGCGTCACCGGTGTATTCCCTGCCCATGAACCGGATATATTGATACATCTGTCCGCTGATATGGGGATCAACCGCATTCATTGTTACTGTTACATGGGAAACTCCCAGTTCCTTTAGTTCCCTGGCATACTGGGGCAGCTTCAGTCCATTGGTGGAAAGGCAGAAGGTCACTTTTGGATCCTCCTTCCTTATGAGTTCAAACACTTTTTTCACATTCTCCCAGTTTTCCAGGGCTTCTCCCGGTCCGGCTATGCCCACTACGGTTAAGTTCGGCATTTTTTCTTTCACTGACAGGTACCGCTTAAGCGCTTCTTCAGGCGATAAGATGGAAGAAGTGACTCCGGGACGGCTTTCATTTGGACAGTCAAATTTTCTCACACAGTAGCCGCACTGAACGTTGCAGGCAGGGGCTACCGGAAGATGGATTCTGGCGAACTGATGGGCCTGGCAGTTATAGCAGGGGTGCTCCTTAGTCTTGCGTTTCATGATCTCTTCTTCCGATTCCGGCTGCTTTTTATGATCAATGGCTGTGCCTTTGTAGTATGTATCATATAAGGTTTCGCGGAATGTGGTTTCAACGGTATCAATGAGCTGGTTTGCAATCTCATCCATATATTCCACGGAGCCTTCATAGCCCAGCATTTTTAACCGCTGGCCCCCTACATGGTCATGAATGGGAAACCCTCTGCGAACCAGGGGAAGATGTAAATCTTCTGCAATGCGCCTTCCGTCAGAACTGCCGGTCAGGATATTGGCTTTATAGGCAAGAACCATATCCTCAATATCCTTAAAATCTGCTTTATCTGCTATTTTATATTCGTCCACCAGATACAGACCCGCAAGTTTTTCAATCTCCGGTCTGATCAGTCCGTCAAGCTCTGGACTTGCCGATCCTGCCGCACAGACGACCGGCATGATTCCGCATTCACACATCATGCGCACTGTGGAATATACCAGATCCGGCTCCCCAAATACAGCGGCTCTCCCGGCAGAATGGTATTTGTGGGAATCAATCATGGCATCAATATAGCGCCCTCTCTCTTTTTTCAGTTCCTCCGGGATTTCATTACCGGAAATACGGGACAGTGCATTTAAAAATGCATCTGTATCTCTTAAACCTGCCGGCAGGGACAGCCGCTCATAAGGGACTCCATATGTTTCAGACAGATATTCTCCCACCGAATTCTTATGGTGAAATGCGGTTAATTCCAGAGTAAATCTGGCTCCCCCCATCTGCTTTAACCGGGCCAGTTCCGTTCCTTCATGAGGAAGACGGTTGTAACGGGGATCGTGGGCACCGTCTAAATTATCGGATAAATCAGGCAGAAGAATGGCGTCAATCCCAAAGAGAGAAAGCATCCTCTTTAGATATCTGGTATCTGCAGGGCTTAAGGGCGCTGTGATTACATTTACCAGATTATTCTTTTTGGCATCCATTTTAATAGAAGAAACAATGGCAGAAAGGGCTGCAAAATATCCCTCATACTGGCTTCCCCCATATCCGGGAGAATGGCAGGGGATCAGCGTAATGTCCCCGTACCCCGGATTTTCTTCCAGAAAAGACTGGAGTATTCCCGGAACATCCTCTCCAATGGTCTCCGCCAGACAGGTTGTCATAACACCGATAATTTCCGGATGGTAAAGCTCAATTAAATTTTTTAATCCCTTTTTCAGATTTTCACTGCCGCCATAAACCGTTCCCTGTTCTGTCAGGGATGAGGAAGCGATATCCACCGGTTCATTGTAGTGAGTCGCCATATGACGGCGGATGTAGGTTGCACACCCCTGAGAACCATGAAGGATGGTCATACAGTTCTTCAGACCGTAAAATGCAGTTGCACTGCCCATAGGCATACACATTTTGCAGGGATTGATATTTAGATTCACCAGAGGTTTTACTTCACTTTTCATCGTCACTCCGCCTTTCTGTCAGCTGATATATCCCCATACCGGACTGTTTATGCTTTTATTGATTTCCATGGTGAAATTGACCACCCCTTCAAAACCAGCTAACGGGAACTTTCTTTCATGGTTGTGATCGCAGAATGCAATTCCCAGCTTATAGGCAAGAGGTCTTTCCTTTACACCTCCCACCAGAATATCCGCTCCCTTTTCTTTCATAAAGGTTTCTAACTCTGCAGGATTTGCATCATCAAGAATAATGGTATCGGATTTCACCAGACTCTCAATCATTTCATAATCTTCCTTTTTCCCTGTCTGGGTTCCGACCACCACAGTTTCCATCCCCATAGCCTGGAACTGGCGGATGAGAGAGATGGCCTTAAATCCCCCTCCTACATAGATAGCGGCTTTTTTCCCCTCCAGATTTTTCCGGTACCGGCTTAAGAAGTTTTCCAGCTCCTCCCCTTTCTTTCTGCAAAATTCTACCGCCTTTTTTCTGGCCAGTTCATTTCCCAGTGCCTCAGCCGTCCGGATTAAAGAATTGGTGGTATCCTCGATTCCGAAGAAACTGACCTTTATAAAGGGAATACCGAATTCCTCCTCCATGCGGTTTGCCAGATAGGTGCTTGAGCCTGCACACTGGACAATATTTAATGCAGCCTTCGGCGCTTCAATCATATCTTCATAGCAGGTGTCACCGGTAAAACCGGAGATCACATCAATCCCTATCTCCCTGAAATAATTTTTAATAATCCACATTTCTCCTGCCAGATTAAAATCCCCTAATATGTTAATGGCAGTCCTCTTCTCTTCACTTTTATGGGGAAGAAGCACGTTCATAATGGCATCACATGCCATCCGGTAGCCGGTGGATTTATTACCGGAAAAGCCGGGAGACTTTACAGGAATCACAGGAATGTGATACTGCTCTGATTTCATCTTACATAAGGCCTCCACATCGTCTCCGATCACGCCGACAATGCAGGTGGCATAGATAAATATCAGCTTTACGTTATCTTCCTTCTCCATCAGTTCATCGACTGCTGCCTCAAGCTTTCTGATTCCGCCGAATATAATATCTGTTTCCTGCAAATCCGTAGAAAAGCTGTTTCTGTAAATGTCCTCCCCGCTTGTTAAGGACCCCCTGATATCCCAGGTATAGCTGGAACACCCGATTGGACCGTGGACGATATGCCAGGCATCGGTAATGGGATTTAAAACAACTCTGGCTCCGCAGTATACACAGGCCCGCTGTGATACGGAACCGGATACACTGTTGCTGTCACATGAAATTCCGCCCCCCGGACCATTGCACCCGTCTTTTACAACAATGGAACTTCTCCTGGCGTCCAATATATTCCTGTTGCTGTTCTCCGTTTCCATGATCATACTCCTTTCAAAGACCCGCCAATTTAAACAGAAATAGGGAGGGGTCGGCTCCCTCCCTGGTTCCATTCACTTTCTGATTTACATAACTACATCAAAATCTTCGTCAGCCGCATCCCGGTCCTGCCGGTCCATCATGGCATCTACGATCTTTTCCGTATACCGGATTGCACCTGCATATCCTACAGTCGCCTGTATGGGGTTTCCGTAGCGGTCCAGTACAGGAAATCCCATCCGCACCAGCGGAATATCTTCTGCTTTTGCAATCTGCTTTCCATAGCTGGAGCCTAAAAGAAGATCTACCCGCTCATTTTTAATCAGCTGATGGAGATAAAATAAATCCGTATCTGCCTTCACCACATATTCGCTTTCATCCACTCCATACTGATCCATCAGCTCTTTGATCTCTTTCTCCCAGTGAGCTTTGGGGGTACCGGTTATGATGTATTTGGGACTCATTCCCAGTTCCAGGCATAAGGCGGTGAAGCCATACACAATATCAGGATCTCCGTAGATGGCGGCTTTCTTCTTATATACATACTGGTGGGAATCCAGCATTAAATCCACCAGTCTGCCCCGCTCATCCTCCAGCTCTTTGGGTACCTCTTTTTTTGTAAATTTCTGAAGCTCCAGTATGTACTGGTCTGTCAGCTTGACGCCTACAGGGACTGGAATATTGGAGAAAGGAACTTTGTATTCCTTTTTTAAATGCTCCGATGGTTCCAGCGAACAGTAGATTCCCATGGAAATCAGCTTCTCACAATCTCCCAGCGCTTCAATATCTTTGGCTTTGGTACCTGCATTGTCATGGAAATATTCATTCTTTCCATCCATTGGATGATCCAGTGTTCCGTCATGATCAGGAAAATAAATATATTCCGCACCCATCAGCCCTGCAATCCGTTTTAGCTCCCTGTCATCTCCGGGATTGACCCAGCCCGGGAAAATGGCTACTTTTCCATTGGGCGTTCCCGTTTTCTTCGTCATATACCGCATGAAACCAATCATCATGTTGGAAAAGCCCTGAATATGGGACCCTTCATAGGAAGGTGTACTGGCATAAAGGACTGTTTTTCCCTCAGGCACTTCCATATCCAGAATATAGGAACCAACGTCGTCACCAATGGTCTCTGAAAGACAGGTGGTGTGTATTGCCATAATATCCGGTTTATAAATATCAAAGACGTTCTTTACTGCTGTATTAATATTGCTGCGTCCTCCGAATACGGAGGCTCCCTCTGTAAAGGAGCTTGAGGAAGCAATGGCAGGCTCTTTGAAATGCCGGCTCAACACCGTTCTGTGATAGGAACAGCACCCCTGGGATCCATGGGAATGGGGCATGCACTTTTCGGCACCCAGAGCGCAGAACATCGCTCCTACCGGTTCACAGGTCTTACAGGGATTGATGGTCATGTGGCGGTTTTCCATAATTTCTTTTGGTGTTAATTCAAGCATCAGCCAGCACCTCCTAACGTTCCTTCTAACATCGGCATGGTTTTCCACGGCGGTTTTACCAGTGACCAGGCATTTGTATAAAGACTCATGGTTAAATCTCTTCCAAAGTTTACTGCTCCCCGAAAGCCCGCATACGGTCCGGAATAGTCATAGGAATGCATCTGGCGGGATACGACTCCGCCATGCTGTATGGCATATTTATCCTTGATTCCGGAAAAGAAAATGTCTGGTTTATACTCTTCAATCAGCTGGTCTGTCTCGAACATGTTGTAGTCATCCACCACCATATAGCCTGCCTTCATGTCTTTTATCATTCCGCTGTAGTTATCCAGTTCCACCCCTTCATTTCTAAGAACTTTCAACTCCTCCTCAGAGTATCTGTCCTCATATCCCACTGCCCTCTCCACCGAAATCTCCTCGATGTTTTTAGAATCTGCATCGGCCTTGATCTGAGGAATGATTTCCCGCCCCTCATAATCATCACGATGGGCAAATTCATAGCCTGCAATGGTTGTTTCCATACCAAAATCCCTTAAAAGCATCTGGTAATGATGGGAACGGGAACCTCCCACAAAGATTCCGGCTGTTTTTCCCTTTAATTTGGATTTGTAATACTCCATATCCTCATTGATTTCCGCCAGTTCCTCTGCAATCACTTCTTCCGTGCGTTTCGTCAGCTCCGGATCATTGAAATATTTCGCCATCATCCGCAGTGATTTGGACGTAGCCCCTACTCCGATAAAATTCACCTTCAGCCAGTCAACTCCATATTTTGTCTTCATCATCTCTGCTATGTAATTGATAGACCGGTGGCACATGACCAGATTTAAATCTGCCAGATGGGAATTTTTTAAGGTTTCATAGGAACCGTCACCGGTAAATACAGAAACCACTTCATATCCAATCTTTTTAAGAATCCGTTCCTGTTCCCAGCCGTCACCACCAATGTTGTATTCGCCTAAGATATTTACGCTGTATTTTCCTTTGGGCGCTTCTTCCCCTTTTCCGATTACGTAACGCATCAATCCGTTGTTTGCGATGTGATGACCGGCTGACTGGGAAACTCCCTTATAGCCTTCGCAGGAATAGCCGATAGCAGTAATGCCGTATTTTTCCTCCACTCTTCTTGCCACTGCCTGCACATCATCACCAATCAGACCGATGGGACAGGTGGAGCAGATGAAAATACACTTAGGATGGAAAAGTTTCATTATCTCATCAATTCCCTCTTCCAGCTTCTTCTCTCCTCCAAATACGATATCCGATGCCCTCATATCTGTACAAAAGGAATATGGAACAAAATTGGGTTCACCTTCGTAGGAAGGTTTCGCTTTATTCCTTCTGGTTCCCCAGGAATAGAAAGCACAGCCAATGGGACCGTGTGTAATGACGACTGAATCCTTAACCGGTCCAACCACAACGCCTTTACAGCCTGCATAGCAGCAGCCCCTTGCTGTAATAATCCCTGGTATTGCCCTGGTATTTGCTGTAATCTCATCCGGATTTTCTCCGAATTCCAGCTGAGTGATGTGACTTTTTCTATTTTTAAATACTCTGGATGAATATTTATCCAGCAATAAATCTCGTTCCTTTGACATTTCCCTCACCTCCTGTCAATATGCCTCTATTGTGCGTTCTCCGCTTCTGACGGTGTAAGCCTCATAAATGGGAAGCACAAATATTTTTCCGTCGCCGGGATTTCCTGTCTGGTTTGTTTTTATCAGTATTTCCACCACATCCTTTACCTGCTGATCTTCTACAATCAGGGTGATCAGCCTTTTTGGAATCCAGCGGAAGGACTCCGTTAAATATTCTCCTTTGGGAGACATGGGAAGCTCTCCTGTTTCCAGTACCAGGGACAAAAGCTCCGGATCAATCCGTTTCTTTCCTCTTCCTAATACCGGTCTGCAGGTAAATGCAGGAAATCCGCCTTCTGCCAGAGCTTTCTTCGTGGGGTTTATTTTGTTCACCCGGATAAATGCCATTACCTCTTTCATAGCAATCGTTCCTCCTAAAGTCCCTGCTTTCCTGTACTGATGGTATAAGCATCTTCTACAGGAGACACAAAGATACGTCCGTCTCCGTAATTGCCTTCCCCAGTCCTTGCGGTTCTCATAATCACTCTGACCAGATCGTCCTTATCTTCGTCGTTGCAGAAAAATAACAGCATTTCTTTTGGAATCTCATCGTAGTGAACATCTCCTACCGTGATTCCTTTCTGTTTGCCCCGTCCATATACATCCATCTTGGTCACTGCCTGAAATCCCGCTTCTGAGGCTTCCTTCATAACAAAATCCGCTTTTTCCGGCCTGATAATCGCTCTCACCAATAACATAATATTTTCTCCTCTCCCTCACCTCTTAGTCCATAACTCCGTACTGCATTAAAATTTCTTCCAGTTCATCAATCTTCATGGGATTTGGAATTACAAACATTTCATTGGAATCCACTTTTCTTGCCAGAGTACGGTATTCATCTGCCTGAGGCTCATCCGGGGAAAAATCGATAACGGTTCTTTTTCTGATCTCTGCTCTCTGCACCGCATTGTCTCGAGGTACAAAATGAATCATCTGGGTGCCGATTTTCGCTGCCACAGCCTCTACAAGATCCTGTTCCTTATCTACTTTTCTGGAGTTGCAGATGAGGCCTCCAAGCCGGACCCCGCCGGTCTTTGCATACTTGGTAATTCCTTTGGAAATGTTATTTGCTGCATAAAGCGCCATCATCTCACCGGAGCATACAATATAAATTTCCTGTGCCTTTCCCTCACGGATCGGCATTGCAAAGCCTCCGCACACTACATCGCCAAGAACATCATAAAAAACATAATCCAGATCGTCGGTATAGGCTCCCAGCTGTTCCAGCAGATTAATGGAGGTGATGATTCCACGGCCTGCACAGCCTACACCTGGCTCCGGTCCGCCGGATTCCACGCCTTTGATTTTGCCGTATCCTTCCTTTAAAACCGCCTCCAGCTCAATGTCATCGCCTTCATCACGAAGGGTATCAAGTACCGTCTTCTGTGCCAGACCGCCTAAAACCAGTCTGGTGGAATCCGCTTTGGGATCGCATCCCACAATCATAATGTGCTTTCCCATCTCTGCCAGACCTGCCGTTAAATTCTGTGTCGTTGTGGATTTACCGATACCGCCTTTTCCATAGATCGCAACCTGTCTCATAACCAATTCCTCCTTACATAAAAGAAGAGGCGGAAGGCAGATCTCTCACAGATCCTGCCATTCCACCTCTTTGTGAATAGAAAATGAAAAAGTAACCTTAAAGTTTTGTCGACGACTTAGGTTGCTATCACTATATATGTTTTCACCATTGAATTCAATACAACACAATGCACAAATATAAATCTTTAAATCTCTTATTTACAGTATTTTATACAAACTAATGCTTGTTATCTAAAAATTATTCCATCTAAAAAAAATAACAGCCTGACAATCTGCCGCTGTAATCATAAAAAGGAGCCGAATTACCGGCCCCCTCCTCTGTTCTGTCTTATGAATCAACCCCTACCATAACAGAAGTCGCCTTTATGATGGCATATGCATCTGACCCAACTTCCAGCTTTAAATCATTTACTGATGCCATGGAAATCGTGGCAGATATAAAATTACCCCCTCCGATGTCTATGGTTACAATTGCATTCACTGCACCGGACTCAATCTCTACAACCTTACCCTTTAACTGATTTCTGGCACTTAGTTTCATATCATCAGCCTCCCTCTTAATCGTATTATTTTTATTCATAATAATTATTTTCCTCATATTTGTCAATCTATTTCATGAATACCTAATAAAATTAAGACAAAAGCAAAAGATCTTCCTTTGGAAATTTTAAATATAATGGGATTGTCTCCATTTCTTCCGCTTCATATTCTTTCTTTTCCCTGATCCACCAGATTTTGGCAGATGACAGTCTGGAAGCGTTCTGAACTAAATATTGCCGCTGAAAGGTTGTATGGGCACTTCCTGCAAGAGAAATTTTCATTGTGTTTTCTTCCTCAGGATTGTCCACTGGCACCAGGTTGTGGCCTCTAATCCCGATATAATGAATGGAATCTCTAATGGGCTCGGCTGTTTTCAGTTTTATATCCCATTCCTGTGCATAAAGTTCATATTCACTGATTCGTTCTATTGGCGAAATATTTTTGCAGCCAGTCAGTCTTGCCGCTTCCACTTTTAATGGTTTTCGAAATATATCCTTAGTGAGTCCTTTTACTACACTTTCGCCATTGGATAACAATATCATATGGCCGCAGAACCGGTAAATCTCGTCTCTGGAATGAGAAACAAACAGCACATCTCCATTAAATTCCTTTAAAAGTTCCAGCATCTCCAGCTGAAGGGTATCTTTTAGAAAACCATCCAAAGCAGAAAAGGGTTCGTCTAACAAAATCATATCCGGTTTACATAAAAGCATCCGTGCCAGCGCCACACGCTGCTGCTGGCCTCCTGACAACTGAGAGGGAAGGCGTTTTTCCAGACCCTGCAGCTGAAAACGTTCCATCTGTTCTAAAACCTGAATCCGCTTTTCCTTCTCCCTTCCTGCCAGGGAAATTTTTAAATTCTCCTCCACAGTCATGGTGGGAAACAGTGCATAGTTTTGAAACAGATAACCGACATGGCGTTCTCTTGCCGGGAGATTGATGCCTTTTTCCGAATCAAAAAGCACCCTTCCATTGTGGACGATCCTGCCGCTGTCCGGTTTTTCAATCCCTGCCACACATTTTAAAGTCATACTTTTTCCGCAGCCGGAAGCCCCTAATATTCCCATGCATCCGCCGTCAGTTTCAAATTCCACGTCCAGATGAAATCCGTGAAATTTTTTTATAATCCTTACCTCCAGCGACATGTCAGGCCCACCCGCTTCCATTTTTTATTTTTTTTCCGGATATGATGTTCATTGCTGCGACGATAAAGAAAGATAACAAAACGATTACCAGTACCCAGAATCCTGCTGTATCCCAGTTTCCTGCAGTCACTTCCGTAGCAATTGCCACTGATACCGTTCTTGTCTTACCCAGTATATTTCCTGCCAGCATGGTAGTCGCTCCGTATTCTCCTATGGCTCTTGCGAAGGAAAGCACCGTACCGGATGCCAGTCCCGGGGCTGCTATGGGGACCACGATTTTCCAGAAAATTTTACTTTCTGACAACCCAAGAGTCCTTCCTGCCTGTATCATGGTTACATCTACCTGTTCAAACGCGGCTCTGGCATTGCGGTACATAAGAGGAAAGGCTATGACAAATGCCGCCATAACGCATCCCGGCCATGTCTGTACCATCTTGATGTCAAAGTTTTCCAGAAGATATCTACCAAATGGTCTGCGCAGACTGAAGATCAGAAGGAGAAAAAAGCCTGCCACAGTCGGAGGGAGCACAAGGGGAAGTGTAAGAATCCCGTCCGCAATGGCTTTTGCCGTATTATTCAGCTTCATAATCTGCCTCGCTGCACCGATTCCCAAAAAGAAGGTCAGTACAGTAGCCACAATTCCTGTTTTCAAAGACAGATAGAGAGGACTCCAGTCGATGGTTTTCAGTAATTCCCCCAATGCATTTCACCTCCTTCTTACTGTTGTTTTATTCTGTATATTTAGCAAATCCTGCATCTGTAAAGAGCTTCATTACACTCTCATCGCTGGTTAAATAATCCTTAAATTCTGCTGCTGCTTTTTTCTGGTCCTCGCTGGCTTCCTTGTCCTTGATTAAGCCTACCGGATAGACGGCCGGATCAATCTTTGCTTTATCCGCTTCTGCTATAATCTCCACTTTGTCCGGCATGGAAGCGGCGTCTGTGGCATAAACCACGCCTACCTCATTGCTTCCTTCTGCAACTGCTGTTAAAACTGCGGTGACATTGGCACCTTCGTTGATCTCCATCTTCATAACCTGGTCCAGTATCCCCATGTTGGTGAAAAGCTTTCTGGCATACTGTCCAACCGGCACATCCTCTCCTGCAAGTGCAAGACTGGAAGCCGACGTAATATTTTCGAATCCGGTAACTGTCGTCTTTCCGCCCTTTGGCTTAATAAGAACCACTTGATTCATGAGAAGGCTTGTATCAGACCCTTCCTCTACGAAACCTCCTTCTTTTAACGCATTCATCTGCTTGGGTGCTGCAGAAAAGAAAATATCGCACTGGGCACCTTCCTCAATCTGTTTCTGAAGCGTGCCTGAACTGTCCGCATTGTAAATGATAGTTACTCCCGGGTGTTCGCTTTCATAATTTTCCTTGATTTTTTCCATGGTGTTTTTCAGACTTGCTGCAATAAATACATACACATCAACAGCCTTTGTCTCCTCTGCCTTAGTGGTTTGAACAGCAGTCGTCGTTTCCTGTGCCGGTTTTGATGACTGTGATTCTGCCGCTGCAGACTGGGAAGCTGGAACCGTTTTTGGGCCTGCCTGACCGCAGCCTGAAAGCAGTCCTCCAATCAATGACACCGCCATCATAATCCTCAGTAATTTTTTTCCTTTTTTCATTTTTTTCCTCCTTTTTTTAGAGGAGCAATCCACACAGGCTGCTCCTGATTCTTTGGTACTGTGTTTCATTATGTTTTGTTCTGTTTCGGTCTGTTTTGTTATGATTAGTTTATTTTATATGATCCATAATTAAAAGTCAATATCCCTTCATCTTCAGATTATTTCTTAAATTCCATGAAATATTAATTAATTTTTTCAACATACAAACCATCACGTTTGATTGACAAAAAATAAACCATGTTATAACATAAATAATAATGAGAACAGGGGAAAAGAGGATATGACATGGAAAAAATTTACAGACCCCAGGAAGTGGCGGATCAGCTTAAAATCAAGAAGGCAACCGTATACGAACTAATTAAGCGGGGAGAATTAAAATCTGCAAAAGTGGGCAAGCAGATCCGGATCAGCCAGGATCAGCTGGATGAATATTTAACAAGAACAAATCAGACGGGACAACCCGCAGGTCTTACTGATGCGCTGCCTCCTGTCATGGACATACCCCGTTTTTCGGCCGACCAGGCCAGCAGGCAGATGGATTACCTTCTTCACACAAACGGACTTATTATAAACAGCCAGGAATCCAGAACTGTTGAGCTGCTCCGCAGCCTGTTAAGCCAGAGAGAAAACAGCCTGCCCCTTCTTCATTCCTATATGAACGATTACAACAGCCTGTATTCCCTTTATTATGAAAAAACGCATATGGCACTCACCTGTTTTTGTTTCCGGCAGTTTGAGGAGAGGATCGGCCAGATCAGCCATTTTCTTCCCGGAATAGAAGCTGCTGTCATCCATATCTGTACGCTAAAAACAGGCTTTTTTGTTCAAAAGGGAAACCCGAAAAAAATAAACAGCTTAAAAGATTTATGCCGCTCCGATATCAGATTTTTAAACCGCGAGAAGGGAAACGGCTTACGGATTTATTTAGACCGGCTGCTGACAGAGCAAAAAACAGACAGGTCCTTCATCCCGGGTTACAGTGATGAAAGCCTGTCCCATATGTCTTCAGCCAATACAGTTGCCTCCGGACTTGCCGATGTCAGCATGGGAGATTTTTCCCATCTGGCTGCATATCCACAGCTGGAATTCATCCCTTTAACGGAGGCCTCCATGGACCTGGTTATTCTTAAGTCTGCCATGGAACAGACCTGTTTCGCCTCCATCCTTGAGACAATCAATTCCAGAGAATTTAAGGACAGTCTCCTGCACTTTAACGGTTATGAAACCTTTCATACAGGAGAAGTCCAATTTACAGTTCCTTAAATTTTTCCAGCCTCTCTTAAGCGGAAAATCACAAAAAACGTACCTCCCACGGCACACAGCAGCCCGCCGCAGAGCATGGCAAAGGAAAGATCCGCTGCTGCCGCCTTCCCAAAAATCAGGTTGGTCCCTGTCCCGCAGGCCTCGCCGATTACCGCATAGATGCTAAGAACCGTAGCCCGGTCAGAAGAAGTAACCCGTCGGTTTTGCAGTTCTGCCTTTAACGGAGTAAACAGACAGGTGGCCAGTCTGAGAAGAATGATGCATAAAACGGAAATGACACCGCTTTTCGTACTGGAAAGAATCAGGCAGGAGATACTGCCGCAAAAAAACAGGGCGATGGAAAAAGGTAGAATCCCCATTTTCCTGTTCATTCGAAAAGACCACATACCACCTGCCATGCCTGACAGGGTAACCACGATATAAACAAAGCCCATTGTCTTTGGCTCCATGCCGCTTTTTACATACTGCAGCTGGTTTAAAAATACAGTAATGGTCTGGTTCGTCTCCTCAAGAAGTGTAATTCCCACCATACCAAGAAGAAAATACCGGTCTTTTACCACATCGAAAAAGGTACGAAAAAAATGCTTTCTGCTTTTTTTCTCTTTCTCCGGCTCCTTCACTTCTTTTAATCCAAAAACAAGAACAGCTGCCACACCATAAGCGGCCATAGTGAGAAAGCCTGCCAGCCTGTAATTATTTCCAATGAAAATGGAATAGGAAAGGGAAGCAGCAAGAAGCCCTGCCATGCCGAAAGACTGATAAACACCAAATGTCTGCTGGCTTTCTCCTTCCCGGCTGGAAAGATAAAGTATGCTGGTATCGCAGCCTGACATCCCGGCCATCACCACACTGAGCAGCACCCTCTCAAGCAAAAATCCCCCGAACCCATCCGCTCTCCAGAATACCGCCTTGGAAATAAAATAAACGGCACAGGTAATAATCATGGTCTTTCTGTACCCGATCCGGTCCGCAACCATCCCCCAGGGCATCTCCAGTGCAATGCAAAGAGCCAGGGAAATGCTCTCAATTACAGTAATCTCAAACACACTGACACCTGCTGCCTGTCTGTAAAGAGTCGCAACGGGTCCATAAAATACCAGTCCCTGTAAAAAGGAAATGGCATAAAGTAAATATATATTCTGTCTATATATCATATTTTCTCCAATGATCTAAAATTAGTAGAATAAAAGGCACCAAAAATAAGCTCTGTTTAAAACAGCGCTTTTTTAATCCAAAAATTATATCAACTTTTTCTACGTGGGATCATATGATGAGAAAATAGATAATGGCATTAATCTGCCCTCCGGGTTCAGTGAAGAATTATTTCAGTCAGTATATCATGAAACCGGACTTCTGTAAAGAAGAGACAAACTCTTAGTAACAATTGACAGTATTATTAAAGAGGAGTAAGATAAATTTTGTTGATCTTATATAAATATAAGGAGGGGTTAGTATGGATTACAGATTTTTATTGAATCTCACAATTATTCTTTTAAGCACTAAGGTTTTAGGTCTTGTCACCAGAAAATTTCATATGCCTCAGGTGGTCGGTGCGCTGTTAGCAGGAGTCATTATGGGTCCGGCCGTGACAGGCACGCTGCATGAAACCGAGTTTCTGGATAAACTGGCTGAAATCGGTGTGATTGTTCTCATGTTCTGTGCCGGTCTGGAAACGGATACAAAGGAATTAAAAAAAAGCGGTAAATCAGCGTTTATCATCGCTCTGATTGGTGTCATTGTGCCTCTGTTTGGCGGTTTCGCAGTGGCTTGCTTCTTTAACCGCCCGGGAATGATCGAATCAGACGCTTCCTGTTCTCTGTTTCTTCAGAATATGTTTATCGGAGTCATTCTCACTGCGACTTCTGTAAGTATTACGGCGGAAACCCTGAAAGAAATCGGAAAAATAAAAACCCACTCGGGCAATGCCATACTGGGAGCTGCCATAATCGATGATGTACTTGGTATCATCGCACTCACCATCATCACCAGCACAACCGATCCAAACGTCAATCTGTTTGCTGTTTTATTAAAAATTGCTGCATTCTTTGTCTTTTCTGCCATTGGCGGTGTTCTGATCTATAAAGCATATTCCCGTTGGAGCAACAACGCGGAACGGGGCCTCCAGCGCCACGCCATAGCTGCCTTCTCTCTCTGTCTTCTTATGTCTTACATAGCGGAACACTTTTTCGGTGTAGCCGATATTACAGGGGCCTATATCGCCGGAGTCATCATATCCAACACCCAGAAATCCCAGTTTTTAACTTCAAAATTTGACACTCTGTCCTATCTTCTGCTTTCACCGGTATTCTTTGCAAGCATTGGTCTTAAAGTGGAACTTCCTCCCATGACCCCTGCCATCGTTCTCTTTGCAGTTCTTTTAACTCTCACTGCCATATTAACCAAAGTAATTGGCTGCGGAATCGGTGCAAAACTCTGCGGTTATAAAAATTATCAAAGCATTCGGATTGGAGTGGGAATGATCTCCAGAGGTGAAGTCGCGCTTATTGTGGCTGGTAAAGGACAGCAGCTAGGGCTCCTCAGCGGAGATTTTCTTGGACCAGTCGTCCTTGTTGTCATTATTACCACCATTATCACTCCCATTATATTAAAACCTGTTTTCCGTCTTGGGCCCTCTGTCCCCTTTACAGAAACCAGGCTGGGAGAAAACTACGAGGAGGTTTCAAAGTACCGGTAATTTATTAACAAAAGTCTAACAGGCTTTTAGTTGCAATCGCAACTATTTTTGTGTTATACTTAATATATAACAGAGCCGGAGAGGCAGGACACGGCTTTTTGGCTATTTTACTCCTATGTCCCCCGGCTCAAAAAAAAACGGACAACAGGAGGTATTCACTTGAACAAAAATTAAAGGAAAAAATTATTGAATCCCTTTCATCTGTTCTGCCCGTTACATGCATTGTGCTGGTTTTGTGTATAACAATTACACCTATGCCGCTTGATCCGCTGATGCTGTTTCTGGTAGGTGCAGCTTTACTCATTGTCGGAATGGGCTTTTTTACTCTTGGTGCAGATATGTCCATGATGATCATCGGAGAAAAAACAGGAAGCCATCTGTCAAAATCAAAAAAACTTCCCATTATTGTTTTTGCCTGCTTCATTATTGGTTTTATCATTACCATCGCAGAACCGGACCTTCAGGTTCTGGCCGGACAGACTCCTGCCGTGCCTGATATGGTGCTGATTCTTTTTGTAGCAGCCGGTGTGGGAATCTTCCTTGCCCTGGCCTTTTTAAGAATTTTGTTTGGCTGGAACTTGTCAAAGCTTCTTCTGATCTGCTACGGAATACTTTTTGTTACAGCCATTTTTGTACCAAAAGATTTTCTGGCTGTGGCTTTTGATTCAGGAGGGGTGACTACCGGGCCAATTACAGTTCCATTTATCATGGCTCTGGGCGTCGGACTTTCCTCTGCCGGCAGAAGTAAAAATTCCGGCAGCGACAGCTTTGGTCTTGTGGCCCTCTGCTCAGTAGGACCGGTTATCTCAGTTATGATTCTTGGATTGCTCTACGGTTCCTCTTCCAGCAGCTATGAGCCCACGGTAATTCCTGCTTTCACCGATTCCCAGGATCTGTGGCTGGCTTTTCAGCATGAATTCCCGGTTTATGCAAAAGAAGTATTTCTGGCCTTGTTTCCCATTCTTCTGTTTTTTGTGGTTTTTCAGATATTCTTCTTAAAGCTCAGGCAGAGACAGGTAATTAAAATACTGATGGGTATTGTGTATTCCTACATTGGACTCACGCTTTTTTTAACCGGGGTCAACGTTGGCTTTATGCCGGCCGGTAATTACCTGGGAAAGCAGCTTGCCTCTCTTTCCTATAACTGGATTATGATTCCCATCGCCATGCTCATCGGTTACTACATTGTAAAGGCTGAACCGGCTGTTTTAGTATTAAATAAACAGGTGGAAGATATCACAGGAGGCTCTGTTTCCGAGAAAACCATGATGACAGGATTATCTGTGGGTATGTCTGTTTCACTGGGACTATCTGTCCTAAGAATTTTAACCGGTCTCCCCCTTCTTGCACTTTTGGTTCCCGGATATGCACTGGCACTTGGTCTGTCCTTTGTGGTACCGGACATTTTTACATCCATAGCATTTGACTCCGGCGGCGTGGCTTCCGGTCCCATGACAGCCACCTTCCTGCTTCCGTTTGCAATGGGTGCATGTGAAGCAGCGGGCGGAAACATTGTGACTGATGCCTTTGGCATAGTTGCCATGGTTGCCATGACACCCTTAATCACCATTCAGCTGATCGGGGTGATCTACCATTTCAAAACGAAAAAATCCGGTTCCTTCACCGGTATACCCACAATCGATATGGAACTGGAATTTATAGACTTAGGAAAGGAGGAAGCAGATGACTTCCAATCATAAAATTTACTGGATTACGGTCATTGCAGACCGTGGAAAAGGCGAAAAGGCTGCTTCCGTTTTCAAAGAATATCATCAGGAACTGCTTTTAAATGTCAGAGGCCATGGAACAGCCAGTTCAGCCATTAAAGATTGTCTCGGACTGGACGAACCGGAAAAGGACTTAATAATCGGAGTTGCCGATCAGTCAGCCTCCCATACCCTTTTATCTGCGCTTCATAAAAAACTGGAGCTGGATAAACCCGGATATGGCATCGTATTCACCATCTCATTGACCGGAATCAGCGCTGCGGCTTTCAATCTTCTGAAACCAGGCATAACGGGCAATCAGGAACATTTATCTACAGATTATCACAAGGAGGAACGTCCTATGTCAGATACAAACGCGTACGAGTTAATCGCATCCGTCATTCATACAGACCTTTCAACCCCTGTTATGGAGGCCGCACGAATTGCAGGATGCAAAGGCGGCACACTTATAAAGGCAAGAGAAATGGGCGGTGATTCTTCCAAAAAGCTGTTAGGAATGACAGTTTCAAATGAGAAAGAAATTCTTCTTATGCTGGTTCCCAAAACAGACAAACCGGCGATTTTAAAATCCATCTGTGAAACCGTATTAAAAGAAACCGGAGAGCACGCCATCACATTCTCTATTCCGGTTGATGATGTGGCAGGTTTAAACACACTTATAAAATAATAGGACCGGGTTTGTTGACACTTAGGCTTTGTGCTCTTATAATATATGTATTACACTTGTAAGAACAGGAGATTAAGTATGAGCCACCTTCCGCAAATTTCTGAAGCAGAATATGAAGTGATGAAGGTACTTTGGAGGTACGCTCCAATTAACACCAACGAGGTAACCGAAAAACTGACACAGACAACTGACTGGAATCCCAAGACGATTCACACCCTGTTAAAAAGGCTGGTGCAAAAGGGGGCTGTCACCTACACAAAAGAGAGCCGTGTATTCATTTATACTCCTCTTATTAAAGAGAACGACTATCTGAAGAAGGAAAACAGCCACTTTTTAAACCGGTTCTATAATGGCAGGATATCCGGTATGGTCACTAATTACATCAACAGCAATCATATATCTGACGAGGACTTAGCTGAACTGAAAAAGCTTCTTTTTAAAGAACATGGGGAGGAATCATAATGATGCTTCTTTCACTTATAACCCGACTTATGTTAAACTGCGTTGTTATAATTATAATAGCCGGAATCATCCCTCTGATAAAAAAGCTTCTTAAAAATCATCTTACCTGGAAAGCCCAATACAGAATCTGGTATTTACTGCTGTTTGTACTGATCTTTCCATTTCTCCCCTCCTCCATGATTTCTGCAGGTCACGGACTGGGTCTGTTTGGCCGGCTTGGAGACGGTATATCTCCAGTAAAAGCAGCTGCATCAGCTTCCTGTTATGGTGCTGATGTTTCCGGTTTTATTGAAGATTTCTCAATATCCGTCAGCCGCAGGGCAGTTCTTCATTTTCCTTCCGTTCTGCCATATATATGTGGACTTGGGATTGGTGTCATGTCAGTCCTGAATATTATTTCCAGCTTTAGAATCAGACAAATCACAAGGGCATCTCTTCCTCTGCAAAACAGGCAGATCAGACAGCTGTTTGACAGCTGCCGGCATGAACTCGGAATAAAGAAGAATATCCCGGTATACAGCAGTGCATATTTGAATTCACCCATAGCTGCCGGCTTTATAAAACCGGTAATCATTATTCCCATTCACATGCTGTCAGAATTTACTGAGAAAGAAATACGCTACATTTTTCTTCATGAGCTGTCACATATTAAACACGGAGATCTTTTTATTAACCGGCTGATAGCTCTCGCTCAAATCCTGTACTGGTATCATCCGGCAGTATGGCTTGGGTTAAAAGAGATGAGAAAGGATCAGGAAGTTGCCTGTGATTTATCGGTGCTTTCCAGGCTGGAAGAGAACAGCTATCTGGATTATGGCAGAACCCTGATTCGTTTCGCTGAAAATATGTCCAGGCGCCTCTCTCCCGCTGTCCAGATCGCAGGTTCTGAAAAGGAAATCCACAGGAGAATCCTTTGCATTGCTGCCTATCGGAAAGAATCCGGATGGGTGCGGTGGAAAAGCCGTTTTATTCTGGTCATTGCCGCTTTCCTGCTGTTTGCCTTTATGCCTGTCACGTCTGCAGCTGCATCCGGGGGGGCTTCTTACCCGTTTCATCCGGAACACATAAATCAGCTGGATTTAGACTCTTATTTCCATGGATATGAAGGAAGCTTTGTCCTCTACGAAGTCAATTCCAATCAATACCATATCTACAATCAGGAAGGGGCTGTAACCCGGATTTCCCCTGATTCCACTTATAAGATTTACAGCGCACTGTGCGCTCTGGAACACGGAGTCATTACCCCAGGTTCCTCTTACATAAAGTGGGATAAAACCCCCTACCCCTTTGATGCCTGGAATGAGGACCAGACCCTTGATACCGCTATGAACCACTCTGTTAACTGGTATTTTAAAGCTCTTGATGAAAAGAACGGTATGTCTGCCTTAAAAGACTGCATGATGCGCCTGGAATATGGAAATCAGGATTTATCCGGAGGACTTGGCAGCTACTGGCTGGAATCTTCTCTTAAAATCTCCCCGGCAGAGCAGGTGGAGCTCTTAGCCCGCCTTTCCCAGGGAACGCTTCCTTTTAAACCGGATCATATAAAAGCAGTGCAGGATTCCATTTACCTGTCCTCCAGCCAGGGTGTCTCTTTATATGGGAAAACGGGAACCGGAACAATAAACCGTCAAAGCATCAACGGCTGGTTTATCGGTTTTGCAAAATCCTGCAATGAGACCTATGTGTTCTCTACCAACATTCACAACGGCAGTTTTGCCGATGGACGTACCGCTGCAGCGATTACACTGGATATCTTAAACGACCGGAATATCTACAAACAATAAAACAGAGCTTAAGAAAGGAGAAGTTACTCCAGCCTTAAGCTCTGTCTTTTTCACTACTGTACCGGAAGATAGGAATCCAGTATCCGTTTATCCTTTCGCACTACATACCCGCTTCCGCCCCGGTTTTTCACATCCTCCACCATGCTGATAAGAAGCAGTGGTGATTTTGTATCCGGATCTGCGGTAAATACCGAAAACCAGCCTAGCTCCGTCCCCGTGGTATCCCCTTTTGAGGCTTTGATCTCTGCAGTTCCCGTCTTTCCTGCAAGCTTAATGTCAGATCTCATGATGGCATGACCGGTACCATGCTCCGAGCTTACAACCTTAATCAAATCCTCACGGACCAGATTGGCATTCTCAGCAGAGCAGGCTCCCTGAAGCCATATTTTGGGCGCAGCATTCTGTTCAGCCTTAAGAACAGGCTGGATGACATTCCCTTCATTGGCAAACATCGTATAAAGGGCAGCCAGATGTACCGGATTTACAAGCATCTGTCCCTGGCCATAGCCGCTGTCAGCCAGCTGCACTTCTGACTTAATCCGGTCTGAATTGGAATACTGGGACTGGGCAACGGAAATCTCAAACGGAAGGGGCTGGTTAAATCCCAGCTTATTAAGCCCTGCCATAAAATCATCATAGCCTATCTTTAAAGCCGCCTTTGCAAAATAAATATTGTTGGAATATATAAATGCATTTTCCAGATTAAGCGGACTGCTGTCATGAAGGGTGGTTACGTAATAGTTCCCCCAGCTCTCATCCTTTCTCCAGCTTAACCCTGTGCTTCCATAATCTTCATTGGGATCAATAGCGCCGCTTCCCAGTCCAACTACAGCAGTAATTGGCTTAAAGGAAGAACCCGGAGCAAACTTCTGGCGGAACCGGTTATAAAGAGGTTTTCGCTCATCATTATTTAAAGAATCCCATTTGTCTGCCGGCATCCCCAGAATAAAATCATTGTCATCGTAGGAGGGAGTGCTTACAAGAGCCAGAATCTCTCCTGTATGGGGATTCATGGCAACACTGCAGCTTTTATCTTCCTGGAACGTATCATAAATCGTGCTCTGAAGCGCGCTGTCAATGGTGAGCGTAATATCCGCACCGTCCGTTCTCGGTTTTACCGCAAGCTTTTTCTTACTATTTCCTGACGCATCTGCAATGAATATGGTACGGCCGTTTGTTCCCTTTAATTCCTTTTCATACAGTCCTTCCATACCGCTTTTTCCAATAACGCTGTCCGTTAAGTAATCTTCCCCCTTATGCTTTTCCAGATCCTCAGACGTCACATTCTGGACGTATCCGATCAGATGGGCTCCTTTTTCCTCCAGCGGGTAAGATCGCACGGCTGTATCTGTAATCAGCACTCCGGGAATGGTCAGAAGCTGTTCCTGAAGCTCTTTGTTCTTTTTGTCTTCTTCACTGGCATGTTCCGACTGAAGTTTAAAGTCATCCGCCTTCTTTAAGGTTTTCAGCGGAACAAAGGAATCTTCCTTTACCCATCCTGCAGACAGCTTTTTTTGTATGTTCTCCGGAGATATGGAAAGCAGTTCTCCCAGTTTTTCCACATCCTTGCCGGAATCCTGGCTCATTTTCCCCGGAACCAGACCAACAGAGGAGGCAGTACCCTTTCCAGCCAGCAGAAAACCGTTCCTGTCATAAATATTCCCTCTTTCCGCCTTATCCGTTACTACTTTGACTTTATCGGTTTTAGTAAGCTCCGGAAATATCATGCTGTCATTCCATTCCAGTTTATAGCCGGCTTTCTTCTCTTTTTTAAAAACCGCCTGATTGGAAAAACTGACTTCACCTGCCAGACTGTTTAAACTCATCTGATAAGTGACTGCTGCTTCCCCATCTTTTAAGTCAACGCCTGTTATTTCAGCCTTTATATCCTCTGCTTCAATTCCTTCATAAATATTCTTGTTTCTGGCAGTAAAATCCTCCAGACTGATATTTAGCTGGCTCTGCTGGTCAAGCATACCGTACATGGCCCCGTAATCTGCATGTTGTAAACTGGAGACATAATCTGTTAGGAGTGCATCCGGCTTCTTTTTTGACTCCTTTTTATTCTCATAACGGAGAAATAACATCCCTCCGGCCACACCAGTCACCAATATCAATAAGGTACAGACAGTGCTGAATACAAATCGTTTTATTCCCCGACTCATTCCATTCCTCCTTTAATCCGTACGAAGGTTATTGGATACACCGGAAGCCGTACCGGTCAGAATCTTTTCGGTATCTTCCAGATGGAAATAATAATTAAAAATATTTTTTCCCACGCCTACCACATTACCGGAGCTGTATCCGTTTGCAATTCTCACAGTTATGGCAATCTGAGGATTGACAAGGGGCGCATATCCAATAAACAGACCATGGTTGGGTTTTGTTTTTGATTCTTCTGCAGTACCGGTTTTTCCTGCTGCATCTATCTTTATATCTTTTAAGGTCGCATTGGATTTTACCAGCTCGTTCATACCTTTCGCCACATCATTCCATACAAATTCCGGTAAGTTAACCGTACTGCTTAAGGAAGGGGCAAAGGATTTCACCACTGTACCGTCTCCGTCTGTAATCTTGCCGATCATGGATAGCTGATAGCTTTGTCCGTGATTTGCCAGAGTAGCCGTATAACGTGCAATCTGGGAAGTAGTATAGTTATGGGTTCCCTGCCCAATGGAGGATGGAATCGCATACTGATCGGTCACATGAGGTTTTGCCTCCCCGATTTCAATTCCGGTGTTTTTATCCAGATCCAGAAGCTGGGCATATTTAATTAAGCTGCCCAGTCCCTTATCCTCTGAAAAACTGCCGTCTGCACCCGTTCCCAGCCTGTAGGTGATCTCCGACAGATATACATTACAGGAATTCTTCAGTGCATCCGCACTGGAAGAGATCACCCCGTGGCCGGCACGTTTCCAGCACCGCAGAGGCGGTTCTACCTTATCAAATGCACCGGTACATAAAACGCTGGTATCCGTCTGAATGACTCCTTCCGTTAATCCGGCAATTACCGTAACCGGCTTAAAGGTGGAACCGGGAGCCGTCAGCTGGCTGGTGGCCCGGTTGAAAAGAGGAAGGGACAAATCCTGTTCCAGCTGCTGGTAATAGGAGGTGTCCATCTGGTTTGCCAGCCGGTTATTATCATAGCCCGGATAGCTGACGCAGGCAATCACCTCTCCGTTCTGGGGATTTACCACAACTGCCGATCCGGAACATGGATTTAAAGCCAGCTGAGCCGGTGTGATCTCCAGATTGGTGATTTTCTTACGGATAAACTGCCAGGCACTTAACTGGCCATTCATCAGAAGGGGATAATCCGGATCATCCTTTGATAGAACTCCCTGTTCATAAAGCAGCTGTTCCGTCTCCTTTCCGCTTAAGGATCCCTCCCCGATCATCGCCTGATAAATTTTCTGTTCAAATTCCCGGTTTTCCGTTATATCCTTCAGCATCTTTTCTTCTGCAAGACGCTCTGCATCCTGGATCTCCGTATACTTTTCATTGTTTTCCAGACGGCTTAGATCCATATGGCCTGCTGCGATGGATTCAGTTAAGTACTGCCTCAGGCTCTTTTCCTTCCAGTCCCAGGTTCCGCTTCCGTTCAATAGAAACTGGTCTTTCCGAGCCTGACTGACCAGGAAATCCAAATATCCCTGCACCTCCGGACCAAGTGCCTGATAAGCAGCTCCGGACGCATCGAAGGCAGCTGACAGCTGACTAATCACTGCTTCCTTTTTCCGCTTAAAATCTCCGTATACCTTTTTTTCCAGATCCGATGCATTCTCTTCTTTTAACCGTTCCGTATCAATGACATGATTTTGAATCAGTGCATAGTACACCTCGTCAGAAGCAATGCGGATCTGGGATGCATCGGCAGCTTTTGGCATCTCAGCCCTTCTGGTTTCCACCATATTAGCCAGAAGAATTCCGGCAATCTGCTGTTTTAACATCTGATATACCGCATCCTGCAATCCCTTGTCCACTGTTAAATAAACATCCTTGCCGGTGCCCGGACTGCTGGTGATAACCGGTTCTGTCTTGGGATTTCCAACAACATCTGTATAGAATTCCTGGGTTCCATCCTGTCCCCGCAGCCACTCCTCCATGGATTTTTCAATCCCGCTTTTGCCGATTACCGACTGATTGGAGTAAATATTGTTGTTCTCACCAAGAGCCTCCAGCTCATCGGCTGATATTCCGCCTGTATATCCAAGTATGGAAGACATGCTTTCTCCGCCATAGTATACCCGGATGCTGCTGTTCTCCACATCGGCTCCCTGGAGACTGTGCTTTTGTTCCATCACTCCTACCATGGCTTTGTCTGATACATCAGAGGCCACAAGATATGGTAAGTATTTCCGATAGGAGTTTAATGACAGACCGTAACGGATGTTGGCAACCTGTAAGATCTCCTTGGCGCTCATCGTCTCAGGCAGTCCGTACTTCTTTTGCTCCTCTTGCGGATAGGACGAATCAATCATGAATTTCTTCTTTCCGCAAAGATCCTCCATAAGTTCTGCCGCTGTCTTCTGCGACTGCTCTTCTGTTAAATCCGTAACCTGGCTCTTTCCATAAAAATCTGCCTTAAACCTGCTCAGCTTCCAGCCGTCTACCGTATACTCATAGTTTCCTTCCTCATTCACCTTAATGGGAAGACTGACATTTAATTTATCCTCATCTCCTACAAGACCAATGAGCTGATAGGCGATTCCGTTTAATGCTTTCTGCTTCTCCTTCTGATTCTTATAATTCCCGGAATCTTCCAGAGTGATGTTATAGGAAAGACGGTTGGAAGCCAGCAGCGTTCCGTTCCTGTCATAGATGTTCCCTCTGTTGCCGGGAAGCCTCTGGGTCTTCATAATGGAGGTGATAAACTCTTCCTGACTGGCAGCCCCCTCCATGATCTGTAAATGATATAACCGTACGATCAGTGCCGATAATAAAAATCCAAAAAACATTCCCAATATCAATAATCTGGGAATCTGAAAGGAAATGTCTGGAAAGCTCTTATTCTTAAATAAATGACTGCGGCGCATAATTCTCCTTATTCTTACGCTTGTAATATTTATAATATGAAAGGAACAGGGACCCCTTTTAAAACCTCCCTGCAGACTGCTAAATTACTACGTATGTAAGATTTGATTATACACCGGATTGTTTAAGATGTAAACCGTTTTTTCATCTTAATGCCATCTGGAGCCGCTCCATCTCATAGAATTCCCCTTTTAACTCCATCAGTGTCTCATAACTTCCTTCTTCCTTGATTTTTCCCTGGTCTAAAACCACGATCCGGTCTGCTCCTCTTACCGTTGAAAGCCTGTGGGCAACAATAAATGTAGTTCTTCCTTTAATCAGCCGGTCGAGAGCATCCTGAATCTCCTTTTCTGAAATCGTATCAAGTGCAGAGGTTGCTTCATCCAGTATAATCACCCTGGGATCTCTGATAATCGCTCTGGCTATGGAAATCCTCTGTCTCTGACCGCCGCTTAAATTGGCCCCATGCTCTCCAATCATGGTATCCAGCCCTTTCGGAAGTCTGGCAATAACTGATTTTAAATTTGCGGCTTCTACCGCATGATTTACCGCTTCATCCGGTACATTTAAAAGTCCATACGTAATATTTTCCCTCACAGTACCTGTAAAGAGAACCGGAGACTGGGGCACCACCGAGATAAATCTCCGGTAGCTTCTTAAATTGATGTCACTCATATCCGTTCCGTCGATGAAAAGCCTTCCGCTGCAGGGTGTGATAAAACCAATCAGCAGATTCAATATGGTAGTCTTTCCGGAGCCGGATTCTCCAACCAGCGCGATGGTCTCCCCTTCCTTTACTTCCAGATCGATTCCGGAAAGAACCCGCTCACTGGAACCTTTATAGGAAAACGCAACCTGCTGAAAGGTGAACCTGCCCTTTAATTCCTTCAGTTCTCTCTTTCCCTCATTATGCTCCACATCATCGGAAATTAAAACCTCGCCGATGGAAGTAACCGATTCAAGTCCTTTGGTCAGAATGGGAAGCAGATTAATAAGCCCTGTAAACTGGTTGACCACCGTGGTAAAGCTTGCCTGATAAAAAGTTACATCTCCGATCTTTATGGATCCCTTCCAGGCCATATATCCGGAAAATCCCAGACACAGAGCCTGAAACACCTGAAATACACACCAGCTGACTGCCCCGAAATGTGCCTGTACCATGTCCAGCCGGTATCCCTTGTCCGCGGTTTCTTCCAGCTGTTCCTTGATTTTTTCGACTTCCTGCTGTTCCAGTGCATGGGCTCTTGTGACAGGAACCAGCTCCACCATCTCCATTACCCGGGCGCTGGTCTCCTCCATCTCACGGCGGAATGCCCTGTTTTCGCTGTGGATTCGTTTGCGGAATGCAACCACTGTCACCGCAGTCACCGGAGCTACCAGAAGAAAGAACATAAGCACGGCCCTGTTTTTTACGGCTGTAATACCCAGAGTGATAACCAGATTCATCATAATATTCATCAGATTAACAAACAGCTGGGAGGATAAAGTCTCCACTGCCTCCACGTCACGTATGATCTTGGACTGGAGCCTGCCTGACTGAATCTCCGTGTGATAGGGAATGGACAGTTCCTGAAGCTTCCTGACCAGAGCGCCCCTTAACCCGGCCTCTGTTTTACGAATTACCTTGTTTTTGTATTTGTTATGAAGCCAGTTTGCCGGAAGATGAACAGCCAAAAGCCCCAGCCAGACTGCCACGTTTAAAAGGATTGCATGCTTTCCCTTTTCTCCTCCTGCTATGGCTCCGTTGATCACATTGGCGGTCAGCAGCGCAGCAAAGAGACTGGGGGCGTGTTTAATAACAAAAAAGAAGGTGGAAAGCAGAAACTTATGGTACTGCCCCTTGTAAAATCCAAGCAGCACCATAACCGAACGATTCCCGTACCTCTTATAACAGTCCACAAACCGGTGTTCCATTTTCTCATATTGATCCATTGTCTTCTCCCTAGGAAACATCAAGTCCCTGATTCTCGGCAGGAACATTGCCATTGTCTAACAGGTCTGCATAAGGTTTTCCCAGTTTTTTCAGTTCTTCGCAAAGGAACCCCGCTATGATGACTGCTCCCTCCGGCTTTAAATGAGTATTATCCTTAGGCCACATGAAATACGCTTTCGAGGCTAAGTCACCCACTGCTTCCAGATAAGCTTCCGTAACAGCTGTTAAATCAATTACCGGAACGCAGGCTTTTTCTCCGGTCTGCTTAACTGCCTCCGGATAGGCGCCATGGCTTCCAGGAAGAAATTTGCCCTGATCATTAAAAAGTCTTCTGGCGATTGGGGTAATGAGTACGGGATAAGCCCCTTTTTTTCTTGCCGCCAAAATGAATCTCATCAGATTTTCTTTAAATGTGGTATCCGGATCTGTATGGCGGGCCGGATCATCCTTCTCATCGTTGTGGCCAAACTGTATAAAGAGAAAATCTCCCTCTTTCATCTCCTTTTCCATGAGAGCCAGACGCCCCTCATTAAGAAAAGATTTTGTGCTTCTCCCATTCTGGGCAAAGCTTTTCATCTCCACACCGTCTGCCAGATAAAGAAGCATCGCCTGTGATAACCCCGTCTGGGGGTATGTGGAGGCTTTATTAAATTTTACCGTGCTGTCTCCAGCATAAAAGATTGCTGCCATTTACGTACACTCCATAAGCTGCTCCTGTAAAACGTTTTCCTTTTATAAGGCCTTCCGAACAAATGGAAGTTACATCGGTCCACCGCCACAGGATTTTATTGTTTAGTAGAAAAGTTCTGTTAAGACCGTCTGTCTCAACCCGAAACAGGACACGGCCTTCAAAGGAATACTCTTTGCTCTCTGTCCTTACATAGGCGTTATCCACATATTCCGATACAAATACCTCGTTCTTTGTCACACCAAATTTTATGTAGGTGTTTTCATCATAATAAAGCGTTACACCTCCATCGGAGGTATATTCTTCCTTCTCTTCCTCTGGTATCCACATCTCAAACTCTGCGCGGTAACAGAAATCCGGCTGAAATTTAACAAGCAGGCTGCTGCACTCTCTGCAGCATAAATCCAGTCCGTCTCCTCTGATCCACAGGGTTCCGTCTTTCTCTGTCCGGACCCGGCTGCTGTCCCTGGTCCTTGGGGAAAGCCAGCCGTCCCCCGCTTTGCAGGAAGCGGGCTTTCCTGACTCATAGGGAAACGGAAGGGGTGCCATATAGGAAGGTCCTTTTCTTCCGTTTACCACAGGCCACCCGTCTGCCGTCCAGGTAATTTCATCGAGACAGGTTTCTCTCCCAAGCATTCCATAGGTCCCGTCAATAAACCGAGAGCATAAATATACCATAAACCATCTGCCGTCAGGCGTCTCAACCGGTTTTCCATGACCGCAGCACTGAATGGCACCCATTACATCCCATTGATGCATGATAGGATTGTACGGACAGTTCACATAGGGGCCGTATAAGTTTTCAGATCTGGCAACCGTAATCATATGTCCTTTTCCAGTTCCGCCTTCTGCCAGAAAGCAATAATAATACCCATCCTTTTTTATCAGATGAGGCCCCTCCGGCGCATGACCGGAATGCCCGTACCAGATCAGCTCCGGCAATGACAGCAGTTCTTTTCCATCCTCTGAAATCTCCATAATTCTGGCACCCCGGTTAATGAGCATATACCGTTTTCCGTCATCGTCAGTAAAAATGGAGGGATCTATTCCCAGTACATTGTGAATGACCGGTGTCTCATAGGGACCTGCAGGATTATGGGAGCTGGTAACCATCTGGGTCTGAATAAAGGCATCATCATCATTGTTGCGCAGGGTTGCACAGATATAAAATCTCCCGTTATGACAGCTGATATCCGGCGCCCAGAATCCCCGTCCGCCTTCCAGCTTTCCAAGATGTTCCTCTGCCCATTTCTCATCTGTGATCCCGTAACCGATGGTTTCCCAGTGGATTAAATCCCTTGAATGGGAAATGGGAATGCACGGAAAGAAAAGGAAGCTGGAATTCACCATATAGTAATCTTCTCCCACACGTACAATACTGGGATCCGGGTGCATTCCTCTTAAAACAGGGTTGCGGTAGCATTCCTCACGGGAAAAACCGCATACACCTTTAAAATATTCTTCCAGCGGGGTCCCCTCCGCCAGGTCATAAGGCGTACACATAGACTGATTCGCCCATGTCGGGTCCATCCTGCAGCGCTCCACCAGATACTTCACCAGCTTCTGATTTTTTCCTACTGCCGCATAGTGGAGAAGGCTGTTCCCTTCCTCATCACAATCCTCTGTATTGAAGCTGTGATCAATCAAACGGACAACTGTTTCATAATCTCCCCGCTTCGCCGCCTCAAACGCCTGCTTTGCCGCCGCTTCTGTCTTCCACGTGTATAAATTCATATTCCCCATACCCTTCTGATCTTACGTTGTTTTTATTTGCGCTCCAAAGACAGAGCTTTGCTCCGGTCCAGGTCGCCCGGCACAGAGGCTGGGGGCTTCCGGTAAAGGTATAGCGGATTCCATCTGCTGACCAGGAAAAGCGGTACGTCTTATCAGAGAAAAGCTCCAGGCGCAGATAAACCGTATCGCCCTCATATGGGCAGGAGCTCTCAGGAATTTCCTGTGCCTCTCCAAGCAGCTCCTTATTGGTTACTTTTCCGGTATAGAGCATAAGACAGTTACCCTCACCGGTCCTTTGGAGGCCGAAATAGGCATAGGAATGTCCGATCATGCCAATGGAAGCCATATCACCCTCCTGTTCCCAGTTAAGACGTACCTTTGTGACGGCAGTAAATGTCTTGTGCTGTGGAATCTGGGTCATGGCATTGGGCGCATACCACAGAAGATTTTCCCTGAAGAGATTTGCCAGGCAGAAAAGCCGGATTCCTTTATGCCCAACTAAGGAGTAAAAAGACTCTCTGGGATTTGCCTGCCACTGCCACTGAAGACCAAGTCTTCCGCTTTTAAAATCGTCAGACTGGGCAATTTTATACTGCGGCTGTCCTTCTGCAGGAACCTTCCACTCCTTAACCGGCTCCCCGATTCCATCCCCGTTCTGATCCGTTCCGATGAAGGGCCAGCCGTTGTGAAAGCACATGGGCTGCAGATGAACAATCCGCCCAAGCTCTGTTACATCCTGGAAATGGATAAACCAGTGCCTGCCGTCCGGCGCAATGACCCAGCCGCCCTGATGAGGCCCGTTTACGGCTGTATTCCCCTGGTGCATCACAATCCGGTATTCATAAGGTCCCTTTACGGACTTCGCTCTTAAAACAGACTGCCAGCCGGCAGCCACGCCTCCTGATGGCATGAATATGTAATAGTATCCCTGATCATAATACATTTTAGGTCCTTCCGTAGTCGGAGCGATCTGCTCCCCGTCAAAGATGGTAACAGGCTCTCCTAAGATTTCTCTGCACAGGGGATCGATTTCCACCAGATCCAGTCGGTGTTTGATCCCGCACCGGCTGTTGGCATAGGCAAATACCATGTACGCCTTTCCATCCATATCCCAGAAAGGACAGGGATCAATCCAGCCTTTCACCTCATGAAGGCAGTGAAGCTTAAATTCTCCATAGGGATCATCTGATGTGGCTACAAAAATCCCCTCATCCGGAAGTGGAACAAATACATAAAAGGTACCCTCATGAAAACGGATGGAGGGCGCCCAGGTGCCGGAGCCATGTGACGGCTGCTCATATTTCCCAAAAGGCAGAGAACGTACACAGTGATTGATGATTTCCCAGTGAACCAGATCTTTCGAATGCAGAAGGGGTACACCCGGAAGATAGGTAAAGGAAGAAGCTACCATATAATAATCATCTCCCACCCGTATTACATCGGGATCTGAATAATCGGCATATAAAACCGGGTTCTGATACTTTGACATTGGCATCGCCATTACCTCCCATAATAATTACGCTAAAAAAGGAGCAGAAATTCTGCCCCTCTTTCTGCCTGATTGTTATTCCTTTACGGCACCGATATTAACACCCTGGATAAAATACTTCTGGCAGAATGGATATATGATCATGAAGGGGAGAATTGCTACAATAACCGCTGCGTTTTTTACTGTGTTCTCAGTTGCGCCGCCGATTGCCTGGGGTAAATCACTTCCCATTATAACAGATCTTAACTTCATTTGGAAATTATATAGATTTTCATTCGTAATATAAAGTTTATAATTGGTATAGTCGTTCCAGTAGGATACCGCATACATCAGACCGATTGCGGTAAGTGCCGCTTTCGATAACGGCAGGACAATTTTTAGAAATATTCCCATGGGCGGGCAGCCGTCAATCTCTGCCGATTCAAATAAGCTGGCCGGAATTCCCTCAAAGAAATTTCTCATAAGCACCATATTATAAACATTAATAGCAGGAAGAAGGATTACCACAAATAAGGTATTGGTCAGATGAAATGACTTCATAATCAGATAGGTGGGAATCATACCGCCATTAAAGATCATGGTAAACAGCATAATATTTGCAAGCAGCGTTCTGCCTGGCATTTTCCACTGAATCAGCACATAAGCGCCCAGTGTTGCTACAGTAAGACCTGTAATCGTCCCCACTATAGTCGTAAAAATGGATACCAGAAACGGTTTATATAAAGTTGGATTGGTAAATACAGAAATATAACCTGCAAAACCAAACTTTTCCGGAAACAGTTTCATACCATAAGCTGTCTTTAAATCAAACGAGTCAATTAAAACCTTGTAGATCGGGATAATCATGATAAGACTTATGAGTACGAATATGATCACCAGCATATAGTCAAATGCGGTTGCTTTCTTTTTCATGTTTTCTCCTCCCTACACAATTCCTCTTCCGCGGACTTTATAGCTGGCCTTGTTGCAGATAAGAACAAGGAAACAGCCTACCATCGAGGAAACAAGGCCTACTGCTGTTGTATAGCCGTAATCAGGCAGAGCGCCGGAATTAAATGTCTGTGTGTAAATATAAGTCTGAAGTACATCTGCCTGCTGGCGTACCGCATCGTTTTGCAATACGAATACTGATTCAAACAGGTTCATAACCTTTGCCAGATTTAAGATCAGTACTGTAATAATGGTATTATTAAGAGCCGGAATGGTTATGTAACGCAGCTTGTTAAACCGGCCCGCTCCATCCATGGAAGCTGCCTCATAAAGTTCCGGATTAATTCCGGAAAGTGTTGCCATGAAGATAATTGTCCCCCAGCCTGTATCCTTCCAGACGTTAATGACATAAAACATGGGGCGCCACCAGCTCTGGTTTCCAAGATAATAGATTCCCTCATTTAAAATTCCAAGTTTAATCAGCACAGCATTTAAAAGACCTGCACTGGTCGGAGAAAGAATCAGAGTAAAAACAGATGCAGTAACAACCCAAGACATAAAATGGGGCAGATACACAATTGTCTGTGTGATCTTTTTAAAAGTTACAGACCGCAGCTCATTGAGCATAAGAGAAAGCACAACGGCCATAATGGTATTTAACAGAAGCTTCACAATACTTAATGTGATGGTACTTACAAACGCGTTCCAGAAGCCCGGCATATTCATCATCTTTTCAAAATGTGCCAGACCGATAAATACTGGCTCCTTAATTCCTTTATAGGAATAAAAGGCATATCTGATTCCCAGCATGGGAAGGTAATGAAACACCAGTGCAAAAATCAGAACAGGAAGAAACATCAGATAAAATCCCTTGTAATAACGGAGTGAAACAAGCAGCGGCCGTTTATTTTCGCCTGCAGCATTCGCTGCAGGCCCTTTCATCTTTTTATTCATAGGAAAACCTTTCTAAATCTATTTTGCTGATTCCTTCTTATTAAGTGAATCCACAATCATCTGTGACCATTTCGCTCCGCCATCGCTTTCGAAACGCTTAAATGCCTCTTCTACAGAAGTTCCCTGTACCACAACATCTGCAATAATTGATTTTTTCAGTGTCATTAAATCTCCGTTATACGTAGCCATTTCTTCTGTAGAAGGGGTAATGGACGCCTGACGGCAGTTTTCATTAAATACAGTCTGAGAGCTTTTAGCCTCTTCTTTAACCGCATCTTTTCCCGGATCACCCTCCCAGGCTGCGATGGCAAGCATAGGATCAAGGTGCTGCTTGGTGTACTGTGTGCCAGGGTTTTCAAGACTCTCTCTTAAATGGAACTCACCTTCTTTATAGGTCTTATCAAGAACAGTTTCCGCTTTCTTTGACCAGTGAACATCTTCTACACCATAGGACCAGAGCATTTGCAGATCACCGCCATCAAGCATGGATTCGATGAAATATTTGAATACACCCTCCGGATTTTCACAGGAAGAAGTAATTGCCCATACCGGAGAAGTTCTTTCTACATAAGTACCAACTTCCTTGATCGGCTTTAATGCAATCAGCTCACTGTCATGACCGTTTGATTCCAGATTGTTCTTTAAGTTGGTTCCCCAGGTACCTGCCCAGTAAGTAAACACACCGAACTTATCCTCATAAAACTTATTCCGGCAGTCTTTTGTACCATTGGTTAATGTTTCCTTATCAATATAACCTGCCGCATAGGCATCTCTCATACGCTGCAGTGCGGCCTTAAAATTATCCTTTGTAAATCCGTCGTACCAGACACCATCTTCTCCCTTTGCAAAGGATGGATATGCGTCCTGATAAAACTCAGGCAGATAATTGGTCCACGGTTCTTCTGTTCCAATGAAACCGGCTGCCGATAAACCATAGGTATCCCCATTTACTCCATTGCCGTCAGGATCTCCCTCCGTAAACGCTTTTAGCATGTTTAAATACTCATCATAGGTTGTAGGTGCCTGCAATCCCACATTATCCAGCCATTTTTTCTTTACATATGTAACACAGCCGTTTCCTCTGGTGACCGGAAATCCATAAAGTTTACCATCAATCTTCATGTTATCAACAACTTCTTCTCCTGTAAAACGGCCGGAGGACTTCAGTTCGGAATTATTCCATGCTTCTGTCATATCCCAGAGAGCCCCTTCCTCCGCATATCCGGTATAGAAGCTTCCCTGAAGAAGAATTGCATCCGGCCAGTTCTCAGGACCGGAGGCGAATGTCTGACCCAGAACATCAAAGTACGCATCATGATCAGGCTGTATTATTTCCAAATCAATACCAGTCAGCTCTTCCCATCTTTTTTCAAATGCATCTCGGTTATTTGGTTTGGTGGTAACCGTTCCATTTACCATTATGGTAATCTTCTCAGGTTTTTTGATATCGTTCTCCGCCTTACTTTCTCCCGCAGAAGAACCGCTTTCCGTATTTGTCCCGGCACTTGTTGCCTCAGTTCCTGATTTTCCGGTTGAGGAACAGCCGCTTAAAGCCACAGAAGCAGCCATGGTAACCGCCATACCAGCTGCAAGCATTTTTTTAACTCTCATTTAGAACCTCCCAATATAATTGTTTTGTTATTTGGTGGTGCGCACCTTTTTTGCATTGCCATCATAGCACCCCAGACACACAATATCAACGCACATAATTTACTATCGTTGTTCATTTTTCTCTAAACAGCTTGTTTTCCATGTAGTTTATTATGCACATTTTATATTGCATTTTTTTGTCCGTACGTGGTTTGACATAATTATATATGAAGTGACTGAGTTCGTTTTTGAGTACATATTTTACGTTCTATGTACACATCTTCATGTAAAGGGGCAAACACGATTGATTTTACCTCTGATTCATACTATAATTTTCAATATGAAAAAAGGAACGGTGCATATGAAAAATCGCAGACTTACATTAAAACATAATAAAAATATGTCCTACAAAAAACAGCTGATGCTGTCCTATACTTTAATTCTGGCTATCATTCTCGTGATCGGCGTTATCCTTTACTCGCTTTCCTACCGTCAGGTAAAGAACGGTATCTATCAGCAGAACCGGCTCAGTCTGTCTGCTTCAGTCACGCAGCTTGACAATACACTGGAACTGACGAATGCATCCGTGAAGCAGATAACAGCCAACAGCCTTTTTAATAACCTGATTAACAAAAAAAACAGGGAGGATTCTTCCTTCTATTATCTTGGTTATAAGACCCAGCAGAGTTTTAAATCATCCATTACGCCAGTGGAACTTCTGCTGCCAATCAACAACGCTTTTATTTATATTGAGAAATCCAGCTATGCCATCTCTCCCATCGTTTTTTCGGATTTCGATTTTTTCATCTGGCATAATACGAAGTATCCCATCGATCCGGCGCAGTTATCAAAAATACTGGTAGATCCGGCTTACTGGAACAAATTTATTCCTTTTGAGCAGCTTGGTGTTTCGTCAAAGAATTTTCTTTATCTATATCCTCTGACGCCGCTCTCCCAGGTGGCAAATCACAGCAGCTCCGTGATCTGCTATCAGTTTGACCACGACAAGATTATGAATTATTTTTCAAACATCAACTTTTATAACGACGGATATCTGGTTGCCTATGACAAAAACGGCAATCAGGTGTTTCTTCTTTCCGGAGGCGGTCCTGTTATTGAGTATGATACCCTGAAAAATATGACCTTTGACCACAATATTGCACATGTTTCCCAGGGAAAAGACAGAGAGGAAATGCTGATTACTACAGTGACTTCTTCCTATAATAACTGGAATTACTACCTGATACAGCCGGAAGAGAAGGCCTATTACTCCATTACCCCCTATCAGCGCTTCTTTACAACAGTTACTTTGGCAGCCATAATTCTTGGAGGAATTCTGGCAGTGATCTTTTCATCCTTTGGGAACCGCAAGGTTTTAAAGCTGTCCGACGAACTGAACCTGAAGGAATCACTGGCCAGTTCTCTGAATCTTCTTGTGGAAAAGCAGAAACCGGTTGTTGCGGAATCCTACATGAGACGAATCATGGAAGGAAGCATCACCAATAACATAGAGATGCAGTATATCATAGATGAGCTTGGTCTGGAACGGCCCGACACCAAATTCCACGTTTTGTATACTGAAGTATCTCCGTCAGAGGAATCCGATATCTGCCCCAAGGATTTAGAGCTGTGCTTTGAAAACTACGATATGCTGGTTAGAGAAGCGCTTAGGCGCTATTATCCGGATACCGGGTATATTTACAAGCCTTCAGACCGGGCATTTGCCATACTGATCGCTTCCGAAAAGTCCATGCAGCTTGAGCAGGTGTTAAACAGAGACAGAGACATCTTCCTTGCCATGCACAGAGAACTTCTTGAAAAGTACGGAATCTGGATCCGGGGCGGAATAGGAGGAAGAAACGGCCTGATCTCCTATACGTGGAAATCCTATCAACAGGCAAAAGATGCAAAATCCATTACCACTACGGAAAAATATATTTTAAGCTGCAACGATTTTGCAAAATCAAATGATGTGTATTATTTTCCCGAAAGTCTGTCCATCCAGTTAAGCGGCTTTATCTCTACCGGGAATAAAGACCAGGTAAGGGAACTATTCAAGCTGATCCGGAAAGAAAATGCGGACATGCGCAGTCTTTCCTTTACCCAGCAGAAATGGCTTTTATCTGATATCCGGGCCACTGTCTATAAGAAGAGGCATACCGTTTCGGAAGAAGGGCTGGATGAGGAAAAACTCAGGCTTTTAGATATGATTGACAAGCAGTTTGAAGGGGAGATGAGCCTTGACAGCTTAAATACCATTGCCTTTGAGCTTTGTGATATCTGCGGCACAGATACGGAAAGTAACGAACTGATCATTAAAATACAGGATTACATCATCAATAATTACCATGATTCGGACCTCTGTCTCACTAAAATATCCGATGAATTTGGAATCTCAGAAAACTATTTCAGCTATCTCTTTAAAAAAGAGGTATCGGAAAACTTCTCTACCTATTTAGAGCGGCTCAGAATGGCAAAAGCCAGGGAGATTATACGGGAGACCGATACCAGCCTTTCCACGCTGTATCAATATCTGGGCTATAACAACGCTGCTTCCTTTAGAAGAGCATTCAAAAAGAACTATGGTGTATCGCCGAAAGAAATGAGGGATAATGTAAATGCATAACAACAATCATGTACTATCTAAGGAGCGCATGGAATCGCTCTGGCTCCGGCTGAAAGAAAGCGGGCTTCCCATTCACAGCTTTCTTGCTGAACAGGGCGGAAACCTTCTTACAGAGAACTATCAGGCCCCCTATACCGAATCGGACTTACACCGCATGTTCTCCATCACAAAAAGCTTCTGTGCTCTGGCTGCGGGATACCTTCTGGAGGACGGACTGATTGCACTTACAGATCCCATAACCGGATATTTTCCGGAATATTTAAGCGGGGAAGATACAAGCCCATGGCTTCTTAACATGACCATAAAGAACATGCTGGCCATGCAGACCTGCCATTCCGCCACCACTTATAAGATTGACAGACACAAAAACTGGGTAGAGAGCTTTTTTAAAGTTCCTCCCACCCACAAAAGCGGAGAAATCTTTCTTTACGATACTTCCTCTGCACATACACTGGCAGCTCTGGTAAAAAAACTGACGGGTAAAGGAGTTCTTGATTATTTAAGAGAAAAATGTCTGAATGAACTGGATTTTTCCAAAGAGGCCTATATCATAAAAGATCCGTTTGGAAGCGAAATGGGAGGCTCCGGCCTGATGGCCCGCCCCGGAGATTTATTAAAGACCGGAAGGTTCTGTATGGATACAATCCGGCATGGAAGCGGGATTTTTGCAGATTATTTAAGAGATGCCGTTTCCTTTCAGGTTCCCACCGCTCATTTTGGACAGACACTGGACGAACAGCAGGGATACGGCTACCAGATCTGGCAGATCCGAAATGGCTTTGCAATGTATGGGATGGGCGGTCAGTATGTGCTTTTTTATCCGGAACTGGATACGGTTATAGTCATTACGGCAGATACCCAGAACATCAGAGGCGGGCAACAGATAATACTGGATATCATACATGATGAATTAAAGGAATTTTTAACCCCTGTCCCCAGGCCTGTATTTACCGGTCCTTCCTTCCATAACGCTTCTTACCGGCTGCTGCCTGGAAGCCAGGGTTTCACAAGACTCTCTCTTTCCTTCGATTCCAAAGAGGGCAGTCTTACCCTGTGGGGACCGGGTAAGACATACAAAATCCCCTTCTCCTTTCCAGAGGCTGCTGTGAGCATCTTAAATGGCTATGAACAGAGGATTGCAGTAAAAGCATTGTGGACAGACTCAAGGACTCTTTACCTCCCGGTTTCCGTTGTAGGAGAATACGTAGGTTCCATACATATCCTTTTAAGTCTGTCGGAGAACGGAATAACCGTATGGATGAAAAAAGTAGAAGAATCACTTTTCCATGAATTCACGGGATTTTTAACCGGCACAAAGGAGTAGGAATCTATTTCATTATATCATCTCCTCTGGCCGCTCTTGCTACAATACCGGACGAGGCCAGAAGAGCGATCAGGTTTGGAAATACCATCAGTGCATTAAACAGATCCGATAAATTCCATACAAGCTGAACCTTTAAAAATGATCCAAGAATCAGGAACAGTACAACGACCAAAGCATAGACTTTTGTTGCTTTTGCGCCAAAAAGGGCTTTCACATTTACCTCACCGAAAAAGTACCATCCGATGATTGTTGAAAATGCAAAAAACAGAAGACATATTGCTACAAACGTATTACCGAAGGAACCAAATGCCTCACTGAATGCAGCCTGGGCAAGAGCAGTTCCCTGAGGCGCTCCTTCCACTCCCGGAGCCAGTCTGCCGGAGGTGAGGATTACCAGGGCAGTGAGATTAAGAACTACAAAGGTATCGATAAATACAGCCATGATTGCCATGACACCCTGATCCTGTGGTTTCTCTACCTTAGCAATTGCATGGGCGTGAGGAGTCGAGCCCATTCCTGCCTCATTGGAAAACAGCCCTCTTGCAACACCATAACGCATGGCTTTCTGAACTCCGATTCCTGCAGCGCCGCCAAGAAGTGCCTGGGGACGGAATGCTCCAATCACTATGGAACTAAGAGCAGGCAAAAGAGCGCTGTGATTTATAACCAGCACAATCACACATCCTATAATATAAAATCCGGCCATAACCGGTACAAGCTTTTCTGTCAGAGAAGCAATCCGCTTAACACCGCCCATAAAAGTAAATGCCGCAACCGCTGCAATCAGGATCCCCACAATCAGAGGATTCAGACCAAACGCTGTATGAAAAGCCTGACCAATGGAATTTGCCTGAACCATATTGCCGGTAAATCCCAGGGCAAAGATAATTGCCAGGGAGAAAAATACCGCCATAACCTTTCCGGCAGTTCCTTTAAAACGGGCTTTGATATAATAAATCGGACCTCCCGTTACTTCTCCCTGGGAATTGACTGTTTTATATTTCTGAGCCAGAACCGCTTCTCCATAGTTGGTTGCCATTCCAAAAAATGCACTCACCCACATCCAGAATATTGCTCCTGGTCCTCCGGAATAAAGTGCTGTTGCACAGCCTGCTATATTGCCCGTTCCTACCTGTGCGGCAATTGCCGTAGTTAAGGCCTGAAAGGAAGACATTCCATCTTTGCCCGCATTCTCGCCATTCAGCTTAAAACTGCCGAACAATCTTTGAAATCCTTCCCCAAATTTTCTGACCTGTACAAACCGGGTGCGCACAGTAAATAAAATTCCCGTTCCCACCAGCAGATACAGTAAAATGCTGTTCCAGACAATGCTGCTGACTTGATCAACCAGCTGTGTAAATTGTTCCATGTGATAGACCCTCTCTTTTTTTTACTAAAAAAAGCCAGACCATACGGGATGATTTGGCTCTGAAAGCAAACAAATAAGGGCGTCACTGCCGCTAAACGTTTAAACTTAAACTCTGTCCTTTTGCCTGAGAGATTAACGCGGTCGCCCGCGTCTTGCACCTTCGGCACTCATTCATGAGATTCTCCAGAGCCACATCCATTCATAGTCCTTATCCGGCAATCCGGATGCCTGAGAGTGTTACTCCTTCGGCAGACAATCGTCATTTTCCTACGAACTTCACTTGTTGGTATGATACTTTTTTACTTTACCACATTAACACAGGCTCTTAAGAATGTCAAGCCGATACTTTACTTTCTTTTCTCCATACACTTCATTTTCTTTTCTTTCTGTGCCAGAAAACAACTCCTCCGCCAATAAGAGCACATGCCGCTGCAAGTGCTGCCAGAATACCTGCCGGGTTATTCTGTGTCTTCTCTTCCTGATTACTTACCTTGCTTTGTGTCCCGGGCTGATTACCTGCTGGTGTCTCCTCCATCGTACCTTCCGCTGCGCCATTCTCTCCAAAGGTGGTAGCGGTTCCATAATATTCATCAAATCCGGTCCTGTCTGTGAAGGAAGTACTCAATGCATTGCTGCTGTCTGTTGTTACTGTTTCTGAATAAGTTCCTGTAACAGTAAGAGTCAGGGAACCAGTACCGGTCACCACTGTCTTTCCATCAGCAACAATGGTTACTGTCTTTCCATCTTCATCTACAATAGAAGCGCCATTCTCTGAATTCAGATTCGTAATCTCACAGTCTTTGGTAACCACCCATTTTGATGTACCATCCAGATTGACGGTGACAGGTGCCTCTGTTGTTTTCGTATTGACAGCATTGGTATGAATTGCGGTTGCTCCGGTGTAGGTTGTATTTTCAAGAAGATAGAGCTCCACGCTGCTGATGGTATCCACTTCAATCGCTCCATTCAGTGTCTGGTTTAATCCTGTAAATTTTACTTTTGATCCGTTGCTTCCCGCAGTTCCCCAGTTATTGGAATCATTGCCTTCCACAGTAAGCAGGCTTACATGATCGCTGTCAAAAGCCAATTTTGTATTACTCAGCACAATATTTGCTTCTGTATTGGTACTATAAAACATGGAACCGCTTTTTACTTCGCTTTTTAACGTAGAATCTGCCGCTTCAAAGGTGGCTGCATTACCGGTAGAGGCTTCCGCATCTCCTGATGTGGACTGATAGATAATAATTCCGTTTGCAACCGGATCACTGGCTGTCTTATCTGTATTGGTGCTGGTAAGATCCGAGCGGCAGATACGGATTGTATTGAGCCCTTCCATTCCGGCAATCTGGCTGCCTGCTGATGAACCTGTTACGTTGTCCACTTCAATATTACCTGTGGAATAGAGAAGGGGGGACCCGGATCCTTCGGTAGATAATGTACTGTTGGTGACGGATATGGTTCCGCCTCCCCGGTCTGTTGCTATTGCCGCACTATGATCTCCCTTGGTGGAAATATCCATCATATTTGCTATAATTGTACCTCCATAGGTGGCGTCAAGACCTCTGGAATTACCGGCAGTGGTGGAAATGTTATTATTATTGGAATAAACCAAAGCATTGTCTGTAGAAAAAATACCATTGCTTCCTTCGCTGTCAGCTTTTAAGGAACTGTCAGAAATGTATGCCTTTGAATCACTGTTTACCGCAAGAAGAATGGAATTTAAGCCGTAAAAATTGCAATTGTCTCCATTGGTATCATCACCGGATTTTTGAAGTATACCCTTTGTAATGGTCAGAGTCCCGGCATTCTGAACCAGTGCCGTATTCTGATCTGCAGTTGATGCAGTAAGAGATTCTTTATCCGACTGAACCTCATACCCGTCAGCTGCCAGCGCAGCCGTATAGCTGCCCTTATAGTCGAAAGTCATCGTATCTGCGCCACCCATTTCTCCCGGGGGTGTCTGATCCATATCAGAGGGTTGTTCACCCCCTCCCTGAGACGGCTGGCCTGCAGGGGCTCCATCTGGTGGCTGCTCACCTTTCCTGGGCGGCTGGCCGGCTGGAGTTCCGTCTGGCGGCTGCTGACCACCGGGTCCCCCAGCAGACTGTTCTGAGGACCGGGATGTTTCCTGTGTTGTGTTTGCAGCATGAACAGTTACTGTCTGAGTGGTCATAGAAAACACCATCGTCATAACCAGAACTCCCGCCATTATTTTGTTAAATCTGGAAAAATGCATAGTTTATGCCTCCTCTTACCTTTTGGCTTTTTCTTATGGAGACATTGTAAAATAAAAACCTGAAATACAGCTTAAATAATTATTTTCATTCTGTGAAAGCTTTGTGTTCAATCTTTGTACTGGTGATTGTGTATATAATTTGGTACAATGTATTAAAAAATACTTATAAAGGAAGGAGCTGTCATTATGATTATTCAAACCCATAAATTTAATGAAAATGAATCCGCCGGATTTTTTACTGCATATCTCATCGAGGATTCCAATGAGCTTTTGCCTGGCAAAAAACGTCCAGTGATGGTAATTGCGCCTGGCGGTGGGTATCTGTTTACCTCGGACCGGGAAGCAGAACCGATTGCTTTTAAGTTTTTATCCATGGGATATCACGCAGTTGTACTAAGATATACAACAGGTGATCCGGATGGAAAACGAACCGGCGTTGCCAGCACCGCTCTAAAAGAACTGGCTCAGACTGTCCGGTACTTAAGAAAGAATTGCGAACGCCTGTTTATTGATCCTGAAAAAATTGGGATCTGCGGTTTTTCTGCAGGCGCACATCTGGCCGCAAGCCTTGGCGTACACTGGCATGAAAAAGAACTGGGGGAATCTCTTTTACCCACTCCATGCAGTCCGGATGAGATCCGTCCCAATGCGCTGATCCTTGCCTATGGTCTGCTGGATTATCAGGTAATGAAGGAGAAATCGGCCGAAGAAGCCGGAGATGAATCAAAACAAGAGATGTTTGCTTTTATGGACCGGGCAAATGCGGCTCTGACCGGAGAGACAGAACTTACGGAGGATGTCATTCACACCTACAGCCCCAGCCGCTTTGTCACTTCAAAGACTCCGCCTTCCTTTCTGTGGCATACATCAAAGGATGGACTGGTATATTCCGAGAATTCTCTGGTCTTTGCTCTGGAAATGGCCAGACACCATGTCCCCTATGAACTCCATATCTTTCAGGAAGGCGAACATGGGCTGGCTTTGGCAAATCATGTAACAGCCAACACCCAAAACCAGATATCTCCCGAAGTGGAAGCTTGGTTTCATCTTGCCGATGTATGGCTGAAAAAACAGCTCCCGTTCTGACAAACCGCCGGGAGCTGTTAAAATCATGAAGCAGGATACATGGAAACCAGATGCTTAGCAGGTGGCACCGCCCACCAGATGCAGCTTTGCATCCAGGATTTCCTGCTTCCTGTTTAAAATGTCATCGGAAAGGAGCTGCGCTTCTACGTTCTCAAAACCAATCCGCTCAATGGTATCTGCAAACCGCTCTCCGGTCTGCCCCTGCTCCCGAAACAGAAGAATGGTCTTCTCAACGACAGACAGCACTTCCTCTTCGCTCTTGAAAATCCTGCCAAGAGCTTTGCCGTGGTTAATCTTTTTCCCCCATCTTCCTCCAATGTATACTATATATCCAGGTGTACCCTCTTCAATCACATCAAAAGGGCATTTTCCAATACACCGCCCGCAGTTATTGCAGATCTCCTGATCGATTTCAATCAGGCCATCGGAAAGCTTTGCCGCTTTCATGGGGCATACCGCTTCAACCTGGCATTTCCTGCAGCCATTACACATATCTTCATCCACGCAGGGAATCATCTGACCGACAATACCCAGATCATTTAAATTGGGCTTTACACAATTGTTTGGGCAGCCCCCTGTGGCAATCTTAAATTTGTGAGGCAGCTTCACCGTGTGATAGCCCTTGTAGAACCGCTCATGAATCTTTTCCGACAAATCAAAGGTATCATACAGCCCATACTGGCAGGTGGTTCCCTTACAGGATACAACCGGGCGCACCAGTGATCCGGTTCCTCCGGTCTCCAGTCCTGCTTCTGCCAGACAGCTTCTAAATGCCTCAATGTCATTAAAATGAATCCCTCTTACTTCCACGGTTAAACGGGATGTGAATTCCACGTCTCCGTTGCCGAACTTTCTTGCTGCTTCTGCAATGGCAGCCGTCTGATCTGCTGAAATCTTACCGTTTACCGTTATTACTCGACCGTTAAATAAATCCGTTCCCTTATTATTTAAAAAACCCAGCGCTTTAACCCTCTTAATCTCATCTGGTTTTAATGTGCATGCCATAATTCCACCGCTCCTGTTTTGTTTTTTATAAACCTTCCGCTTCTGTAAAGGTAATTCCGCCTTCCAGCACCTTCGTATGTTTGTAGCCGTAGTAATCCAGCCGGTTTTGGAGCAGATAGGCACGCTTTCCCCTGTTGCATACCAAAAGGATATGATCATTCTTATCAAGACCTTCTACAGGTCCGTTAACTTCCGTTAATTCCACATGCATTGCTCCTGGAACAGAAGGAACCTGCCCGGCATCCACCAGCTTATAACCTTCTGCCATTCCCTTTGCGTATTCCGCCGGAGTCATGGATTTCAGACCGCCGTTTAACTTATTCAGTAAAATATTTAAGGTATGTACAAATGGATGAATAGCGGTAGAAAATGGAGGCGCATAAGCCAGATCCATATCTGCCAGATCATTTAGATCCGCCTTGCACATGATGGCAGTCACAGCCATATCCACAATTTTATCAACTGCCCCGCTGCCAACTGCCTGAACTCCCAGAAGGCGGAGCGTTTTCTTATCAGCGATCATTTTAATTATAAAATAGGAAGCACCCGGCATATAATGCGCCTTGTCATCCACCACCGCGATAACGCTGGCTGCATCAAACCCTTCCTCTATGGCCTGGGCCTCTGTCAGGCCGGTTCTGCCGGCATTTAATCCTGGAAGCTTACACACTGCCGTACCAAGTACGCCACGGTATAAGCGCTCTTCTCCTGTAATATTCTGCGCAATGAGCCTTCCGCTGATATTGGCCGTTGATCCCATGGGTGACCATGCCGGTTTTCCTGTGATGGCATTTCTCACCATGGCACAGTCTCCTGCCCCATAAATATCCTTATCATTGGTTCTTCCCTGAGAATCGGTAATAATCGTTCCCTTAAACATCTCGATTCCGGTTCCCTCTAAGAATTCTGTATTAGGTCTGATTCCTGCGCAGAAAACAACCATATCTGCTTTATAGGCACGTTTGTCCGTTATTACCTTCTCAACTTTTCCATCGCCCTCTAAAGCGGTTACCTTCACCCCGGTCACAACAGGAATTCCTGCATCCGCAATCCTCCGTTCCAGATAATCAGATACCTCCGAATCAAAGCCGGGAAGAATCTGAGGTGCCATATCCACTACAAAAGGCCTGATCCCTTCCGCTGCCAGATTCTCTGCCAGTTCCAGGCCGATATAGCCTGCACCAACCACAACCGCTTTCTTTATCCCTCCGTTTACCGCAAGATCCTTAATCCGAATGGCATCCTCAGGGGTTCTCATGGTAAATACATTCTGAAGTTCTCTTCCCTCAACAGGCGGAATAACCGGACTGGCTCCTGTTGCAATTACGAGCTTGTCATAGTGATAAACCGTTTCTTCTCCAGTCTCCAGATCAACCGCTGTCACCGTTTTCCCTTCACGATCCACCTTTGTTGCCTCTGTGCGGACCAACACCTTTGCCCCTGTGAGTTTCTCAAACTTCTGGGGGGTATTGACGATCAGCTGCTCCTTTTCGGGAATGACGTTTCCTACATAATACGGAAGTCCGCAGCCTGCATAAGAGATATTTTCTCCTTTATTCAAAATGATCACTTCATTTTCTCTGTCTTCCCGCATAAGCTTTGCAGCTGCTTTCGTGCCTGCAGCAACACCGCCAAGTACAATCACCTTCATTGTTTTTCTCCTTATAGTTTTTTCTGATAAATTGATTATTTATTATCAATATCATAACACTTGTTTTTTATACCGTAAAATAGTATTATCTAAAGCATGATATTGGTTTTTTCAATACCAGAAGAAAGGGGAATAAGATGGCAACCTTAAAACAGCTGAGAACCTTTACAGCGGTGGCAGAGACATTAAAAATGAGCGAGGCGGCCAAACGCCTCTACTTATCACAGCCTACGGTAAGTCAGATTATAGCAGATCTGGAGAAAGAATATGAAACGACATTTTTTAAAAGATATCCCAAGCGGCTGGAGCTGACACCCATGGGAAAGCTTTTCTGGGACAGAGCCCTGAATGTATTAAACAGCTATGAGACGTTAAACCAGTCCATGAAAAACTCTGCTGTCATCCGTCCTCTGCGGATTGGTGTCACCTTAACCATAGGAGATACCATGATCAGTGACATTATAGAGAAACTGAAAAAGAGCCATCCGGACATCTCCTGTTCTGTTTTTATAGAAAATACGAAGATACTGGAAAACCGCCTGATTCACAATGAGCTTGATATCGCACTTGTAGAAGGCGTGATATTAAATGACAAGATTCATACAGAACCAATTATGGAAGACGAACTGCAGCTGATTTACAGCAAAGACCATCCTTTTTCAGGAAAAGATGTGATCCGAGCAGAAGATCTATACAACTGTGAATTTATTCTGCGGGAAATCGGCAGCGGAACACGCTCCATTTTTGAAAACCTCATGCAGGCACACCACATTCCCTACTGTGTAAAATGGGAATCCTACAGCGGCTCTGCCATTCTTGACGGGGTTTCCAAAAACCTTGGTATTGGAGTCATCTCCACCCGCTATGTAAAAAGCGCTTCCCGGTCTGACGTTCTCCATACCCACCCAATTAAGGATATGCCCATGAACCGTTACTTTTATCTTTGCTATAATGTGTGTCACTCCTTTAACTCCCAGATGGCTGATTTCAAAGACGCTGCAAAGTCCATGGAACAGTGAACCGGCGGGAGTTTCCTGCTTTCTATGATGTGGGAAGCAGGATTTTCATGCCGTCATAGGCAAATTCAATTCCATCATACTGTTTTTGCAGCCTTAAGTAGTCGTCGTAGGATTTTCCCCAGTCTTCTTCTAAATGGGTAATTATGACTTTTCCTATCTGATATTTGTCCTTTAATTCAACAATCTCTTTCATAACAAATAATTCTTTCCGCAGATCATTGGTTTCATCAAGCACAAACCCATCCTTTAAATGATCTCCCACAATGGTATTGCCAATAATCAAAACATCGGCTTTATAAAATAGAAGGTGATCCGGAAATGGTTTGACATCGCAGGGTGCATAAATCACTTTCTGATGATGATTTTCTATTACAAAAACCGTTACTGTCCCGCTTTCATCAACCGGTACAAACTCAATATGTATCCCGTTTTTGTCCATATGGTTCATATTCTCCACTTTTGCAAGCCCCATGTCTTCATAATATTCCAGCATGGAACCATACTTGCTGCACTGACGCCTCAGTTCCTTTGTAATCTCAGGCATGGCCCCTACGGTCAGAGGCTGGCTGCAGGTTATCCCAACAGACCGGGCCAGCCAGTCCATCTTTAACTGTTCAATCACCCGGATTCCCATGGTATGATCCGGATCTGCGTGGCTGAATAATATGGTATCTATTTCTTTCACATCTGCACGGTTTAATGCCGCATTGATATCTTCCGGAGTATCAATTAATAAGTTTAAATCTTCTAAATACAGACTGCATCCGCATCTTGCATAGGGAACTCCTTTTATTCTGGCTTCCCTGCATATTCTGCATTGGCATAATGGTCTTGGAATGCTGACACAGCCGCCTGAACCGATTATTTTAATTTTCATATGGTCTCCTCTCGTGTATTGAAAAATTTTCTCATTTCGTGTGACGTTGTTACAGACATCATGCTTCACATTACTTATAATAGGGACATAAAACAACCCACTCATGGAAAGAAGGATATACAATGAATGCACAAACCCTTGTTGTTATAAAAGAAAACTGCCCCCAGAATCACCCCTGCCCCTCTGTCCGGATCTGTCCGGTCGGTGCCTTAAAGCAAAACGGTTTCCAGGCTCCCACCGTGGATATGGATGCCTGCATCCGCTGCGGCAAATGTACCAGATTCTGTCCAATGAATGCTCTGCGATTAGCCTGATTTTCTCATTTAAAATCATTTGGACTTAAGGGCAAATTCTCTGGAAAGAAACTTTCCCCCGCATAAGAAGATGCGAGTTTCAATTATGAGAATTTGCTCTTAAGTCCTTCTGATATCAATCTGTGATCTTATACCTTTACTGGTGTTTCAATGCCCCGGCAATCCCCCACACAGCTCCATACAAAACCGCTGCACACGGCCAGATAATCCAGGTCCTGCCCCAATCCTGTGTAAAAAAGCTGATGCCCAGATAAACAGCAGTCACGATACACCAGTAAACAGCCGGAATACGTTCTGTTTTTTTCTTTTCCATTTTTTTCGCTTCCGTGTAATCTCCTTCCTGAAGAAGAATCTGAAAGCAGGATTTCTTCTCCCCCGCCAGAACCAGCAGATAAACAGCCGCCGCCACGATAACAAACAATGCTTCCAGGCAGATGGTCTGTATGAATTCAGAAGCATCTAAGGAAGAGGCAATCAGCAGCGGGCATACGGAAATGATGCATAGAAACACCCCTGTGACCGTATAGATCCGGTTGATCCCTTCATACTCAGCCATTTTTTTGCGTATAATTGCTTCTACTCCATATTCCAGCCGGAACCCTTCTTTTTCCATATCTTTAAATCGTTCCATTTTCATCCCATTTAATATGAAAAACACGGTAGAAAGTCCAACAATCAGAAGAAGAACAATGACGCCAACACTCCCTGCCATTCCTTCACTGATTACATTTTCTTTATATTCCGCCAATGCGCCAAGATAAATAAGAACAACCGGCGACAGGATACAGGCTGAAACAGCCCCAGCCACCTGTTTCGATGCTTTGATCTTATTCTCCATAAATTCACCTGCAGCTTCCATAGTGATTCGTTTTATCCCGTTTTCACAATCAGGAACCTCTGGCGAAACTGCGGGTAAATCTTCCAGTTCCTCCTTCAGCAGATAATCCGTTGATACACCAAATAACTGACTGAGTTTTAAAATCCGCTCCAGATCCGGAATGGAAGCCCCTGATTCCCACTTGGAGACTGACTGTCTGGACACATCCATCTGGAAGGCAAGTTCTTCCTGGGACCACCCGTTTTTCTTTCTGAGTTCCATAATTTTTTCTGCTAAAATCACAATTATCCATCCTCTCATCATTCATTTTGTCACCTATCTGATGACTGCCTCTATTATAAGATTTTAACCGGTTGTCAACTACCAAGTGCACTGTATGATCTGACAACCAGCGGTTGCAATTAGCAAAAAACATAAGTTAAATAGGATAATTAAAACTCAGGTAATCAGAAAACGGGAACACAATATGGCTCCTGCCGTGCTCATTAAAGTTCCAAGCAGATAATATTCTGCGAAATCCTGGTCTTTGGATATCCGGTCATATCTGGCTATGGACTTAGCTGTTAAAACAAGCCCGGCTGCAGAATACTGTCCCCTGGATATCAAAATCAACATGATTATTCGTTCCATTGTGCCGATCAGCCTGCCTGCATTGCGGTTTCGTTTCATCTCTCCTGTCCTGTCCATAGGTTTATAGATCAGAAGCATTTTCTGAATCATTAAATTCATGGGTTTATGTACAAGAAGCAAAGCAAGAATCCAGGCTGCAGTCACCTCAAAAGAAATACCGGCCGTATCAAAAAAACCAGTGACTATCTGCCACTTCCATGTCTGAAAATGCTGGGAAGCCGGTATAAAAGAAATCACCAGAAGACTGATAATATGTAAAATCTGATCCACAAAAAAAATATTCCGTTCCTTTTCCGGTGTTTTTTTCTTTTGATTTGTCAATGTCATCAGATAAAAGTACTTCCCTGTATCAATAAAAAAATGGCAGATAGCCGCAGTCAGACTTAAATAAATCACATTTGCCGGTGACATCAGAGAATTGGTTAACACCATGGTTCCAAGATAGCTGAGACAATGAATCATAACCCAAAGAAACCTGCTCTCCTTCTTTTTTGCAGTCTCCTCTGTCTGTGTATAAAAATCCCCCAAAACGTGCCCTAATAAAAGCACTATCATATATTGTTCCAAATTCTAATCACCCAATTTCTCCCAATGCCTTTTCTACAGTATCAAAAGCTTCTTTATAAGCATAGTAATTTCCGGCCATAAGAACCCGGTTAACGGTTGGCTGTTTAATATTTAGTCTTTGGGCTGTGTCCGTCTGGTTATCCCGATGCTCCAGCATATCCTGTATGATCTCTCTCTGGCGTATTGTCCAGGTTGATTTTATGGCTGTCATCAGCCCAAATATAGCGTTTATGAGTGCCTGTGACTCCTGATTCTGGTCCTCCACCTCCAGCCGGATATCGGAAACACTGGTCTGTTTCTTCTTTTCATTCTCCTTTAAATATACTATGGCAGCTCTCGCCCTGTAGTACCCCGGTCCATCCGCCCCGATGGCCATATACGGATTGATTTCTGTAGTAATCTCTCCCAAACCGATTCCGAACCGGATTTTAACGGGATACATTCTGCTTTCTATTTTTGATATAATCTGCATTATTCTGGTTCCATTTGATAGTAAGCCCTGAAATTCGTCACCCAGGGTGATCATAAATCTGGACGCAATATCCTCTGAATATTGCTCATTCATTTCATTAAGCACCACTGCCAGATTTTCCTGAACTTCTTTTCTTCTTTCAATTGCTTTGGATCCCTTTATATCGCCGATTATGGCAAAATAAGGCTGTTTATTTATTAAAAAATGCATACTGATCCCTCCAATGGCTATAATTGTATTATATAGCTTATTATAGCTATAATCAACAATTATTCATCAGATAAGCTATATTATTTGCCGACAACAAAAGTCAGTTCTGTATCAGTGGAAAACTCTTCTGTATACCGGTACCCCAACGCGTTAAATTCCTTTAACTGTCCGATCTCAGTAATGCGATTCTCGGCCATAAACTTAACCATCTCTCCCCTTGCCATCTTGGCCAATGTTCCCTTTTGCTTTATTTTCCCATGATCCATTTCTCCAAATGTACATGTGACAAATGTATCCCTGGATGTCAAAAATGGCTTCACTGCCTGGGAATATTCCCTGGAGGCAAGATTTATCACAGTATGATCTTCTCTGGTCAGTTCTTTATAGATTCTGTTGTCCCAGAAGCCGTATAAATCACTGCTGTTTGAGACAGCCATGCGCGCCTGCATCTCCAGGCGGTATGGCACCACTCCGTCAAAGGGAGATAAAATTCCGTAAAATCCGGAGAGAATCCGCAGATGGGCTCCGATATAATCAAGAGCCTGACTGGTCAGAATAAGAGGTGCCATATGCTGGTACTGAAGACCTTCATACGCAAGAACTGCAGGGGTAAGATTATGTTCCAGATCCATATCAGCAAACCGCTTATAATTCAGCCCCGCCAGCTGATCGTTGCACCCCCACAATTTCTTCACCTCATCATAGGACATCTTTCTGATTCCTTCCCAGAGGATTCTGGTCTGTTCAAGTAAAACAGGCAGTCCGGCTGCCGGCAGGGAATCGGTATCCACATTCATCTTTTTCGCTGGTGAGATTATAATCTTCATTTAAATTTCCTTTAACATCTGCGCGGGATTTTCAGCCGCCTTTACTTTTCCCAATGCCTTTTGAATCACACCCTGTTCATCAATTAAATACGTGGTACGTACCACACCCATGGTCTTTTTTCCATACATATTCTTTTCCTGCCACACATCATATGCCTGTATCGCAGTCAGTTCTGTATCAGATAGAAGGGTAAAAGGCAGCCCATTCTTTTCTTCAAATTTCTTATGAGAAGCCACACTGTCCCTGCTGATGCCGATCACCACAGCATCCTTTTCAAGGAACTGGGGATAAAGCTGTGCAAATCCGCAAGCCTGGCTGGTGCAGCCCGGCGTCTGGTCCTTGGGGTAAAAATAAAGAATCACTTTCTTTCCCCTGTATTCTTCTAAAGTATGGATCACTCCATTCTGGTCCGGCAATTCAAATGACGGTGCTTTTGTTCCTGTCTCTAACATCTTTCTTCCCCTTTCCGTCTGTCTGTTCTTATTATTTAAACAGCGAGACAATCCATTTTTATGTATTTATATTATCATGAACAGGGGATTTTGTGGATAGAAAATCAGAATCAATTTCTATTTATACCCCGGTCCGGCAGGTAATTTAATTTCCGATATAATCAGCCCGGTCAGGGTAAGTAAAATGCCCATCACTGCAATACCTGTAATTGTCTCGTGAAGTATAAGCACTGAAGTAATAACCGTAATCACCGGTACCATATAAATATAAACACTGGTTTTCACCGCCCCCAGTATTTTCAGCGCATAATTCCAGGTTGCGAAACAAATGGCAGATGCCCCAAATCCGAGAAATAAAATATTAAATAAATTCACCGGCTTTATGATCTGGCTGACGTCCGGTTCAAACCCAGCAATACATAATACCGGCAGCATAAATAACAACCCGTAAAAGAAAATTCTTCGTGTTACTAAAATAGTGTGATAATGATACCCGCTGATTTTCTTTGTGAGAACGGAATAGACGGCCCATACGACTGCAGCCAGAACTGCCAGTATGTCACCCAATGGATTTAATTTCAGATTACTGCTCCCGTTAAAGCTGATGAGACATATACCCGCCACTGCTACTGCAAACCCAATAAAAAACTGGGTCCTCATTTTTTCTCCATCCAAAAGTAAATGGGCGAAAATCGCAGTAAAGAACGGTGCAATAGAAATAATAACTCCTACATTTGAAGCAAACGTATAGGTTAATGCTATGTTTTCCAGCAGAAAGTAAAGAGTGATACCGCATAATCCTGCTCCTGCAAAATACAGTTCCTGTTTCCTTTCCCTCACGTTCAGCCGGTGGGGATATAACACAAAAAGTGCAAGAAAACCGATTACAAATCTTATAAACAATAGTTCAAAGGGAGTAAATGCCTTTAAAAGTATTTTCGTCGATATGAATGTAGTCCCCCAGATAAAAATTGTAAACAATGAAAACAAATGTCCCTGAAACTCTTTTCTATTTTCCATGAAAACCCTTTCTGTATTTCAGTCAGCTTTAAGTATCTTTAAATATTTTACCATACTGCTTCGGTGTCAGTCCTATGTATCGTTTAAAAAAGTTGGAAAAATGGCTTTGATCGCTGAACCCCGTCTGCATCGCCGCATCAACAGGCATTACCCCCTGCTCCAGCAGCTTCTTGGCTCTGTCAATTCGTATCGTTTCCAGATAGCTGTAAGGAGAAATTCCCTTTTGCCTGGTAAATGACCGAAGCACATAATACTTGCTCAGTCCTGTCAATCTGCAAAGATCATTGAGCGAAATATTCTCCATATAATGAGTTTCCAGGAATTCACAAACCGCCCTTGCCTCCGTGCTTTGCTCCGTATGCTCTTTTGGCATATGCTGCTTTGTGTGTTCTTCAACCAGCTGCCCCAGAAGGAAAAAATATATCTCCTCTTTTTTAAAGTCCGTTTCTTCCTCCATAATCATCTGATGCAGTTCCCTTAATATACCAACCAGTTCGCTGTGAAAAATTACCTGAGGAGTAAAATAAGGCAGATATTCGTTTCCCGTTATTTCAAGCATTGCCCGTTTCATCGCTTCAGGCTGGATATTAACGCAGCGGTAATCAAAAGGATTTCCGTCGATTTGCTCGCAGGCGTGATTATCCCGCGGATTAAACAGCAGTAAATCCCCAGGTTCTACGGTGTAATCCCTGTTTTTGCAGTGTAAATACCGCTGGCCGTTTTCAATAAAACCAATTACATAATAATCATGAAAATGGTTAGGAAACTTTTGCATGACACCCTGAAAATGATAGGCCTCAACATTTAATTCCCCATCATATTTCACAGTCCGTATTTCCTTCTTCATAAAGTGATCCCTCCTTTCTCTCCTGTCTGAAGCATAGTATAACATAGATAATGGTAACTTTCTTGTATGATATTGCCTCTGACCATGTTAAAACACACCTGTTACCATTGATAACCCACCTCTTGCCTGAAACCTATTTACAACGCTGATGTTTTCAGATAGAATTAGCGCATAAAAGTGAAATGGCGGGTGGAAAACCAGATTGAAGCAATCGTTGGTGGAGTGAGCGAGAAAGGAAGAGGAAATACCGGCAGCGATACTGCTCCTGTTTTAAAACTGGTTGGCGAGCTTAATTTCGCGGGGGTAGAAATTATTTATATCTGATGAAAAAACGGGCTTCAGTCAGTTATGACTGGAGCCCATATAATTATTATCATTATCCTTTCACCAATCCATGAACTTCGCATAAATCATTCTTCTGCAGTTCAACCAAATCAAAGCTTACAGAAAGGCCATCGTAATTTAACATCTTTCCATAAAGAACATCATCTAACCCCAGCAATATTTTAATACATTCCACTGCCTGTAAGGAACCGATCACACCAACCACTGCTCCCAGTACCGGACCTGGCCGTTTCAGCTTTGTATTGCCGTAGCCAATACATTCCAAACATGGAAAATCTCTTTTTATAGACATAACAAAGCCATAAAAACTGTACACGCCGCCTTCAACCAAAGGAATATCCTGTTTTATACATTCCCTGTTCACAATTAATCTTGTTTCTACATTATCAACACAATCAATTACTACATCTGCACCATTGATTATCTTGCCAATATTCTCTTCGTCTATCCTTTCAGAAACAGGATTGATTGTGATTTTAGAGTTTAAGCTGTTTAAGACATCTCCTGCCAGCTCTGCTTTATTCATTCCCATATCTTTTTCATGGTAAAGGAATTGCCTGTTTAAGTTGGATTCTGATACTGTATCATAATCAATCAGTGTTATTGTTCCGACTCCTGCACATGCCAGATAAGTCAGAACCGGTGAAGCAAGACCTCCTGCACCAATTACTGTGACTTTTGATTTTTTTAATGTATTCTGTCCCTCTTCACCAATTTCCTTCATTAAAATCTGACGTTCATATCTCATAATCAGCCTCCTCCTACCGGTGGAAACAGGGCCAGAACATCCTCATCTTTTACAGAAGCATCTAACCTGGAATGTCTTCCATTAATTAAGCAGATTGCCACCTCTTCATGAGGTATGTGAAAATAATCGATTACCTCAGCAGCTGTCTGAAACTGACCGGCCTCCAGGAAGGTAATCTTTTGCCTGCCTTCACGGAATGTAGCAAATAATCTTACTTCTATCATCATAACCTCCATTGTTGATATACCTTGTTTTATACTGTCGTCTTCTTTATTATATAAATATAGGAAGGATTTTATAAATGAAGCATCGCTTTCACTTAAAATCCTTCCTGTATATAATAGCGGCACGACTGACTTTATTACTTTTTTGTTACCGGTATGGAAACTATAAGCCCAGACGTGCTAATGTTTCCTCAGTAGGAAATGCATTTTCCCAACCGCGTACTTTATAATATTCCGGTAATGTAATTTTAATCTGGCTTACCTGTCCTTTGGATGGACCATCCGGTATCGGCTGCTCTGTCAGACGTTTGGGAAGTCTGTCATCTTCCGGCTTCATACCCGCAGCTTTATTAAACAACCGTTCAATGTTATAGATCCGCTCCCCTACTTCTAAAAGTTCCTCAGCTGTATAGCTGGTTCCTGTACCTGCATTTAACATGGCAGCATATTCAGGTGCTCCCAAAGCAAATGAGGTGAACAGACAAAGTCCCATAGAATCAATGACTGCAGTCAGGTCCTGGAATATCTTCGTCCACAATGCCTTTCCTTCGGTTTCGGTACGGTCTAACTGCTGTGGTAATCCAAGAATCTCCGGTGAGATTAAATAACCTCTTACGTGACAGCCGCCCCGGTTACTTGTTGCATAGGTGATACCAATTCCCTGAATTGCACGGGCATCGTATGCGGGCATCTCCTGTTTCTTAACACTCATGGAAATTTCGGGATGTCCATAGTATTCACATAAACGGTAAGAACCCTGGGCCATCAGCCTGGCTAACGGAATCTCTGACTCACCCATCCGCTTGGTCCACTCTATGATTGCCTCTGCATTGCCCCACTTTAACGGCACGCCTTCACATTCTTCTTCCTTAATCAAACCCTTTTCATACAATTCCATGGCTGCTGCAATGGTACAGGGAGTAGAGATCGCATCTAATCCATATTCATTGCACCAGTAGTTGGCGGTATTAATTGCATTTAAATCATTAATTCCGCAGTTTCCGCCATATGCCCATAATGGTTCATATTCCGGTCCGCCTGCAACCTTACCCTCAACATTGATAACACGGCCGCAACCAATGGGACATCTGTGGCAGAAGCTCTGTTTTACAAGATACTGGTCTTTTAAGCTTTCGCCGGAGGTATCGTCCGCTTCCTCATAATAGGACCCCTGCCAGTTTCTGGTAGGAAATGCACCGGTATTATTAATAATGTTAACAAGCACTGCCGTTCCGTATGTAGGTAAACCGCCTCCGGTTACCCCATTCTCTTTTATCGCCTTCAGACATCCTTTTGTCACTTCCTGCAAAGCTTCCGGATCATATGATTCAATGGAGGATTTTGTTGCTGTAACCGTAATCGCTTTTAAATTCTTTGACCCCATAACTGCGCCGACACCGCTTCTGCCTGCTGCACGGTCTTTATCATTCATAATTGCGGCTAATAAGGATAATTTTTCGCCTGCTGGTCCGATATTTAAAACGGAACACTTCTCATGTACTTTTTTTAACTTCTCATCAATTTCTTCACTCAACATGCCAACATATTCATCTGCCGGCAGAATCTCGATCTTATCATCCACTACATTGATATAAACTGGTGTCTTTGCCTTTCCTTCCACTATAATGGCATCCCACCCTGCATATTTGAGCTTTGCGCCCCATACACCACCGGAATTAGAACTTGCAATCATACCGGTTAACGGTGACTTGGTTACAACCATATAACGGCCGGAAGTAGGTGTCTTGGTTCCGGTCATGGCACCGGTTATATAAATTAACTTGTTATCTTCCGATAAAGGATCAACGGTTGCAATTCCTTCATCATATAGCATCTTGGTTCCGAGACCGCGGCCTCCAATAAACTTTCTGGCCAGATCCATATTAAGTTCATCTACCCTGATCTCTCCAGTTGATAAATTAATTCGGGCTATCTTTCCATTGTACGCTGTCTGCATAATAACACCCTTTCCTTTCATTGTTTAATAGTAAACTGTAACGAAATAGAAAAGGAGTCCTTTCCAAACGCGGGAGGCACTAATTCTTAGGTTAGTACCCATAGGTTTTATCTACTCAAGATAAAACTCGGATCCTTAAATTTATTGTACATTATTCGTCAAAAAAATGCAATTAGTTTTTTATTTGTTGTTTTTTTAACAAATTTTTTCTTTTATTGACAATATTTTTTGTAACATTTTTCATTTACTGGTCTTTTATTCTATATGCCTGATTTGCTCACCGATT
>NZ_QOHO01000026.1 GCF_003432035.1 Lacrimispora amygdalina
AATTATTTCTCTACTCTATTAATCAGCAGTTCTCAGCGATCTCATAAAGCAGACGCTCGGATTCCTCCCACCCAAGGCATGGATCTGTGATGGATTTTCCATAGCATCCATCTCCAACCTTCTGGCATCCCGGCTCAATATAGCTTTCAATCATCAATCCCTTAACAAGGCTGCGGATCTCCGGTGCATGCTTTCTGCTGTGAAGGACTTCTTTGGAGATACGGATCTGTTCCCTGTATTTTTTGTTGGAGTTTGAATGGTTTGCATCGACGATACAGGCAGGATTTTTCAGGCTGCGTCTGCTGTACATCTCATGAAGAAGAAATAAATCTTCAAAATGATAATTGGGGATACACTGGCCGTGCTTGTTGACCGCACCGCGCAGGATGGTATGGGCAAGGGGATTGCCGGAACTTTTTACTTCCCAGCCGCGATAGGTGAAGTCATGGGCCTGCTGGGCGGCAACTACGGAATTAAGCATAACCGACATATCACCGCTGGTGGGGTTCTTCATTCCAACGGCCACTTCGCAGCCGCTGGAAGTTAAACGGTGTTGCTGGTTTTCCACGGAACGCGCCCCAATGGCGATGTAGGACATGATATCGTCAAGGTAGGTTAAATTCTCCGGATAAAGCATCTCGTCTGCTGTGGATAAACCGGTTTCTTCAAATACTTTCATGTGCATATGGCGGATGGCGATAAGACCTTCATGCATGTCCGGCTTTTTCTCCGGGTCAGGCTGGTGAAGCATTCCTTTATATCCTTCGCCTGTGGTTCTTGGCTTATTGGTGTAAATTCTGGGGACCAGGATCAGACGGTCTTTTGTTTTTTCCTGAATCTTTACCAGACGATTTACATAATCACAGACAGAATCTTCGTTATCAGCAGAACAGGGACCAATAATAACCAGAAATTTGTCGCTGTTTCCTGTAAGTACGTCACTGATGGCCTGGTCTCTTTCTATCTTAAGGGCTTTTAAAGCGGCCGGAAGGGGAAAACGATCTTTGATTTCTTCCGGGCTGGGCAGATTACTGACATATTGAAATCCCATAATATCCTCCTGTGTATGTGCTGGTTTTTTGTTTTTGCTGTTGATTATATAACAGAACACGGGAAAAATCCAGTGTTCCTTGAAATTTGGTCAAGTTTGACTAAGTGTCTCGTCTTAAGTGTTCCATTTTTTCTGAAAATGTTGTATGATGTTTACGAATGAAAATTGGAAAGGTGTTAAAAATATGGAAAAATATTGGAACTGGGGAGGTAGCTATATCGGGGTAAAGCAACGGGATTATTTAGTTGCGTGTGACGGAACGGTTCTTGGAAAATTTTACGGCAGAGAGCTGTATGACAGGAGCGGAAATTACATAGGAGAATTGGGAAGAAACGACAGACTGATTAAAAATAAAACAAAAGAACCATTCCGCCGCCCGGCATTCAGCTCTTATGTCAAGGGTACGATAACCGGTCCGGTAAAAAGCCTTGCGCCATATCCCATGATTTCCGGGTTTGAAGATTTTACTGTCTGAAGGTATTTGATTGAGGGGGAATAATGAGGTTACAAAGGAGAAAGAATGAGGGATTTAACAAAAGGCAGCCCTGGGAAAATCATGCTCCAGTTTGCGCTTCCTGTTGCAGCTGGTAATCTGTTTCAGCTATTTTACAGCCTTGCAGATACCCGGGTAGTGGGAAGCACCCTGGGAGAAAGTGCGCTGGCAGCTGTGGGGGCAACCACTTCCATCAGCACTCTGTTTATTGGCTTTTTATCCGGACTGACCGGCGGATTTGCCCTGCTTACAGCAAGAAGTTACGGGGCAGGGGTGGAAGAGCGGGTCAGGAGGTATTCGGCAGGATGCCTGCTTCTTGGTACCCTGACCTCTGTTCTGCTCACACTGCTGTGTGTGGGAGGACTGCCATTCTTTTTAAGGGCGCTTCATGTACCGGAATCTCTAATGCCTGCTGCGAAAGGCTATATCCGGATCATTCTGCTTGGAATGGTCATGACCATGCTTTATAACGCCTGTGCTTCCATTTTAAGAGCGGTGGGGGATACGGCAGCTCCATTGGTGTTTCTAATATTGTCCAGTATTCTTAATGTGTTTCTGGACCTTTTCTTCATACTTGTCCTTCATCAGGGGGTGGAGGGAGCAGCTATTGCAACTGTATTGTCCCAGTCCCTCTCAGCAGTCTTAAGCCTGGTTTATATGATAAAGCGGTATCCGGTTTTTCGTTTTCATATCCGGGATTTTTGGATTACAGGGGGAGAGGTCCGGCAGCTTTATACATATGGAATATCCATGGCACTTATGATGTCACTGGTATTTTTCGGAACCCTTTCCCTGCAGAGCGCAATCAATCTTCTGGGGACAGATATCATCGTTGCCCACACTGCTGCACGTAAGATCACGGAGTTTTTCATGCTTCCGTTTTCGGTCATGGGCGTTACCATGGCGAATTTCTGCGGTCAGAATATGGGAGCGGGTAAGATATCCCGGATTCATAAGGGGATTTCGCAGGCACTTATCATTACGTCCGTCTGGTCGGTGGCAATGATTCTTTTAAGCTACACTGTGGCGCCTTATCTGGTATATCTGGTGACAGGCTCTTTGAATCGCCGGATAGCCGGAACTGCAGCCCTTTATTTAAGGATCAATACCCTTTTCTATTTTGTGCCTGCCGCAATTTCCATATTCAGAAATGCACTTCAGGGGTGTGGGGATCATAAAACACCGGTTGTGTCCAGCTTTATTGAACTGGCTGGGAAAGTTGCCATTGCAGCATTTCTGGCACCGGTTCTTAAATATATGGGAATTATCATAGCAGAACCAATCGTCTGGATTCTTATGGTAATTCCTTTGACAATGAAGATCAGAAAACTATAAGTATTAAAGCAGGTTAAGAGGTAAAATATGGAGAGATATGTAGATCTTGAGGAAATGCTTTCGTTTCGGGAGAAGAAAGTCAGAATCCAGGAGGAACTGAGAAAAAAACATAAGGGGATGGTGACGATGGCACTGGCAATGAACATCCCGGGACCGGTAAAGACTTCCCCCGACATTCTGCTTGCTTTTGAGGAGGGAACGAAAATGTTGGAACAGGCAGTTTCGGATGCGGGTGTGAGAATGAAAGAGATGAATGTGGTGTCGGAGAATGCAGGTTATATAAAATTTTATGCTTTAGACTGTACTGATGCTGCCGCAGTAAAAGGTCTGGCAGTCAGACTGGAAGAAAACCATCCATTAGGACGGCTGTGGGATATTGACGTTTATGATAAAGAAGGTTTCAGTATAAGCAGGGAATCTCTTTTATCACCTGTCCGCAAATGTTTAATCTGCGGGCAGGATGCGAAAGGATGTGCCAGAAACAGAAGCCATTCGGTTGAGGAACTTTATCGTGAAGTGGAGCGTTTAATTCATGTCTGGAAAAGTGAAAAAAAATCAGATTAAGAGAGGGAGTCCTGTATTTGACTGCAGGCTCCCTTTCTTAATATTTTTTAAGGTACATTTTTTCCAGAGTTAAGATTCCCCGTGTAAACTGAAACCATAGAAAATAAAAGGGAGGCTTTAAACAAAATGGAGATAGAAAGACCGGCTATGGCCGGAACGCTGGAATCCAGTGACTGTCAGGTGACTGTGGAGCCAGGAGACGGCAGGATCGATTTTACACTGGAGAGTGCAGTGATCAATCAGTATGGCAACCAGATCAGAAACGTGGTTTTTGAAACTCTGAATCATTTGGGAGTGGATAATATTAAAATTTCCATAGTAGACAAAGGAGCTCTTGACTGTACCATTAAAGCCAGGGTAGAAGGAGCAGTATCCCGCTCCATGGACCACTTTGTCAATATTCATTGGGGAGGTGCCAGAGAATGATCAATTTAGTGAAAAAGCGGCTCAGAAGAACCATGATGTTTTTAAATGCCCAGAAACCGGGACTTATTAAGGATCCCTATATTTATAGACCGGACAGCATCATGCTGGATTTAGAGGATGCGGTTGCAGAAAACCAGAAGGATGCTGCCAGGTTTTCCCTGTACCACGCTCTGAAAGAGATTGATTACAGAGGGTGTGAACGGGTGGTTCGTATTAACGGACTGGATACGCCATACTGGCAGGAAGATATCCGCTGTGCAGTAGCCGGCGGTTGTGATGCCATTCGTATTCCAAAAACGGAATGTCCAAATGACATTCACAGGGTGGAAGAAGAAATTATAAAGGCAGAAAAGGATTTTGGGATGCCGGAAGGCAGAACCCTTATTATGGCAGCCATCGAATCAGCAAGAGGTGTCATGAAGGCTCTGGATATCTGCGAAGCATCGGAACGTCTCTTTGGAATCGCTTTGTCAGGAGGAGATTATACCAAAGACCTGCAGACCCGTATTACTGGAACCGGAATTGAGCTGATGGGAGCCAGACAGAATTTAATAATTGCAGCAAGGGCGGCAAAGGTACAGTGCTTTGACACGGTATATACCGACCTTGATGATATGGAAGGCTTCCGAAAGGATGTGGAAACAATTCATCTCATGGGCTTTGACGGCAAGTCGATCATCAATCCGCGCCAGATTCCTGTTGTTCATGAAATCTTTACTCCTTCCGGAAAGGATATTATCTTTGCGGAAAAAGTGGTGAAAGAGATTGAAGAGAAGAAGAAAATGGGTATCGGTGTATTTACAGTGGATGGTAAGATGATTGATATTGCATTCTATGACGGAGCAAGGAGAACCATTGAACTGGCTAAGGCTTCCGGCGTATATAAAGGAGATTTATAAGATGATCAATGCAGTAGGAAGAGAGATTCCAGAAGAAATCTTAAAAATAACAGGAAAAGAACCATTTAAGGGAAATCATTATTTTGACGGCTATGAATATAAGAAGGATGGTCCGTCTACCAGATGTGTCATCAATTCAGAAGGAAGCAAACTTGTGGAGAACATTCATGAGGTGCTGGTAAAATGCGGCATTCAGGATGGAATGACACTGGGCTTTCACCACCATTTCCGTGATGGGGATTATGTAGTTAACATGGTGATGGAAGAGATTCACAACATGGGGATTAAGGATATTACCATCTGTGCCAGTTCTCTGGGAAAAGCCCATGATAAGCTGGTGGAATATATAGAAGACGGAACAATTACAAACATTCAGTCTTCCGGCGTGAGAGGAAAAATCGGACGTGCCATTTCAGAAGGAAAACTGAAAGGACTGGCTGTCATGCGTTCCCACGGCGGAAGAGTCCGTGCCATAGAGACTGGGGAAGTGAGAATCGATATTGCATTTATCGGAGCGCCTACCTGCGATGATTACGGAAACTGCCGTGGAATTGGCGGAAAGTCTGACTGCGGCGTGCTTTCCTACTCCATGGTTGATGCGGATTATGCGGATAAGGTGGTTGCAATCACGGACTGTCTGGTTCCATTTCCAAACTTTCCTGCCCATATTTCCATGACAAAAGTGGATTATGTGGTTGTGGTTGACCAGATCGGAAACCCGGATAAAATCGCCACAGGAGCTGCAAAACCCACCACAGATATGAGAAAGCTGATGATGGCGGATTATTGCACCCAGTTTGTGGTAAACACCCCTTATTTCAAAGACGGATTTTCTTATCAGACGGGTGTTGGCGGCGCTTCCATCGCTTCTACCATATCTCTTTCCAAAATCATGAAGGAGAGAAATATACGAATGAAGTTCGGTGTGGGTGGCTTAACAAAACCCATGTGTGATCTATTGGAGAATAACCAGGTAGACGCATTGTTAGATACCCAGGACTTTGATTTAAATGCAGTGGAGTCCGTAATCAATCCCAGACATTTCCGAATCAGCGCCGGTGAATATGCGGACCCATTTAACAAAGGAGCAGTCGTCAATAAGCTGGATTTTGTAATACTGGCGGCATTGGAAGTAGACGTGAATTTTAACTGTAACGTTGTGGTTGGATCCGACGGCATCATTACCGGTGCCCAGGGAGGCCATCCGGATACAGCGGCCGGTGCAAAATGTACCATCGTGATTGCACCTCTTCTTCAGGGAAGAATTCCGGCTATCTGTACCGATGTAACGACGGTCACCACTCCGGGAGAATCCATTGACGTGGTAATTACTGATTACGGTATTGCAATTAATCCCAGAAGACAGGATTTAATTGACTGCATGAAGAATGTGGATCTTCCGTTTAAAACCATTGAAGAACTGCGGGATATCGCATATTCCATCGTAGGGGAGCCGGAACGGGTGCAGTTTGATGATAAAGTAGTGGGAATCATTGAAAGCCGTGATGGCACAGTAATGGATGTTGTCCGTAAGATTAAAAAATTTGAATTTTCAGGAGAATAGACAATGCAAAGCAGGTCTTGTGTGAACGTACCGTCCAGAGAGGAAGAAGCTGCATATCGTATTGGAAATATGGCGTATCGTGCGCTGCTTGAGGAGGTCTATACTCTTCCCAAGCCGGGTCTGGTAGATCCTTATTCCAACGGGGCCCATACTGATATGAATGTGGTCTCCTTTGAGCGGAGCGCCAAGGCCCTGAAGCCTTATTTTGTCACAATGGCTCTGGAGGGGGAGAGGTTGTGGGAAGCGCCTCCTGTGTTATTTGAAACCATTCGCAGAATCGGAATTCTGGCGGAACGTGCCATGTATCAGGCGACTGGAGGAGTGAATACACACAAGGGGCTGGTCTTTCATCTGGGAATTTTATGCGGGGCAGCAGGAGCCTGCCACCGCTCTTTCGGAAGGGTTGCCTTAAAACAGCTCATGGAGATGGAACAGGCAATGGTCAGAAATGTGCTGGTGAAAGAAGTACAGAACATGGAAACCTTTGTTTCAAAAGGTGAAAAAAACCTTCAAAAGTACGGGCTGACCGGTGCAAGAGGAGAGGCCATCAGCGGATATTTCTCTGTATTTAAAATTTCACTGCCGGTGATGTCCATGGGTCTTTATAACGGTCAGGAGTGGAACCGGGTGAAGCTGGAAACCTTGTTCCACCTTATGAGCCAGGTGGATGATTCCAACATTCTTTCCAGGCATAATCCCAAGGTGTTAAACCAGGTGAAGAAAATCGCCGCAGAGTTTTTAAAAGCCGGAGGTGCCTACAGGAAAGAAAGTATTGATTTACTAAAAGAACTGGACAAATGGTTTGTGAAAAAGAATATCAGTGCAGGAGGAAGTGCGGATCTTCTTGCTGTCACCATATTTCTCACGCTGTTAACAGGAGAGTGGGGAGGACTTTATGGAATTCATGAGACTGGAAGGCAGACCCTTTCGGGGGAAAGAGCTGGAGCGTTTGAAGGAGTTTCTTGCCTGTAATCATCTGGATTACGATCACGAAATCGAGTATACCATATGCCTTTTGGATGAAAACTGCCAGATTGTGGCAACAGGCTCTGCTCATGACAATGTGTTAAAATGCATTGCTGTGGATCAGGCTGCAAGAGGGTTCGGACTGGCGGCAACCATTGTTTCCGCACTGGTTCAGTATGAATTTGAAAAGGGAAGGTCCCATATACTCCTTTATACCAAGCCGGAGAATCAGGAAATGTTTGAAAATCTGGGATTTTATGGCGTTTTAAAGACCGGGGAAATTCTTTTTATGGAGAACCGGAAAGAAGGCTTTGATCAGTTTATCCGCCGTTTGAAAGAGGAGTCACCGAAAGAAGCACTGCTTACCGGCCAGGTAATCGGCTGTATGGTAGTAAACTGCAATCCTTTTACCAATGGACACCGGTATCTGGTGGAGCAGGCACTGAACCACTGTGATTATCTTCATGTGCTTGTCTTATCCGATGACAGGAGCTTTTTTAACGCGGAGGACCGTTATCAGCTGGTAAAAGAAGGCGTTCATGATTTATCCCGGGTTATCGTTCACCGGTCATCAGATTTTGTTATCTCCGCTGCTACGTTTCCCACCTATTTTATTAAGGAGAAAGCCCAGGCTCAAAAGGCCAACTGCCTTCTGGATCTGACTTTATTTGCACGCCGCATAGCTCCGGAACTGGGAATTACAAAGCGTTTTGTGGGGACCGAGCCAAACTGTGCCATAACAGGACAGTACAATGAAGAAATGAAACAGATTCTGCCCCAATATGGAATTCAGGTTATGGAATTTGAAAGAAAAGAGATCAAAGGAACTGCAGTCAGTGCCTCTTTGGTGAGAGCCTGGTATGAAAAGGGTGATTTTAAACATATTAAGGATGTGGTGCCTGAAACCACGCTTCAATATCTGATCAATAAAAAAAGCCAGAGGCCTAAGGGATAAACCGGTATCCCAGACCTCTGACAGTTACAATATGGGCCGGCTTTTGCCGGTCTTCTTCGATTTTACTCCGGAGACGATTGATATAAACCATAATGGCATTATCGTCAACTGCAACACTGTTGCCCCATACGTGCTCATAGATCATCTCTTTTGTATAAACCTGCCCTGGATGCTTTAAAAACAGCAGCATAAGACTGCTTTCCTTTGAAGAGAGAATGATCTCTTCCCCTTTGTTATAAAAGCGCATGGTGGAAGTGTTATAGGAAAAGGGACCGCATTCCAGAATATCGGAACTGTCCAGTACCTGATTCTTGTAGCGCCTTATGAGCGCCTTTACCTTGGCGCCTAATACAAGTGGGCGGAAAGGCTTGGTGATATAATCATCGGCCCCCAGAGAAAGACCATATAAGGAATCGTAGTCCTCGTTCCGACCGCTGACAATCATAACCGGCGTCTGTATTCCCTGGCTCCGAAGCTTCTTAATGACTTCAAAGCCTTCCATATCTCCCAGCATGACATCCATAAGGATCATATCATAGGTATGATTTTTTATACAGTTAAGAGCAGCAAGACCGCTGTCTGCCAGAGTGGTTTCTAAATCATTGCTGTGCATGACTTTTTCCAGCAGCTTTAAAACAGATGGATCATCATCTACGATTAATACTTTATCAGACATAGCTTCCCCCAAATGAAAATCATGTAGAATTTTATCGAAATATGTTATAATTTATTATAATATTAATAACAGAACAAGTCAATGAGGAAGAAGAAAACGAGGAGCTTTAAATCATGAAGAAAATAAAGGAAAATAGAAATTATGCCGGAATATTTATCTGCTGCGCGATGGCAGCAGTTCTGATTATTTTCTGCTTACTTGTTTTTGGAATCTGGAAGGAATATAAGGATGCCATTATTAATAACCAGAAGAAGCAGATGCTGTTGACAACCCAGAGCATGGGAGAGAATCTAAAAGTCTTTATTGAAGGATATCAGTCAGATTTAAGTACGATTTATGATATTATGGAGGAAAATTATAAAAAAACAGGAACCAGGGACTGGAGTGTTATCAGTGAATATGTTTCCAATCATAAACGGTTTGTCTATGATGTGATTGTGGAAGATACTTCGGGAAATTTAATAAAGAGCATGAAAGGCTATGGTGTTGAGAAAACCTACTCGGTCACTGCAATTAGCAAGTCGGAGCAGTTTCTTCAGTGCAAACTGGAAAACGGTGATCTTTATCTGGTGTTAAAGCGCAATTTACCTGACATCGGATCCATTTCCATAGTTATTAATGAAAGAAGCTATTATAAGTCACTGGTTTCCAATATCCGCCTTGGAACCAACGGATATGTTGTCATAAAGGATTCTAAAGGCATCATTCTGGCCCATCCCCAGGAGAAGCAGTGGGGAATTAATGTAATCTCCGGCAGGAAAGAGATGTTTCCGGGCGTGAATTTAAACAGCCTGGAGCAGATGATAGACAAACAGAACCGTGGGGAAGAAGGGGTTTCTGAGTATTATTCTTATTGGTGGGTGGATCCGGGGGTCCCGGAAGTAAAAAAAATCAGTGCCTATTCACCGGCACATATCGGGGACGGATTCCTGGTTGTCAGTGCAGTGATTGATTACAATGATATTTATATACCAGTTGCAACCGGATTTTTTAAACTTGGACTTGTTTTTTTCTGTGCCATGGCAATTGTTCTGGGTCTGGTAATTTATATTGGAGATTTAAGGGTCCAGAAACGAAAGGATACAGAGGAAATAGCATATTTGCTGGAACTGAATAAGATACTGGAAGAGATTCACCAAAGTGAGGAAACCATTGCCCATCAGCAGAGGCTGCAGATTATGGGAACCATGACAGGGGGCATCGCTCATGAATTTAACAATCTACTGACTCCCATTATGGGGTATGCAGAACTTTTGATGATGGATCTGCCTGAGCGGTCAGAGAACTATGACAACGCCTCCGAAATTTATGAGGCATCGGCAAAAGCGAAGGAAATTATCCAGCAGATTTCATCATTAAGCAGAAAAAATATGGAAACTGCCTTTAAAAATCTTCATGGGGAAAAAGTGTTAAAACGGGCGATTAAGATGGTTAGTTCTGTCTGCCCTACCAATATACATTTAAAGGAAATGATTACTCTTCAGGAAGAGTGTTTTCTGGGCAATGAAACCCAGTTAAATCAGGTAATACTGAATATCTGTGTCAATGCCATTCATGCAATAGGACATAAAGAAGGAGCCATATCCATATCCTGTCAGACAGTGGACCGGGAGGAACTGGCCCAGTATAAGCTTTCCACGCTGCCGGAGGGCTGGGATCATTATATCCGGATTGATGTGGAAGATGATGGAGGGGGAATGAGCGATGAAGTGCTCAAACAGATCTTTGATCCGTTTTTCACCACTAAGAAAAACGGAAAAGGTACAGGGCTTGGTCTGTCCCTGGTGGAGCAGATTATTCACTCCCATAAAGGATATGTGTTCGCAGAAAGTACCCTGGGAAAAGGCAGTATCTTTCATCTGTATCTTCCTGTTAATGAGCAGAAGGAACGGGAGGATCAGATCCAGCTGGAGGCCGGCGGACCGGTTCTTCGCATTATGATTGTGGATGATAATCCCAAAGTTTTGCGCCTTCTGGAGAAAAACTTCAGCCGGCTGAATGTTCCTCTAATCTCCTGTATGGATTTTGAGGAGGCAAGAAGAGTTTTAAAAGAGCAGGGAGTGGATGCGGTTGTAACAGAGCAGTATGTCAGGGGGAAAAGTGGGGTGGATTTCTGTATGTCATTGCAGGGACCATATCCGGGGGTGATCCGCATTCTTATGGCTGACCGGGTGACAAAAGAGCTTGTAGAGGCAAAGAAGCGGAGAATGATAGACGAATACATTGATAAGCCGGTTTCGGATTCCTCTATTTTAAAAGCAGTAAAGAATTTCAAGGATTTATATTAAATCAAAAGTCTAATCTTAACAACTTTTAATTTTTCTCTTAAAGAAATGAAAGGGAGAAGATGTGAGGCTGTAAGGTTGGACTTTTATACTTTCCTCATAAACAAAATATAGAGGAGGAAGAAAAACATGAATGAGACAATGCTTGCATTATTAGGATTTGCAACCATTATCATGATCATTGTTTTACTGCTGAGAAATGTTACTGTTCCGGCTCTGGCATTCATCGGAGTATCCTGTGTCAGTGCGCTGATTCTGGTATTAACAGGAACCTTTACAGTCAAAGAAGTTGGGGATTTTATTAAGGCGGGGGTTGCTGATGTGCATTCCACTGCTGCACTGTTCATATTTTCCGTATTATTTTTCGGAATTATGACGGATGCGGGTATGTTTGACAGCATCATCAATGCTTTAATGAAAAAAGTGGGGCACAATGTAGTTGGTGTTGCATTTATGACCTGTATTATTGCAATGATTGGTCACCTGGACGGAGGCGGAGCTTCTACGTTCCTGATCACCATACCGGCTATGCTTCCGATTTACAAAAAGCTGAAAATGCGTTCTACCACGCTGCTTTTAATCTGCGTAACAGCAATGGGCGTTATGAATTTACTTCCATGGGGCGGACCTACCATGCGTGCTGCTTCTGTTCTTGGGATTGAAGCCAATGTGCTTTGGATGAGAATTCTTCCGATGCAGGCAGTTGGTATTGTAATTGCGTTATTTACCGCATTCTTCTGGGGTGTTGTGGAGAAGAAGCGTGGTGCAGGAATTGACAGCACACTGGAAATGGAAGATTCCGATTTGCTGGAAGAAAGTGCTTCTACCAGTGAACTGGGTGATCTTGCAAGACCAAAGCTTTTATTCTTTAACATAGCTCTTACTCTGCTTGTTATTTATTGTCTTGTATTTTTAAAGGTTCCATCTTACTTAACTTTCATGGTGGGCTGTGTAATTGCACTTCTGGTTAACTATCCGGGAGCTAAACTGCAGAATAAGATTATTAAATCTCATTCCGGCCCTGCTCTTATGATGGCTTCTACCATTCTTGCAGCCGGTGTATTTTTAGGCGTGCTGGAGCAGAGTGAAATCATGAACCATATGGCTAATATTCTTGCTTCATTCATTCCACAGTCTATGGGCCATTTTATGCCTCTGATTATCGGCATTTTATCTGTACCGCTGACAATGCTGTTCTGTACGGATTCTTATTTCTACGGACTGCTTCCGGTTCTTATCAGTGTAGGAAACAGCTTTGGAGTAGATCCTGTTCATACGGCAATTGCCATGGTAGTATGCCGCAACTGTGCAACCTTTATCAGCCCGGTAGTTCCGGCCACGTTCCTCGGTGTCGGTCTTGCTGGTGTTGAGATCAAAGACCATATAAAGAATTCGTTTCTTTGGATTTGGGGCGTCAGCCTTGTATGTCTGGTTGCCGGTGTTGTGCTTGGTGTCATTACATTTTAAATATCTCCTAAGAATAACGGGGCTGCATTTGCAGTCCCGTCTTTCTTTCTGTAAAAAAATTGCGTTCTGAGATGCCGTGTTCAGGCAGTCAGAACGCAATTCTATTTTATGAAACGCTGACAGGATCCAGCCTGCCGCAGGAAATATCCATAACAAAGCCTTTTATGGTAACACCGGAAGGCATGAGCGGGTGCTCTTTTAACAGGGTAACAGAGCGTTTGACAGAAGCTTTTGAATCATCAAACCCCTGAAACAGGTTGTCAAAATCAAATCCCATCTCTCTCTGATTCTGTATGGTCTCTCTTGTTATACCGCGCTGTACCAAACGGGTAATAATGGATTCCGCACTGACGGATGCGGCACCGCAGTCAGTATGACCGATTACCATAATCTCCTCAACATCAAAATCCAGTATGGCAATCAGCAGGCTTCGAATGGTACTGTCGCATGGGTCCAGGATCAGACCACCGGCATTTTTAATTAATTTAACGTCTCCATTGTGTATACCGAGAGCTGCAGGAAGAAGCTCTACCAGCCGGGTGTCCATACAGGTCAGTATGGCAAGCCTTTTTCGGGGATATTTGTTGGTATTAAAGCGTTTATAAAAACCGCTGTTTACAAAGATATCATTGTATTTTAGAATTTCCTCAATCATAATCTGCCTCCTTTTTGATGGTGTCAGATTTATGATAAAGGTTTAATCTTAACCGTTACTTACGTTTCTCCTTAAAGATTATTTAGCTTGGCATGGAATTGAGCTTGAAAAATACCCAGAACGCCATGGGGGCGCTATTGCAGCCGGGAGATGTTACCGTTTTTGCAGCACGATCTTTGTCGAAAATTGTAGAAAATGGCAGAAAATGAAATTGTGAAAACAGCCGTTAGATGATAATATAGAACTATAATAAATGTTTGTTTGTCCAGCTTTAAAAATGATCGACATCTTATGATCGGGAGGAAGTCATTATGTTACGTGAGGCAATGAAGTCCTATTACGCTCCTCTTTTAATCCTGTTGTTTTTCGGAGTCATGGTTTTTGTGGACAAGCTTTTTTCACAGAAGATTAAACGCCTGTTTCTGTTGGAGATTTGTCTGCAGCTTTTTTTAATGGCTGTCACCTGGCTGGATCAGTATTTTGCATTCATGGGAGATAATGGGCTTGTGTGGAGGCTGAGAAACATCACTACCTGCCTGAATTTTGCAATAGGTCCGTGTTCTCCCATGATTCTGGTGCTGATTTATGATACGGGTATTTCAGGAAAGATACCAAAAATATTTTACGTTCCCCAGATTATAAATTTTACCACCAGCGTCCTAAGCATATGGAGCGGATGGATTTTTTCAGTGAGCATCAGCAATGTATACAGAAGAGGACCGCTGTTTCCCATGCCTTTAACGGTTGGTTTTTTTTATCTGCTCACACTGATAGTATTTTCTGCCAGACAGCAGAATAAGCCAAACCGGCGGGCGGAGACAACATTTCTTATAGCTGCTTTTTTAGGAATTGGCTCAGCTGCTTGTCTGGAGGTGTTTTTTGGACTGAGTTTCATGATATGGAATGTTTCTTCCGTATGTGTTATTTTATATTTTCTCCTTCTTACCACACAGAAAATATTGTACGATTCGATGACTGGTACATATAGCCGTACTGCCTATGAAAGACGGATGGAGAAACTGAACTTTAAGCTCCCGTGTACGGTTGCCATGATCGATTTAAACAATTTAAAGCAGCTAAATGACCAATATGGACATTCTTCAGGAGATGAGGCAATCTGCAGTGTTACGGCCGCAATTTTAAAGCAGAAGTCCAGACATATGAAGCTGTACCGCTATGGAGGAGACGAATTCGTACTTGTCAGCAGCCGGATGTGTGAAGAGGAGATGGACCGTGTCCTTAAAACAGCACAGGAACAATGCAGCGGGGGTTTTGATCTGCCGGTTTCTTTTTCCTACGGTACTGCTGTTCATCAGCCTGGAGATGATATACACAAAGCAATCCTACTCGCAGATGAGGCGATGTATCAGAATAAGGCGAAAATGAGAGAGGGGAAGGCAGCGGAATGAGGCTGTTGTAAAATAAGTCAGTTATGATGAGATACTAATAAGTTCGGCATTATAGCGAAGTGGTTTAAGACTGCTTCGCTATTTTTTATGCTGTCAGGAGATAATGGTCAAATCATTACTTTTATCTTTAACTGTCAACCTTTTTCGAACATAAGTTGATAATACTATTATTGATGAGAAGATAACTCAGTTAAATAGCAATTTAATTTTATTATAAAAAGGAGTCGGAATTTTACCGACCCCCCAAGGTATATGTGTTCTATATGTCGATGAAACCTTTTACTTGTTAAACTAGTAAGAGGAGAATTTTTTAACTTTGCCCCTCTTAACACTAAATCCAAAGTGCTAATATATCTAATAAAATCTTTCAGCCTATTACTTATTAGCGTGCGTTACTCTTATTATTTTACTGTAATAAAGCATCAAATCACCGTGATATCCATAAGCTAACCTATAATCTCCATCATTTATATGGTAGTAATTGAGTAAATCTTCTCCAGATATAGTATAATAGTACCAATCATTAGCTTCATGCTGTTTTCTCTGCCACATAACTTTATTATCTGATATTCGCACGAAGCTCAAAAATCCACCGTTTGACCATTTACTATACCTTTTTATAATTGAGAACTCGTAGTTATCATTATCATTCAGAACTAAGTTAACCACATCTTCTGAATTACCCCATGCACCACTATTCCATTCTGTTTTGGTTAAACAATAATCGTTATAAACATCATGAGTATTAGATGCTGCTAATGCCGCAATACTAAGTGAAGCACTCATTGCTACTGCTATTACTATGGTAAATATTTTTTTTAAGTTCTTACCAATTTTCATATTTTACATCCCCTTTTTTATTTTTTTAAAACAAATATCTTATAGTTGTTATAAACAAACCAATTGATTATAACAGACATCTCCCCCCTAATGAAGATATCCTTAGTAATTATTATAGGGATCTAATTACAAAATAATTATCCCACTTTTCGCAGATATGGTCAATATATCTTCTGTTTTTGTACATTTTATTCGTCGCATTATTTGACACTCTTTGGCTGGTCTAATATTTAAATTAGTCAGCTTTATGAAAATAGCAATTTAACTGTTGTAACGGGAACAGCGGTCAAATGGACTGCTGATATTACAATTAATGACTGTAAAAAGGTTGGTAAGCTTTGCTTTTGCAATGTTTATGCGAGCAAAGCCAGCGGGACAATAACTGCCGATGAGGCATTATTCAGTCTTCCATGAAAACCCACTAATGCACATATTTTACAGTTATAGGACGAAACACAACAACCGGAGCGACTGAGACAGTCCCGATATACATTGAGACAGAATATGGCACGATACGGGCAACATCGGCACACAGCGGATCTAACGAAGTAAGATGCTATTTTGCGTATATTACAACATAATCAAACTGATTATTTAATCAACAAAATAATACATATCAATAAAATAATATCCTGCCTCTGCTACCGTTGCGAATAAATTTGTATCTGATAATCCAATATTTAGCGATACAAATTTAAGAATATATTCCAGTATTTCAGGGAAATTATGGTTTCAGTCAACCAGGCAGTTAAGTCAGAATGAGTGCTTTAGAGGAATCCAGAGATATAGGCTTTCATTGCGGGTGCAACCCCTGTTACCCCTCGATTCTAGAAACAACTATGGTATCGAAATTAAAGAATGGATTACCCAATCATCCGATATTTTATGATTATTACATCAGTGTAAAGAGAGTTCCTTTTCGGGGACTTTTTTTACTTACAAAAGGTCTTTTTTATATTCCAAAACTTTTTAATCTGATCTATATATGATAAATTATTATCAAAGTTATCATGCGATAATATCAACTTAAAAACTGTTATTAACAGCAAAAAAGTGAGGAGAATGTTATGAAAAAAGGAAAATTCGCGGGGCTTGCCGTGATGGCGGCCGCTGCTGCAGCTGTAATTGCATTGTCTGGTCCTATTTATACCAGTCTGGATAAATCCGGGAAAAAGAATGTTCAGGAAGCAGCGGCAGAAGGCAGGAATGAAAACGAAAAAGAAAAGCAGGCGGACATTGTTATTATCGGCGCAGGGGGAGCCGGTATGACAGCAGCTGTTGAAGCAGTCCAAAAAGGAGCCACTAATCTTGTTGTATTGGAAAAAATGCCGATTACAGGAGGAAATACTGTCCGCGCCACCGGCGGTTTGAATGCGGCTGAAACACCGTATCAGGAAGCAGAAGGAATTGAGGATTCCGTTGAACTGTTTGTGGAAGACACCATGAAAGGCGGCAAAGATTTAAATGATCCAAAGCTTGTTCAGGTGATGGCGGAGCAGTCTGCAGATGCGGTTACATGGGTCAATGAAATAGGCGGAGATTTATCCGTAGTAGGGCAGTTCGGCGGAGCCAGCGTTAAGAGAATCCACCGTCCGTCCGATACTTCCGCAGTGGGTCCCATGCTTGTAAATGCTCTTAATGCAAAGCTGAAGGAACTGGATGTACCTGTATTTTTAGAGACGGAAGCAGTACATATTTTACTGAGCGAAGAGGGCGCTGTGCAGGGAGTACAGGCAGTAACAAAGGGCGGCGAGCCTTATACGATCTCCTGCAAGGCTGTGATTTTAGCAACAGGAGGATTTGGAGCCAATTCTGAGATGGTGGTGAAATATAAAAAAGACTTAGACGGCTTTTGCACCACCAACCACTCCGGTGCTACCGGTGATGGAATTGTCATGGCAGAGGAGCTGAAGGCAGGACTTGTGGATATTGACCAGATCCAGACACATCCAACCGTTAATCCGGATACAACTACCATGTACACAGAAGGTGTCCGTGGAAACGGAGCAATTTTGGTAAACCGGTCCGGTAAACGTTTTGTCAATGAGCTGGAAACAAGAGACGTGGTTTCAGAGGCCATTTTAAATCAGGAGGGAAAAACCTGTTTCATGGTATTTGACCAGTCTGTAAGAGATAGCTTATCCGCAATTGAGAAATATATCGGTCAGGGCATTATTACCCAGGCGGATACACCGGAGGAACTGGCAGAAGCCCTCGGTGTTGATAAGGATCAGCTGAAAGCAACTCTGGAACAGTATGCAAAGTACCAGGCAGAGGGTAAGGATACAGAATTCGGAAGAGAAAGTATGGAAGTTCCGTTAAGTATGCCGCCTTACTATGCGGGACTGTGTGCGCCTGCTGTTCATCATACCATGGGCGGAGTGAAGATTGATACCACCACCCAGGTGTTAAAAGAGGATGGCAGTGCAATACCGGGACTTTTTGCAGCCGGAGAGGTAGTTGGCGGAGTTCACGGAGCAAACCGGCTGGGCGGAAACGCAGTGACTGATATTGTGGTTTTCGGAAGACTGGCAGGAAGTGCGGCTTATGACTATGTTGCTGCAAATGGCGGTTTCACTGAGAAAACCATGAAGTTAGCAGAAGAAGGAGATGCAGCACAGCCGGAAGTAAAGGGAAACTATAAGGATGGAACCTATACCGGAACCGGTAAAGGAAATAACGGAGAGATAACTGTAGAGGTTGTGGTGAAAGACGGAAGTGTGACTGCCATCGAACTGACCGATCATCATGAGACTCCGGGAATCTATGAGGCAGCAGAGAAAACGGTCACTTCATCCATTATAAGAACACAAAGTACTTCTGTAGACGGGGTGTCAGGTGCGACCAACTCTTCTAAGGGAATCAAAGAGGCGGTTGCGGCTGCTCTTGAAAAGGCAAAATAAACCTGAATTATGATAGCAGTCAAAATAGCGCCGGAACTTATCCGGCGCTATTTTTTAAGTGTATTTTTCTGACAGTATTTACATTTTACAAATCGAATAAAAATTGTATTTGAACTATTTACTCTTCAACGTTATAATAGAAAAATATAATTTACGGATGCTATATGGGCATAAGGAAGGGATTAGAATGAAAACGGTCAGAGTGAGAGATGTGGTCATAGGAGAAGGTGTGCCAAAGGTATGCGTGCCTATCGTGGAAACAAAAGTGAAAGATGCAGTATTGTCTGCCGGAAACTTAAAAGCCGGCGGTGCCGATGTGGCGGAATGGCGGATTGACTGGCTTGATGATGCACATGATATCAGTAAAGTTGTGGAAGCGGCAGGCTGCATCCGAAAAGCCCTTAAGGAGGTTCCTCTTCTTGCAACCTTCCGGACTGCAGGGGAAGGGGGAGAAAAGGAAATCAGTGTGCAGCAGTATATTGATTTATATCTCGCTCTGATACGTTCCGGTTATGTAGACCTGATTGATGTGGAACTGTTTTTTGATGATGAAGCCGGTAAGATAATTGTGGGAGAAGCTCACAAAGAGGGCGTCTGTGTTATCGCTTCCAATCATGATTTTCAGAAAACACCGGAGAAAGAGGAGCTGTTTCGCCGCGTGAAGCTGATGATTGAGCTGGGCGCAGACATTCCTAAAATTGCAGTCATGCCGCGAAGCATGGAGGACGTTATGATGCTTTTGACGGCAACTTATGAGATGTCACACGATATTTCTGACCGCCCCATTATTACCATGTCCATGTCAAAAGAGGGTGTGATCAGCCGGTTCTCCGGTGAGTTTTTTGGATCTGCCCTGACCTTTGCTGCAATTGGAAAAGAATCGGCACCGGGGCAGATTGAAGCTGGAAGTTTAAAGAAGATACTCAGCCAGATCCACGATATTATTTCATAATTTTGCATTATTCTGTCTGATTCGCTTTGATAAAAAAAGGATCTTGACAAATAAAAAGAAACCTCATATACTAAAAACTAACTTCATATATAAGAAAAAGCATTGATAAGAACAAGTAGCAGTTCGGGATACCAGACAGAAAGCAGCCGGTTGATGAGAGGCGCATGGAAAACGGGCTGTGAATACATCTTTGAGCTTCGCTCCCAAAGGTTTTAAGGCCCGGTAGGCGGCGACGGATTCCTGCACCCGTTATTGTGCTAGAGTATCAGAACAGTACTCGAAGAGATAAGCAGCGTGAGCTGTTTATAAAAAAAGGTGGTAACGCGAGATTTTAACCTCGTCCTTTTAACAGGACGGGGTTTATTTTTTTATGTAAAGGAGAATTGGAATGACAATCTACGAAGAACTGAAGGCCAGAGGGCTGATTGCCCAGGTGACCAATGAAGAAGAGATCAGCAAAATGGTCAATGAAGGAAAGGCTGTATTCTATATTGGATTCGACCCGACAGCAGACAGTCTGCATGTGGGACATTTTATGGCTCTGTGTTTAATGAAACGCCTGCAGGCGGCTGGTAATAAACCAATCGCCTTGATCGGCGGAGGAACCGCTATGATTGGCGATCCGTCCGGAAGAAGCGACATGCGCCAGATGATGACAGTGGAAACCATCGCTCATAACTGTGACTGCTTTAAAAAGCAGATGAGCCGTTTTATTGACTTCTCCGAAGGAAAAGCCATGATGGTGAACAATGCTGACTGGCTGATGGATTTAAACTACGTTGATTTTCTCCGGGAAATCGGTCCCCATTTCTCCGTAAACCGCATGCTCAGTGCAGAGTGCTACAAACAGCGTATGGAAAAAGGATTAAGCTTCCTGGAGTTTAACTACATGATCATGCAGAGCTACGATTTTTATGAGCTGTTCCAGCGCTATGGCTGCAACATGCAGTTCGGCGGAGATGACCAGTGGAGCAATATGCTTGGCGGAACCGAGCTGATCCGAAGAAAGCTTGGTAAGGATGCCCATGCCATGACTATCACCCTGCTGCTGAATTCCGAAGGCAAGAAGATGGGAAAAACCCAGTCGGGTGCTGTGTGGCTTGATCCGGAGAAGACTTCTCCTTTCGATTTCTTCCAGTACTGGAGAAATATTGCCGATGCTGATGTATTAAAGTGTCTGCGTATGCTCACCTTCCTTCCATTAAGCCAGATTGATGAGATGGACAGCTGGGAAGGCAGCCAGTTAAACGAGGCAAAGGAAATCCTGGCTTACGAACTGACCAAGCTGGTACATGGGGAAGAAGAGGCAGAGAAGGCGAAAAAGAGCGCAAGAGAGCTGTTTACAGGCGGCAATGCAGAAAACATGCCTGTATGTGAGCTGAGAGAAGCTGATTTTACAGATGGAAGTGTTGACATCTTAACCATTCTCCAGAAATCAGGTCTGGCACCATCCCGTTCAGAAGCCAGACGGAATGTGGAACAGGGCGGAGTTACCGTAGATGGAGATTCCGTGAATGATGTAAAAGCTTTTTATACCAGGGAACAGCTGGCTGATGGTGCGGTTGTGAGACGTGGAAAGAAGAAATTCGTGAAGGTTATTGCAAAATAAAAAGGTTATGCTATCTTAGAGTTAATATGGATCAAAAAATGGACGCTTATTGCAGCCATTTTTTGGTCTTTTTTTGTATGAAACAGTTGATGGATTCAAAATGTTTCAACTTATACGATAATAGCCGGTTGGATTTTGGTAAAAAGTATCTGTTATTCCAGGAGTGATTGATTTTCGCCGGATCTCTGCTTATTATGAATCTTACAGTTAGGGATCCGGATATTAGGGGCGATGAACAATAATTATCATATTAAAAAAGGAAAATCATGTGGTGGAGTTTAGATTTAATCAAAAGTATAATGAATCCATACAAATATGGAGGTGATGTGAGTGATAAATAATCTTGAGCAAATTGTCATGGAACTGGTGGTGAATGGGGGGAATGCCAGGAGTATGGCGATGAAGGCGATCACCGCTGCGCAGAGTAAAGACTATGATCTTGCTGCAGAAAATATCGAGCAATGCAACGTAGCTCTCAACAGAGCCCATGAGTTTCAAACGGGGATACTTCAGGCTGAGGCCGGAGAAAGCGGCCAGACTCCCGTCAGTTTAATTATGGTCCACGGTCAGGATCATTTAATGAATGCAATAACAATAAGAGACCTGGCAATTCAAATGATTGAAATGTACAAAGTAATTTACAAAGAAAAGGAGGACTAATTATGATTTATATTACTCTCGTGTGCAATATGGGTATGTCAACCAGTATGTTAATGAACAAAATGCGTAAAAGCGCAATAGACCGGTCTTTGGAGGTGGATATTGTGGCAATGGCGGACAGCAATCTTCCAAGTTCTGACCGTCATACCGATATACTTCTTTTAGGTCCTCAGCTGTCATTTATGCTGGAAGGATTCAAAGAAAGGTATAAAGATAAGATTCCTTATATAACAGTTGTGAATCAAATGGATTATGGAATGATGAATGGAGAAAAGGTTCTGGATGATGCTCTTGCTATGCTGAGCTGATCCATAAGGAGAGGCGTTCAGAGTGAAAAAGGGAGGAGCTTATGAATCGTGAGATTACAGAAATCCTGAGTCTGCTTACTGAGAATACTTACAAGACTGCGGCTCAGTTGGCTGATTCCGTTTTAGCACATGAAAAAACTGTACGTACTCGAATCAAAGAACTTAATAGAATTCTGGAATCCAATGGAGCTTCCATTGTATCAAAGCAAAAATATGGTTATCGTCTGTTGGTTCACGATTTAGAGTTATATACATCATTCTGTTCTTCCTTAGGGGAGAGCGGATATCAGATGCTCCCATCGAATTCTGAGGAGCGTGTCAATTACATGCTGGAATATCTTTTAAATCATTCTAACTATGTAAAGCTGGAATACTTTGTTGATATTTTATATGTATCACGCAATACAATAACCGCTGATATCAAGAAGGTTGAGTATATTTTTCACTTTTACCATATAGAGCTTGTCAGAAGGCCTAATTATGGGGTTAAGGCGGTTGGGAGTGAATTTGACAAACGTATTTGCATGGCGAATCATTTTTTAAAAGCAAACCTTTCTTTTAAGAATGATAAAATGAAGCACGACGAGCAGCAGACCGTGTCGCTGATTTTGCAGAGCGTTCTTTGTAAGAATTCACTGCGTATTTCGGAAATCGCTTTTCAGGCATTGACAATGTGCCTGTATTTTGGGGTTAAGAGAATCCAGATGGGAAATCACATAGAAGCGGATGGCATTGCCAGTAAGGTGGATCGTGTAAACGGCAGGGTGGATATCGATGTCAGGATAATGGAGGTGGCTGCTTTTGTAGCAGTTGAAGTCGAAACCCAATTTTCTGTTACATTACCGGAGGAAGAGGTTGGGTATATCGCAGTTCTTCTGGCGGGTACTGTATTATCAGATATTGACTTGCCCATTAATAAAAACCTGCAAATTACTCATTTCATAGATGATCTGTCAATGCAGATGATATTGCGAGTGCGCGAGGGCTTTAAACTGGATTTTTTAGATAATTTTGACTTGCGTATGTGTTTGAACAAGCACATGGTTCCTTTCAATATTCGTATGCTGTATGGTATTCCTCTGAAGAATCCAATTTTGGATAATGTAAAAAAGGAATACCCGTATGCGTATAATCTGGCAGCCCATGCATGTACTGTTTTAAATGAACATTACGGTATGAGTATACCGGAAGAGGAAATTGGTTATTTTGCTCTTTTGTTTCAATTCGCTCTTGAGAAGCAGGAGAAGAAGATACAGAAAAAAAACATTCTTATTGTTTGTTCATCGGGAGTGGGAAGTTCGCAGTTATTTATCCACCGGTACAGACAGATGTTTGGAAAGTATGTGGATCAAATTCGGGAATGTACCGTACTGGAAGTAGCCGCATATGATTATTCCGATATTGATTATTTATTCACTACGGTACCGCTTGATGTGCCGGTACCGGTACCTGTTTTTGTTGTGAGCCTGTTTTGGGACAGGGATGACTTCACCAATGTTCATAAATTATTTGAACAGGATGATACAAAGGTGATTCAGCAGTTTTTTGTTCCTGAACATTTTTACAATAATATACAATTGCAGAGCAGGGAGGAAGTGATACGTTTCCTGTGTGATGCTGCAAATCAGCATTTTACATTACCAGAAGATTTTTATGAATCAGTTATGAAGCGCGAATTTCTCGGACAGACGGATTTTGGCAATCTTGCCGCCATTCCACACCCATTCACTATCATGACGGATAAAAGCTTCGTTATAGTTGGTATATTAAAAGAACCGATTCGGTGGGGACACAATGATGTGCAGATCGTATTCTTAGTATCTATCTCTAAAGCAGGTGACAAGAATATTGAAGATTTTTATCAGCTGATAACAAACCTGTTATTCAATACGGAGAAGATAAAACAGTTAATAGATGAGCCAGATTTCGATCACCTGGTAAAATTGCTGAAAGATTCTGCTGAATAATCTGGTACTGTGATAATTGCTTTAAGTTACTATTGTTCTGGCAAAAGAAAAATATTTTGTGAGGTGGGAAAATGGATAAGTTGACAAACTGGGTGCAACAGGTATTGGTCGGTAAAATGAATAAAATTACTAATTCTCGCTATTTTCAGGCAATAAAATATGGTTTTCTGGCAATTATGCCCCTGACTATCATAGGTTCTATTTTTATGCTCATTACTGATTTTCCAATTCCTGGCTATGCCGAATGGATGTCCGGTATATTTGGTGAAAACTGGATGGATTATATTTCTCCGGCTTATCGGGCTACTTTTAATATCATGGGACTTGTATTTTCCGGTACCATGTCTTATAAACTGGCGGAACGATACGGGATGGATAAACTAACATCTCTGGTATTAGGGATTGTTGCTTACGTTGTGGTGATTCCCAAAACGGTTGTTTCTGAATCAGGTGAAATTATCAGCAGAGTGATGCCATTTGAATGGACAGGAACAAAAGGAGTGATTGCTGCGTTAATCATGTCTATTATTTCAGTGGAGATCACCAGGTTTTGTATTCGTAAAAAAATTATTATTAAAATGCCTGACAGTGTTCCTCCTATGATAAGTAATGCTTTCAGTGCTTTGATTCCTGGATTTTTAATTGTATTAACAGCTTTAATTTTTAATGGAATCGGAGTCAGAATATCAGGTTCATTCCCTCAGCTTCTTTATTCGATTATTCAGGTTCCATTACAGGGAATTATTGGTTCTCCAATCGCCATTATAATAGTAGCCGGCCTAAATGGCCTGTCCTGGTGGTTTGGTATTCATCCGACTGTTGTCAACTCCATGCTTTATCCTATTTTGTATGCAAATGCAGATGCAAATCAGGCATTGGCAGAAGCTGGTAATCTGACTCTGCAGACAGGTCATATCGGCACGGTACAGATGTTAGATCAGATTGGCACAATCGGGGGAGCTGGCTTAACCATAGGATTTGTACTGAGTATGTTTCTGGTCAGGCGTTCTTCCCGAATGAAGGCAATGTTAAATGTATCTCTGATTCCTTCATTTTTTAATATTAATGAGCCGATTATATTTGGCGTTCCGGTAATTTTCAATCCGTTGTTTTTAATACCGATAACGCTGGCTCCCATTGTTTCAGTAATTATTGCTTACGTTTCAATTGCAATTGGATTCATGCCGATGTTTGCTGCCAGACAGGCTCCATGGGCTATGCCGATTATCTTTTCAGGATTTGCTGTTTCCGGCTGGCAATGTGCTGTGACTCAAGTTGTGGCGGTTCTGGCATCTACGCTTATTTACTATCCTTTTGTTAAAGTGTTAGACCAGCAGTATTGCAAGGAGGAGAATCAGGGAAATCTTAGTGCTTAGCCATAGGAATGGGAATTGGAGTGTGTAAATGATGTTGAAGAGAAAGTATGATTTTGATGAGGTTATCAATCGTAAAAATACGGACAGCCTAAAATATGACTTTGTTATTGAAAGAGGAAAACCAGAGGACATTCTTCCTCTATGGATAGCTGATATGGATTTTAAGATACCTGATGAAATTGTGGCTGCCCTTCACCAACGGGTGGATCAAGGCATTTTCGGTTACACTGAGACGAGAGACAGGTACTTTGAGGCAGTCCGTTATTGGCTGGAGAAGAGGCATGGTTGGATTGTGGAAAAAGAATGGCTGGTTAAGTGCCCTGGAGTTGTATTTGCTCTGGCAATGGGAGTAAGAGCTTATACTGAACCTGGAGACGGCGTATTGATTCAGCAACCGGTATACCAGGTCTTTGACAAAGTCATAAGGGAGAATGACAGAGTCGTTATTGATAATACACTTGTTCTCGGAGAAGACGGGATATACCATATGGATCTTGAAGACTTTGAAAGAAAAGCAGTACAGCATCATGTTAAATTGTTTTTATTATGCAATCCTCATAATCCGGGCGGGGTAGTATGGAGCCAGGAAGAACTCAAGGAGCTGGGTGATATTTGCATCAGGAGAGACATGATTATAATCAGTGATGAAATACATCAGGATTTTGTATACAAGGGAAGACATCAGGTATTTGCAAATATAAATGAAGGATTGAAAGAAAGAACCATAACATGCACCGCTCCAAGCAAGACTTTTAATCTGGCGGGATTGCAGACTGCAAATATTTTTATTCCAAATGAAAGTCTGAGAGAAAAGTTCTTAAGGCAGATGAGAGCAGCAGGATATGACCATCTTAATACGCTGGGGCTTGTTGCATGTGAGGCAGGATACCGTTATGGGGAAGACTGGCTGGAGCAGCTATTAGAATATTTAAAAGGAAATATCTCATATGTAAGGGAGTATCTGGAGAAAAAAATAAGCAGAATCAAATTGATTGAGCCGGATGCAACCTACCTTCTGTGGCTGGATTTCAGGGAATTGGGCTTATCCGAAGAAGAGCGTATGGATCTGCTCGAAAATAAGGCTGGTATCTGGCTGAACAGCGGCCTTAAGTTTGGTAAATCAGGGGAAGGTTTTGAACGAATCAATATAGCCTGTCCCCGGTCAGTACTGGGGGAGGCTTTAAGGAGACTGGAGCGGGCTGTAAATACATTGTAAGTATCATTATTGTAGTACTCGTTGTTGTTGCAATTTCAGTAAGTATGCAAAAAAACAGGGCTTGAATTCTATTTTAATTCAACCCCTGTTTTTTTCGTGTGGAAATCCAAAAGATATAAGACGAATAATTATTAATAATAGAGTGATAATAAAGCAAACAGTAGATTTATTTAAATACAACATTAATAAAAAGAAAGAAGAAATAAAATGGAAGTTAAAGAGAGAATTGTGCAGGATAAAGGGCTGGATCACACACTTAAGCTATTGGAAGAAGGGTATCTTTTTATAAAAAACAGAACTGACCGGTACCACTGCAATATGTTTGAAACTCATATTATGGGAGAAAAAGCGATCTGTTTAAGTGGAGAGGAAGCATGTAAGATTTTTTATGATGAAGAGTTATTTCAGCGTAAAGGTGCAATGCCAATGAGGATTCAAAAAACTCTGTTTGGAGTTAATGCAATTCAGGGAATGGATAATGAAGCGCACACACAGCGAAAGTTATTCTTTATGTCGTTAATGACTGATGTTCATCAGAAAGAACTGTCAAAACTGTTTGAGAAAGAAATGGAGGCAGCTGCTGAAAGATGGGTAAGTCAAGATCAAATCGAGCTTTTTCGTGAAGCCAAAAATATAATATGCAAGGTATCATGTCTATGGACTGCAGTTCCTTTTCAGGAATCTGAAGTAGAAGACAGGGCAGACGATTTTTGTTCAATGATAGATGGGATAGGAGGAGTTGGTCCCAGGTACTGGAAAGGAAAAACTGCACGTAATCGAACAGAGGAGTGGATTAGTGGAATCATAGAAGAGGTAAGGCAGGGGAAGCTGAGTGTGAAAGAAGATTCAGCTCTTAATTTGATTGCTTTTCATAGGGAGCCAGATGGTAATCTGATGGAGCTTCAAATGGCTGCAAAAGAACTGATAAACATAATCAGACCAATTGTGGCTATTTCAACATATATCACATTTACAGCTTTAGCCATATATGAACATCCGCAATGCAGGGAAGATCTGCTTCATAATGATGATAATTATTATGAAATGTTTGTACAGGAAGTACGCCGGTACTATCCATTTACTCCATTTGTAGGAGCAAGAGTTCACAAAGACTTTGTCTGGGATCAGTACGAATTCAAAAAAGGAGTACTGGTATTACTTGATGTATACGGAATGAACCATGATCCTGTTATATGGGGGGATCCTGACAGATTTCGTCCGGAGCGCTTTCAGGAACAAAAAGACAGGACATATAGTTTTATTCCTCAAGGCGGCGGGGATCCGGCAAAAGGGCATCGCTGTCCTGGTGAAGGTATTACGATTGAAATTATGAAAGCCGGTTTGAATTTCCTGGTGAACAAAATTGATTTTGTAGTGCCGGAGCAGGACTTAAGCTATAGTCTCTCAAGGATTCCTACTTTGCCTAAAAGTGGATTTATTATGAAACAAATTAAAAAAACAGGATTAAAATCCACATGAGATTTTGATCCTGTTTTTACGACACACCTTTTTGATTTAAGGCCATAAGGAAGCTTTTTCCGGCTGCTTTATGGAAAGGGCAAAACGAAGTTTTTCCTCATCGGAAGGAAGCTCTAAAAGATGCAGGTATTCCTTATTCAGCCGTTCATAGATATGAAGGATGGGTCTGCAGCGGACAGCAGTAGTATCAAGGATGCAGTCAAGATGCGTCATGGCGATGCTCACAATATCGGGATCCACAAGCTGATCGTTTTTCATTCCTTCCAATATCGTCTTTATCTTTTCCGTCGGATAAGTATCCTTATAGCTTCTTGTTCCGGTAAGTGCACTGATAATATCCGCAATTGCCACCAGACGTTCCTCTTTTGATAAGTCTTTTGCAGACAGACCCTTTGGATATCCGGTACCGTTCAGCTTTTCGTGATGGCGCAGAGCAATTCGGGCAACCGCCTCGTCAATGCTCCCCCCAAAAATCTCTTCCGTGTAATCCACATGAGTTCTCATGATATTCATTGCCTGGCGGCTTAACTTTCCCGGATATTCTAGTATCTCCACAGGAACTGCTATTTTTCCAAGATCATGAAGAAGAGCACCGCAGAGAATCACATTTAGACGGTCCTCCGGATAGGAAAGAAGCTTTCCAAGCTCGTAGCTGATGCTTGTTGTGGTAATGGTATGGGTGACTGTGTGGTGGCTTCTGAAATCAATGATAAAAACCAGCATTTTTAAATAATCCGTGATATCTTCCCCGGAGAGAGGAATTCCGGTCAGGAAATCATTGAACTGGCTGTCCAATTTCCATTCTTCTTCAATGGACTTTTTAAAAGAGAGTTTTTCTGCCTGCTTTACGATGTGAGGGGCGTAAACGGTTCCCTGATCCTTTTTTAAGAAAGAAAGCGTTTCTTCCCAGGAACATTTCTGCAGAGACATTAAGACATCAATCCTGTCTGCAATATGGATCAGCTGTCCTAAATCCTTCATTACAGGATTAAGACCGCTCTCATTTTCCAGAAAATCCCAGTTAATATGGTGCAGGAGTACTGCAGATGCTAAATCCTTAAGGGGGGAAAAATAACGGATAAAAAGATATCCATAGAAAGAATGATCCCAGACATCTTTTGTTTCAAACTGAAGCATTCGGGAGATTTCTTCTGTCTTATAAGCTCCTACATCATGAAGCTGTGCCACAAAACAGATGTTTCTCAACTCTTCTTTGGAAAATTCACCACTATCCTTAAGCATACGGAAAACGATGTAAGATACATGGGAGCCGTGTTCGGTGAGGCGGGGATCTATATAATTGCAAAAACGGCGTATGATGTTAAGAATACTTTCGTTATTAATAGCTTTGGTATACTGCACTTGCATGCATGGAATACTCCTTTCGTACACAGTTCTGTAACATAGTTTACCATATCAGTTCAGATATGGAAAGAAGAGAATGTCAGCTTTTGAGGGTAAAATTTTAAACACAGCTCTGGAAAACGAGTTGAGAATAATGGAGTGCGGTTGTATAATAAACTGGTTATGTATGATGAGGAAAGGTGCTTATGGAGGGAATAGCATGAAGAAAGAAACAACCGGTTACATTCAGCTGATTGAAGAAAAATTAATTTACGACAATCCCCTTTCCAGGCCGGAAGATTTGGAGAACTTCGTGGTGGAAGGAAAGGCAACGATAAGCTTTGAAGAGGGAAGTATGCGTTTAAAAAACGGCCTGGATCAGGAACTGGGGCAAAAGGCCAATTACGTTTTGTGGTGTCCGGAGGAATTTCCGGATAATGTAAAGATTACCTGGGAATTTAAGCCGGTTACTGACCAGGGGCTGTGCATTTTATTTTTTGCTGCTTCGGGACGGAACGGAGAAGACTTATTTGACTCTGCCCTGGCAGAACGGACTGGGGAATATCCCCAGTATCACAGCGGTGACATCAATGCCTTTCATGTATCTTATTTCCGCAGGAAGGAGCCGGATGAGAGAGCTTTTCATACCTGTAATTTAAGAAAAAGCTACGGATTCCATCTGGTTGCACAGGGGGCTGATCCTTTGCCGGGAGCAGCGGATGCCAATGGTTTTTACCGGATATCCATTCGGAAATATCATAACGAGATCCGTTTTTCAGTCAATGATCTTCAGGTGTTTGAATTTGAAGACGATGGACATACATTTGGAGAGGTTTTAAAGGGAGGCAAAATCGGATTCCGCCAGCTGGCGCCTCTTACTGCGGATTACAGGAATTTAAAGGTGTATGAATTGATCTAGTATTCAACATTATTAAAAGGCATAAATTGATAACTACGGTTTAAAACTGGAAAATATTCATTGTCATTGAGATGCAGATCAGCAAGAAGTGGATAGAAAATGATTGTTTACAATTATCAGTGCCAGGGATATAATATGCCACAACGTGATAACACAGGACAACGGGGAGGACTGCAGAAGGTAATACTTCCCCATACGTTTAATGACAGTGATCTGTTCCGGAACAGGATGCCGGAAGCGGGCAGAAAAGGAACAAAAGCTGCGTTAGTATAAGAATACGCAGCTTTTGCTCTTTTTTTATGCCTGTATGCATGATAGAAGAAAAGCACAGATAAAATGAAAGGTAAGGTGAAAGTATGTTAATGGATTTGGCGGGGAAATGGGAGATTTGGCTGGAAAATGCAGAGGAAAAAATACCGGAAAAGGAACGGCCGGATAGGAAGCCGGATGGATCGGTCAGACTTCCGGGGATTCTGCAGGCTCAGGGATATGGTAACCCGGTTACGGTGGATACGCCGTGGATCAGCGGGCTTCATGATCCGTTCTGGTATGAAAGGGAAGAATATTCGTACGGACAGGATGGGGGCTTAAGTATTCCGTTCCTGGCGCAGCCTCCACGTCATTACACAGGAAGAGCCTGGTATGAGAGAGAATTCACTGTTACAGAGGATACAGGAGATGAATTCTGTCTCATTATTGAATTAACCAGATGGCGCTCTTTTGCATGGGTTGACAAAACGCCGCGGGGCGGGGACTGCTCGTTGTGTACTGCGCATCAGATCAGTCTGGGAAAGCTGAGTAAAGGAACCCATACATTGACGGTCTGTATCGATAACCGGTTCCAGTATCCTTACCGTCCCGATGGACATGAGGTATCGGATGCCCTGGGAGCAACATGGAATGGTATGGCTGGAGAAATAGCTGTAATTTCCGCCGGTGAAGCACAGAGGCGTCTGGAAGAAAAAAAACGATATGCAAAGGAACAACCGAGATTTCTGGAAGTGAGAGAAGGCTTGTTCTACGTGGATGGCCGGCCGGAATATTTTCGCGGAACCCATTTTGGCGGGGATTATCCTTTGACCGGATATCCGGAGACGAACCCGGACTGGTGGGAAAAACGTATGGAAACCATAAAGGAATGGGGATTTAATTTTCTCAGGTGCCATTCGTACTGTCCTCCTGAGGCGGCATTTGCCGCAGCCGACCGTGCAGGAGTTTATATTCAGGCAGAATGTGGGATGTGGAATGTATTTGAGGAAGGGATCCCAATGCTTTCCGTGTTAAAAGATGAGACCAGGAGAATCTTAAGCCAGTTTGGTCATCACCCGTCCTTTGTACTGCTTTCTGCTTCCAATGAGCCATCCGGAAAATGGTACGGTCCGCTGAAACGCTGGGTGAAAGAAACCCGGGAATACGACTGCAGTCTGGGGTATGAAGGAAGACGGCTTTATACGGCCCAGTCAGGCTGGTTTTACGATACACCTCCCGAAGAGATAACAGGAACCGATTATATTTATTTTCACCGCTCGGCTTTTGGACCGATTCTGGGAGGAAACATTCGTGGGTTTGAAGGCTGGCGGGGGAAGGATTACCGGGCTTCCTTAAAGGGGACGAGGCTTCCTGTTATTTGCCATGAGATGGGGCAATGGTGTTCTTATCCGGATTTTTCAGTCATGGAGAAATTTACCGGATATTTAAAACCGGGTAATTATAACGTATTCCGGGAAAGTGCCAGAGCACACGGCGTGCTTCAAAAGTGCCGCGAATTTGCCTGGTGTTCTGGAAAAAATCAGGTGTTGATGTATAAGGAAGACATGGAAGCTAATTTTCGGACTCCTCATCTTTATGGATTTGAAATGCTGGACTTACATGATTATTTGGGACAGGGAACTGCCCTTGTAGGTGTGCTGGATCCATTCTGGGAAAGTAAGGGCTATATAAAGCCGGAAGAATTCCGGGAATTTTGCGGAGAAACCGTACTTCTGGCCAGGATGCCATCCTATGTTTATCAGACAGAAGACCAGGTTATTATTCCGGTTGAAGTATGTCATTTTGGGAAAGAGCCCATAAAAAGCTGCGATGTCAAATGGAGCATTGAGACAGAAGAAAATGGCTTAAAAACTGTGATTTTTAAGGGGGTGTGGAAGAATTGTTTTATCCCCGCAGCAAAGAATACGCAGATCGGAGAAATCGAACCTGATTTTGCTGTAATAAAAGAAAATAAAAAGCTCACTCTGACTGTGGAAATGGGAAAGGTAAGAAATCACTGGGATTTTTTTGTGTATGAGAAAAGCAGTGATTGTTTTGATATGGAGAAAAACAGTGAGGTTGTGTACACCAGAGACTGGCAGGAGGCGAAAAGAGAACTGGAGCGGGGAAAACGGGTGGTTTATTCCCCCTGTCTGTCCGAGCTGGACTTTGACTGCCCTCCTCTTTCCATGAGGCCAGTATTTTGGAACAGCCAGATGGGACCGGGCTGGACAAGAAGCCTTGGACTGGTGGTACAAAGTGATCATCCCCTGTTTTGTAATTTTCCAACTGAGGAATACGGAGGCTGGCAGTGGGAGGAGATTTTAGATCAGGCAAGAGGCTTTCTTCTTGATGAAATGCCAAAAGGACTGACTCCCATCGTTTCAGTGATCGATGATTGGAACAGGAATCTGCCTCTGGGACTGATTTTTGAAGGAAGAGTAAACGCAGGAAGGCTTCTTATTGTCCCGGCATGCCTGGAAGGGGAATTTAAAAAGCGGCCGGCAGCCTGGAGTTTAAAGAAGGCTCTTCTTACCTATGCATCTTCAGAATTATTCTGCCCGGAAACAGAGCTTAAGCCGGAATGGATTGAGAACCACCTTTTTCCAGATAACAGAATGAGGCTGTTGAATGCCAGTTACAGGGCAGAACCAGAGGCAGCTGTAATAAATTTCACAGCTCTTGAAGATGAAAACCCAGACCATTCTGTGTGGATAGAAAAAGACAATTACCCGATTTCTGTGGAAATTTTTTTCCGTGAGAGGATTTTGGTATCGGGACTGATTGTTGTACCGGATCAAAAAGACCGGATGCATCAGGGCTGTATAAAAGACTACGTGGTTCATGTGCGGCAGGGAGAAAACTGGGAGGAAACAGCCAGAGGACATTTTGCATCTTCCTTTTTGTCTCAGAAAGCCTGGTTTGATAAAGAATATGATACAGAAGCGATAAAATTTACAGCGCTTTCCGGTTACGCTATGGGGGAACGGCCGGTATGGGAAGAGCGCTCTGATGGCTGGCATTGTATAAAAAAACAGGGCATACCTGCCATACAGACAGCCGGATTACATATTATCTGCGATAAAAAGGTAAAAGGAAATGACACGCTTTTCTGGAAACAGTTTCTAAAGAGCAAGACGAAAGAAATTGAGAATTAAGGAATGGGGAATATGCGGATTAAAAAAATTATTAGCTCATTAACTTATGAAAAGCAGATATTTGTGAAGCTGCTGGGGCTGGTGACGATACCGCTCATTGTTATGGGGATTATATCGTGCAATATCTATATTAAGGGAGAGAATTCAAAAAAACAGATGGCTTTAAACTCTTATAGTGATGAGGTTTCGCGGGAATACGAAAATATTTTGTCCACTTTAAAAGAATACTATATTGAAGCAGTCAGCAAAGATGACATCCACTGGCTGGAACGTCAGGAAGAGCCTCCGTTTTCCATGTACAGCAATTTAAAACAGGCCCAGAGGATTTTAGAAGGCAATTACTTTATGCGAAGATATATTGCTGACTATGAGTTCATCAATGTAAAGTTTGGCTGGGTGTTTAATAAATATGGAATGTTTTCATTTGATAAAATGAAGAACCGGCAAGAGACAGAACAATTTTTAAAAGAACAGGAAAATATGCTGTTGTCGGTGTACTGGCTTAACCGTCCCGGAGCTCTTAGTCCTATGAACGGAAGTATGCGGATGACGGACACCGTGGATTCCTCCGGTCTTCGCCTTGTTATAAAAAAAGAACAGGGAATTGGCGGATTATCCTGGCTTCTTACCATTAAGATTGATAAAAACCAGCTGAATGAAATGGCTAAGTCCTATAAAATGATGGGGTATGATGTTTCAATGATCGGAAGCGGGGAAGTGCTTCTGGAAACCAATCCCACAATGACGAATGTGTATCGAAACAGCGGGAGAGAAGGTTCCGGAGTCTATAAGAGTGTAAACGGTGATAAATATCATATAAATGTACGGACCGAAGAGATAAGCGGACTAAAATATCTGGTGGGTTATAATACAGCCAACGTAAAAAAGGATGCCTTCGTATTTATTTTTGCCTCTTTTGCTGTCTTGGCGGGCTTTGCTCTTATCCTGTTTTCCATTCAGCTGACTGCGGCTGCATTTGCCAAGCCTCTTAGAAGGCTGGAAAAATATGTGGATGACCAGGATCGTCAGATTAAAAAGCTGTTGGTCTCCAATCTAATTGAGGGGGAACTGAATGAGAAAAATATAGAGGAAGCATTAAAAAAATCGGAAATCATTCCCTTATTTGCATACCGGATGATTGCCATGATCTGCAAAAGTGTTCCGTATGAAGAAGAAAAAATAAAAGAAAAATATATGGCAATTCTCTCTGCGCTTCCTAAGGCACTGGAAAACGATATTTTTATTGCTCCTGTATATTACCGGGATAAACTGATATTCATAACCGGGGCACAAAATGATATGGATGTGGATGCGAAAACAGCTGTGCTTTATAAGGGGCTGAAAGATTATATTGCAGAATCTTATGGCCTTGTCATTGCATCGGGCATCAGCCAGCCATTTCACAGACTCCATCATGTAAGGCGTGCATACAGTGAATGTGCAGAAGCGCTGTATAATAAATCAAATAAAGCGGACATGAATAATTCCACTTTGGTCCTGTTTGATGATTATTTAATGAAGAGCCAGGTGGGAAATGTTTACGATATGATTATGGAAAATGAATTGATCCAGTCGATTACAAGCGGCAAGGAAGAAGAAGCAGCATGCCTGCTGAATGTAATCATTGACCGGATGGAAATTAAAAATGTGGTTGGGATCGAACGTAATTTTTATTTGACAAGGTTATTGACTGCTATGCTGAATATACCGTCATCTGCCAATATTTCGTTATCTGATGTATTTGACAGTGAACAATATAATATACTCAATTCCATCACTCAGATCTATGATAAGAAAAAGGTTATTTCAGCAGTGAATGATCAGATTATTAAGCCAATTATCGCCAGGCTGATAAAAAAGGGTCAGGAGGGAGAGGAGTCTGAAATTGTCCGGCATGCAGTTGCTCTGATTAAAGACAGCAAAGGGAATTTAAGCCTTAATGATTGTGCAGAAAAGCTGTCCTACCATCCCAATTATTTAAGCAAGGTCATTAAGCGGGAGTTAGGAATTACGTTTACCGATATGGCAATGGAAGAGAAACTGAAGCAGGCAAAATATATGCTTTTGACAACAGAATACTCCGTTGCTGAGATTTCTGAAAAACTGACCTATAATAATGTACAAAACTTTATCCGCTTTTTTAAAAATAATGTGGGATTTACCCCTGCGGCATTTCGCAGGGAACACCGTAAGTGATGGAAGAAATTGATAATTTCCCTTTATCAGCCTCATAAAACCGTTTCATAATGCGGGGTATGGGGCTTTTTTCCTGTTTTAAACCGGTTATAAAATGATTATTTACAAATCCCGGTTACAGGATATAAAATGTGCACACACAGCGGTGCCGCAAACTACAAAAACCAGACATAATCACCAATCCAGGTAGATTTATGAAAAGGGTAAATTGAAAAGGAGAGCATATGGAAAAGATGCAAAGCAATGCAAGGCCCAGGGCGGGTACATGGAGACATGAACTTTCCGTACATAAGTGGCTGTATATCATGATTGTACCAGGTGTGATTTATATGCTGGTATTCCGGTATCTTCCCATGGGCGGACTAATCATGGCATTTGAGGATTTCAGCCCTTATAACGGCGATTCCATGATTGGTGCGTTTATCCAGAGTCCGTTTGTTGGATTGGATATATTCAAAAAGTTTTTTACAGGCCCGGATTTTTTGAGGGTTCTTAAAAATACGCTGTCTATTTCTTTTGCCAGTTTGATCTTTTACTTTCCAGCTCCGATTATACTGGCACTATTTTTAAACGAGATAAAGAATGTGGCTTTTAAGCGTATAACACAGACAATGGTGTACATTCCCCATTTTATTTCCATGGTAATTGTGGCAGCATTGACTGCTCAGCTTTTCAGTACGACAGATGGTCTGGTTTACCATGTGCTGGTCCAGATGTTTGGAAGAGCCAATGCGCCGGATATTATGTCAAATCCCGGGCTGTTTGTCCATATGATTGTGGGGCAGAGCATGTGGAAGGAAACCGGATATGGCACCATTATTTTCCTGGCGGCACTTTCCGGTGTTGATGTCCAGCTTTATGAAGCAGCAGAGGTTGATGGTGCCAACCGATGGCAGAAAATGTGGCATATTACATTGCCTGCGATCCGGTCTACCATTGTTATTATGCTGATCTTAAAAATCGGTACAATTTTAAATACCAGCTATGAACAGATCTTTCTGATGCAAAATTCCATGAACCGGTCCGTTTCCGATGTTTTTGATACCTACATCTATACAAAAGGGGTTGTAAACGGGAATTATTCTATGGCAACGGCAGCAGGTATGTTTAAATCCATCGTCAGTATGATTATGGTTTTAGGAGCAAATAAGCTGGCGAAAGCGTTTGGAGAGTCCGGATTCTATTAAAAAGGAGAATGAAACATGGCAAAAACAAAGCATTTGAAAGTGAAAAGAAGTCCGGGAGATGAACTGATTCAGGGTCTCATCTACCTTTTTATAGGAATATTTGCATTAATTACGCTTCTTCCATTTGTTTATATTGTTGCAGGTTCGTTTGCAACAGAAAAGGAACTGACAGAGCGAGCCTTTTTTCTGTTCCCTCATACCATATCCTTTAATGCGTACCAGTATATATTTAAAACGGGTGATGTGGTAAAAGGATTGTCCAATTCTCTGTTTGTGACAATCCTTGGTGTTTTGATTAATATGTTTCTTTCCTGCACGCTGGCCTATCCTTTGTCCAGAACGTATTTTAAAGGACGGATTTTCTTTACCAATATGGTTATTATCACCATGCTGTTTTCGGGTGGTATGGTACCCACCTACATGCTGGTTTCCAATGTATTGCATTTAAAAAATACATATTGGTCATTATGGCTTCCGGGGGCAGTGAATGCATTCAATATGATAATAATTAAAAATTATTTTCAGGGACTTCCCGCAGAATTAGAGGAAGCGGCCAGAATGGATGGAGGTAATGATGCACAGATATTTTTGAAAATTATACTTCCTCTTTCCAAACCGGTCATTGCAAGTGTATCCCTTTTCTATGCAGTCGCTCACTGGAACTCTTACTTTGATGCAATGATGTATATTTCTGATAAGAACAAAGAAGTAATTCAGATTGTATTAAGACGAATTATTTTTCTGACGTCTTCCGTTGCAACGGAAGGTGGATTTGACTGGGGGCTGTTTGGTATGCCTCCGGAGAAGGCGGTTAAAATGGCCACAACTGTGGTTGCCACTGTTCCGATCTTAGTGGTATATCCATTTATACAGAAGTACTTTACCCAGGGGGTTATGGTAGGCTCAGTGAAAGGCTGAGTGCAAAAATTATTATATTTAAAAGGAGAGGTTTAAGATGAAAAAGACATGGAAACGAGCGTTATCGGTATCATTAGCAGGTGCGGTGGCAATATCAGTATCTGCCTGCGGCGGTTTTGCGGCATCCTCCCAAAAGGAGGCTGCCAATACAACGGCAGATGGAAAACCAACCATTACTTTCATGGCACCATCATTTTATGGTACCGATTTAAAGAATGATAAGTCTGATGAGGTTATTAAAAGATTTGAAGATTACACCGGCACCCATGTGAACTGGCAATGGGAATCCAATGATACTTATAAAGAAAAGCTTGGACTTACATTAATGGATAAGGACAATATGCCCATGGTGGTGACTGCTTCCGGAGACTTAACGGCTAATGTGGTGGATGCAGCAAGAAAGGGTGCATTCTGGGATCTGACACCATATTTGCAGGATAAGGAGAATTATAAAAACCTGTCACAGGCAAATCCGAAAGTGTTGAAGGCATTGACTGTAGATGGAAAAATCATAGGAATCTACCGGTCCAGGGTGATCGGCCGTTACGGATTTTCTTACCGTACAGACTGGGCAGAGGCGGTAGGTATTACCGAAGAGCCGAAAACGGTTGAAGATGTATATAATATGCTTTACAAATTTACGTATGACGATCCGGATGGCAATGGAATCAATGATACCTATGGCCTTGAAATGACAAAATATACCGGGCCGCTTGATATTATCCAGACATGGTTTGGCTGTGGGAATGAATGGGTAGAAAAAGACGGAAAGCTGGTGCCGGTCCACCAGACAGAAGAATACAAAGAAGCTTTAAAGTGGATGAAAAAGATCTATGACGAAGGCCTGATCAGAAAAGACTGGGCTACGGTTGACTCTGGAACCTTTCAGGATGGATGTAAGAAAGGGGAAGCAGGTGCGTTTCTTGATGTTATGGATGGTGCTAAGAGAATCTGGTCCTATTATAATATGAACAGTGTGAAATCAGTGACAGATCCCTCTAAGAATGCTTCCATGACATTGGTAGGACCAATCAATGACAGAACACTGGCAAACAGCGGCTTTAACGGTTACTATCTGATTACCAGGGCAGGTGCAAAGACGGAGGAAGAGGTAAAGAACTGTCTGCATTTCCTGGATAAGATGTGTGATGATGAGATGCTTGTACTTGCTGACTACGGTTTAGAAGGAGTTACTTACGATTTAAATGAAGCAGGGAAAGTTGTAATAAGACATGAAATGGAGGCACAATATACTCCGTCTGCAGGCTTAAACCAGAGTATTTGTTATATTCCAAACCGGGAACCGAAATCTCCGGCCCTGGAAAAGGATGAGCCGATGATCGCACAGGATCAGGCATATGAAAGAAATGAAAAGGTAGCCGTTTATAACCCGGCTCTTGGATACCTGGCCAATTCTGAGGTAAATGCAGAGGTGGGAACAGACATTGAGCAGATTATTGATGATGCCAGAACCCAGTATATCTGCGGACAGATTGATGATGAAGGTTTGGAGGCAGCAGCAAAACAGTGGCTGGACCGCGGCGGTGACAGGCTGATAGAGGAGATCAACCAGCTCTATCAGAACGATACGTCAAAATAATAAAACAGCAATGATACAAAAGGCTTCAGGCGTGTGATAACGGTTGAAGCCTTTTATGCAGCAGGATTTTTAGGAGGCAGATTGATATGATATTACATAGCCTGGGAGACAGAAGGCTGACGGGATATACAACCTGGGGTTGTTTGTGGGAGAAAGGAAGCTGTACCAAAGAAACGGAGTATCAGTTAAAAAACAGGCAGAAAGATAATCTTCCGATGCAGAGCCGGATTACAGCCTGGTGGCCCGATGGTTCCGTAAAATGGACCGCTCATACGGCGGATGCCGCCCTTTTGGGAAAGGAGATTGAAGTCGTGCCCGGACCTCCTTCTCAAGTAAAGCAGAAGATCCAGGTTCTGAAAAAAGACGGTTTTATGGAGATTCTTGCCGGGAGCATGAAGGTGAAAATTGCCTGTGACGGCATGAAGCTGATCGATTCTATTTATTTTCATGAAAAAAAGCTTCTTATAAATGGCAGAACAGTATTGCTTTTGGAGGAACCTTCCGTCTGGAACGGCAATTCTGTCAAAATTAAAAAGGAATATGATTCCAGGATTACCCAACTGTCAGTGGAGGAGGAAGGGGCATTACAGGTTATTATAAAATATACCGGTTATCACGAATCAGCTGTCGGAGACCAAAAGATTCCGTTTGTCATCCGTATGAAAGTCGGTTTTGACAGCCCGCGTATTGATTTTATACATACATTTTTATATGACGGTGATGAAGAGAAAGATTTTTTGAAAGGAATCGGGATTCGCTTTCAATCTCCTTTAGAGGGGAAGATATATAACCGGCATGTAAAATTCATGGGAGACCATGGCGTGTTCCATGAAAGCATGGCCCAGCTTCTGTCATGGAGGCCGAAGGTTTCACAGGAAATTTATGAAAAGCAGATCAGGGGAGAAAGGCTGGAGCTTACCGGAAGTGATAAAGAGACAGTGGACACAGTACTCAAAGACATGCCGTTTTGGAGTGAATATGATTTATGCCAGGACAGTGCAAACCACTTCTGCATCAAAAAGAAAATAAAGGATGAAAACTGCTGCTATCTGGACTGTCTACACGGAAAAAGGACAGAGGGAGCAGCCGCATTGGGATCAGAGCATGGCTCGGTATTGTTTTCAATCAGGGATTTTTGGGAAAAGTATCCGTCAGGTTATACGTTCCGGAATCTGGATGGGGATATGGCGGAGACTGTCATGTGGCTGTGGTCTCCCGGTGCGGAGGCCATGGACTTCCGCCACTATGCAAACCGGGGCTATAACCAGGTATATTACGAGGGATATGATTATAAAGGCGCCACACCTTATGGAATCGCCTGTACCAGCGAATGCTCTGTCATGTTATCGGAGGAGATGATTCCAAAAGACCAGGAACTGGCGGAATTTGCTGAATCAGTGAAACGGCCTGTTCAGTATTTGGGAACCCCGGAATATTATCATGAGAGGAAGGCATTTGGATACTGGTCCCTGCCGCAGCAAAATACGCAGATGGAATGCTGGCTGGAGGATCAGCTTGATATGGCCGTTGATTTTTACCGGAATGAAGTGGATCAGAGAAACTGGTATGGGCTGTTTAATTATGGTGATTTCATGCATACCTATGACAGGGAGCGCCATCAGTGGCGGTATGATATGGGCGGATATGCCTGGGACAATACGGAACTGGTTCCCACTCTCTGGTTATGGTATGCATTCATGAGAACAGGCCGGGAAGATATCTTTGTCCTGGCTGAGAAACTGTCAAGACATGCTTCCGAGGTAGATGTGTACCATATGGGCAGATACAAGGGACTGGGTTCCCGCCATAATGTCAGGCACTGGGGCTGTCCCTGCAAGGAGGCACGGATTGCCATGGCGGCCCATCACCGGTTTTATTATTATCTGACCGGAGACCGGCGGATGGAAGATATATTTGAAGAATTAAAGGATAATGAAATAACTTTTTTAAATAAGGACCCCCTGGGTGATTTTTATGACAAGGAGAAAATGGTTTATCCGGCTCATGCCAGAACCGGGCCGGACTGGTCTTCTCTGTGTGCAAACTGGCTGACTGAGTGGGAGCGGTTTGACAATAAGAAATACAGAGATAAGATTCTGACGGGAATCCGGGATATTAAAAAGGCGCCGTTAAAGCTGATATCAGGTCCTGATTTTGAATTTAATCCGGCTGATGCCCATCTGCGTTATATCGGAGAGAGGGCGTCAGGAGGAACCCACCTTCAAATCTGCATGGGAGCACCTGAGGTATGGATGGAATTATCCGACTTAATTGAGGATGAGGAATGGAAGCGGATGCTGGCGGATTACGGCAGGTTTTATTATCTGCCCCGGCAGCAGCAGATGGAAGAGTCAGACGGCATCATAGGCAGCAGGGAATTCAGTCTTCCTTTTATGGCGGCCGCTATGGGAGCCTATGGGGCCTGGTATCTGGAAGATCAGGTGCTGGCAGAAAGAACGTGGCGGTATCTCCTCCATGCTTCCATCAGCCAGGGAAACCATGACGGATTTAAAATTCTTACCGTTTCCAATCAGGGAAATCAAAAAAATCTGAAAGAGATTCCATGGATATCTACGAATTTTACTGCACAGTGGTGCTTAAATGTGATTGTTGTTCTTGAATTTATCCGCAGTTATCTTCCAAAAACACTGAAGGAAGGGGATGAACTGGTAGAAACCATGCCGGAGGAAACGTTCCATAAGGCATAATAAAAGATGATCCGTATCTGCTTATAAAAGAAGCTTTGTTTAGCCAGAAAAATGGAGGGAAACATGATCAGGACAGAAGAGATATCGAACCAGGAGGTGACGGTTTCCTGGGACCGGCTGGAGGGAGCGGAAGTTTACCGTGTCTATTGGTCCGACCGGGATACAGAACTGGAGAATTACCGGTTTATGGAGGAGATATCCGCAGATAACACGCTGCGGTTTACCCTTTATAAATCTACCCATATTCCTCATTATATCAGAATCTGCGCAGTGAAATCGGACAGCACGATCTATGAGGAGGTGTATGTTACATCTGTTCACTATATAAAACGGGAACAGCTGGAGACACTTAACCGAGGGCTGACTGCTGTCAGGACAAAGAACGGAGTATTTTTAAGCTGGAGATTGTTTTTAACAGAAGTTACCGGTTACAAAAACGGTGGTTTGACCGGAGTTTATTTTCATCTCTATCGGAATGGAACGGAAATTGCAAAAGTGATAGACTGTACAAACTATCTGGATCCGGAGGGGGATGCACAATCAGAATATGGAGTGGCTCCTGCGATAAACGGGATCGAATACGATGCCTGCCCGCCCGTAAAGGTGTGGGATAAGGAGTATCTGGACATCCCGCTTAAGAAGCCGGAGCCGGGCGTGACACCTTCCGGGGAAGCCTTTACCTATTCCGCTAACGATATGTCCGTTGCAGATGTGGATGGAGACGGGGAATATGAATATATCGTAAAATGGGATCCTTCCAATTCCCATGATGTTTCCATAAAAGGCTATACAGGCCGCTGTTATATAGACTGCTATAAACTGGATGGAACCCTTTTATGGCGGCTCGATATGGGGCCCAACATTCGGGCAGGAGCGCATTATACTCAGTTTATGTGCTTCGACTTCAATGGAGACGGGAAGGCTGAAATGGCGGTGAAAACCGCACCGGGTACCAGAATGACGGTCTATGGGCCGGATGGGAAGCCTGCAGAGGAATTCTTTATCACCATGCCGGAGGAGGACTTAGAACAGGGATATAGCCATGAACATTCCTATGTGTGCAGCTTTAAGAGTTACCGGAAGCATTTAACGGAAGTGTTCCGTTCATGGAACGATCATCCGGAAGTGAAGGCAGGTCATTGGCCGGAAAGCCTGGAGCAGTGCTTTGGCATCCCCGGGAAGTATACTTACCCATTAAGCCAGGAAGATTCAGAATGTCTGACAGATTATTTCCTGGATATTTATGCACCATCCAGGAGCCCTAAAAATAATCTGCGGGAGTTCGAGGGCTTCATCTTTGAAGGGCCGGAGTACCTGACTATGTTCGGGGGAGACGGGAAAGAGCTTCAGACGATTCCATTTCCATTTGAAAGGGTGGATGACGGTCTTCTCTGGGGCGATTATGCCATGAACCGGATCGAACCCTGCAACCGGGTGGACCGGTTTTTGTCTGCAGTGGCCTATCTGGACGGAAAGCGGCCTTATCTGGTGGTCTGCCGCGGTTATTATACCAGAGCTGCAATTGCTGCTTACGATTTTTTTGATAACTGCTTTCACGAGACCTGGTCCGTGGACAGCGGATTTGTGCCCATGAAGAATCCATTCTGCGACAATCCCCATGATTTATGCGGAACTGATCCGGTTTACGGAGAACTGGCAGGCCAGGGGAATCATTCCGTTTCCTCCGCCGATGTGGATGGGGATGGCTGTATGGAGATCCTATACGGGGCCGCCTGTATCGATCACGATGGAAGCCTGCTTTACAGCTCCAGGGATAAGCTTCCGGACGGCAGCACCGCAAAGCTGGGACACGGAGATGCCATGCACGTGGCGGATATCGATCCGGACCGGCCGGGCTATGAGATATTTAACGTATTTGAAGGGGCAGACCATGCACCTTACGGTTATGCCCTCAGGGATGCGCAGTCAGGAAAAGTCCTGTTCGGAGAGTATGCTAACAAAGATTTAGGCCGGTGCATGATCGGCGATGTGGTTCCCGGTGTGCGGGGGCTGCAGTGCTGGGTCAACGGAGTGGGGACGTATGACTGCCATGGAAAGCTTCTTAAAAAAGAAACATTAGGCAGCAACATGTCCATTCGGTGGGCAGGCGATCTGACCACACAGATCACGGATGGGGCGGACTATTTAAGCCAGAAGCCAGCAGGAGTGATCAATGATTTTACTCATGGAATCATGCTGCGGCCGGAAAACACCCTGACCAACAACGGGACCAAAGGAAATCCCTGTCTGACAGCTGATATCTTCGGAGATTTCAGGGAAGAGATCCTTCTTCGGACGGAGGACAGCTCGGCAATCCGCATTTATACCAATACGGAGCCGACGGATCACAAGCTGTTTACCCTGATGCATGATGTCCAGTACCGGTGCGGCGTAGCATGGCAGAACAACTGCTACAACCAGCCGTGCTATCCGGAATTTTACTATGCTTCCGACATGGAATTTAACAGGGTCCTTCCTTATATGAACCGGAAACCTGTTATCTATCTGGCGGGTGATTCGATTACACAGACCGGAGGGGAAGAAGACAGACCCGGATACGGACTTGGAGAAATGCTTCTAAAGCATCTGGATGAAGGAAACTGCTATGAGGCTTATCACAGGGAGGACTGTCCCTTTAAACAGGAAATGCGGTATGAAAGCCGCCATTTGATTGTGGATAACTGCGCCATGTCCGGCAGATCAACCAGGACTTTTCTGGAAGAAGGACGCCTGGAGGATATCCGGAGCCATATCAGGGAAGGAGATTATCTTTTTATTCAGTTCGGCCACAACGATGCATCTGCCTCCAGGGCAGAACGATATGTTCCGGTTTCTGATTTTCCTTTGTATCTGAAGCATTTTACAGATGCAGCCAGAAAAGGGGGCGCGGTTCCGGTTCTGATTTCTCCGGTCAGCTTATGTCCGTGCAAAGAGAACCAGAAAGGAGAGAAGGAGGAGATTGCCCGTCTTCTGCCAGGTTACTCCCGTCAGATGGAGGATTTTGCAAAGAAAGAGGGAATCCTTTATATAGATATGAACCGTCTGACGAAACAGCATTGTGAAACAGCAGGCGAAACGGATTCAAGAAGACTATACATTCCCGATCTGGTACATTTGAGCAGGGCAGGGGCAGATTGTTATGCCCGATTATTGGCAAATGAAGGGAAAACACTTATAATAGATAAAAAATAAATCAAATTAACCGGCAGAAACCGGAGAAGGAAGGCGGATTGTAAGATGGGTAGGATTCATTATGACAGGGACAGGGTGGAAGAAACCATGGACCGCATTGTGGAACGTACAAAACGGATGGATATGTCCTGGGACTGGCCCTGCGGCGTCGCATATTATGGACTTGCAGAAGCTTATGAGGTAACGAAAAAGGAAGGCTATCTGGAATTTTTAAAAGAACGGGTGGATGAACTGATTGAACTGGGACTTCCAGCCTGGACCGTGAATACCTGTGCCATGGGACATTGCCTTATAACATTATACCAGGCTACCGGGGAAGAACAATACATGGACATCATCCGCTCCAAGACGGAATATTTAAGGAAGGATGCCCTGCGTTTCGGCGACCATGTGCTGCAGCATACGGTTTCCGCCAACAACGATTTTCCGGAGCAGTGCTGGGCAGATACTCTGTTTATGGCAGCATTTTTTCTGTTACGGGTGGGTGTTATGACAAAGGACGAGGAATTGACAGGCGATGCTTTAAACCAGTATTACTGGCATATCCAGTATCTTCAGGATGAAAATACCGGATTATGGTATCATGGCTACAACAATATTACAAAGGACCATATGTCGGGATTTTACTGGGGAAGGGCTAACTGCTGGGCAGCTTATACCATGAGCAAGGTAGGGCTGATTCTGCCGGAGTGCTACCTCTATCCCCAGTACCTGGAAATTGTGGGAAGCTTAAATGAACAGCTTTCCGCATTAAAGCTTCTGCAGACGGAGAAAGGCCTGTGGAGGACCATCTTAAATGATGGCGAATCCTATGAGGAGCTATCCGCTTCTGCCGGTATCGCTGCAGCCATGACCTTAAAAGGGAATCCGCTCCATATCAAATACATAGAAAAATCCATTGAGGGTGTATTGGCCCATGTGGCTGCTGATGGCAGAGTTACGGAGGTTTCGGGCGGAACCGCAGTCATGAAGGACCGTGACGGATACCGGAATATATCAAAAAAATGGATTCAGGGCTGGGGACAGGGCATGGCTCTTGCATTCCTTGCCGCAGTTCTGAATTATGATAACATTGCAGGGGATGGTGCATTATGATTAATCAATTGAAAAGAATTTATACCTGCTTTCCGGGAGGGAAGCATAAGGTTCTTACCATGAGTTATGACGATGGTAAGATTGAGGACCGGAAACTTATTAAAATTTTTAATCAATACGGCATAAAAGGAACTTTTCATTTAAATTCCGGACTTATTGAGGATGAAAACCGGATAAAACCGGAGGAATGGAAAGAATTATACAGAGGACATGAGATCTCCTGTCATACGGTACTCCATCCTACGATTGCCAGGAGTCCCCTTCCTCAGGTGGCCCTTCAGGTGCTGGAGGACAGGAGGGCGTTAGAGAAGGCAGCAGGCTGCCCGGTACGGGGAATGTCTTATCCCAATGGTTCGTATACACAGGAAATTGTGGATATGCTTCCAGGCCTGGGAATTGAATACTGCAGAGTGGTTGGAAGCACGGATGATTTTAACATGCCGGAAAACTATCTAACATGGAAATCCACCTGCCACCATAACCACAATCTGCTGGAAAATGGAAAACGCTTCATTGCGCTTAATAAAACCCAATATCTTTATTTGATGTATGTATGGGGGCACAGCTATGAATTTCCCAGAGATGACAACTGGGGGCTTATGGAAGAATTCTGCCGTATGGCAGGGCAGCGCGAGGATACCTGGTATGCAACAAATATTGAGATTGTTGATTATATGAATGCGGCAGCTGCCCTTAAGTATACCGTTGACGGAGACCTTGTGTACAATCCATCAGCAAAGGCTGTCTGGATCAGTGTGGATGGAACGATTGTGAAAGTGCCTGGCGGAGGCCAGATCATGATTTGATTTTTGGCTTTTGTTACATTCCAAAGAGATGCTGGAGCAGAATTTTGATTCCCATCAGTATGAGAATGACTCCGCCGGCGAATTCCGCTTTTGATTTAAAGCGTGTACCGAAAACATTTCCCACCTTTATTCCGGCAACAGAGAGAGTAAAGGTGGTCACTCCGATAAAGGAAACCGCAGGAATGATCTGAACTTTTAAAAATGCAAAGGTTACGCCAACAGCCAGTGCGTCGATGCTGGTTGCAATGGCAAGCATAAACATATTTTTAGGTTCCAGAGAACAGTCCGTGCATTCCACTTCATCGTTGCTGAACGATTCCTTGATCATATTTATGCCTATAATTCCCAGAAGCAAAAAGGCAATCCAGTGATCGTAGGAGGTAATGGCTTCCTTGAACTGGGACCCCAGCAGGTAACCAATGACCGGCATTCCCGCCTGGAAACCTCCGAAGTATAACCCGGCGATAACTGCATTTCGCCAGTTCATCCGGGGCATGCAAAGACCTTTGCAGATGGAAACGGCAAACGCATCCATGGACAGCCCCACCGCAATGATGAACAACTCTGGTAATGACATGTGATATTCCTCCTGTGTATGTGCTTTATTACTATATGTTGAGAGGAAGCAGATAATAAAAGAGACTTATCTGTGTGTACGAAAAAAACACACAGATAAGTCTCATCTTTTTGCGTCGAAAGCAAATTAGCAAAGCCAGACAGAAAATTCTGTCAGTATGTTGACTTTGCAGGCACCTGATCTGACCCGGACAGGTGCTGACTACTCCCTCATCTTTTGCCTATTCTAACGGATGCGAGTGATTCTGTCAAGAAGAAATCAGATTGATATCTTTACGTTCCTGGCATACGGCGTATTTTACCGCTCATTTTTAAATCTGAATGAAGGAAAATACCTTTTATTCAAAGAAGAAGTGGAGCGGAGAGGGTTAATAATCCAGATTTAAAAGCTATTTGTAACATACATAAGAAGTTCTAAAAAAAGACTTGTATCGGCGATACCTGTCTTTTTTTGAAATTGATAGTTGACTAATCAACTAAATCCTGATAATATAAAATTTTAAATTGGAAAGGTGGTAAGAGAATGGGGAATGAACCAGTGAATCTGCTGATGATAAATAGTAAAATATATAGAAATACGCAGAGTTACTTAGACAAAGCATTGAAAATATATGATCTGAGCAGCGGGTCTTTTCGCTATTTATTTATACTGGAAAAAAATGAAGGGTTATGTCAGAGCCGGATCAGTGAACTGATTGGTCACGATAAGGCGATGTCTGCCAGAACGATCAACAGGCTGACAGAGCTTGGTTATGTAGTCAGAATAGAAGATCAGCTGGACAGCAGGGCATATAAGCTGTTTCTGACTGATAAAGCAAGGCTGATTCTTCCTGAAATCAAAGAGGAAATAAAAAATTTAACAGGACTTATTACGGAGGATCTGACGGAAGAGGAAAAAGAAATTACCTTATCTTCGCTGGTTAAAATTCTGAATAAAGCGCTTGAACTTAACACATAAGAAGGGATTTAACATGGAAAAAGTGAGGAAACATAATAAATGGTCGGTATTAATTATTGTTGTATTATCGACCTTCATGTCAACGTTGGACAGCAGCATCGTCAATGTGGCTCTGCCGCGTATGGCAGATACTTTAGGAGTCACGACAGCAAGTATCCAGTTCGTCGCTACAAGCTATCTAATCGTGATATCGGGCACTGTTCTGATTTTTGGAAAGCTGGGAGATATGTTTGGCAAAACCAGAATGTTCACACTGGGCATTATGGTGTTTACCATTGGTTCTCTGCTGTGCGGACTGTCACATTCCTATTGGTTTTTAATCGTGGCGCGAGCCGTTCAGGCAATCGGGGCAGCCGGCACCATGGCAAACAACCAGGGAATTATAACCGAAGTATTTCCCGTTCAGGAGAGAGGAAAAGCACTTGGACTTCTTGGAACGGCAGTCGCACTGGGTTCTCTGGTGGGTCCCGGACTTGGAGGTATGATTGTAGGAGTCTTAAGCTGGGAAACTATTTTTACCATTAATGTTCCAATAGGAATTATTGCAGTTGCAGGAGCATTCTGCCTGCTGCCAAAAACAAAGGCAAAGGCCAATGGAAAAATGGATTTATACGGAGCTGTTTTATTCATTGTGACTATTGTATCTTTATTTGGTGCACTGAGTGAAGGACTGAATCTTGGATTCGGACATCCCCTTATTTTAACAGGATTCTTGGTTGCAGCAGTTTGTTTTGCAGTATTCCTGTTAGTAGAAAAGAAACGGAAAGATCCCATGATACAGCTGGATATTTTTAAAAACGGCCTGTTTTCCTTGAGCATTTTCTGCGGTTTTATCAGCTTTGTTGCCATGTTCTGCAACAATATCATACTACCTTTTTATTTACAGGATGTCATGAATTATCCGCCTCAGAAGGCAGGGTTTATTATGATGGCCTATCCGCTTATACTAATGGTTGCAGCACCTGTGAGCGGCCATCTTTCTGACAAAACAGGCTCTGAAGTTCTCACCTTTATAGGACTTGTTTTTACCAGCATCGGCCTGTTTTCCATGTCCTTTTTAAATGAGAATTCAGCTGTAATTACTATGGTCTCCTTTATCGGAATTATGTCAGTTGGAATGGGTCTGTTTCAGTCTCCCAATAATTCCCTTATTATGTCTACCGTATCCCGTGATAAGCTTGGAGTGGCAGGAAGCATCAATGCACTTGTGAGAAATGTGGGTATGGTATGCGGAATTGCCCTTGCCACAACACTTCTCTATGGTATGATGAGCAGCCGGCTGGGAATCCGTGTAACGGACTATATTCCTGGGAGAAGTGATGCATTTTTATATGGCATGAATATTGTGTATATCACGGCATCTGTCATCTGTATAATTGGGGCTGTTTTAACATTTTTCAGATTAAAGAAAAAGAATTTAGCAGCCATGGCCGGGAAATAAATTATAAAAAAATATTGCAACACGAAAAAGATTGTGATATTATAAGTGAAATTCATTGTAGTGAAGTGTTGAACTGTTTAAAAAAGTTGAAAACAGGGCAGGATGAAGCTACAGAATGAAATCAATACTTAAAAAGGCAGAGAAGGAGACTCTGGCCTATGGATCCGGACAGGAAGATTGCGTCACCGACTGAGAGCGCTTTCACGAGAGACTTGGCTATGGGAACACTCCGGAGCCGATAGATCGAAGCGGCTGGTACTAACTGAGTTTTGTACCGGTGACATGAGTAGGTTTATCCGTATACATGCGTTAAATGTTTGAGTGGAGATATCTTATCTCAATGCGGGTGGTACCGCGGGAGCTTATGCCATAGTAATCCCGTCCCGGAATATGTAACTGTATTCCGGGACGGGATATTTTATTGTCATAAAATATTTCTCCGGAATCAAAGCAATTCCATTCAGGTAAGGAGAAAACAGTCATGGAATTTATCAGTGGTGTAAAACAGAAAGAAACAATGGGAATCCAGGAAATTATATCTGGTGATTATGCAGGAAAAACTGTCAGGATGGAAGGAAGTGTCCATACCATTCGTGACATGGGTGAAGTGGCTTTTATCATTTTGCGGAAAGCCGAAGGACTGGTGCAGTGCGTATTCGAAGAAGGAAAGACTGCTTTCGATTTAAGCCAGTTAAAGGAAGAGTCTGCAATCCGTGTTACCGGTTTGGTAAGCGGCGAGGAGCGGGCTCCTCATGGATTTGAAATCAGGCTTCAGGAAATAACCGTGCTGTCACAGCCGGCAGAAGTGCTTCCCATCGCCATCAGCAAATGGAAGTTAAAAACTTCTCTGGAGACGAAGCTGGGTCTGCGTCCGATCACCTTGCGCAATCCGATGGAACGTGCAAAATTCCGCATTCAGGAAGGAATTGTAAGAGGCTTCCGGGATTTTCTTCATTCCCAGAATTTTACCGAAATCCGTACACCAAAGATTGTAGCCCGGGGCGCAGAAGGCGGATCCAACGTATTTAAACTGGATTATTTTAATAAAAAAGCAGAGCTGGGTCAGAGCCCGCAGTTCTATAAGCAGACCATGGTTGGCGTATATGACCGGGTATTTGAAGTCGCTCCGGTTTTCCGCGCAGAGAAACACAATACAACCAGACATTTGAATGAATATACCAGCATGGATTTTGAAATGGGATATATCGACAGCTTTGAGGAAATCATGGAAATGGAAACAGCCATGCTCCAGTATGTATTTGAGCTGCTTTGTGAAGAGTATGCACAGGAACTAGCCATGTTAAAGATCAGCCTTCCTGATGTAACAAACATTCCTCAGGTCCGTTTTGACAAGGCCAAAGAGCTGGTATCTGAAAAATATAACAGAAAGATTAAAAACCCCTATGATTTAGAACCGGAGGAGGAAGTTTTAATCGGCCGGTACTTTAAAGAAGAGTATGGCAGCGACTTCGTATTTGTCACTCATTATCCTTCCAAAAAGCGCCCGTTCTATGCCATGGATGATCCGGCAGATTCCAAATTCACCTTAAGCTTCGATTTACTCTTTAAGGGACTTGAGATCACAACCGGAGGACAGAGAATCCATGATTATGACACCATCATTAAAAAGATGGAGTCAAGAGGAATGAATCCGGAAGACATCTCTTCCTATTTAATGATATTTAAGTATGGAATGCCTCCTCACGGCGGTCTGGGAATCGGTCTGGAACGTCTGACCATGCGACTTCTTGACGAGTCAAACGTCAGAGAGACCACATTGTTCCCAAGAGATGTTACAAGGCTGGAACCGTAACAGAAAGCAGAAAGGAGACAAAAAGAAATGGCACACATCATTGATGATGAAACAATTGAGTATGTAGGCATTCTTGCAAAGCTGGAACTTGATGATGCAGATAAGGAAGCGGCAAAAAAGGATATGGGCCGTATGCTTGATTATATTGATAAATTAAACGAACTTGACACAGATGGGGTGGAACCCATGTCACATGTATTTCCGGTATACAATGTATTCCGGGAAGATGTAGTGAAAAACGGAGACGACAGAGACCAGATCTTAAGGAATGCACCGGAAAGCAAAGATGGAGCGTTCAAAGTGCCGAAGACAGTGGAATAGGGGGAATTGAAATGACAGCAAGTGAAATATTGTCCCTCACAGCGGTACAGCTGGGGAAAAAAATAAAAGACGGAGAGGTTACCTCCATGGAGGCTGTAAAAGCCGTTTTGGGCCAGATTAAGGCTATGGAACCGGAACTAAACAGCTATGTAACCATTGACGAGGAAGGTGCATTAAAACAGGCAGAGGAGATTCAAAAACGCATTGAATCCGGAGAACTGACGGGTCCTCTTGCCGGTGTTCCGGCAGCAGTAAAGGATAATATCTGCATCGAGGGACTGAAAACCACCTGCAGCTCTAAAATACTTTCTGATTTTGTACCCACGTATACGGCAAAGGCTGTGGAGAACTTAAAACAGGCTGGAGCTGTGATCATCGGAAAGACCAACATGGATGAGTTTGCGATGGGAAGTACTACAGAAACCTCCGCATTTGGCGTTACCAGAAATCCCTGGAATCCGGAGCATGTTCCCGGCGGTTCTTCCGGCGGCTCCTGTGCCGCGGTTGCGGCTGCAGAGTGCTTTTTCGCTCTTGGCTCTGATACAGGCGGTTCCATCAGACAGCCGGCTTCCTTTTGCGGAGTTACGGGATTAAAGCCAACCTACGGCACCATATCCCGTTACGGTCTGATTGCTTACGGTTCCTCTCTGGATCAGATTGGACCGGTGGCGAAGGATGTGACAGACTGCGCGGCTATTCTTGAGGTTCTGGCTTCCCATGATGAAAAGGACAGCACTTCTGTGCAGCGGGAAGATCATGAGTTTACGAAGTACTTAACCGGTGAGGTAAAAGGCTTGAAGGTTGGTATTCCTGCAGATTATATGGGAAAAGGTCTTGATCCGGAAGTAAAAGAGGCTGTTTTAAAGGCTGCGAAGGTTCTGGAAGAAAAGGGAGCCGTCGTGGAGACCTTTGGTCTTGGCATGGTGGAATACGCCATTCCAGCCTATTATGTCATTGCATCTGCAGAAGCAAGTTCCAACCTCTCCCGTTTTGACGGTGTGAAATACGGCTACCGGGCGAAGGAATATACAGGTCTTCACGGCATGTATAAAAAGAGCCGTTCGGAAGGCTTCGGTCCGGAAGTAAAACGGCGGATTATGCTAGGTTCCTTTGTGCTCAGTTCCGGTTATTATGATGCATATTATTTGAAGGCTTTAAAGACAAAAGCGCTGATTAAGAAAGCCTTTGATGAGGCATTTTCCAAATATGATGTGATTTTAGGTCCTGCGGCACCGACGACAGCCCCAAGACTGGGCGAGAGCTTAAGCGATCCCTTAAAGATGTATCTTGGAGATATCTATACAATTTCTGTGAATTTAGCCGGACTTCCAGGTCTTTGCGTTCCCTTTGGAACGGATCAGAAGGGACTTCCCATCGGTGTTCAGCTGATTGCTGACTGCTTCCAGGAAAAGAATATCTTACGGGCTGGTTTTGCTGTGGAGCAGAGCAGAGCCTTCGAGATGCCTTCTCTGGCAGCAGAGGCAATGAAAGAAAAGGAGGAGAAGTAAATGAGCAAACAGTACGAAACAGTGATCGGTCTGGAAGTTCATGTTGAGCTTGCTACAAAAACAAAAATCTTCTGCTCCTGTTCCACGGAATTCGGCGGAGCGCCCAACACCCATACCTGTCCGGTCTGTACCGGTATGCCGGGTTCTCTTCCGGTTCTTAACAAACAGGTGGTGGAATACGCCCTTGCAGTCGGTCTTGCTGCTAACTGTCAGATCAACCAGAATTGCAAATTTGACCGGAAGAATTATTTTTATCCCGACAATCCCCAGAACTATCAGATTTCCCAGCTTTATCTGCCGATCTGCCACGACGGATATGTGGAGATTGATACAGCAGCAGGAAAGAAGAAGGTGGGAATTCACGAGATCCACATGGAAGAGGATGCAGGTAAGCTGATTCACGATGAATGGGAGGACTGCTCCTTAGTTGACTTTAACCGAAGCGGAGTTCCCCTGATTGAGATCGTTTCCGAGCCGGATATGAGAAGTGCGGATGAGGTAATTGCTTATTTAGAGAAGCTGCGTTTAATGATTCAGTACTTAGGCGCCTCAGACTGCAAGCTGCAGGAGGGTTCCATGAGAGCTGATGTGAACTTATCGGTAAGAGAAGCAGGTGCCTCCCAGTTCGGAACCAGAACAGAGATGAAGAATTTAAACTCCTTTAAAGCCATAGCCCGTGCGATTGAAGGCGAAAGAAAGCGCCAGATCGAGCTGATTGAAGAGGGGAAGGCAGTTGTTCAGGAAACAAGGCGATGGGATGACAACAAGGAATCCTCCCATGCCATGCGTTCCAAAGAGGATGCCAAGGATTACCGTTATTTTCCGGATCCCGATCTGCCGCCCATCTCTATCAGTGATGAATGGATACAGAGTATAAGGGAGAAACAGCCGGAGCTGCGGACGGAAAAAATGGCAAGGTATCAGGAAGAATATAATCTTTCTGAATATGATGCAGATATTATCACCGGATCCAAGCATATGGCAGATATATTTGAAGAGGTTACATCCATCTGCCAGAAGCCGAAAGAAGCTGCAAACTGGCTGATGGTAGAGGGGATGAGACTGTTAAAAGAACATGAGATGGAAATGGAAAATATGACATTTTCTGCGGAAAATCTTGCAAAACTGATTATTTTAGTGGATAATGGAACCATTAACCGCACGGTTGCCAAGGAAGTGTTTGAGAAGATTTTCCTAAAGGATATAGATCCGGAGCGTTATGTCGAAGAGAAGGGACTGAAAGTAGTGAGCGATGAAGGCGCTCTTAAGTCCGCCATTGAGGCGATTCTTGCTGCAAATCCCCAGTCTGTGGAGGATTACCGGAACGGAAAAGAGAAAGCCATGGGCTTTCTGGTTGGTCAGACCATGCGTTCCATGAAAGGAAAGGCTGATCCGGGAGCGGTCAACAAAATCCTGAAGGAACTGTTAGGTTAAAGGAATCTTTATGAGGAGGAAGAAATCTATGAAGCCGTATGTTGAAATGACAAAGGAAGAGTTACAGGAGCTTAGAAAGGAACTTTCTGCACAGTATAAGGAGTTTCAGGGCAGAGACTTAAAGCTTGATATGTCCAGAGGAAAGCCAAGTGCCGAGCAGCTGGATATCTCCATGGGAATGATGGATGTGTTAAGCAGCAGCGATGATTTAACCTGTGATGACGGTACGGACTGCCGCAATTACGGTGTGCTTGACGGAATCAAGGAGGCAAAGGAACTTCTTGCCGATATGATGGAGGTTGCACCGGATCATATTATTATTTATGGCAACTCCAGCTTAAATGTAATGTATGACACCGTTTCCCGTTCCATGACTCACGGTGTTATGGGTAGCACTCCCTGGTGCAAGCTGGATAAAGTAAAATTCCTTTGTCCTGTGCCCGGATATGACAGACATTTCTCCATAACAGAATACTTTGGAATCGAGATGGTGAACGTTCCAATGACTTCAACCGGCCCGGATATGGATCTGGTAGAGCAGCTGGTGGCTTCAGACGATACCATCAAGGGTATCTGGTGTGTACCCAAGTACTCCAATCCTCAGGGTATTTCCTATTCTGATGAAACAGTACGCCGTTTTGCACGTTTAAAGCCGGCTGCAAGCGACTTCCGCATCTACTGGGATAATGCTTATACCATTCACCATTTATACGACAATGACCAGGATCATTTAATTGAAATTCTGGCTGAGTGCAAGAGAGCCGGAAATCCGGATATGGTTTATAAATTTGCTTCCACTTCAAAGGTAAGCTTCCCAGGTTCCGGAATTGCAGCCATAGCTGCCAGCGAGAACAATTTAACGGATATCATGAAGCAGTTAAAGATTCAGACAATCGGTCACGATAAAGTAAATCAGCTTCGTCATGTACGTTTCTTCAAGGACATTCATGGTATGGTTGAACATATGAGAAAGCACGCAGACATCATGAGACCCAAATTTGAAGCGGTCATTGAAACTCTGGAAAAAGAGTTAGGAGGTCTGGAAGTGGGAGAATGGACCAGTCCAAAAGGCGGATATTTTATATCCTTCGACTCTTTGGACGGCTGTGCAAAAACCATTGTTGCAAAATGCAAAAAAGCAGGTCTGATCATGACTGGTGCAGGAGCAACTTATCCATATGGTAAGGACCCTCATGACAATAACATTCGGATTGCACCGTCTTATCCGACTCTGCCGGATTTAAAGCAGGCAATGGAATTATTTGCACTTTGTGTTAAGCTCGTAAGCATTGACCACATTCTGGCTGAAAAAGCATAAAATAGAAAGCGCCGCACAAGTCCCCTCTTACGGGAGATGATGTGCGGCGTTTTTTTCAGTTGGATGAATATTAATCAAATAAAACCAGATTAATAAAAGCCTGAAAGGATTCTGTCTGAAATTTGTCTTTATGGAAAACCACATGGTTCATGCAGCTGATCTCCATATCTTTTACCTCTATTTCGAAAATATCCCCTTTTTTAATGGATTCATCGGCAAAGATTCTGGGAACAACGCCGATACCGATATTCTCTCTTGCTGCCTGCAGAATTACGTCGGAATTGGTACTGGTCCATAACGGTTCAGCAGATAAGTTATTCAGTGCCAGCGCACAGTCAAACGTATCCCTGATGGTACATCCGGTCTCTCTTAATAAAAGAGGTTCCTCAATCAGCCTGTCCAGTGATACGGGCTGGGCAGCCCGGTTTGCAAAGGGGTGGTTTGGAGAGCAGATTACTGCCATGGGATAGGAGGAGAATGGAATTTTCTCCAGCTGATCATCGGATACGACACCCTCTACAAGAGCCAGGTCCAGCTCATTCCTTAACAGCTTATTGATGATTTCTCCGGAGTTATCCACTGTAACCTTCAGCTGTATGTCAGGATTTGTCAGAGCGAAACGGGAAACAGCGTTTGGAAGTAAGTAGCTGGCCAGAGTCACACAGGAGCCCACCCGCAAAGGTGCCTGTAAGTGCAGGGAACCGGAATAGTTCTCCAGATCCTGATATAACTCCAGAAGAGGAATTACTTTGGATAAATAAAATTTTCCGTTTTCGTTAATCATCACTCTGCGGGATACACGGTCAAACAGGGGAGAACCAACGGATTCCTCCAGCTCGTTGATGGCATGAGAGATGGCGGGCTGAGTCATGGACAGCGCTTTTGCCGCTCCGGTGATGCTTCCTTCCTCACATACTGTTTTAAAGATTGTTAGATGTCGTAGATTCATGTTTATAGGTCCTTCCATTACCAGTGATTCATATGATAACTTTCATTATATCATTTTGATAATGGGTTGAACAGAGATTCTGAAAAAAAAGTCGATATTTATATGAGTTGTGGTGATTCTTTGATTGCTTTACATAGTAATAATAAGTACTGCGTGGCATTTCTGCCAATTGTAGTAATGCTGTCAGTTTATATATCTGCCTTAATTCTGTTATGACAGCTACTTTGTCGGTCTCTCTGATTTTTCCCGCTTTTGAATTAAGGCATTTAATTTTTTTAGGTATTCGTTCTCCAACCGGAGCTTTTGGACTTCAGCTATCAGGTCTTTTTCTGTTTGCTTGTCCAGTATTTTCTTTTTCGAATCATCTGATTTCATTCCAGAGCCCTTGCCACGGTTCTCTCTATAGAGTCCCTGTACCCCTTCCTCGTAATAGACACGGCTCCCATTTATCAACGACTCTGTGGCTTGGAATTAAAAACAATGAGGCAGCCTCAAGAGATGATATCTGATGTGTATGCATATATTCTACAACGTGTACCTTGAAATCACCAGTATAATTTCGATTCTTTTTTGTAATTCCTTCCACTCCGTTTTTGCGATACATACGGCCCCATTCCTTAATACTACTTCAGCTAATTCCAAGAGCTCGTTCTGTTTCACGAAAGGAATGTCCAGCAAGATAGTAATTAATGGCTCTTAATTTATCCTGTTCCGAATATTTACTCAAAAAAATACACCTCCAAATGTAAGATTTGTTTGTCTAACATTTGGGGTGCACTTCACGGTCTCGGGTGGATTTTCTATCTGATAAACGGCCAACCACCTTGTGGGCGGTTGTTCCTTATTTATAACTCATTATACCACTCATTGAGTGGGGTGTAAAGATGGTAACAAATTAAAGCCGCGTAGCAATCGCCTTAATAAACTCCTCACTGTTTAAAACAGTGGGGTTTTTAATTGTAGTGATAAGCGCAAGATCTTTTGTCATCTCCCCAGCCTCAATGGTATCGATGGTAGCCTGTTCCAGCTTATCAGCAAATGCAGCCAGTTCCTTATTTCCGTCAAGCTCACCGCGCTTTCTTAAAGCTCCGGTCCAGGCAAAAATCGTAGCAACGGAGTTGGTAGAGGTCTCCTCTCCTTTTAAGTGCTTATAATAATGTCTCTGTACAGTTCCGTGAGCTGCTTCATATTCAAAATCACCGTCAGGAGAAACCAGAACGGAAGTCATCATGGCAAGAGATCCGAAGGCGGAGGAAACCATATCGCTCATAACATCTCCGTCGTAATTCTTGCAGGCCCAGATATAACCGCCCTCTGACTTCATAACTCTCGCTACCGCATCATCGATCAAGGTATAGAAATATTCAATACCGGATTCCTTAAAACGGTTCTCATACTCGGCATCAAAGATATCCTGGAAGATGTCCTTAAAGGTATGGTCGTACTTTTTGGAGATAGTATCCTTGGTTGCAAACCATAAGTCCTGCTTCGTATCCAGTGCATAATTAAAGCAGCTTCTTGCAAAGCTTTCAATGGAGTTGTTAATATTATGCATGCCCTGGACGATTCCGGCACTGTCAAAGTTATGAACCAGTTCCCGGACCTCTGTTCCGTCAGCTGCGGTATAGACCAGCTCCACTTTCCCAGCACCTGGAATCTTCATCTCGGAGCCTTTATAGACATCACCGTAAGCATGTCTGGCGATGGTGATTGGTTTTTTCCAGTTTACAACACATGGTTCGATTCCCTTAACAACTATAGGTGCCCGGAATACGGTTCCGTCGAGGATTGCACGGATGGTGCCGTTTGGGCTCTTCCACATCTCTTTTAAGCTGTATTCCTTTACACGGGCAGCATTGGGAGTAATGGTGGCACATTTCACAGCTACTTTATACTTTTTTGTAGCCAAAGCAGAATCAGTGGTTACTTTATCATCTGTCTGATCCCGGTACTCCAGTCCCAGGTCATAATATTCTGTCTTTAAGTCAATATAGGGCAGCAGAAGGTTGTCCTTAATCATCTGCCAGAGAATACGGGTCATCTCGTCGCCATCCATTTCGACTATGGGGGTTGTCATCTTTATCTTATCCATGTGTTTCTCCTCCTTAGAAATGTTCGTGTTATGCTATAGTATACGACGAATTGTCAAATCACACAAGCATATCTATGCAAATTTATCCAACCATTTTTGAATATTATACACTGTTTCCGGATCCATAAAATGCTCTACCTTTTCTACCTGTTCCAGATCATCGGATCTGTGGTTTACATAACAAAAGAAGCGGGTAAGGATCTGATGCCTGAAAAGAAGATATTCGCCTAATTCCAGCCCATCACTGGTCAGAGAAACGGTTCCGTATTTTTCAAACCCAACCAGTCCCTGTTTCCTTAAATTACCAGTCATTTTGGACGCAGAAGAGGGCTTGACATGAAGCTGCTCTGCCAGTTCCTTAATGCGGACAGGCTGATTTTCGTGAGACAACCGATATATCATTTCCAGGTAATCTTCCATTGAGGAAGTGATCTTTGTATGCTCTAAAAGGGAATAGCCTTTTAATGTATAAAAATTATCGGTCTGCGGCATAGTCATTTCCTCCTGCTATACATGGATGTTATTTATATCTATTCACTACCGGCGGATTCTATGAATCATCAGGGGCAGGACTGGGCTAAGGTGAGAGTGGAACCTGTTTTTTATCAGCTGCATATGTTAGGATATGGAAACTTTTCGGAGGTTAAAGAAATGCCGGGATGCTTTTGTTTAAATGACTTAAAAAGAGGTCAGAAAGGTGTCATTTCCAGACTGACCGTTTGTGATGATATGAGACGGCGATTACAGGATATGGGGCTGATTGAGGGCACCGTGGTGGAGTGTGTCGGTAAAAGTCCTCTTGGTGACCCAACTGCATTTTTAATCAGAGGTGCTGTAATAGCCCTGCGAAATGAAGATTCCGTCAGGGTTCTTATAAAAAATAAAGATCAGGAGTACTTTGAACCAAGTTATGGAGAAGGAATTGTGGCTGCCTGTGTCACAGCGGAGGAAAAAATATGGGACTAAGCAGAGAATCCATGGGAATCAAATCGGTGGACTGCGGGTTGGAGATCAAAAAAAGGGCGGCAGGAGATTTGGTGATTGCTCTTGCCGGAAATCCCAATGTTGGAAAAAGCACAGTATTTAACCAGCTGACCGGTATGAACCAGCACACCTGCTGATGCGTTTAGAGGTAAAAAGTTTATAAAAAAATAATGGTGTATTCCCGGTGGCTGTAGGAGCACCTTTTTAAGCGAATTTCCTTGATAACTGACCGCCAGAACAGACGCTTCTGCTGATTGTCAAGGTGCAGATACATGCTTTCAAAGCCGGTATTTTGCATACTGATTAAAGTACCGGGATTCCCAACCGGCGGTGTGATGTCAGGAAGCTGCTCCAGCTGTGCCTCTAACCCTGCCCTGTCATTTTTATATTCTTCTAATGATATTGCTTCATTTAAATACAAATCCTTTAACCGGCTGATTTTCCTGCGAAGCTGATTCTTTTTCATACGATTATCAACTGCATCCCTGCTTTTGGTTTCGAAATCCGCGATGAAAGAATCAAACTGCATCCCAACATTTTTTAAAAGGTATTCTTCTATGCGGACTTCCCTGATTTTTCCCCGATTGCTGCATTTCCGGTAAGACCGGTGCTGCTTGCATTCGTAGGCTGGATATTTATACCGTAGTACAGTACCGTCTTTGCGTTTTGAAACTGCATTGATCTGGCACCCTCCCATTTTATGGCCGCACTCATCACACACCAGAAGACCTGTAAAAATGTAGGGGTACTTCTGGCTCGATTTTATGTTGCTGTTTTGATCAAGGATGTGCTGAATATCAAGGAAGGCTTCATCGGAAATCATACGCGGGCAGTAAGATTCATTTCCTCTGTAATGCCCCGTGATTTTTTCGTTACGAAGAACAGACTGCTTAAAATTCTGCGGTGTCATGACGATTCCGTATGTTTCTTTTAGATACTGGACGGCCCCGTTCATTGACTGATGTTTCAAAAAATACAGAATGGTATCGCGGATGGCAGGGGCCTCTTCTGACAACACCAGATGTTTATCTATTATCTCATATCCCCGGGGGACTTTGCCCGTTATGACTTCCCCATGGGTCACCTTTGTCCGGAAGACGTCAGCAACACGGAGACCGCCATTTTGCGCTTCCAGCTCTGCCCAGGTCATGGACTGAGCAACAAATGCCCTGCCGTAAGGAGTGGAGGTGTCAAAGAACGGCTGGTCAATGGCTGTCCATGCAGCATTATATTTTTCAAGGATGGCCTGGGTATTTAAGTAATGGCGCAGGCTGCGGAACCACCGGTCCAGCTTGGTAAATATAATCAGATCCACCAGTCCCTCTTTTACATGATTAATCAGACGGGTAAAATCGTCCCGGTCAAGTTTCTGTCCGGAAACGCCATCATCCAGATAAACATCCTGCAGAATCATGTTTTTATGTTCTTCTATATATTTAATGCCCCGTTCCTTTTGATCCCGGATGGAATCTCCCCGCTCTGCCTGTTCATCGGAAGAGACACGGATGTAGACGGCTACACGCAGCAGCTTCTCTGATTCCTGAACACGCTTCATTCTATCATCTCCTGGTATAATCTACTCGTTCCAACAGGAAATTAAAACCTGTTTCATTACATTGTTTTAATTAAGGGAAAGAAGTACAAACCGTGGCACATACATTTTACCAGAAAGGAGGCGGTAGCAGTGGCAGATACTGTCACCACAGTGAATCAGGCGGACCCAGTGAGGGCATTTGAGGCGTTGGCAAGAATTATAGGGGAAAAAGAGGGACTTGAGATTACTTTAAAAAGTCTCCGGGAAAAGGAAGAAAAGGAAACAGAGTGAACTTATTTATTCTATATAAAAGGCAGATCGGATAGACTGATCTGCCTTTTGGTGTGCTATGTACTGATCTTACTAATTAGTTTTCTTTGTTTCGGTAACTGCTGACTTGCTGTCTTTAGCAGCTGGAGAGTCTGCCTTCGCTTTGCTGTCACCAGCCTTGGTCTCTGCTGCTGATGATTCCTCTTTTTTGGATTCGTCTTTTTTCGTTTCGTCTTTCTTAGTTTCGTCTTTTTTGGTTTCTGCTAAGGAACTGCTTTCTTTTACTTCTTTTTTCGTTTCTGCTGGTTTGGTAGCAGCTTCGGTTGTCACTTCTGCTTTTGTAGCGGCAGTTGTTTCAGAACTCTTGGTATTTCCACATGCGGAGATAGCTGCCATTGTCAATACTGCAACACCTGTCAGTAACATTTTCTTTGTTGTTAACCTCATAATTATTTTCCTCCTTGAGACTGCATAGGTATTATGGTTGTATGGCTTCCGGTTGTCCTATGTCCCTGAAGTCAGAACTCAGTGTAGCACCGAATTTAAAGAAAATCAATGGCAAATTTGTTATTTATTTCTTAAAAAAAATTAAGTTGTATAAATAAAATAGAAATCAGCTAAAATTAAGAATTAATTCACAAATTTTTCACAGTTTGATCAAACTTCCATCACAAACCTGTAATTAAACCTTAAGATTTAAACCTGATACCTGTAAAAATGACAATTTTAACAATTTTCCATTTTACGGTTAACCACATCAGCCCACCGGAAACTGGCCAGGTAAAACGGTTGCAAATGCCCAGGGCTGGTGCAGTGACGGGAATCAGGGGTATGTTATGGTGGATATACCAGGCTGTTATTCTCTTATGGCCCACTCCACAGAGGAAGAGGTGGCAAGAGATTTCATCTGTTTTGAAAATCCAGATGCAGTGGTAACGGTCTGTGATGCCACCTGCCTGGAACGGAATTTAAACCTTGTGCTCCAGATCATGGAAGCAGCGGACTGTGTGGTAATCTGTGTAAATCTGATGGATGAGGCAAAGAAGAAACGGATTGTCCTGAATCTGGATGTACTGGAAGAGAGGCTTCATGCTCCTGTAGTGGGAACAACGGCAAGAAGTAAGAAGGGGCTGAATCAGATCTACCAGGGCTTAAGGCGCTGTATAAAAGAGAGAGAGGCTGAGTATGAAAGGCCAATCCTCATACGTTACCCGGAATATATTGAAGAGGCAATTGAGAAGCTGGCTCCGGCAGTAGAGGAAGCCTCAGAGGGCAGGGCAAAGGTACGCTGGCTCTGTGCAAGGTTGCTGGATGCCAATGAAAACCTGATGGGAGCGGTACGAAACTATTTAAAATCCATAGCAGATTCAGAGGAGGTAAAGACCTGCCTTACGGAAATCTGGAACGATTGGAGGGAGCAGGGCATCAGTCAGGAAAAAGTAAGTGATGATATGGCTGCGGTGTTCATTCGGAAAGCGGAGGATTTATGCAGGGGAGTAGTTGTATATGAAAATAAAGCCTATAACTGGAAAGACCGGAAGCTGGACCGTCTTTTTACCAGCAAAGCTACCGGATTTCCCATTATGTTTCTGGTTCTGCTGGGAGTCTTCTGGCTGACAATCACTGGTGCCAATTATCCATCCCAGCTCCTGAGCAATGTGCTGTTTGCCATTGAAGACCGCCTGACAATTGCCGCAGATGCAGCAGGGGTTCCGGCACTGGCATCCGGGCTTTTGATTCATGGTGTTTACCGGGTTCTGGCATGGGTAATATCAGTTATGCTGCCGCCTATGGCGATTTTCTTTCCGCTTTTTACACTTCTGGAAGATTTTGGTTACCTTCCCAGAGTCGCTTTTAATCTGGACCGCTGTTTTAAGCGGTGCTCCGCCTGCGGAAAGCAGGCACTGACCATGTGACAGAAGAAATCTATGCCTTTTTTACTGTTAAATCATGGATTACTGTCTTGACACTTTTTCGTATGAATGCTATAGTTACAACTATAAACTGTAATTAAAAATGGTACAGAAACACGAAGTGAACTGCCACAAACTGTGGAGTGAAAGCATTATTTACAGGAGGTAAACATTTGGGATTTTCGATTGACATGAGTGTTCCGGTATTAACCGTATTTTTACAGGGGATAGTAAGCTTCTTTTCACCCTGTGTACTGCCTTTGATTCCGCTTTATATTGGTTATCTCTCAGGGGGAACCGGAGTAACGGGTGAGGATGGCAGAATTTACTATAAGCGCAGTAAAGTCATGATACATACCCTTTGTTTCGTGATTGGAATCAGCTTTACTTTTTTTCTGCTTGGAATTGGTGTCTCGGCACTTGGCAGTTTTTTTAAAACCAATCAGCTTTTATTTGCAAGGCTGGGCGGAATTCTGGTATTCCTGTTTGGATTATATCAGCTGGGCTTCTTAGGCAGTTCCTCTTTACTGGGGAAAGAGCGCAGGCTATCGTTTTCTTTTGATAAGCTTGCCATGTCTCCCCTGACCGCTTTGCTTATGGGATTTACCTTCAGCTTCGCATGGACGCCCTGTGTGGGACCAGCACTGGCCAGTGTTCTGATCATGGCGGCATCTGCTTCCACCAAAACACTTGGCTTTATGCTGATCGGAGTCTATACACTGGGATTTGTTCTGCCATTTCTGGCAGTAGGATTTTTTACCACCTCAGTTCTGGAATTTTTTAAAACCCACCGCAATGTTGCGAAGAATGCAGTTAAGGCCGGCGGGGTCCTGATGATAATTATGGGATTACTTATGTTTACAGGTAAGATGAATTCGGTAACCGGTTATCTTTCTTCTGTAAAGACTCCTTTTACAAAGGAGTCCCCAAAACCGGCGGAAGAGACAGAGCCAGCGGCGGAGGAAACTGTTTCTCAAACGTCTCAGGAATCTGAGGCGGCAGAGACTGATTCTGAGCCGGAAGGAGCCCAGGACGGAGAAGATAAGATTCTTCCGGCCATTGATTTCACTTTAACAGACCAGTTTGGCAAGACCCATTCCCTTTCCGATTATAAAGGGAAAACCATTTTTTTAAATTTCTGGGCAACCTGGTGTCCGCCCTGCAGGGCAGAAATGCCGGATATACAGAAAGTATATGAAACTTACAGCACAGAAGGCGATGATGCGCTCATAGTCCTTGGAGTAGCGGCTCCCGGTTACGGGAATGAAAAGGATGAGGAAGGAATTAAAAATTTCTTAAAAGAGAATGGTTATACCTATCCGGTACTCATGGATACAGATGCTGAATTATTTGAAGCTTATGGGATATACTCCTATCCAACCACCTTTATGATTGACCGGGATGGCAATGTATTCGGTTACGCAAGCGGACAATTATCAGAAGATACGATGAAGAGCATTATTGAACAGACAATGAAAGGAGAAAGAAACTGATCATATGGATAAAAACAGGGCCAGAAGAATACGTGAAAGAAGAAACAGAAAAATAGTTTATGGATTATTGCTTTTAGCTGCCCTGTTAACAGTTGGTATTTTATATAGTTTTGCAAGAAGTATAAGAAGCAAAGATTCTGACAGCAGCCAGCTCGTTACAGATTCAAAAGACAGGGAAACAGCTTCGGAGAAAGCACTGGTATCGGCCAGAATCGGGCAGACGAATCTCTCCGGGCTGACTGTGAAAGAGGCAAAGGACACTATGGAAGAACGTTACCAGTGGGGAATGACAGTCACGGATGGGACGGATTCCGTTGTAATCGATGATAGTATAAGCGGACAGCTGGAGGAAATGTTAAAACAGCTGAGTGAAGCTCCCCCGGATCAGCCCCAGGATTACCAGCTTGATTACGATTCCATGAAGGAAGCCTTTAAAAAGCAGGCAGAAACACTTGCAAAACGCTGGAACAAAGACGGAGTCAATTCTGAAGTGGAATCCTTTGACCCGAAAACAGGGGCATACAGTTATACAAAAGAGCAGAACGGAAGAGTATTAGATCAGGAGAAGCTGGTAACGCAGCTGTTGGCTGCCGCAAAAGAAGAGAACTTTCAGGCAGAGATCCCGGCAGAATTTACACTTAAGGCTCCTGAAAGAACCCAGGTCCAGGCAAAAGAACAGTATAAGGTAATCGGTACTTTTACCACGAAAACTACCACCAATAAAAACCGCAATCAGAATATCAGTCTGGCAGTCGGTGCAATCAATGGTCTGATCTTAAAGCCAGGTGAGGAATTTTCCTTTAACAATGCCACAGGAAACCGAACCAGTGAAAAGGGCTACCAGCCTGCAGGCGCCTATAGAAACGGCGTTCTGATTGAGGAACCGGGAGGCGGAGTATGCCAGGTTTCCACCACACTGTATCATGCGATTATAGAGAGCGGATTTAAGACTACGGAACGGAATTCCCACAGCTTTGCCCCTTCCTATGTGGAAAAGGGACAGGATGCCATGGTCAGCTTTGATGGTTATGCGGGACCGGATTTGAAATTTGTGAATACCGGTAATGCCTCCGTAGTATTGAGGGCTTCCTTAGAGGGAACCACTTTAAAAATTTCTATTGTTGGGATTCCGGTTCTGGAAGATGGAGTGAAAGTGACCATTCGTTCAGAAAAGGTAAAGGACTTAAATCCTCTTCCGGTCACCTATGAGGAAAACACAGCCCTGCCTTTTGGAACGGAGAAGGTGGTGGATAAAGGAACTTTGGGCGGTTATTATAAAAGCTACCGGGTATTAACGAAAGGCGGTACTGTAATTAAGGAAGAACCTCTTCATAACAGCAGTTATAAAGGAAAGCCGGAAGTGATTCAGAGAAATACCACCTTAAAGCCGGAAGAGACAGTGCAGGAAACTCATACGGAAGCAGAAAGCAGTCTGGCACCGGCAGAAGACCAGAGTGAGACACATGAGGCAGAGAATGTGGGACCTGGTGTTACAGGGGCAAACGTTCAGTAAATTTTTGAAAGTAAATAACAGGACAGGAAAAATCATATAATGGATTTTTCCTGTCCTGTCTTATATTCGGCTATATCTTAAATTCTAAAATCATGTGATGCAAGTTCAGATAAGAGAGCACAAGCAGAATACAGCCAGTTTCACTTATGTATATGGTACAACCCCTTCTGAATAAGATTTTTCAGGAGGTGAGAATCATGGATTTGTCCAAAGAGATTATCTATGAGAAAAAATGGGGAGGGAAGCAGACTGCAATTTTAGTAGAGCATTTTTATAAAGGAGAGGCTTCCGTAAAGGAGCTGGTTCTCAGTCTGTTAAAAAAACGTTTGGAAGCACAGCGGCATCAGATATGATCAGGGCCATAAGCAGAAAGGAAGGTCAGTATAAAGCCGCACTCTACATGCGCCTTTCCAAGGATGATGGAACGGGGGAAAGTGCAAGCATCAGTACCCAGCGGACCATGCTGCGTTCCTATGCTGCCCGGCATGGCTTTTTTATCTATGGAGAATATGCAGATGACGGCTACAGCGGTACTACATATGACCGTCCGGCATGGAAGCGGCTGCTTGCAGATATAGAGGCAGGCAGGGTGAATCTGGTAATTACCAGAGATCTCTCCAGGCTGGGAAGAGATTACATACTCACAGGACAGTACACAGAGATTTATTTTCCAGCCAAAGGTGTCCGCTATATTGCAGTAAATGACGGTTACGATTCAAAGAGTCAGGGAAATGATCTGGCCCCTTTTCAGAATATTGTCAATGAAATGTATGCCAGAGATACATCGAAAAAGATCCGAAGCGCGTTAAGAACCAAAATGGAAGAGGGAGCATTTATCGGAAATTTTGCCCCTTACGGATACAGAAAAGACCCTGAGGATAAAAACCATCTTTTAATTGATCCTGTGACGGCCCGGGTAGTCAGGGATATTTTTGAACGGGCCTTAAGGGGAGAGTCGCCTTTAAGTATCGCAAAGCTGCTTAATGAGAAGCGTATTAAAACTCCTGCCGGTTACCGCCGTTTTCTGCACCATGAAATGTGTTTGGAGAATGTGGAAGGAGAGAGGGGCTGGACCTCCGGCGCTATCTGTAAGATTCTTTCCAATCCGGTTTATGCAGGAGATATCGTTCAGGGGAAATCCTCCAAGCTGTCCTTTAAAAGTCAGATCACTTTAAGCATACCGAAAGAGGAATGGGTAGTTGTAAAAAACATGCATGACCCTATTGTATCCAGAGAAATGTTTGAGCAGGCAGGAAGGCGGTCTATCACACGGAAAAGATCAAAATTAACCCAATTTTCCAATGTATTTTCCGGACTGGTTTACTGCGGGGACTGTAAAAGAGCGATGACCACAACCGGAGGCAGTCATGAGGATGAAAGAAAGCTGGTATGCAGCGGATATAAGCAGTATGGCAAAGCGGCATGCACCAATCACTACATAGACTATGGTCTTCTCTGCCAGATTGTGTCTCAGGAGCTTACAGCACTTATCACCCTGACGGAAAAAGAGCGAAAAGAACTGGCCCTGGAATTGGAAGAATACGGAAAAAAGGCAGATAATCCGGAAGATAAACAGGCGGTTGAAACTTTAAAAAAGAGGGAAAAGGAGATCGACCGTGTTATTGGAAAGCTTTACGAGGACCGTGTAAATGAAATTGTGAAGGAAGAACGTTTTTATAAGCTTCTCGCTTCCTATGAACAGGAGCAGAGGGAGATTAAGGCAGAAGCAGATGCCCTGAAGCAAACCACTTCATCTGTGTGGATAAGCAGGGAAAAATCAGAACATGATGTGGACCGGTTGTTAAATGAATTAGTGGAAAAAAGGATTCCTTCTCCCGATCTTTTAAAACAGTTTATTGACCGTATTGAAATTTTCCAGTCCAGGAAAGATCCGGATCAGAGAGACAAACGGTTTCTGACTGTCCGGATCTGCTACCGGCCGGAGCCTCCAGGCAGCAAAAAAGCATAGATTTCCTCCGTCATGTGCATGGGGTTTGGCTGCAATGCGGCAGGAATTGTAGGCTGCCGGATTATTGATTCTCCAAGAGAACGTCTCATTGCAATGATCACCAATAACTTTGTCCCCTGCAACGGGCGTTTTCCAACCTTGATCGCAATTATTACCATGTTTTTTATCGGAGGAGCGGCGGGATCATTTTCCACTGTATTATCTGCGGGTATCCTGTCAGGTATTATTCTTCTTGGAATTCTGATGACCCTTGTAATATCCAAAATTCTCTCTGTAACCATACTAAAGGGGATTCCTTCTTCCTTTACCTTAGAGCTGCCCCCTTACCGAAGACCCCAGATCGGAAAGGTTATTGTCAGGTCCATATTTGACCGGACGCTATTTGTCCTTGGAAGGGCAGCTGCAGTAGCAGCTCCGGCTGGTCTGATAATCTGGCTGATGGCCAATATCTCAGTGGGAGATATGACAATATTATCCCGCTGTTCCGGTTTTTTAGATCCCTTTGCCAGAGTAATCGGTCTTGACGGCGTGATTCTTCTGGCATTCATCCTTGGCTTTCCAGCCAATGAGATCGTTGTTCCCATTATGATTATGGCCTATCTTTCTGAAGGAAGCATACGGGAAATCAATGATTTATCCATATTAAGGGATCTTTTAACTGCCAATGGCTGGACCTGGGTGACTGCTGTCAGCACCCTGCTTTTCTCTCTCATGCACTGGCCCTGTTCCACCACCTGTCTGACCATAAGAAAGGAGACAGGAAGCATGAAATGGACCCTTTTATCCTGGCTTGTACCGACTGTTACCGGTGTGATAGTCTGTTTTTTATTTACCACTGCTGCAAGGGCGTTCCTGTAATGTTTAAAATCCCTTCTGATTGTCTACAATAGGGGTAGGACACTCATAGAAAGGAGGGAGAAGCGTGAACAGGAGTTACCACGTTTACGCCCTGTCAGACCGGCTGAAGGCCAGAAAAATTGAGCGGGAGATTGCGAAGGTCGATGGGGTGAAGGTAATAAAGATCTCAGAAGACTTGAAGGTAATGAACATTGAGATGGAAAACAGCAAGATTACGGCTGTCATGGAGCGGGTGGTAAATATCTGCAACCGCATTTCTGACGGCTGTGAAGTGCATTATAAGTTTACGTAAGAATAATAAAAAGAGGGCTTGAATGGAATTGCATTTAAGTCCTCTTCTCCTTCTAATGGGCAGTCTTTGCGTATTCGCCGATCTTCTTGTCCATATTTGAAATGTGTTTTGTCAGCCATTCCAGCACCATCTGATTTGCATTTAAAATAACAAGCAGATTACCGCCTGAAGATTTATAATCGCCTCTAAGTTTGGATAGCTGGGCAATGAAAGCGGTGTGAGCCTGCTTCTGCTCGGCATAACCCGGGTAATGAATCTTCTGCATGTAAACTTCCTCGTCTGCAAAATGCTTTTTTGTGTAATCGTCGAGAAAATCTAACAGCTCTCCCACGTATTCCTTTGCTTTGTTATTCTTTCCTGCGTCAAAAAGTGCTTCTGCTTTCTCAAACCACATCTTATGCTGATCGTCAATCATTGATATCCCAACTGATAAATTCTGTGTCCATGGCATAACCAAATCCTCCTAAGTAATAATGATATTTATTATTATAATACTTTTTGTTGAAAAAAGCAAACCATATTTTACCATTTATAAAAGAAAAATCAATTTTAAAATGCAGATAAAAATTTGACGTTACCCTCCTGCAATGTTATAATTTTTATCTAGCAAACAGTAAGGGAGAACAACTATGGATGCAAATGGAATCCGTCTGAATAAATATTTAAGTGAGGCAGGTGTCTGTTCCCGCAGGGAGGCTGACCGGCTCATTGAGACAGGGAAGGTTAAAATCGACGGACAGGCTGCAGTGCCGGGGCAAAAGGTGCTTCCGGGACAGTCTGTTATGGTCAAGGGCCGCTCTGTTCACGCAGCCAAGGGCGAAGCCGGACATAAGGCAGAGCCTGTCTTTTTAGCAGTCCATAAACCCCGGGGAGTGGTATGCACCACCTCAGACAAGGACCGGGCTCCCAACATCGTGGATCTGGTAAATTATCCTGTGCGGATTTATCCCATAGGCCGACTGGACAAGGAATCTGAGGGTCTGATTCTCATGACCAATCAGGGAGATCTGGTGAATAAAATTATGCGCAGCGGTAATGCTCATGAAAAGGAATATTTAGTAAAAGTGAACCGTCCGGTCACAGATGATTTCATCAGAAAGATGCGAAAGGGCGTCACTCTTTCCGAGTTAAACGTAACCACAAAACCCTGCTTTGCAGAGAAAGCGGGAGAGAAGGCATTCCGCATCGTATTAACCCAGGGGTTAAACCGTCAGATCCGGCGAATGTGCAGCCAGCTTGGTTTTGAGGTACGCATGTTAAAACGAATGCGGATCATGAATATTGAATTAGGAGATTTAAAGCCGGGTGCTTATCGTGAACTTTCCCGGCGTGAATACCACCAGATGAAGGAGTCTTTAAAAGGCTCGACCAGTCTTTCCTATCAAGAACAGAAAAAGGAGAAATCTGATGGACGATAAATTAAATCGAATCAAAGAACTGATTACCCTGTTGCAGGAGGCAGGAAAGGCCTATTATCAGGAGAGCCGGGAAATCATGAGCAATTATGAGTATGACCGTCTCTATGATGAACTGGCGGCGCTGGAAGAAGAAACCGGAATTGTTCTTTCCAACAGCCCAACCCAGAACGTAGGTTATCAGGTATTAAGTGAGCTGCCCAAGGAAGCCCATGATTCCCCCATGCTTTCTCTGGACAAGACGAAAAGTACGGAGGATTTAGCCGACTGGCTGGGAGACCAGAGAGGAATACTCTCATGGAAGCTGGACGGACTGACGGTAGTCTTAGTCTACCGGGAGGGAACTCTTTTGAAAGCAGTTACCCGGGGAAATGGGGAAATCGGAGAGGTAATTACCAACAATGCCAGGGTATTTGCCAATATCCCTCTTACTATTTCATACCAGGGAGAACTGGTTTTAAGGGGAGAGGCCGTGATAAAATATTCCGATTTTAACCGGATTAATGATGAGATTGAGGATGTTACCGCAAAGTATAAGAATCCAAGAAATCTATGCAGCGGTTCCGTCAGACAGTTAAACAACCAGATCACCGCCCGCCGAAACGTGAATTTCAAGGCATTTACTCTTGTTTCAGCTGCAGGTGTTGATTTTAAAAACTCCAGAAATGAGCAGTTTCAGTGGCTGATAGCCCAGGGCTTTGATGTTGTGGATTACAAGATGGTAACGAAGGATACCATAGGTGAGGCAGTGGCTGAATTTGCAAAGACCGTGCCGGAATATGACATTCCATCAGACGGCCTGGTGCTGTTGTTTGATGATATCGCTTACGGAGAGTCACTTGGACGGACTGCCAAGTTCCCCCGCAATGCCATTGCATTTAAATGGGCTGATGAGATCCGGGAAACAACGCTGACGGAAATTGAATGGAGTGCGTCAAGAACCGGTCTGATTAATCCGGTAGCCATCTTTGAACCGGTGGAGTTAGAGGGGACAACGGTAAGCCGCGCCAGTGTGCATAATCTAAGCATTATGGAAGCTCTGGAGCTTGGAGAAGGGGATCAGATCACAGTTTATAAGGCGAATATGATTATTCCCCAGATTGCTGACAATTTAACCAGAAGCGGAAAAATAAAGATACCGGACCGATGCCCGGTCTGTGACGGAAGGACTGAGATCCGTAAAGTCAATGACGTAAAAAGCTTATACTGCACCAACCCGGATTGCCAGGCGAAGCGGATCAAGGGCTTTTCCCTGTTTGTAAGCCGGGATGCGTTAAATATTGATGGTTTATCAGAAGCTACATTGGAGAAGTTTATCGGAGCCGGATTTATCCGGGAGTTTGCCGATATATTTCATTTAGACCAGCATGAGGAAGCCATTACCCAGATGGAGGGCTTCGGTAAAAAGTCTTATGATAATTTAATTCAGGCAGTGAAAAAGGCGTCTCATACTACCCTGCCCCGTCTGATCTACGGACTTGGTATTGCTGGAATCGGCGTTGCCAATGCGAAGATGCTCTGCCGGGAATTCCGCTACGATTTTGACCGAATGCGTCGTGCAGAGGAAGAGGAGCTGACTGCTGTATCAGGCATCGGAAAGGTGCTGGCAGATGCCTGGATTACTTATTTTAAGGATGAGAAGAATAACGAGATGACAGACCGTCTGTTAGCAGAAGTAACCATTGAGCAGGAAGCAGAGACCGGGGGAGAGAAGCGGCTGGAGGGAATGACGTTCGTCATTACCGGATCAGTGGAGCAATTCGAGAACCGGAAGGCGCTTCAGGAAGCCATCGAGGCACAGGGAGGCAAAGCCACCGGATCGGTCACTTCCAAGACCACTTATTTAATCAACAACGACACCACATCCAATTCATCTAAAAATAAAAAGGCAAAGGAACTGGGAGTGCCCATTATTTCAGAAGAGGATTTCATAAAACTGCTGGAGGGATAAATTATGCCGATTAAAGTACAAAAGGATTTACCTGCGAAAGCCATACTGGAAACAGAGAACATATTTATCATGGACGAGGACCGGGCCTTAAGCCAGGACATACGTCCCCTTGAAATCCTGATCATTAATCTAATGCCGATTAAGGAAGAGACGGAAACACAGCTTCTGCGCGCATTGTCCAATACTCCGCTGCAGGTGGACTGTACATTTTTGATGCTGGAAAGTCATACTTCCAAGAATACTTCTGCCAGTCATTTAAATAAATTTTATGTGTTCTTTGATGAGGTAAAAGAGAAAAAGTTCGATGGTATGATTATAACAGGAGCACCTGTTGAGAATATGGAATTTGAAGAGGTGAACTACTGGGAGGAACTGACGAAGATTATGGAGTGGAGCAAGACAAATGTGACCAGCTCCCTTCATATCTGCTGGGGTGCCCAGGCGGGGCTTTATTATCATTATGGAGTACCGAAGTATAAGAGGGATAAAAAGCTTTCTGGTATTTACAGACATAGGGTGCTGGATCGGAAAGTGCCGCTGGTACGCAGCCTTGATGATTATGTGATGGCGCCTCACTCACGGTATACGGAAGTTAGGAGAGAGGATATTGAGAAACATCAGGGTCTGAAGATTCTGGCGGAGTCGAAAGAGGCCGGGATCTTGATGGTGATGAGTGAGGATGGGAAACAGGTATTTATTCAGGGGCATCCGGAATATGATCGGATGACGTTGAATGGGGAGTATCACAGGGATCTGGATAAGGGGATGAATCCGGAGATTCCCTGTAATTATTATGAGGACGATGATCCGGATACGATGCCGGTTCTGTGCTGGAGGAATGCGGCGAATACGATTTATGGGAATTGGTTAAATTATTATGTATATCAGGTGACGCCGTATGAATTATAAGGAATGGTGCTAAAAGACTAGGTTTTAAGCGTTTTGCGATGATTTGGAAGTGTTTTTTCTTATCGTAAAATATCGTAGGTTTTGGGGTCAAATTGGAGTCAAAAGGTGTCAAAATTGGAGTCGAGAATGGTGAAAAAGGTGTCAGAAATTTAGGGTGTCACTTGGGTTTGGAATGAGCTGGATGGTGTCGGTTTCTTTCGTGCTGATTGAGTATGGAATAACAAATAGTGTCAGGTCTTTTGACTGTAATGTGTAAAAAAATTAATGAATTGTAACGATGAAAATGGATTGCAGAAGATAATCTGTGATATGGGAATCGGTGCATGGAATGTATGTGAAAGCAGTGTGTTTGAAAGTTGTCTGTGAAGGTGACTTTTCATACTGCTTTTTGTTTTTATTATGTTATTCCTTTTATCTGTAGATGAAGGATTGGAAGCTGAATTGTGAATTTGATTTAGTTGTCGTTCCAAATGATAAATGTCAATCCATGGGGATTTTCCAATGAAGTAAGCATTATCTACATCTAATTCAAATGTGGACTGTGCGTCTATTGGAGATATAGCATATGGTTCAAAAACTACAAATAATGATTCTATTCTTTATTCTGAAAAATATGGTGGCAAGGAAGAGTGCAATTCTATTTTCGGTGTTGAAAGAATAATAAAAAAATTAGATGAATTGCTGCATTCTAATAAATACCGTGTTATTATATAAATAATATGTATTATTGAATTACATTAAAATCAGTAAAATAATGGTATAGTTCTGATTAACAGATAGATTATGAATATATAGTTGGATATGTGGGGATTAGGTTTTTAAGGGCAGCACAAGGAGATGAAATAGTTATGTTTAAAATTTTGGTGATTGAAGATGATAAAGACATATCTGAATTATTAAAATTTTTTCTTGAAGATAATGGATATTCAGTAAGGGTAGCTGATAATGGCATAGAGGGAATAGAAATATATCGTTATGAAAGTATTGACTTAATACTCTTAGACATTTTGTTGCCAAAAGTCGATGGATATACCGTTTGCAAAATGATTAGAAAAGAATCTGATATACCTATTATTATGATTACAGCACTTACAGGTGAGGAGGAACAGATAAGAGGTTATGATCTTCAGGTTGATGATTATGTTACTAAACCTTTTTCTATGCCGGTCCTATTAAAGAAAGTAGCTGCGGTACTACGAAGAATAAACGGAGATCAAGAGAAAAAAATATTATTTTATAAAGATTTAGTGTTAGATACAGATAATTACCGTGTATCACTTAAAGAGAGGACAATTGATCTTACGAAAAAAGAATTTGAGATATTAAGAGAATTATTAATGAATCAGAATAAAATTATAACAAGAGAACATCTCTTAGGAAAAGTCTGGAAATACGAATACCTTGGAAATGATAGAATTGTAGATAATCATATAAAAAATATACGAAAAAAATTAGGAGTAGATTATATTGAAACAATTAAAGGAGTCGGCTATAGAATTGATAAGGTTAATTAGAAGCAAATTATCAATCAAAGTATTTTTATTAACGCTTTTTGTGTTGTGGGGACTAACAGGCCTTACATATATTTCTATACTGATCGTTACTCCCAGATTATATCAAACAGAATTGCAGAGAAATTTAGATACAGCAATAAATCGTACCATAAAGGAAATTAGTAGTGTGAATTTTAAAAGAGGGAAAGAAATAATTAAGGATTTGTCAAATAGTTATAATATCGCAATTATGCTCTTTGATTCAAATGGAAAACAAATTGATTACGGAGAAAATATTCTATTTGTTGCAGATGGTAACACAGCTTCTGTTTTACAGAGAAAGAGTATTACACAAACATATGAGATAAACTTTAATGATACACAAGAAATATACACTATGACAGTATTGGGAAAAAGTGAAGAAATCAATAGGTTTAGCTTATTACTAAAAAGAAGCTTAGTGTGGATTTGCATGGGTATACTTTGCATTTCTATTATAATTGCTTATTTTTATACAAAGTATATTACAATGCCTATTAAAAAGATATCGTCATATTCCAGGAAACTGGCAGAATTAAATTTTGCTTCTCATTTTTATAATAATCGGAATGATGAAATTGGAAATTTAGCAGAAAGCTTAAATGAACTATCAGAGCATCTAAATAATGCATTAGATGAGTTGAGAACCGCTAATGATAGTTTAAAGAAAGAAATAGAATATGAAAAAAAAGTCGAACAACAGCAAATGACATTATTTTCGGCCTTATCTCATGAATTAAAAACACCAATTACTATTTTAAAGGGACAAACGCAAGGAATGTTGTATAATGTTGGAGGATATAAAGATAAAGACAAATATTTGAAACGATCATTTGAAGTTATCTGTATGATGGAGCAGCTCGTAAAAGAAATTTTAATTGCTTCTCATATGCAATCCTCAATGTATAAAATAAAAACGGAAAATATTAATTTGTCAGAGGAATTATACGACATCATTGAGGAATATGATGAAATGATTCTTCTGAAAAAACTAAATATTCAAATTATGTTAATGGATTTTAGTATTATTTCGGCAGATAAAATTTTAATAAAAAAAGTATTTAGTAATCTAATTAGTAATGCAATTTATTATTCTCCAAAAGGAGAAAGTATTAATATTTCTACTAAAATTATAGGTGATAATCCAATTATTTGCATAAAAAATACAGGTACATATATAGAGGAAAACGAAAAGACTTCTCTATTTCAACCATTTACACGGGGTGAAAAATCAAGAAATAGAAATACCGGTGGTAGTGGGCTGGGTCTATATATTGCTAAATTAATTATAGAATTGCATCATTTTTCAATAGCGATGAAAAATGAACAAGATGGTGTGTGTGTTGAGATAACTTTAAATAAACAAAGTGTGAAATAGAAATAGCGGAAAGGATACCGGGGATTCTGTATCGGCAAAAAGAACTGTGTCTAAGCCAATCGTTCATGGTTGAATTCCGCTTTTTTTTTATTGTCAGAAATCCGATCACTGCCATCCGTTTTTTTGTTGATAAATTATTATAATGCTTCGCGTTAAGGAACGCATTATCAGGTATTTTCTCTTTCGAGACTTTTTCTGGGACAGTGTCTAAAATCTGGCCTTCACGAATGTAAAATTTTGCCGGCATTTCTTCTTTAAATATCTCCTTCAAATATCCCAACAGATTTTGCAATTAATGAAATATAATATTTGCTTTCCACTGCTCCCAATCTTTTGACGGATCAAAACGGGTAGCAGGCAACGGCGCCAGTAATGGCATGGAACAGTGGCTCCATGATCAGTAACAATGGCTCTGACTCACCGGAAGGGTAGCTCAAAGTAAGCCGAAATACTTATAATTTAATTTATAGAAACAAAAAAAACATATAAAAAACATATTAAAAGCATGATGACTATATATACAAATGGTATGATGGTTAAAAAGTTATGGTAAAGGAGAGTAGAAAATGAAAGTATTTAAAAACATACTATTAATAATGACATTTGCAGTATTAACTTTAGGAGGTTGTAGCCAAAAAGAAAATACAGATACAACCCCAAATAGTATAAATGAGGATAATCAAATCAAAATAGATAAAAATAGAGAGACAGAAAACATACCTAGTTTAGATGAGGCAATTAAAAGTGGGATAGTTTCTGAGTTATCAGACCTAGGATTTGAAATTTTACCTATGACAGTTGATGAGAATGAAATAGATATGCCTGTTGGTGAAGAAGAGCAAAGTGGAGTTAAAAAAATAAGCGTAAATTATTCTTCGGAAGTAAAGGTAAGGATAATTGAATATGATACTGCGGCAGATAAAAATAATTATTTAGAGAGTGATATTAATGATATAAAAAAAGATAGTATTGTCTACATATATGGTGAATATGTTAACGAAAGTGAGATTAAAGCTGATCAAATTATAATATTTAGAGTTAAAAAATAAATTAATATTGAATGATTAAAGGAAGGAAGAAAAATATAATGTCTTTTGGTAATAGGGCAATTAAATATATTTGGAGAAAAAAAGGCAAGTCATTTATTTTATTGTTTATTTTCATTATAATTAATTGTATGAATATTAGTATGCTTTCTATATTGCGTGTTACAGAGGAAGCAGAATTAGAAATCAAAAAAAATACACAGGCAAAAATAACATTAGATGTAAAAGAAAGTGATAATCTTATTACAAAAACGGAATTAGAAAATATATTGGCCATAGGAAATATTACAAATGTAAATAGAATTTGTAAAGATTATGCTATACCGCATAATTTTAAAAACTATAAAGGTAAAATAGAAGATGATAACAGAGACAATATGATCACTTTATATGGCTATGATGATTTGTCACAAGACAGTAGATTCTCTGAACTTGAAATGAAAATAACATCAGGAGATATGGTAAAGCCTATGAGTCAGGATTCGGTTGTTATTAATCATAATCTGGCAGAGCTAAATTCTTTACATATAGGGGATGTAATTGAGTTTTCAAAAAATGACAGAACTATATCTGGAAAAATTTGCGGTATCTATAAATCTAGTATAGAAAATAAACAGGGAGAAAATATAACCTCTTTTTTCAGAATTGAAAATATGGTTTTTTTGAGTCGTACATTAATGGAGCAATTAGTAAATGAAGGTAATTATAACAAAGTAGTACTTTATGTTCAGGATCCTGAAAAATTGGAAAATACAGTGGATAAGGTGAAAAGTTTATTAGGAGAAAAAATAGAGGTTAGCGTTTCTGACACCATGTATGAAAAACTTAAAATGAATCTAGATCAAATTGAGAAGATAACCAATGTTATTTTGATATTAGTTGTTATTATTTCTTTAATTGTTATCACTTTAATATATGGCATTTGGATAAGGGATAGAAAAAAAGAAATAGCAATTTTATTAAGTCTAGGGAAAAGAAAAGTATCTGTATTTTTACAAATATGCTTGGAATCTTTTATGTTGTTTGGGTGTTCAGTAATAGTGGCTGTATTAGTAGGGAATATTATTACAACTTGGATAGAAAGAGCGTTATTAACTTGGCAGGATTCAAGAATAGGTTTAAATATAAATCTAAACGTATACGATATTGTAAAAGTTATCGCCATAGGTAGTTTAGTATTGATTATTTCAATTAGCCTATCTTTGGTCAGAATAATCATGGCAAAGCCTAGAGGGGTTTTGACAGAAATGGAGGGATAAGATGAATGTAGTAAAACGTGGGCTGTATTCGGTTTTACGAAAAAAAGTCAAAAGTATTTTATTATTCATAATAGTATTAAGTATAAGTTGTTTTATTATGGCGGCTATGGCTAGCAAAAATGCACAAGTTACTACACAGGATAAATCAAAAGCAGCAGTAGGTTTAAGTTTAAGACTTGAGTTAAATGAGAATGATCGTAAAGAAAGACTATTAGAGCTACCAATAGAAAAGTTGCCAAATGGTGCTACGATTTCAAGATCTCCCAATAATGAATTTGAGTCCGTATTAATGGACGATATTCTAAAAATTTCTAATGTAGAAGGAATCGAATCTTATAATATAATTACAGGTGTTTTTGCAGCAAATCCAGTAAATTTTGAACGGATTGAGGATCCAGAGAGGGATCAGTATAATGACGAGGGTGGAGTAAACCTACATGGAAACCTGGATATGGCTCAAGACATAAATATATTAAATGGAAATATTAAGTTAATAAAAGGAAGATGGGGGACAGAAACAGATCATAACGTTTGTGTTGTATCTGAAGAAATAGCTGAAAAAAATAAAATTAAAATAGGAGACTTGCTAGAGTTTAATAATTATCGTGACAAGGAAGGCTCAACAATTTATAAAGCAGAATTAATTGGTATATATAGGACCTCGAAAGAAATCACACCATTGATGCGAGGGGATACTTATCGAACAGAGAATGCTGTGTTTACTGATTTGAGATTTCCTGAAAAACCAATAGGAGCAGAAGGAGATCCGTTATATCAATATGCTATATTTAACATTGATGGTAATAAAGACTACGATAGGATAAAAGAAAATGTAAAAAAAGCGAATGTAAATTGGAAAAGATATGATTTAATTGATAATAGTGGGAAAAGCGAGGTACTGGCAGATAATCTCGGACAGCTAGGGAAAATCAGTAATGTTATGTTTGCTATATGTATAATCTCTGGGTTTTTGATTCTATTTCTGAATTTTATCTTTTGGATAAGACTAAGAAAAGTTGAGATTGGCATTCTTATGGCGTTAGGTAAATCTAAATTAGAGATTTTAGCACAACTGATAATAGAAGCCAGCTTTATTACACTATTTTCATTGTTAACATCATTTTTTATATCACCAAGTATATCACAGAAATTGACAACTTATATAGTTGCAGAACAAGAAGAACAACAGAATAAAATCGATGAGATAAATAAGGCGCAAACTGCGGGCCTGGAATACGATTTTTCTGAAGAGAAGGTCGTTGGAACTACTGCAAATATCACTTATAAAATTATTACAAATGTTAGTCTTCTGGTTATTATTATGGTTATTGGAGCAGTATCTTTGGCAAGTGTTTCTATTATGAAAAAAAAGCCTAAAGAGATATTAAGTGAAATATAAAAAGGAGAGTATAGTATGATATTGGAGCTGAAAAATGTAGATTACTATTATAAGGCTAATAAAAGTAAAAAAATATTATCTGATATAAATATTGGATTTGAGGAAGGTAAAATGTATGCAGTATTAGGTCCAAGTGGTTCAGGAAAAACAACTTTTTTATCTTTATTGGCTGGATTGGATATTCCTGTAAAGGGAGAAATACTTTATGATGGTGAGAATATTTTAAAGAATGGATTGAATTTTCATAGAAAAAATAATGTTTCATTGGTATTTCAAAATTATAATCTAATTGATTATTTAACACCAAAAGAAAATGTTCGGCTTGGTGGAGATGGAGAACCGGAAAAATTATTATCTGAAGTGGGAATAACTAAAGAAGAGGGGAGAAGAAATGTTTTACAGTTGTCAGGCGGTCAACAGCAAAGGGTTGCAATTGCTAGAGCACTTGCCAGTAATTCCAAAGTATTGTTGGCAGATGAGCCGACTGGAAATTTGGATGAGCAGACAGCATATGAAATTGTGACATTGTTAAAGAAAAGTGCACACATAATAGGAAAATGCGTGATAGTTGTTACACATAGTAAAGAACTAGCAAAACAAGCGGATGAAGTAATAAAGATAAAGAATGGAAACATAGAATTGGTGAATTATGATGAAGATTAATGTTGACTAAAAACCAGAAGTACGAGTTGAAGATCCTGAAAGTGTGTCAAGATTTATTGTATGAAAGAGTCAGTTGATATCAGTTCAGCTGGCTCTTTTTGAAAAATGTGGATGAAATATACGATATTCTTATGTATAATTAATAGAAATAACTTTTCAAAAAGATAATAGTAAAAAGAGGTTGTATATATGAGGGATTTACATGTTCATATGAAATTTAAAGTTGTTATAGTTATATCTATGTTTTTATTATTTGCATCAGGATGTTCTAACAAAGATGAATTAGATAGTCTTATGAAACCTCCAAAGTTATCAGCTTCACAGTCACAAATTTCAGAAATTATGGCTAAATTCATACCTAAAGACGCAAGATTAATTATCCCATCTTATGGTGAAAATCAAAAATCAATTGAATATATAGATATTGATGGTGATAAAAAAGACGAAGCAATTATTTTTTTTAAAGAAGAAGGAAAGCAATCATATGATTCTAAAATAGGATTTCTTATATTAAAACAAATAAAAGATATGTGGACTAATGAAGCATATATAAGTGAATACGGTAATTCCATTGAATCGGTAACTTTTAAAGATGCTGACGGGGACAGGAAAAATGAAATTATTCTAGACTATAAGATGGAAGGGAGTACTATTGAGAATATTGGTATTTACAAAGAGAATGAAAGTGATTTCAAAAAAATATTTTCAGCACCTTGTTCCAATTTCATTTTAGAGGATTTAGATATGGATGGAACAATGGAATTGATAGTATTTAATGATGAAAAATGTACATTATACAGGGGTGATAAGCAAGGATTAAGTGAAAAAGATGAGGCTGATTTTCTTGTTTTTGAAGGATGTTCTATAGTTGTACAGGCAGTTAATAAAAGCTCTAAAGCAATTTTTGTAAAATCAGAAAGTTTTTCTGAAGAGATTACGGTAAAAGATAATAAGCTGCAGATTATAGAAAACTAAAGGAAATTTAAAAAAAGGAGTAGATTATGAAACGTGTATTAATTGTAGAGGATGAAGAAGATATAAGAGACTTTATAGTAATTAATTTAAAAAGAGCAGGATTTGAAGTAGTTGAAGCTGAAAGTGGAGAAGAGGCATTAGCCATTATACAAAATGAAAAAAAATTAGACATTATGCTTTTAGATATTATGCTTCCGGGAATTGATGGTTATAAAGTTTTAAAAAAGACTAGGGAAAATAATTCTTCAATCGGAATCATAATGCTTACGGCTAAAAGTCAAGAAATTGATAAAGTAACAGGACTCAGCTATGGAGCAGATGATTATATTGTTAAGCCTTTTAGTCCAATGGAGTTAATTGCCAGGATAGATGCTATTTTAAGAAGAATAAATAATGAAAACAATATAGAAAATAAAAAGATATTAACTTCGGGAATATTTAAACTAGATTTGGAGACTAGAAGATTTTTCAAAGAAGATAAAGAAATTGAGCTTACACAAACAGAATTTTTATTGATAGAACTTTTTTTGAAAAATGAAGGGAAAGTCTTAAGCAGAAATGAAATTCTAGATAGTGTTTGGGGCAGCGACTATTTTGGTGATATAAAAGTTGTAGATGTAAATATGAGAAGAGTAAGGCAAAAAGTAGAAAATGATTCTTCTTCACCGGAATGTATCAATACAGTAAGGGGCTTTGGTTATAAGTGGGGAAAAGATAAGTAAAGATGAAAGGAATTAAAAAGAGATTATTCTTAAATTACTTAATCGGTGTTTGCTTAGTACTTTTTTCTGTTGAATTAATTTTTATGATATCTATAAAAAATTATTATTATAAATCAGTAGAACAAAGTCTTAATGAAAAAGCTCAATCTTCAGCCACACTTTATAATCAATATTTAAACAAAAATTATGCTAATCTTAGTGACTCATTAGCACCACTTGTTGAAAATAATACTGAACAGCAAAATATAGAAATTCAAATTATAGATAAAAAAGGCAATGTTCTTTTAAGCAGCGGAATAGTATCGGCTGAAAAAATACAAACGAATGATTTTCAGAAAGCACTTAAAGGTGAAGTATCAACCTGGACAGGTAATAACATTGATACTAATGAAAAAGTTATGTCTGCATCAAGTGCAATTAAGGATTTAGATTCCAATACAATAGCAGTTATAAGAGTTGTTACATCTTTAGAAGATGTGAATAACCTTACTTTAAAGTATTTATTTTTATCAGTGACTTTATTAATTGTAATTTTAATTTGTATTTTTATATCAAGCACTATTTTAAGTAAAACAATTATTGAACCTGTAAAAGAAGTTAATGATATAGCACGTAAGATGTCAAAAGGGCAATTTAATGAAAGGATAAACAAACATTATAATGATGAAATTGGAGAACTTTCAGATACTTTAAATTATATGGCTTCAGAAATTTTGAAAGCAGAGGAGACGAAAAATGATTTTATATCTTCTGTTTCCCATGAATTAAGGACTCCGCTTACAGCTATAAAAGGGTGGGGAGAAACAATTCTTACCGGAAGTTTTGAAGATAAAGAAGAAATTGAAAAAGGGTTAAAAGTAATATTAAGAGAAACGGATAGACTAAAAAATATGGTAGATGAACTTTTAGACTTTTCAAAATTAGAAGGCAATAAGCTGGTTTTGAATAAGGAAAAAACTGATATAAAAGAAGAGATAGAAGAAATATTAAGATTATATGATGGAAGGGCAATAAAAGAAAGAATTTCTCTTCAGACAAAATTTACAGAAAATATCCCAGAGCTTTCAGTAGACAGAAATAGATTTAAACAAGTAATTATTAATATTTTAGATAATGCTATGAAGTTTTCACCGAAAGATTCAAACATACTAATAAATGTTTCTACTTTAGAAAATGAGCTGATTATTGAAATAATAGATAATGGCTATGGAATAGCTAAAGAAGATCTTCCGAAAATTAAGGATAAGTTTTTTAAAGGTAATTCAAAAAAATCCGGTAGTGGCATAGGTTTAGCTGTTTGTGATAAAATTATAAAATTACATGGGGGCAGCTTAGAGCTAAAAAGTGAGTTAAATAAAGGAACTAATGTAATAATTAAATTGAGGATAAATGAAATAGATGAAAGAAAATATTTTGTTACCTAATTGTAACCATAAAGTATCCTAAATGTAATTAATAAGTTTAGAAAATTGTGTATAATAATATTACAAAGTGATTTCAAGTTGTTTTTATAAATAGGAAAGGAATGAATATTATCATGAAAAGAAGAGTAATAACAATAGCTTTACTTTTAAGTTTGACGGCTATTTTAGGAGGGTGTAATAAAAGTCAAAGTGTGGTAAATAATATAGAAAACACAAGCTCACCAGTTGAAACTACTGCTAAGGTAAGTACTAACGAAAACAATTCTATTACACAAACTAAGAGTTCAACTGTTTTGACAATGACTGAATTATTAAATAAATTGCAAGGTGAATGGTATAATTTAAATGATGAAAATTCCATTAGTGAAAATGGTGTGCAGCGTTCGATAATGATTGAGAAAGAGGAAAATGATTATACACTAGTAGACATTTTCCCAGATACAGCTCTCTCATACAAAGTAAGTAGTATACAGTATCTTGGAAATAATAATTCATATTTAATTACAACTCATAATGGAGACGATCAGAATAATATTGGCTTTACATTTAATATAAGCGATGATTTTAAAAGTATAAATATTACTTCTGATTATGATAAAGATGTTAAGTATGTTAAGGCCACTGATGAGACGAAACAATATGTACAAATGCTTCAATTAGTAGGAACTTATAAGGATGATCAAAATAAAGAATATGTTTTTAAAGATGGAGGTATTGCTACATGGCCAAATGAAACATTTAAGTTCTCAGTTTCATTCATAGAAAAGATTTTTCCAAATTCATCACCTTCGAAAGAAGTATATAATTATATAATAGTAAATGATAATAATGGAAAAGAGACTATGAGATATCTTTATGAGATTATTGGTAATAAACTTACTATATATAAAACAGCATTAGATAAAGAAAATAACTATATAAAGGGTGCGCTGGTTGTAACTTTAACAAAGTCTAATGGAACAACAGATTTAATTCAAAAGGCAATTGATATTGTAGGTAAAAAATATAATGCAGTTGTAGACTATAAAGTTGAAAGTGGAGTTATGATTTACAAATCAGATATAGGTGAAATTTCCATTGATTGCTCAGGTCCAGATAAAACAAATAAATATAAAGTTAGTATATTTAAAGAAAGTGCCAGTAGTTCGGATATCTTTAAGGAATTCAATGTAGATGTTATAAGTGGAAGTGTTGAGGAGATTAAATAAAGTTTTTTGTAGGATCATTCCAAGAGAATTATTGAAAGACCTATCAAGTACATTTACTTTCAAAATCGGCAACCGATTTTACGCCAACAAGAAGAAACCAGACCTATGGCTTGACCGGAACAGCGGGAATTACTATGATGAATTTAGCGAGAATCCCTAAAACGATAATTCATCAGACGTTGTCTGTTAAATTAAGCAAGTACACCACAATAACAAATAAAAAATTAAATAATATATTCCAATCAGCCTGTTTTATAGTATAATAAGTCCATACATTGCTATGTACTTACGATTCCTATAACGCAGGTTTTTTTATGAAAGGAGCCTGTCTATGGGAAATGATTTAATTGCAAGGAACTGGGCACAGGAATTATGCAGAGAAAACATTCACAGGAAGAGATGACGAAGTTAGAAATGGTTTTGGACAATACTTTGGATGTCTCAGACGCCACCATTCAGGAACGATTTAATAAATTCCATGATAAGTTTCTAAAGTCAAAAAAAGATATAGAAATAGACGTAAATGCAAACGAAGATGAAGATACTGCCAAGCATACAAGAAAAAGCAAAAAGAACATCGTTTAAACGAAATTGGTGTTGTTATCCAATGAACCTAGATTCCATAGGCCTTTGCAAATCAAAACAAACATATGTTAGCACGTCTTATTATGTATATCAGGTTACGCCTTATGAGTTGTAGGAAAGGGCTTGGAAATTCCCACACTCCCCACATTGCGTAGTTTGCTGTCTTTTGTCGAAACAATTGACATTGGGTAATGAGAATTAGAAAGTCGAATAAATGGAGATAAAATATGGATATTGAAAAATTCTATGCAAAGTGTTTTCAAGGAAATGTTCTTGAAGCCATTGATTATTTAAAGTCTTTTGAAAATAATAGTGAAGATATTCTTGAGTTAGAACGAAAGTATATACATAGATTTGTAACTCAAGATGAGGTTCTTAAATTCGACTCAGAAGACCCTTGGATCCAAGAGGTTTTGAAATGTTATTATAAATACTATATATCTGTATTGACAAATAATGATGTACAAGAATCCGAAAAGCAGCTGACTATTAGTTTAGCAAAGACTCTTATGATTAATGAAGGTACAGATTTAGATGAAATCGAAACAAAATTGGAAAGTATATTTAGAGAAAAGGGTTATTTTTTTTTAGGCGGCAGAACAACACCTTATAGAGGTCCTTATATCTGGAAAACAACAAATAAAGAAGACTTTCTTGTAGAATTACCATGTGGTAATCAAAAGTTAACGGTATTTTTTATTTCAGAGTTTCTAATGTTGAGTTGGTTACATTTTGCAACCTTTGGAAGACATCACGCAGGTGGATGGGCGAAAGAAGAAGGGATTTATTACGTTAATACTGATAATAAGGAAATAGATACACAATCTGCTGATTTTCAGGTTTGGTTTCTAAAGCATGAAGCTCAGCATCTAAGTGATTATGCTAAGTATCCAAATTTGGAAGGAGCAGGTTTAGAATATCGAGCAAAACTTGTAGAGTTAATTTACTATCCTGATACATTTAAAAAATTAGAAACTTTTATTAATCAATCAAAAAATGATAAGTCCTTAGCACATCCATATGCAGCGTTCTTGATTATCAAAGGACTATCAAATGTATTTTTTGGTGAAGAATTTGTTGGAGATTTAGAAAAATGGAGAGCCTATGATTCAAGTTCAATTTCTAAGGAAGCGTTGAATTTATTTATGGAAAATGATTAAGCTTTATGTGGAGAAAACTATGAAACTGGAGTTGATTGATAGAAATTTACAAGAACTTTCATTTTGATGATCTAAAGACCAAATCAAGAAGAGAAAAATTCCAATGAAACACAACTTAAAAATCTCCAGGTGCCACAGCTCTTTTTCTCAGTGATTTTACAGAGCGAACCAGTGAATTTTAATATGCTGAATTTACTAAAATTTACAACTGGACATACATACATAAAATGCGGGTTCTTCCCGTAATTTTATAAAACAGATAGTTAGGTATTACTAACCTGAAGACTAGCGGGAAAAATCAAGGATTAAACACTATATAATTACAATAATGCAATGAAATTAAAAAAATCGAGAGGAGTATAGATATTATGAATGAGATACAATATAAAAAACTGTCAGTAAAAGAATTTGATGAAGTTGCAGAAAAATTTGATGGAGACGATCCGAGTATTTACAATCTGTGTCGTAAGGACTATCCAGACATTTTGGCAGAGTTGGAAAAGGAACATTTTCAAGACATGCTGGATGCGGGGTGTGGAACGGGTGCTGTAATTGCATTGTTAAAAAAGAAATATCCAGAAAAGAATTATACAGGAATTGATCTGTCTGGAAAAATGATCGAAGTAGCTAAGAAAAAGAAGCTGGATAAAGTGATCTTTGTGCAGGGAGATTGCGAAAACCTTCCTTTTGCCAAAGATACGTTTGATGTTATTACCTGTTCCATGAGCTTTCATCATTATCCAAATCCAGATCGGTTTTTCCAAAGTTGTAATAGGATATTAAAATCGGAAGGAAGACTGATTCTTCGAGATATGACATCCTCAGAAATGCTGCTTTGGTTTATGAATCATATTGAAATTCCTTGCGTGAATAAATTGTTTCATAAGGGTGATGTACACCTTTATAACAAAAAAGAACTTATGCTATTATGCAAAAATGCGAATATGAAGCTGGAATTGTTTGAACAAAGACCGGGTATGAGACTTCATGCTGTCTGCAGAAAATCTTAGCCTGATTGGAATGGAACTTATCCACAGTGAAATAGTATATATGCCCCCAAAGCTGGAGAGTATCGAATACATGGCAACTACGTATTCATTGCCCAGAGTGCAAGGACACGGAGGAACCATAGTTTATAAAAGATAATGTAATATCTGCATTGATTCTCGGAAGTTTTGATTCAGAACCAGTTAAAAATACATTTAACCCAAAACTGCGTTTCGCTTACAAATATTTACTTGTCAATTTACGAAGTTGCATCTCGCTTTACAAAACTGCGTCTCACTCTGCAATTAAGTCAATTTCGATTATAAAAAATGTACCAACATATATTATACAACGAAAAATAATAAATATTTATTGATAATCGATAAAACTTATGTTATTCTATACAAATAAATATAAGTGAGGTGTATTTTATGAAACGATGTTCAACAATATTTTTAAAGATATCTGTTATAATTATTGGAATGCCTGTGCTTGCTTTATGCATTTATGGATTTTCCTGGTTAGCACATAACCCAGTAAATCCGGATTATGTTCTTATATTATATCCCATTGTAATAGGCATGTATGTATCAACAATACCGTTTTATTTTGCATTATTTAAGGCGTATAAACTATTATGTTATATTGACAAGAATGAAGCTTTCTCTCAATCTTCTGTTAATACATTAATATTTATTAAATATTGTGTAACTATAATAAGTCTTTTATATTTGATAATAATGCCATTTGTTTATCTCTTAGCTGATAAGGACGATGCCCCAGGCCTCATAATCTGTGGAATGGTTTTTATCTTTGCATCAATGGTGATTGTTTTCTTTGTGGCAGTTCTTCAAAGACTTTTACAAGATGCTATTGATATTAAAATGGAAAATGATTTAACGGTGTGAGGAGAATATCATGGCAATTATTATTAATATTGACGTAATGTTGGCTAAAAGAAAGATGAGTGTAACAGAACTTACAGAGAAGGTTGGAATAACGATGGCAAATCTGTCTATTTTAAAAAATGGAAAGGCAAAAGCTATTAGGTTTTCAACTTTAGAGGCAATATGTATAGCTTTGGATTGCCAACCCGGTGATATTATGGAATATAGAGGTAATAAAGATATCCCCAAATAAAAGATTCTCTTATTCGTGTAAATAAAACTCTCGTTTATCAGACATTTGAAGGAGAAGAATTTGGACAATACACTGGATGTTTCAGATGCTACTATCCATGAACGATTTGAAAAATTCCAAGAGTCAGATAGAGAAAGATAACATTGTTTATTTGCCTGAAATTACAAACGCATACTCCTCCTATACCTAAAAACATATCTGTTTAAATTGAAAAGGTCACAGAAAAAATTCGGTGTCGTTAGGCGAGTCCTATTCTACAATAGTGCCTATTATATGATAACTACCAGTGAAATTGCGTTCTGTTATTATAATGCTATAATTCCCTTTTGTGAGTGTCACGGTATCGGAGCCAGATTGATATTCTTTCATTGGGTACACAAAGTCTTTTGTGTCCCGATCTTTTATTCCAAGCTTGAAGTCTCCAGATTCCCTTGATACGGTAATAGTGAATTCGGTATCATCCGCAACTACAAAATCATAACGTAGTGGTTGAGCATATGCAGAGTTTTCAATTCGATACAATTCTTTTGGTAAATCCAAAATTTCTTCATTGTTATTAATCGTGTTTTCCTTTGAAGTATTATTTTCCATCTCAGAGAAGGAGGACTTATCAATAGATTCGCTGGATGCACATCCAACCAATATAAACATTAAATTAATAATTAAAAATATACAGATTCTCTTCATTTTAACCTCCATAAACGTAAATAAACATATAACCATGCAACTATTGACTCAATCATACAGCATATGCATGGATTGTCAACAATTTCCTGGGTTTATTTATGTCCAGGAGCGGCAGACTTTAGAAACTGTAATCAATGGATAGTTCTTATATTGATAGCATTCTCCCCCAAATCCTCCAAATAGTTGATGGATGTGGTGACTTAACGAAGCTAAAAGATCTTGGCATGGATATCTACTGAAAATGCTTTTTTACTTAATTTTCGAAAGCGTATAATTATATTGTAGAAATGACGTGGTTTATTGTATATAATAAGAAAGATATTCTGGCTGGTATATAAAATTATAAATATCTGGTAACGTAGTACAGATATCCAGAACGGATAGAAAATTGGGAATTAGATCATCACAGTTATAAGGACTATATCAAAATAATAGAAAAAATGAGAACATAATACAACGTAAATAAAAACACCCAGGGTATGACCAAGAGGAGCAAATATGAAAAAGCATATACTACTACTCAGCAATCTTATTATCATCATTTCCATTGTAATTGGATTTATCGGTATCGTTTATCGGGATACCACAGCGTATCAGGATCTGGCGGAAAAACATTTGGAAAATATCTTAAGCCTTGCCAATAAGGATATTTCCAGCCATGTAGAAGACTCTATGTCTAAGCCAGTGATGGTTTCCAAAACAATGGCGAATGATGAATTCCTGAAAAAATGGCTTTCACAGGAACCCCAAAATGTTGGAAATGATACATACCTGAAACAGTTATATAATTATTTGAACGCGTATCGGAATAAATATGGATATACCACGGTGTTTTGTATTTCAGCAGAAACTGGAAATTATTATTATCAGGACGGCTTTAATAAGACAATTTCAAAGACAGATGATCATGACATCTGGTATTATAATTTTATTAAATCCGGTAATGAATATGATTTGGAAGTAGACACCAATGAGACAAAGGATGATTATATTACGGTCTTTGTAAATTTTCGTGTAGAAGGCAGTGACGGATCACTTCTGGGTGTGATTGGAGTGGGATTGCAGGTTGATTCCCTGGGTGATACGATCTATTCTTATGAAAGAGATTATGGCTTATCGGTTCATATCATTAATGTGATGGGAGCCGAAACTTCTTTTAAAGGGAATACCGATATTTTTATCAGTGAAGAAGACCTCCAAAAACGGGTTGGGATTACAGAAAGCCTTCAGTTAAACAAGTCTGAAACCCCGGTCATGCAGTGGTACACATCGGACGGGAAGCGAAAATGCCTGATTACACAGTATGATAAAATGCTTGGCTGGTATTTGGTCCTTGAGATGGATACCAGTTCCATTAGACAGGTGTTTCAGGAACGCGTAAAAAGCAATGTGTTTTTTATGCTTGTTGCACTGGCTGCCTGTATCGTGGTTTCCACCTCTGTTTTTATCAATTGCAATATGCGTATTGTTAAGATTGAGAATACGGATGAGTTAACGGGACTTCCCAATCGGAAGCAGTTCTCCAAACGCTATCTGGCATTTCTACGAAAGAACCGGAAGACGAAAAAAACGCTGTTTATGTTTGACATTGACCGTTTTAAGGGTATTAACGATTCATATGGCCACATATTTGGAAATTCAGTCATAGCAATGGTTGGGGAAGACTTACAAAATGCAATTAGCGAATATGGAATCGCAGCAAGATGGGGGGGAGATGAGTTTTTCGGTGTCTTATTGGTAGGAGTGGATGAAGCAAAGCAAATCATGGAACGTTTAATGGACTCATTGAAAAGCGAGGAAAAGAATGAAAATTACCATGTGACCATCAGTGTGGGAATTTCTGAGGTGGATGAAGACCTTAGTATGGAGCAGATGGTTAAGAAGGTTGATGAGGCGCTATATCATTCCAAAGAAAACGGACGGAATCGGATTACAATTTTATAACCATGAGGAAGGAGAGGTAATAAAATTAGCAAGTGTGTAGTAAGGGAGCTCTTATGAGAAATAAAAAAAGCTCCCTTCTGAAAAAGAATTATTTATCTAATTCATTCCAAGAATGAAGCTATTTTTTCCCAGAGACACAAAATTTATTGCACTATCGTTTACACAAACTTTGAAACAGTCTCGGCTATCTGTTTGGTTTTTTATTTTTTAATGATTGGCATCCAAAGCTCAGTTGTTTATGACCGAACGGTCTCCGTCAAGCTGAACTGTGACAACAATCCATGATGTAAATGGTATTTCTAAAATCTTAAATTGGTTATTCACCCTGGTTTCAGGGAACTCCCAGCCGTACATAAAATATCTGTTACAGGCTTCATCTCAAAAATGAATGCCTGCAACAAGTGAATTTTCGTTACATCCCACTCGGTGTTTTTTGTTATAAGGTTAATGATAAAAATTCATTGACTAAAATTCATTCGTAAACTATAATGCATTTATAGGAGGCAGCAAATGAGAATATCAAAAGAACCAGAAGTCCGTAAGCGTGAAATAGCAGATAACGCCATGAGATTATTTTGTGAAAAAGGTTATGAGGCAACTTCCATGAAAGACATTGCAAGAGCAGTCAATGTCGTTCCAGGCCTTTGCTACAACTATTTTAAGTCAAAATATGAATTATATGAATATGCCATCACTTTGTATGCGGATGAGTGCATTACCCCTTTAATTGATATACTGCAAGGGGAGGAAGAATCACTGGATGCATACTATAAAAAAATAGTGGCTGTTTTTATCCGAAATGACGGAAAAGAAAAGTATCATGATTTTTTTCATAAAGATGGAAATCAATTATTTCACAAGCAGCTAGAAATAATAATGAATGATAAGGTTCAGCCATATATAGAGAATTTCATTGTCCGCCTTAACAAAAAGGGACAGTTAAAAGTTGAAGATCCTAAAAGTGTATCAAGGTTCATTGTATATGGGCAATCCCCGATTGTAAATGATGATGCCCTGACACCAAAAGAAAAGGCAGACAAAGTAATGTCGATTATTAAGTTATTATTGAAATGACAGATGACAGATACCTCGGTGAATATCCGGGGTAAAAAAATATTTTATGAATGAATAAAAGTCAATGAAATAAATTCATTAAAATCACGGAGGTAAATTTAAATGGCCTTAGGTTATGAAAACGTATCATTTTTGTACAGACTCATCGATGAATTAGGCAATAACAGATTATTTAGCTTTATATATAAAAAGCATATTAATCAATTAGGCATTGAAGGAAATGAAATTATTTTGGATTTTGGGAGTGGTTCAGGTGCAGGATCCAGACAACTGGCAAAAAAACTTTATAAATCAAATGGTCATTTAACTTGTGTGGATATATCAGAATACTGGATGAAAATAGCAAAAACACGAATGAGACATTTGGATAACGTTGATTTTTTTGTCGGCCAGCTTCCGGAGCTTAAATTAGATGAAAAATCATTTGATATTATATATATTTTTTATGCATTGCACGAGGTTCCAAAGAAACTAAGAAGCGGGATCGTAAGTGAATTTTTCAGGGTTTTGAAAAATGAAGGAAGATTACTTATAAAAGAACCACAAAGAGAAAATGATGGAATGCCTGTTAATGAAATAGAAGAATTAATGATGTGCAATGGATTTTACAGAGAGAGTTGTAACGTGTCTAGAGGTACATACAGTGCGGTTTATAAAAAGCAGTCAATAAAATCGAATAAGTGAATTAAGGAGAAATCAATGAAAAATATGGCGTTAATAACAGGTGCAACCAGCGGACTTGGTTTGGCTTATGCAAAGGAATATGGGAAAAAAGGATACAATCTTATTATTACCGGCAGAAGGGAAGATAAGATTAGGGCAAATGCAGTAAATATAGAGAATACGTATCACGTAAAAGTTAAAACAGTTATTGTAGATCTGGCAAATGAAGAAGGAGTAAATATTCTTCTTAATGAGATCCGGGATGATGAGATTGAAGTATTAATTAACAATGCAGGATTTGGATTGAAGCCTGTATTTTCAGAAGTGTCAAAAGAAGACAGGGATGGTATAATGTTTTTACAAATGAATACGGTTGTTATTCTAACCCAGCATATATTAAAACAAATGATGGTCAGAAACAGGGGAACTATTATTAATATTTCTTCCGATGGCGCATTTGCAGTAATGCCAAGAAATATTTTATATTCTTCAACCAAATTATTTATTCTTAATTTTACAGAAGGCCTATACATGGAACTGATCGATACCGCTATTGATGTGCAGGTGGTATGCCCTGGCTTTATTGATTCTGATTTTCATGAAAGTGCCGGAATGAATGTAATCAAGAAGAAAAAAGGATTTATGAAATTTATGGATCCGGAGGAAATCGTTAATCTGGCTATGAGAGATTTAAAGAAGGGGCGGGTAGTAAGTGTGCCTGGTCTGGATGCAAAGATAGTTCGAATCATGAGTAACTTTCTTCCCAGAAAAATGTTTTATAAAATAATAATTAAATTCACAAGAAAAAGAAATGTAAAACTACACAGATAGAAATTCCAGTCTGGTTTAAGCACTGAGAGTCTATCAAAGATTTATGGATATTACTCATTTATGATGTTAAGGCAGTGGGCGGCACTTGCGGGATATGGGTAAAAGTTATCGTTAATAATTCTTAAGATAATAACGTTTCACTGACAAATATTTACAGATAATTTACATATTTTTACAAAATTATAACATTCATTGACTCACAGTTGCTTTAGAATATATACTCTAGCCAGATCCGAAAATAATTAATACAAATATAAGGAGGTCTGGATCTATGAAAAAAAAGTATATAATGGTAACCGCATTATCTATGGCTATAACGATAGGTAGTGCTATGTCAACATTGGCTGCAGGATTCGAGAGCACATCGCAGGGGATGAAATACAGGTGGGGATCTGGCGATTATTGTACGAATAACTGGGTCAACTATAAAAGCCATTGGTTCTTTTTTGGCAATGATCAGCTTATGCGTACCGGGTGGATTCAAAGGGATAACACCTGGTATTACGCAGCCGATACCGGTGAGCTTCAGGGAGGCATTATGAAAATTAATGGGAATGTCTACTATTTTAACACCAGCACTCTGAAAATGGTGTCAGGTCCCTACAACTATAATAATGAAACACATTATTTTACAGAAAATGGAACCACGGATAAGGGTCCTTATGTCTATACAGAATGGAATAGCGATGGAACCATCAAACGGGGGACAAAAATCGGGGTTTTCCGTTAGTTTAGGGGATTCCCTTTTCAAGGTTTTCATACCCGGAAGAAAAGAAGAATACGTCATCTTCATCAAGGATTGAAATTGACATTCCCGGAACACCCGATATTCGACAGGCATCATTCAGCAACGTTTGTATGGCAGCAGACTGGGAATCTGACATTGCATTGCTTTGTGTCGGGAATGATGAGAATAATATAAGTATTATTAATACAAAAGTAATGGTCTTTTTCATTACCAAATTATACCACCTATCAACATAAAAGGGGCTGTAAAAAAACT